>NZ_JACFPE010000002.1:0-686626 GCF_016102185.1 Gilliamella sp. W8126 | reverse complement strand
GGACTAAGACTAGATATTAACTTGGATTTTCTGTGAAAATATAAATTATCGTGAAAAAGTAAACTTGGATTGAGGTAATTAGCTGTAATTAAATTATAGGTTGAGCAGGTTTGGTGTTTGGTGTTTGGTGTTTTAAATTATAATACATATTCGACATCCTGTCAATTAACTTTATGTTTAATTTGATATTTTATCTTCAATTGTTAGTTTGATTAACTAAATAATGATCGATAATCCTACTGAAAATTGTTTAAAATTATAAAGACATAAAAAAACCTCGCAACCACTTTTTGAGGCTAAATTGTTAAATTTTGTAAATATTATTAGTAAGATAACCAGCTAAATCACAGTTTTTAATTATTTAAAAAACTCTCCTCAACTTTTTCAACTTAAAATCCTAACTTTCAATACCTAATAACTCCGCTATCTTTTGATTTTCATTAAGCTGATTTGGAGCTGCATTAAAAATAATTTTTCCATTATCAATAACGAGGCAACGTGAGAAGTGGTGAAGAGAATCATCCAAATAATGCGAGACCATCATTAAAGTAAGGTTGAATTCGCTACAAACTTGATTAACAAGAGCTAGCATTTCAAAACGTAATGCTTGGTCAAGCGCAGAAAATGGTTCATCAAGGAGTAAAATTGGACGATGTTGTATTAAACAGCGTGCCAGTGCAACACGTTGCCGTTGACCTCCTGAAAGTTGTTCGGGATAACGTTGGTTAAAGCCTTCCAATCCGACACGCACTAATATGTCACCAATTATTGTCTGTTCTGCTCGGCTAAGTTTTAATAATGGTTTAATACCTAACGCTATATTTTGTTCGACGGTAAGATGGCTGAATAAATTATTGTTTTGGAATAGCATCGATACGGGTCGTTTACCCGGTAAAGTGGCAGTAACATTTTGCTGATTGAGAATGATTTGTCCGCCATTGGGAAAAATGAATCCGGCTATTAAACTGAGTAATGTACTTTTGCCTGCACCGCTTGGGCCAACAATGACCACTCTTTCTTTAGCGGCAATATTAAGCACAAAGTGCATGTTGAAGTTATCATATTGATACTCAGTATTTTGAAGTTCGATCATAATCCATAACAACCAATAAGCTAAATGATAAAATTAATAAAATTGCCGCTGTTACTATACTTTCTTTGTAATGATAATGCGATATCTGTTGATATAAATAATAAGGTAAAGTGGTGACTGACTGCCCACCAAATAAGGCAATTACACCAAAATCGCCCAATGACAATATGCCAGCAAATGCAAAACTCATTAATATTATTCTTCTTAACCCTCTAAAATCAATTAAATAAAAGTGAGTTAAACCATTGATATTCAGTGATTGGGTGAGTCGCCAATATCGAGCGGTAATATCATACATTGGTACGGCAAGATTTTTTATAATAAATGGTAACGCCATCAATCCATTACAAACCATCATCAATAAGCAGATAAAAATGGCATTATTACTATAGTCAAATAGTAATAAAAATAATCCTGATGCCAATACCATACTTGGTATGGCTAGAATAAGTGATGCAATTAATAATAGTCCATTACTCAATCGAGGTTGTCTATTTATCAGTAATCGACTATTGGTCCAAAGTAATAGTAACCCCAGTATCATGGCAATAATTGATGAACCAAAAGCAATAATGATTGAAAAAAGTAAAGCTTGCTGTAATGAAAAGGTCAACAATGAGAATTGAAAGAAATAGATACCTTGAAACAGGATAGTCAGCATCGGTAACAATATAAATAATCCACCGATCAAAATTAGCACTGAACTAACAATTTTTAATCCTTTGGGTAAAGGTAAACGATAGTCTGTTTGAGTAAAGTTTACCGTTAATTTTTTATCGATTCTGTTTATCTTTTGCATTAATCCAATGAAGGCAATACAACAAACTAGTTGTAAACAGGCTAGTAATGCTGCTTGTAACAGATCAAAATCACGAATTGCTTGATAAATAGCAACTTCAAGCGTGGTATATTTAGGCCCGCCACCTAATGCTAAAACAATGGCAAAACTTGAAAAACATAACATAAAAATTAATGCCGCCATAGGTAATATTTGTCTACGCAGTAATGGCCATTCAATAATTTTAAAAAAAGTTACATTGCTAAAATTTAATTGCGCAGCTAAATGTTTTTGTTCAATAGGTACGCTTTGTAAGGTTTGATAAAATAGACAGCAGGCATAAGGGAAATTCAGAAATACATGCGCCAATAAAATGCCTTGTAAACCATAAATTGAAAATGAGAATGGTATGTGTAATATTTGGCAGATACTTGATAATAAACCTTGTCGCCCGTAAACCGATAGTAAACCAGTCACAACAACTAGTGTTGGTAAGATAAAGGTAATAGGCATCATTTTCAATAACAACTTTTTACCTTTAAAATCCACTAAAGATAATGCTTTAGCCATTAATATAGCAGCGATTAGTGATAATAACGTCGACAATACAGCTTGGTAAAAAGTTATCCAGATAATATGCAATATGTAACTATCAAAATAGATGCTTAAATTTCCTGACTGCAAGGCAAATTTCCAGATAGCGAAAAGTGCTGAACTTAATATGATTAAAATTAAACTAGCAGCACTGATACCTGGTAATAACGATCTGAATTTTAACATTAATAATACTTAACTATTTACTTATTGCTGACTGCCACTCACGAATCCAGCCTTTTTGATGTTTTTCAATCTCTTCCGGTGTAAATTCTAGCGATTTATCAATGATATTAATTTGCTTATAAGCATCGGGTAGATCGGTTTTAATAATTGGATACATCACATTTTTTTCAGCAAATTGCCGTTGTATCTCAGGTGTTAGTAAGTAACGTAAAAATTGTCGAGCTAAATCGACTTCTTGGCTATATTTAATGATGCCAGCCACTTCGACTTGGCGATAGTGACCTTCATCAAAAATCGCGGCTGCGTAGCTATGATTATTTTCATTAATAATATGTGCTATCGGCGATGTGCTATAACTTAATACCAAATCAGCCTCATCTTTTAAGAACATACCATAAGCTTCACTCCAACCCTTGGTTACTGTGACCGTATGTTTAGCCACTTGTTGCCATGCATTTGCCACCTCGTCACCATAGACCTTTTTCATCCAAAACAAAAAACCTAATCCTGGAGTACTGGTTCTAGGATCTTGATAAATGATTTTCCAATTAGCTTTGTTTTCGATCAATTCATGTAATGAATGAGGAGGATTTTTAATTTTATCTTGATTATAGATAAAAGCGAAATAGCCAAAATCATAAGGAATAAAACTATCATCCCACCAATCGGTATTGAGATTATCGGGTTTACTAATTTGATGCGGAATTAAGATATCCGCTTGCTTGGCTTGTGCTAATAGGTTGTTATCTAATCCTAAAATAACATCAGCATTTGTTTTGTCGCCTTCGAGGCGAATCCGATTTAAAACAGATACGCCATCTCCCAATGTGACAACATCAAGTTGGCAATGACATTGCGCTTCGAAGCCTTTTTTAATTGTTTCACCCGGCCCCCACTGTGACATAAATGAATTGTAACTATAAACGGTTAGAGTTGGTTGTTGTGCATTAGCTAGATGACTAAATAGTGAAAATGAAAATATAACAGATAGTAAAAAGTTTTTACGAAACATTTTGCCTCCAAAGTAATGTGTAAAAGACAAAAGGTTTGAGCAGATATAATAACTCAAATCCCTCCGCTGGCATTATCCAGTTCAGGTTCGACGAGTTATGTCAGTTTTTCTGACACTCTCAGCCCTTCAGGGCACCCCGTTGAGAACGATGAGTAGTTTAGTGGTAGCAAATAGAATTGTAAACAGGCGATGTGTTGATAAATACAAATTTAGACAAATTAAAACAAGGTAAGATTACAGGCAATCAGTGACAATTGTTGTGTTTGTCGGTATTATATGCCTCATTTTATGATTATTGATTAGGTACAATGTGAACATTCAACAACTATTAACGCAACGAGTTTCGCAAGCAATGATTATGGCTGGTGCAGATAAAAACTGTGATGCTTTAATCAAGCAATCAGCCAAAGTTCAATTTGGTGACTATCAAGCAAATGGTATCATGGCTACCGCTAAAAAATTGGGTATGCCACCACGCGCATTGGCAGAAAAAGTATTACAACATCTGGATATTGAAGATATTGCCGATAAAGTAGAAATTGCTGGACCGGGTTTTATTAATATCTTTTTAAAAAATAGTTGGATTGCCGAGCAGAACGAAGTAGCATTAAGTAGCGATAAATTGAATATCACCTTACCGGCTAAACCACAAACTATTGTGGTTGATTACTCAGCACCAAACGTAGCAAAAGAGATGCATGTTGGTCATTTACGCTCAACGATTATTGGTGATGCGAGTGTTAGAGTCTTAAATTTTCTTGGCCACAATGTGATTCGAGCTAATCACGTTGGTGATTGGGGAACCCAATTTGGTATGTTAATCGCTTACCTTGAAAAAATGCAAAACGAACAGGCCAACGATATGGATCTATCGGATCTAGAATCTTTTTATCGTGCAGCAAAAAAACATTATGACGAAGATGAAGTCTTTGCTGAAAAAGCCCGTAATTATGTCGTTAAGCTTCAAGGTGGTGATGAGTATTGCCGTGAAATGTGGCGAAAACTGGTTGATATTACCATGACGCAAAATATTGCCACATATAAACGACTCAATGTCACACTTTCACTAGAAGATACCATGGGTGAAAGTATCTATAACAGTATGCTTCCGGGCATTGTTGCCGATCTTAAACAGAAAAAATTAGCCGTTGAAAGTGAAGGCGCTATCGTTGTGTTTTTAGATGAGTATAAAAATAAAGAAGGCGAACCAATGGGTGTTATCATCCAAAAACGAGATGGTGGTTATCTTTATGCAACAACCGATATTGCTTGTGCCAAATACCGTTATGAAACGCTACACGCGGATCGTATTTTATATTATACCGATTCACGCCAACACCAACATTTAGAACAAGTTTGGGCGATTGTACATAAAGCAAAATATGTCCCAGAATCTTTAAAACTTGAACATCATATGTTTGGTATGATGTTAGGTAAAGATGGTAAACCATTTAAAACGCGTTCAGGTGATACCGTTAAACTAAATGATTTACTCGATGAAGCAACTGAGCGAGCAGCAACATTAATTAAAAGCAAAAATCCTGATCTTTCTGATACCGAGCTGGCTCAAGTGGTTGATGCAGTTGCCATTGGTGCGGTTAAATATGCTGATCTATCCAAAAATAGAACGACTGATTATGTATTTGATTGGGATAATATGCTGTCATTTGAAGGCAATACAGCGCCTTATTTACAGTATGCCTATACCCGTGTACTTTCAGTATTTAAAAAATCAAATATCAATGAAGACAATCTAGATGGTCATATCGATTTAGGTACTGAAAAGGAACGCGCATTAGCAATTCGTTTGAATCAATTTGATGAAACAATCACAACTGTTGCCGCCGAAGGTACGCCACATGTTCTTTGTGCGTATCTGTATGATATCGCTACCCTATTTTCAAGTTTTTATGAACACTGCCCTATTTTGGCCGCAGAAAATGAAAGTTTAAAAGTTAGCAGATTGAAACTGGCCTTATTAACAGCCAAAACGCTTAAAACGGGTTTAGATATGCTTGGCATTAAAACCGTTGACAAAATGTAAGCTTATTTGCCACCGATATGATTAAATATCGGTGGTTTTGTTGGTATTTAGTTATCCGCTTAGACATCAACCTGTTTAGCTATACAAATCGATAATCCATCAACATGCTCCTTAGCAAAATTAGCAAATTCAACAAAATGTGGCGTTGTATTATGTAAATCAATCGCCTGCTGTGATTGCCACGTTTCTACTACTATATAAATATTTGGATTCTCAATACTTTGATTCAGCTCATACCGAACACAACCGTGTTCAGCTCGACTACCGATAACTAATCGTTTAAATATAGGTTTAAATGCTTCATGATACTCTGGTTTTATCGTAATGGTGGCAATAATGTTTAGTTGTGACATATTTTACCCTTATAAGCAAATTTGTTTTGTAATGATTGAAATCCTACTGTTAAGAATAAACAGCTTTTTAATAACCATGCTAATCTCATTTTTTCGACCACTATACTTATTATTAAATAGTAAGTTAGGCATATGTAATTTAATAGTTTACTCTTTAAGAGTATAAATAGACTTTTTTTAGTTTGAAAAATCTAAAAAATAATACTTTAACCATTTCATTTATTTAAATATTTTCAAAATTAAAATACTTGATCTTAACAATGAATCCATTAAAATCTCTCCCACTTAGGAATAATAATAAAGTGTAAACTTCCATGACAACTTGTATTTTCATTACTATAAGAAATATCCTAACTGGTTTATTGTGATCCTCCTTTTTGGGGGATTTTTTTTATCCATTTTTTATTAAAACTTAATAGTAACCAAATTTTAGAGGCGCATTATGACCGATAATAAACAAATGTTATCAACTAGTCGAGATCAGAGTTTGAAAGCATATTTGATGAACAAAATTAAACAAAATGGTGGTTGGGTTAATTCACATATGCATGCTGATCGTGCTTTTACTATCTCTGTAGATAGTTTTGATGTCTACCAAAAACAGACTTTAATTGAAAAATGGGACACGCTTGATAAAGTGAAAGCAGCAATGACCGAAGATGATTATTATCGACATTTTAGCATGGCGGTTGAACGCATGATTGAACAAGGTGTTACTGCCATGGGTTCATTTGTTGATATTGATCCGATTGCCGAAGAGCGAGCAATTAGAGGAGCTCTGCGCGCTCGTGAAACATATAAAAACGATATTACGATTAAATTAGTCAATCAAACTCTTAAAGGAGTCATTGATAAAGAAGCCCGATACTGGTTTGATAAAGGTGCTGATTTAGTGGATATTATTGGTGGTTTGCCGCGTCGTGATGAGCGAGATCATGGTGAAGGCATGGGATTAAAACATTTAGATGTGTTAATGCAAACCGGTAAAACATTAGGCAAAATGGTACATGTCCATGTTGACCAATTTAACTCATCAGATGAAATCGAAACCGAGCAACTTACTGATAAAACCATTGAGCATGGTATGCATGGTCGCGTGGTGGCTATTCATAGTATTTCAATTACAGCTCATAGTTTGGAATATCGTCAAAAACTCTATCAAAAAATGAAAGAAGCTAAAATGATGGTAATTGCTTGCCCATTTGCTTGGATCGATAGCCCGCGCCGTGAAGAACATGGTCCTACCCGAAATTCATTAACGCCAGTCGATGAACTTGCTGCAGCTGGGATACCTGTTGCTATTGGGACTGATAACGTCAGTGATTATATGTTACCTTTTTCAACCGGTAATATGTGGGAAGAACTTAAATTATTAGTGACTGGATGCCGTTATACAGATTTAGATAATGTAGTTAATGTTGCTACACGAAATGGACGAATGGTTTTAGGTCTTGCATAATGGTTTGATTAAAAATTTAACTGAGATTTAAACATCTTTAATAATAAAAATCCCACCTAGAGAATAACTGAGTGGGATTTTATTTATTGGCGATCATTTATAATTGATGAATTGCTGAAGAAACACGAGAAAAGTAATTACTAAGTCTTGATTTTATTTCATCTTCAGCTTGTTGTCTTAATTCACTTCGAGAATAATAATTACCATCTGTACGATCAAATTCATAACTAGGTTTATCACCTGTATAAATATACTTAACTTGCCTTGAACTTTTTTCAGCTAAAAAACTGTCATAATAACCACTTAATCCAGAAACATTTACGCTAAGGTTTAAACTATAATTATTTACTAATGTTTCAGTTCTTAAGTTATATTCTTTTTCACCATTCTTTTTAGTGTCATTTGTTACTGAACCGCCATCTTCAGAATATCGCTCATCTTCACTAAGATTAATAGTAATGTCACTATCACTGCTGTTGTAAACTAATATAATAGCATCATCATTTTTGAAATAATCTTCAACAAAATTAGAAAATGAATTTGCATTTCCTGTCACATATAGTCTTATTTTACCCTTGTTAGCATAGTCTCTTGCTTTTTGTTGCGAATCTCGATAATTACCATACTTTGCATAAGTATTCGCGGCATGTTGATAATTTGTTGCTGCTTGTCGATATTGATAACTTCGAGTCGCATTTTTAGCTATTTTTTCACCTTGAGAATAAGAATTAAACGCTTCTTGACTGATCGCTTTTTTTTCATAGTAATGAGCTAATTTTTCAGTATCTTTGTAATGACCTAATGGCTTATAAATATCAATAATAGTTCTAAAACAAGCTACCGCTGCATTATAATCACCGCTACGTATTTCCTGTTTAGCAAGATTGTATAATGTTTGTGCCACAAGCTGCCTATATTTAGTATCCGCATGAATATAGGCTTTTTCGATATTTTTATCGTAATATCTATCTAAAGATTTTTTATATAGCGCTGCTCTTTTTTCATAATCACCAGCAGAATTAGTTGGGATAGCATTTGCTTGTTGAGTATAAAAGTTAGCAATATTTTGTTTTAAACGTTCACTAGGATATTTATCCAAAAAGAATGCTAATTCGGAACTGTAAAAGTGATCACTCAACCGCTGATTAAGCTCTAATAATTTCTCATATGTTTCTTGGCGTTGTTCATCATTGGTCTTTGTGGTATTAGCTAATTCATTTTCATATTTGTTCATCACCTCGGTAACTAACTGACGCAGCTGGGCTGCATCAGTTTGCTTAAAGTTTACCTCACTTTTTTCTTCTATTTTTATCGCTAATAAATTGATACTTTCAATATAACTTCCTTCATCGTACGCTTCTTGAAATGTGCGTTCGTGACTACAACTCACTAATAAAAACATTAATAAACCGGCAATAATAATTCTTATCATGTTTTTCCTTGTTGAAAATTGTCCATTAAAGGGAAGAAAGATCTTGAGCAGTACTTTCTAGCAATGATCTTAATTTAGTGATCTGTTCTCTTTTTGCTACTGGTAGTAAATCATCTTCATTTTCATAATAGCTTGAAGCTCTTGCATAGATAGTGTCAGAAAAGTCAATAATTCCTTCCATCCTTACTACTGTCTCTAGACTTAAACTATTGTGATTAGTATCCAATTTCGTATAGTAAGTTTCATCTTTTAACGTTGGGATTTGAATCCTATTCCCTTGAGCATCGATATGTTCTATGTATTTATCAAATACTTTTCGGGTGTTTGGTATGTCAATCTGTGATCTTGTATTGTTATATTCTTTATCAACAGTTATTTTAATTTTGAGATCAGCACCAACTGGAGAAGAAACAAAGGTGATATAATCCTTATTTAGTACCAATTTTACCTCAGAGCAGTATTCGGAAGCATAGCAATAAACTTTTATTATCCCTTTGCGTTTATAGGTGTTAGCTAAAGAAGTAGCATCTTTATAACGTCCATAATGACGATAAGCATCCACGGCTTGCTCATAATATTTGGCAACTTGACGAAATTCTAGGCGTTGCATTGCAATTTCTGAAAGCATTTTTGCCTGCTGATAAGCCTCTTCAGCCATTAAAGTAGCCTGTTTTTTACCATTATTATACGCACGTTTGTCACTGTCTTTATATTTACCTAGAGGTTGATATACTGATGATGCTTGACTAAATGCCTCAGATGCAGCTTTATAGTCGTTTTGGGTTTCGAAATTTACACCTTGGTCATACAAATTTTTAGCAATGTTTTGTCTCAAATTTTCATCAGGATATTTATCTAAAACGTTTACTAATTCCGCACTGTAAAAACGGTTACTTAAACGCTTATTCATCTCTAACAGTTTTTCATAGATTTCAATGCGCTTTTTATAATCTGTGTTATTGGTGCTTGCTAATTCATCCTCATATTTGTTCATTACATCAGTCACTAACTGACGCAGCTGTGCGGCATCAGTTTGCTTAAAGTTTGCTTCACTTTTTTCTTCTATTGTGGCAGCTAATAGATTGATGCTTTCAAGATAGTTTCCTTCAGCATAAGCATTTTGAGATGTGCGTTCGTGAGTACAACTCACTAATAAAAACATTAATAAACTTGCAATAATAATTCTCATCATGTATATCCTTATTGAAAATTGTCCATTATAGGTATGATAGATCTTTAGCAATATTGTCTAATATTGAGTTTATTTGAGTTAATAGATTTCTTTTTCCTTGTGTATATAATTCATCTTTCGATTTTAATCGACCATTACTGTGATTATAAAATCTTGCTGGCACATCACCACTATAAATATAGTCATATTTAAAAGAGGTTTCTTCAACCTTAAAGGATTTACTATAACTATAGATGCCATGAGCCTCAATGCTGGTTGTAAAGGTTAATTTGTTACTATGCGTTACCGTTTGCAAATTATATCTTTGATCTTTATACGTTTTTACTTGAGTTTTATTGCCATCTTTATCTTCAACTTCAACATATTTATCAAATATTTTTTCAATTTTAGTTTCGTTTTCTACCGACTTCCCATTAGCGACAAAATCATCGTCATAATCTATTTTTATATCTATATCTGCATCTCGAGAGTAGTTAACAAATTTAATATAATTCGCATTTAATCGGTTTCTTATTTCATCAATGAAATAAGAAGAATAACAATATACTTTAATTATTCCTTTTCTCTCATAAGTTTCAGCTAATGAACTTGCATCAAAATATTGTCCATATGGCCGATAAATAGATGCAGCTCGCGCATAATACTTGGCAACTTCCCGATATTCATAACGCTTTGTCGCATTCATTGCCAGTTGTTTGGCTTCTCGGTAAGCTTCTTCGGCCTGCTGGGTAGCATATTTTTTGTCATTATCTATCGCGCGTTTGTCACTGTCTTTATATTTACCTAATGGCTTATGTATTGATGAAGCCTGATTAAAAGCTTGAGCAGCTTCTTTATAGTTTCCTTGTTGTTCGAATTGTTTTCCTTGCTCATAGTAACTTTTGGCTGCCATCTGCATATATTTGGTATTGGCATTTTTATATAAAGTAGCGGCATTTTTATAATTGTCGTATGACAAACTATTCTTATATAATTCAGCTTTTGTTCGATAACTTTCACTGTCAGTGCCTGTGATGTAATTACCATAATCATAATATTCTTTAGCAAGCGTTTGTTTTAATTGCCTAATGTCATACTTGTCATTGAAAAAACTGATCTGATCAGAGTAAAAGCGATTACTTAATATCTCTTTCATAGTTAATAAATGCTTATATGCATCTATTTTTTGTGGATAATCATATTTATGGAAGTGATTTAGGTCTTTTTCGTAAAACTGCATTACACTACTAACAATAGTTTGTAGGCGCTTAACATCCTCTTGATCAAACTTTGCAGGCCCTTTTTCATCCAAACTGGCAGTTAAAAGATTGATACTTTCTATATAGCGGCCTTCCTTAAATGCATCTTCTGCTGTTCGAGTGTGGCATGCCGTTAATAAAAATATACAAAAAATAGCAATAATCGTGCGCATAAATCACCTTTCAAAACGTTCCATTCATTACTCTATATTTCCATTTTTTTATTAAAAATGGCTATTTATTATTAGTTTAAAGAAAAACTGTCAGCTGAGTTTATTATAAATTTGAAGGTATTTATTAACCTTTTTTGCTAATATCAAATTGTTATTTGTTAATTATTAACAATTAATGCTATTAACTGATTTATTAGGATTTATAAAATGATTAGTTTAAATGGGATGGGATAGGATGGGATGATTTTAACCCTTAAATAAAATAACCATTTTACTTAAGGGTCAGCAAAATGTTAAATTCGAGTTGGTTTTTTATTTACCTTTTGACGAGCAGTTCTGCTGTTCTGATTGAGTTTAATACGTTTTGGTCTAACAATCCGTTTGTCTGCGGAAGATTTGGTTGTAAAGCTTTTTATTTCAGCAGGTAAACCAACTAACTCACGTAAATAATTAACAGAATCAATACCTAATTCCATCCATGTGCCACGAGATAAACCTTTTGGTAAAGTAATATTACCATAACGAATGCGTAACAAACGGCTAACTTGAACATCAATTGCTTCCCACATACGGCGGACTTCTCGATTGCGACCTTCGGTAATAACGACATTAAACCATTGATTCAATCCATCACCACCTTGAGGTTTAATTGAGTTAAATGCAGCAGGCCCATCTTCTAACTGAACGCCTTTGCGAAGTTGATTAAGTTGTTGATCAGTAATATTACCAAATACTCGAACAGCATACTCACGTTCAATTTCATGCCTTGGATGCATGAGGCGGTTTGCCAATTCGCCATCCGTTGTGAATAGCAATAAGCCCGATGTATTTATATCAAGTCGACCAATGTTAATCCAACGTGCATTTTTTAAGCGAGGTAATCGCTCAAACACTGTTGCTCGCCCTTGTGGATCATTTCGAGAACAAATTTCACCTTCAGGTTTATAATAAGCTAGAACACGACAAACTTCTTTTTCTTTACTTCTTAACTGAACTAAATGACCATTGATACGAATTTTTGGACTAGCATTGACATCTACGCGATCACCTAAAGTCGCGATTTTGCCATCAACACTAATTTTTCCAGCCACAATCATAGCTTCAATTTCACGACGTGAACCATTGCCTAAATTGGCTAATACTTTTTGTAATTTTTCAGTATTATCTGATTGTGAACTTTTACGATTCGACGTTTGGCTTAATTTGGTATTTTTTTTACGAGCGATATCACTTTCTTGCTCAATTAGTTTATCTGCTCCACGTTGTTTTTTGGAAAATGCAGATCTATTTTGTTTCATATAATCCTCACTGTTACCTTCTCAGGTATCATTTGTTAACTCAATAACTCATTGATATATTATTAATTTGTTTACTCGAATGGTTTGATATCACCACTACCTTGACGAATAATATCTGGATAATCGTTAGTTAAATCAATCACTGTTGTTGGCTGTTCACTAATATAACCACCATGAACAATAGCATCTAGTTGGTGACCAATTTTGTCTTCAATTTCTTCGGGATCAGATTGAGCTTCGTTTTCATTAGGTAAAATAAGCGTAGTTGTCATTAAAGGTTGTCCCAATAATTCAAGAAGCGCTAAATCAATTTTATTATCAGGAATACGCAATCCAATTGTTTTACGTTTTTCATTCATCAAACGTCGTGGTACTTCTTTGCTCGCTTGTAAGATAAAAACATATTTACCTGGGGTATTATTTTTTAATAATCGAAAGGTAGTGTTATCAACAAAAGCATAAGAAGAAAGCTCAGATAAATCACGGCACATTAAGGTAAAGTTATGGTGTTTATCCAGATTACGGATTTGACAAATACGATCTACACCATATTTATTATCAAGTAAACAACCTAGCGAATAACCTGAATCAGTAGGAAATGCAATGACGCCACCATCATTTAATATTTTGACGACTTGATCTAATAACCTTGTTTGAGGGTTATCAGGATGAATATAAAAAGTTTGGCTCATAATATTCTTCTTTATTGACAGCAGGTTAAAAAAATGTGAGGAAAGGGCTTTTTCATCACGGTTTATAGCGCTAATTGATACTATTTTAGTTCAATATATTTATTATATCCAGTTCTGCCAAATAGGTGTAACGCTACCAGGCAATGGTGTAGTTTTACCAAGATCAAGATAATTAAGCAAATCATGGAAATCCGAACCTTGTGACGCAAGTAATTCAAATTCATTAGCCAGTTTTGCTAATCGTTGTAAATCATCTTGAGTTTGGCGACTCTGAGAAACTTCAATACCATCACCACCATATGATTTAAATTCACTAATTAATAATTTTAGTTTAGTTAAGGTCAAATCATAGCGTGTCGGGTGAGCTAAAACCGCCTGTCCACCTGCCGCATGTATCGCATTAACCGCATCAGCAATACTGCACCATTTGGCAGGAACATAAGCATAACCACTTTTACCTAGATATTTTTTAAATGCTCGTTTAATATCTTTAACATAATTATTAGCGACTAAAAAGCGCGCAAAATGAGCTCGAGATACAATATCACCTTTAGAAAATTGTTGAGCTTGCTCATAAGCATTGTCTATGCTTACTTTAGCTAATTTTTCACTAATACTGATTGCTCTATCAATACGACTTTGTTCTTGTGCAGTTAATAATTCAAGCAAGTGAGAATTTTGAATATCGATATTCAAACCAACAATATGAATTTCATTATTCTTCCACATTGTTGACACTTCAACCCCATAGATTAATTTAACCGGCAAATTATCTCGTGCTATGGTCGCTTTCGCTTCTAGCAATCCCTTGATAGTATCGTGATCGGTAATCGCTAGCATATTGATTTGATTATCAGCAGCTCTTTTGACCAGTTCACTTGGCGTTAAAATTCCATCTGATGCAGTTGTGTGCGAATGTAAGTCAACAATCACTTTTTTCTCGAAAATTATTTTTAAACGTGTAATATACCACACAATTTGCACGACCACTAAAAGGTATATTATGAAAGATCAAATTCTGCTTGCTCAGCAAGATACGCTAGCTATTATTCAAGAACTTTTAGAAGATGGAAGTGATCCACATGCTCTGTATATTATTGAACATCATATTTCATCACAAGACTTTGATAAACTAGAAAAAGTCGCTGTTGAAGCTTATAAATTAGGCTATGAAGCAACCGACCCTGATGAAGATGTTGACGATGCAGGTAATGTGGTAATTGGTTTTGATATTATTACTGAAAGTCCGTTAAATGCGGAATTAATTAATGCTCAAATCGCCGAAATTATAACTCTGGCAAACCAATTTGGTGTTAATTATGACGGTTGGGGAACCTATTTTGAAGATGGTAGTGATGACCAATTCGATGAAGATGACGTTAGCGAGACCATTCATTAATAAATAATCAACTGTTAATTATGACTATTCTTATCCGCCACCAGACGGATAAGAATAGTGTTAACATTTAATTTAGTTGTTCAACACGGCTAGTTCGTTTATGATCAGCCGTTACAGTACGAAGCGAAACCAAAGCGTTGTTATTTATAGCTACAGGGCCATTATAAGAATGCCAGTTTTTACCTTGATCTGTCGAATATTCGATAGTCAAGCCTGGAAAAGCAACATTAGCAATTAATTTACCGTTTTCAATTTTGGCACCAGGCAATGGTAAACGATAGTTAATAGCTGCAAGATCTAATTTAGTTAACTCACGTTGGCCAATTAAATTAGCAAATTGATTCCAATCATTTAGCAGTTTTTGCTGATCAACATATTTTGTTTTACCTTTTTCAAATTCGCGATCTTTTTGATAATTGGTTTCCCAATCAGCTTTATGCCATGCACGCTCTGCAACACTAAGCAATCTTGGATAGATCATATAAGCCATTTTATCTTCTGTACGAATATTCTCAGTCCAGATTTGTGCTGATAATCCATAGGCTCCTGGCCAATCCATAGTACCTTTGGCTGCAAAAGCGTCACCATTGCGATCGAACGAAGTTTCAGCATTTTGTGGTAAATTATTCGGTGCAAAACTGAAAATCTTGCGTTCATCATTGAAACGCGCAGCCCAATAGTAGCCACTTTCTTTAGGATTAACTTCATAAGGCATATCTAAATAGACATAATCAGGATTTGAAACTATCACTTTGTAGCTTTTATTGGCAAACTCATTGACTGAATCATATCCTCCCCAATATAAATTATCCCAGAAATTGACAACAACATCATCAGTGGCAAAAGCTTTTGCATTGGTAGCAAATTTTACGCCATCTTGCCAAGCTTGCATGCGATTAATACCATTATTTTTGATGATTTTACTTACTTCGATAGCAAAATAACTTGGCAAATGCTCAATATTTTCCACAACACCATTACTAACAAAAGTTTGGCACGCTTGTGATTTTGCCCATGGATGATCTTCAACGCTTTGATCTATTAAACCTTTACCAGCCTCTTTTTTAGCTACATGGATATCTTGATAACCGTTGCCAAAGTGAATATTTTTCGCTTCATCACCACCAAAATGCCATGTTGAAATCGGTTGTCCAGCTTCAACGTGCATTTTGGCAATTTCACTAATAACTTTATTAGCAAATTTTTTCGAAGAATCTAAACATGGATTTAGATAACTTTGGCGATTGTAGAATTGCACCGTAGTAGTATTCGAAGTATCTGTAGGATCAAGTAATCGATATTCATTCGCAGCTTCGGTTTTTCCTTGCTTCATTAAGCGTTGATATCTCACTTCCATTGACAAAATAGCTGCTCTGGCATGTGCTGGCATGTCGATTTCTGGAATAACTTCAATAAATCGCGCATTGGCATATTTAACAATTTCGATATAATCTGCGCGAGTAAAGTAGCCACTGCCATTATTATCACTGTTTGGCCCAGATCCAAGTTGCGGTAATAGACACTGTTTTTCAGTTAAATCATGACAACGTTTACTACCAAAATCAGTGAGTTCTGGTAAGCCGGGAATCTCAATTCGCCACCCTTCATCATCACTTAAATGGAAGTGGAATTTATTCATCTTATATTTTGACATCATATCAAGTAACTGTAATACCGCTTTTTTGCTTTTAAAGTTTCGACCGATATCTAGCATCATACCCCGATATTCAAAACGAGGAGCATCTTCAACTGAAAGTGTGTTAATAATTTGCGGTTTACTAACTGTTATTGACGATAATATCGATTCTACAGCATAAAAAATCCCACTTTCATCAAATGCCACGATAGTTGCACCTTGTGGGGTTATATCTAGTTTATAACTGCCATTTACACCTTTTTCAAATGCAGTTTTATCAATTGATGCATTGACTTTGAACCCTTGCTTTGTCACAGCAATATTTAATTGTTTGAAATGCTTTTCTAACACTAATTGGCTTGGTTTTGCTAAGCCATTAAGTATGAGATTAACACCACTTTGATTTAGGGTAATAGATTCTTTACCAACCGTTAATTTAACTGGTGTTGGTAAAATTTGACCTTTTAATAAATCAGCATCAATTTTTTGAATATCATTATTACGTTGATAGCGGTTTTTTGGGGTCATTAATATATTATGATCATTAGGTGATATCTTCCATTGTTCACCTAATGGAGCCACAAATGCCGACAAATTATCAGAATCAGTATTGGTGTTGGCTATTATTTTAGGTTTAGCATCAGTTGAAGTTACATACCAGCGAGGCATCACATCACTTTCACTTATTTGCCAATATTCACCAATAAATGGAATAGTTACTACTGAGTTGGCGGAAATATTGGTAAATTTCTCTGTTGGTTCTAATTTATGTAAATCGCCGGTTACATGAGTTATTTTATACTGATCATTATTTACAGCTAAAATCATTCGAATATTGTGAAAATAGATTGCCCAATCTTTACTTGTTATTGCTGGGCCAGTGTTTTTAAGCGTTAAAGTAACTTTGTTACAAGCAGCCCAATCTGCACCTAATGCAGCACAATCTACCCCATCATTAACAGCATTATTATCGACTATTTGATAATTTAAACGCAGTTGTGAACTCATCGTATCAACTATGTGTTGTGAAGCATTAACTGATTGACTGGCTTCTAGAGTTAATAATGATGCGATCGAAGTAGCAAGCATAGCTGATTTAAACTTTTTCATAACGATTACCTATTTTTGTTGAGCATTAAATACAGTGAATGGAATAGTAACAATAAATTTAATATCGCGTTCATCTTGGAAAATATTGCCATATCCACCACCCCAGCTGTTTATATGACTTTCATGGTTGTTATATTTGGTATAGTGTAATTGGAATGAAGTATCCTTAGCCCATGTATCTTGAATGGTATAACCTAAATCAAAATTATAAGCCGATTCTACTAAACGATTTTTTTGATTTTTTGCTTTTGAATCTGGTTTAGCATCCCAACCATAAGCATAAGATGCGCCGGTTTTCCAACCTGTTAAATAATGGTTTAAATGGCCTAGATCATAGGTGACCTCAAAAAATGCGGCTTTTTCGCCATTGGCATTAAAGTCAGAACGCGAATTCCACCAAATATCCAACCGACCATTAGATGAGGCATAATCTGGCGTCATACGTTGTAAAAAGAACCCTTGTTCACCTTCTGCTTTTACCGACACACCTTCAAGTCGTAAACCAACTGGACCAACTTGGTAACCTAAAGTAGCTGCTTGTAACCATGCTAAGCCATCATAAACATTAGCACCTTTATGAGATTGGTCTTTAGCGCCATAAAACTGATAACTCATTGTTAATGGATTATTTAACACATCAGTTTTATAAGAAGCTTTAGTAAAAAATTGATTCATATAATTCTGAGCTTGGCCAAAGGCACTTTCAAGTACAAGATCATTCTTAAAATCATATTTCATACCTGCTGAGTGTAAAAAATCGATTTTTTTACCCTTTCCCCAGCGCCGGAACTCATAAAGACGTTTATACCAAGGTGCTTTGTACTTATCCGCCCACATATAGGACATAGATAAAGCACCCGCATCGTCAAAATCAATAACGCTACCAAGTTCTACTCCACGATAGGTACCGGGTAATAAACTCCAGTGTGGAGCTAGTAAAGTTTGCCCAGACGGTTGAATATAACCAGTTTTGATCCAAAACAATTCATCAATCTTAAAGTTAAGTTGCGCTTTATAAAAACTTAAGCCACTGACATCTTTAGCTTGTTTTTCTAAATTTTTCTCATAAGGACTATAAGCACCACTAAAACCAATTTCATTTGGATGCCCTTTACCGCCATTACTGACTTCCCAAGCACCATAACCGCCCAACTCAATAGCGAGTCGATCAGCGATATAACCTGATCTAAAATCTAAATTAGTATTAAATGACGAATGTCTGAGGTTTTTTTCATATTTATGTTCAAGAAGATTTTTTCTTTCGCGATCACGATTCCAGAAAAATACATTACCAGTTAATGACGCATCATCAATAAAATTATTAGTATATTCGGCTTGTGCAGGACATATACAGGTTAATACGGTAATAGATAATAAAAGCTTAGTAAAAAGATTAAAACGATAAGGTAAAATCGGTAAATTATTATGATTCATAGTTGCTTCCCTAAAATTATACTGTGTAACTGACCACAAAATTCCCTAATATTTAATTGGTTTTTATAAGTCAAACTGAATGTATTACTGCTTTGAATTGCTATCTAGACAACATTTATGAAACATACTTAAGGTGGAAATAGGATAAATATGCATTTTTATAATGCATAAACATATTTTAGTTCGCAAATTAATTAATCTAAATCCGTGATCTAAATCACCAAAAAAATTAATTTTTAACTTTTAAAAGTAAAATCACCCTCACTTTTTTTACACAAAAAATTAATTATTCTTCAACCAAAAAATTTAAAAGGAACCAACTTATAAAATATATATATCTGAATAAAGACTATAACAAACAGATAAATAATAAAAAAAAGAGAAATGTATAACATTTCTCTTGATAATTGATTTAGATAAAAATGAAAACAGTTGTTTTAATTTTCGGTATCCAATTCTTCAAAACTTTTCACTAATTCATCAATTGCTTTCATCTGTTTTAAGAAAGGTTCAAGTTTTGCTAATGGTAATGCGGAAGGACCATCGCATTTTGCACTACTCGGATCTGGGTGAGACTCTAAAAATAGTCCTGCAATACCAACAGCCATTCCCGAACGAGCAAGCTCAGTAACTTGACCACGACGACCACCAGATGCTGCGCCCATTGGGTCACGACATTGTAGAGCATGGGTAACATCGAAAATTACTGGCGAGCCATTGCTGGCTTTTTTCATGACATTAAAACCGAGCATATCAACAACTAGATTATCATAACCAAAACAACTACCACGATCACAGAGAATCACTTGGTCATTACCTGCTTCTTCAAATTTTTCGACAATATTACCCATTTGGCCAGGGCTAACAAATTGGGGTTTTTTAACATTAATTACAGCACCTGTTTTAGCCATTGCAACAACCAAATCAGTTTGTCTTGCTAAAAAAGCCGGTAATTGAATAACATCAACAACATCAGCTACAGGTTGACACTGTTCTTCAGTATGAACGTCAGTAATAATTTTAACCCCTAACTGCTGTTTTAATTCTTGGAATATTTTCATTCCTTCTTCTAATCCAGGTCCTCGATAAGAGTGAATGGATGAACGATTCGCTTTATCAAAAGAAGCCTTAAAAATGTAAGGAATATTTAATTTATCGGTTACCGTTACGTAGTGCTCACATATTCTCATCGCTAAATCGCGAGACTCGAGCACATTCATACCGCCGAATAACACGAAGGGTAAATCATTTGCTACCGTAATATTACCGACTTTTACTCTTTTTTGTTTAATCATAAATTTATTCCTAGTTAAGGTTTAAACCAACGACCTAGGGTGACTCTGTCATTGCCACTATAATCGGTGATGGTTTCAACTAATTGAAATCCGTGTTGTTTAAAAATAGTTTGTACCGCTAAACCCTGCTTCCAACCATGTTCGATAAGCAACCAACCATATTGATTTAAATGCTTGGTTGCCCCTTGAATAATGACTTTAATATCAGCAAGGCCATCATCCTCAGAAACTAAGGCGCTTCTAGGTTCATAGCGAACATCGCCTTGAGATAAGTGAATATCAGTTGGCTCGATATAGGGTGGATTACTAGTTATCATTGAGAATTTACGATTTTTAATTGGTTTATACCAATCACCCTGTAAAAAATAAACATTGTTTACGCCTATTTGATTGGCATTTTTTTGGGCTAAAATCAAAGCATCTTTATTTTTCTCAATTGCAGTAAATAAACAATCTGGTCGCTCAGTTGCCATAGCAATAGCAATAGCACCAGTTCCTGTTCCCAAATCTAAAACTTCACAAGGGACTTTCGGCAAATATTCTAAACCTAGTTCAACAACTTTTTCTGTATCAGGTCTTGGAATTAAGGTCGAATTTGAAACATTAAATTTCAATGACCAAAACTCCTTTTCTCCAGTGATATAGGCAATGGGCTCCCCTTCTTGACGTCTTTTTAAATAGCCATCTAAAGCAATTAGTTCATCATCAGTTAATAATGTTTCACTAAAAGCCATCAAAAAGGTACGTGTTTTATGTGTGACAAAACTTAATAAAATTTCAGCATCACGTTTTGGACTTTCGCTGTCGGTTAAAGTTTGTGATGCAGATTTAAGCCATTGTAAATAGGTCATTCATCCTGTTCCGATAAAGCTGCAAGTTGATCTGCTTGATATTCTTGTACAATTGGTTCAATCAACATATCCAATTTACCTTCCATGACCTCATCTAGACGGTAAATAGTAAGATTAATACGATGATCGGTAACTCGGCCTTGAGGATAGTTATAAGTTCGAATACGATCCGAACGATCACCTGAACCGAGTAAATTACGTCTGGTTGACGCTTCCTCTTGTTGACGTTTACGCATTTCAGCATCTTGAATACGGGCAGCTAATACTGACATCGCCTTAGCTTTATTTTTGTGCTGTGAACGTTCATCCTGGCATTCAACTACAATTCCAGTTGGAATATGGGTAATACGAATTGCCGAATCGGTAGTATTAACATGCTGACCACCGGCCCCTGATGATCGATAAGTATCAATTTTCAAATCTGCAGGATTGATTTCTGGCATTTCAGCTTCTGGAATTTCTGGTAAAACAGCAACAGTACAAGCCGAAGTGTGAATTCGTCCTTGTGATTCAGTCTCTGGTACACGTTGAACTCGGTGACCACCAGATTCGAATTTTAACTGTCCATATACACCATCACCACTTACTAACATGATAACTTCTTTATATCCGCCATGTTCTCCATCATTTGAACTCATGATTTCGACACGCCAATTGCGAGATTCAGCATATCTGGTGTACATTCTCGCTAAATCACCAGCAAAAATAGCCGCTTCATCACCACCTGTACCAGCGCGCACCTCAACAAAACAGTTATAATCATCATTTGGATCTTTAGGTAACAATAGAACTTGTAATTGTTTTTCTTGCTGCTCTACTTGGCTTAATGCTTCGTTTAATTCTTCTTGAGCCATTTCACTCATTTCCGGATCAGAAAGCATCATTTTGGCAGTTTCAATATCTTCTTGTGTTTGCTTCCAATTAGCAAAGCATTTAACCACATCGGTTAACTGTGCATATTCTTTTGAAAGGGTACGAAATCGGTTTTGATCGGCTATAACCGCTGCATCAGATAGTAATGCTTGAACCTCTTCATAACGCTCTTGTAGCGTTTCCAACTTACTGATAATTGAAGGTTTCATAACTCTGTATTTTTGCTAATGATTAAATGAATTAGCTCGGCATTATATACTTAATTGCCTGTAAAATACAGTTCCTACTTATTTATGACGAAGCTAAATTAATCAATGAATAACAACATATTGGTATTAAATAATTAATTGTCTCTTTAAATAATGATTACATGTATCAGCAATTTTCTATTTGTTAGTTTCAAAATGTTTTAATATTTTTAGATATTCAAGAATAAATCAACCAAAACCATATTAATTAAAGCTTTCATTTGTTAGTGAAAAATGATTTTTAAAGTGATAAATCTTGCTAAACGGACTAATCATTTCATAATTTAATTTTGTGATCTATTCACCATAGCATGATTGCTTAAAGTTAAATAGCTATTGGGATTTATCATAATTATAAAGTCATTAAGAAAAATAACTCTATCTATACCCTTTTTTATTTGAACAAAATAGTAATATTTCAAAGGCGAATATTATTAAAACCAATTGCCAAAACAGAATCTACAATCATGATTAAACTGACTGCTAATGAAATAGCTGCCCCCTTTTTCTTAGCCGATAGAAATAAATGACATTTACTACTAAGATAAGCATTAAGTTATTGGTATAAAATCAAAATACTTTTATTGATTAATCTAAATTAATATCTTAAAAATCAGATTAATAAGTGAATTCTGAAATGTTTTTTATTACTGATTGAAAGTTATTATATCAAGTGTATAGTTATATTATATCCGGTGGAGATTACTGTGATAAAAAATTTTAAAAGGATGCGAAAATGAACCAAACTATATGGAAACTAGACAATACTATCAAACACTATGATTGGGGGAGTATCGATGGCATAACCAATTTATTTGCTATTCCCAATCCGACGTCGGAACCTATGGCTGAAATTTGGATGGGCATGCATCCACTTGGTTGCTCTTTAGCAATTGATGAAAAGCTAGGTAAAATAAGGCTTGATAAGTTAATAAAAGACAATCCACAGCAAATTTTAGGTAATAAAACCTTTCAGCATTTTGGTTCACTCCCCTTTTTATTCAAAATTCTTTCAGCAAACAAAGCATTATCTATTCAAGTTCACCCAACATTGGAAAATGCCAAAATTGGCTTTGCAAAAGAGAACCAACTAGATATTGCTAGTGATGCACCCAATCGAAATTATAAAGATCCCAATCATAAACCTGAACTTATTTATGCATTAACTCCATTCAAAGCTATGCGTTCATTCCGTGCTATTGATGAAATTATCATGTTGTTTGAAAAAATTGCCTTATCCGATTTAACTATCCCAATATCACAATTAAAAAACAACCGTCATCCTGACCAATTAAAACATTTTTTTGAATACTTATTAACTCTTCCAACTCAAACAAAGACCGCGTTAATTAAACAGCTTTTGATGAAAATCAGTACTTTTAATGACGAACCCTATTTAACCATTAAGACTCTAGCTAAAGATTATCCTGATGATATTGGTTTATTTATGCCACTATTATTAAATGTAATTGAACTGAAACCGGGACAAGCTATGTTTTTATCAGCTAAAACACCGCATGCCTACCTATCTGGAACCGGTTTAGAGGTTATGGCTAATTCCGACAATGTATTAAGAGCTGGCCTCACCCATAAATATATTGATAGTTTAGAACTTATTAATAATACTAATTTTGAAAGTATGGCGTTAGATCAATTATTAACTAAACCAGTTATCAAAGATAATAAAATTGATTTTCCAGTACCGGTTGATGATTTTAAATTTGAGATCATAAAAAGTGACCAAAATTTGCATTGTGAAAAAGTAGATAGTGCGCAAATTGTGTTATGTCTTGATGGAGAAATCACCTTATCAACTGAATCACAGTCATTAACTTTACATAAAGGTGAATCGGCTTTAATCGCTTACCAAACTGATGTATATCATTATCAAGGTTTAGGCGTATTAGCTAAAGCATTTGATTAGCTTTTGGATAAAAATAAAAATTAAGTTTTTTAATAGGTTAAATATGGTTGTTTTACATATTTACACTAATATATTAATATGTAGTAATATAATAATTAAAAATAAGCATCATGGATTCTAATAATAAAATTCCACGCCATTTGTTTATTCAGCAAGATTTATTAAAAAAAATCAAGTCAGGTGAATATGCTGAAGGGCAATTAATTCCTAAAGAATCTGAATTAACAGATATTTATCAAGTCAGTCGGCCAACTGTTCGCCAAGCTATTCAGTTTTTGGTCAACGATGGATACCTTGAACGTCGCAAACGTCGAGGAACAATAGTTAAGCAACAAAAAATTAATCAAGAATTTACCCATATTATCGAAAGTTATGATTCTGAAATGAATCGCAAGGGACTTCACCCTAAAACAAAAGTTTTAACCTTTAAATTGGATAAAGCGACCGTTGATATTGCTAAACATTTAGACATCAATGAATTTGATGCTGTGTATAAATTAGTGCGTCTACGTTATGCCGAAAACAAGCCAATAGTACTTGTGACAACTTATTTACCAGTAAAAGCATTGCCTAATTTTTTAGATAATGACTTTAAACAAGAAAAACTGTATTCAGTTTTAGAAAAAATGAATTTTCCAATTCTCCAAATACGTCGAAAATTAGATGTATTAAAAGCCGATGAAACAACTAGTGATCTATTAGATATTGAAGAAGGAGATCCTATTTTCTATTTCCATTCTATTGGATATAGCCACGATCGAACTCCAATCGAATATTCAATATCTAAATATCGTGGTGATATTAATTCATTTATCTTTGAGTTAAATCATTCCAGCTAATATAATAAATATACCCACTAATAAGTGGGTATATTAATCAACAAAAATATTAAAGTTTAAATTTTGATTGTTTGCGCTTGTGTTGTTTGTAAATCTTTTTTTATCTCTTCAATAATTGCAATACCGGCACTTGTTCCGATTCGTTCCGCCCCCACTGCAATCATCTTTTTAAATGTATCGGCATTACGAATACCGCCAGCAGCTTTCACTTTTACAACATCGCCTACATGTTGCTTCATTAATTTAACATCTTCAAGTGTCGCACCGGAAGGACCAAATCCTGTTGATGTTTTTATAAAGTCTGGTTTAACTTTAACTGCAATTTGGCAAAGTGCTATTTTTTCTTCATCGGTTAAATAACAATTTTCAAAAATCACTTTTGATGTAACATTATATTGACGACAAATCTTAACGATTTCTGACATTTCCCGTTCAATATAATTCAAATTTCCCGCCTTTAATTCAGAAATATTAATTACGTAATCAATTTCAGTTGCCCCAATTTCAATTGCATTTTTCGTTTCGAAGCATTTTGATTCTATCGTTGTTTGGCCTAAAGGAAATGCTATCGCTGCACCAATATCTACATCAGTATCTTTTAGTAGTTCAGCACACAATTTTGACTGAACTTGATTGATTGCAACCATCTTGAAATGGTAGTCAATAGCTTCTTGACATAGCTTTTTCATCATGGCCGTTGTTGCATCTGGTTTTAAATTAGTGTGATCAATAAGTCGACTTAAATCTCGTAAAGAATAATTTTTCATGTTTTTTACCTCAACCTCATATGTAATTACATATTTTAAATAAAATTTATTTATCGTCAATTAAAATAGATAAAATATGTGATAAACATCTCATTTCATTAAAAATAACTCTTAATATATTTGTTTTAAAAAATAAATATGTAAATATATATTTAAATATTATTTTAAGAGGGACTTGCAAATGAAAATAGTAGTTACTTCTCACGGCGAATTATGCGAAGGGATCTTATCAAGTTATCAAATGATTGCGGGTGATATATCACAATTTATCTCTGTCAAACTTGACGATAAGGGAATTAGCGACTTTTCTTCAAGATTAACAACCGTGTTAGATGAACAAACTATGAAAAATGAAGTTGTCATTGTTTTAAGTGACATCATGGGGGGTACACCTTATAACGAAACTTTCCGTTATATGCTGGCTAATCCAAATAAAGTTTATCTTATGGCTGGATTAAATTTATCAATGTTAATTCAAGCAGCAACAATAATTAATGAGCCCAATATAGATGAAGCTATTAATTCAATTCTGGAAGCAGGTCAAGCCTCAATATCCATTGCACCAATAACCGAAAATAGTAGTGAAGATTTAGATTTTTAATTAGTGAGACGATAGGAGTGAATAAATATGGCAATTACATTAACCAGAGTCGATGATCGTGTTATTCATGGTCAAATCATGACGCGTTGGACAAAAGTCAGACCTGTCGATGGCATCCTTGTAGTGGGTGACAATATCGCTTCAGATGAGTTACGCAAACGAGTATTAAAAGCGGCTGCGGGAACATTAAAAATTGGTATTTACACAGTAGAACAAGGTGTAGAGAAAATAAAACAAGGTACAGAGTCAAATAAAAACTTTTTTTTAATTAGTGATTCACCACAAACATTTGAAAAATTGTTAAAAGCGGGTGCTAAATTACCATCAACTTTAAATATTGGCTGTATGAATACTCGAGCAGGAGCAAAAGTATTAGGACGAACTGTTGCCATTGATGAGAATGATTATAAAGCATTTGATTACATTGAAAGTCAAGGAATTAAAATTGAATTTCAATTGTTGCCAGATGATGAAGCTAAAAATTGGAACGTAATGAAAAAGAAATATGACACTTTATAACTTTCATATTTAGAGGGAAAAATTATGGAAACAACTCTTTTTATTCCCGCTTTATTAACAGGGATATTTTGTTACTTAGGCGCGATTGAATCACCATGGCTTTTTGGTATGTCAGGTGGTTTTTATATAGTTGGTAGGCCACTAGTTGCTGGGTTATTAGTTGGTTTAGCCTTTGGTGATGTACAAGCCGGTGTATTATGTGGTTTAGCGGTACAAGCTGTTTTTATTGCAAATTTATCAACTGGAGGGGCAACAAATAGTGAAATAACCTATGCAGCTTATGGTGGAATTGGTTTAGCACTTGCCACAACTAAAGATCCTGCTGTCGCGGTAACTCTTTCGGTTTTATTGGGCCAGACTTTCGGTTTGATATTTTACAATACTCGAATGGCATTATACTCGTTCTGGAATAATAAAGCACAACATGCAGCTGAAACTAACAATACCCGAGGTATCGTTCTAAATCATCTATTTTATCCTCAAGTTACAACATTCTTATTACGTGCCGTTCCAGTCTTTTTAGCGATCTATTTTGGCTCTGGTTTAGTTGAATGGTTATTAGCTAATGTTCCTGAAGTTATTACCAAGATTATCTCAGTGTTAGGTGGTGTACTTCCTGCATTAGGTATCGCTATGCTTATGAATATCGTGATTAAATCGAAAATTCAGCTGATCTTTTTCTTCGCTGGTTTCGTGTTATTAGCTTTTGCAGGGTTAAGTATGATAGCACTAGTATTCATCTCCGCTTTAGTTGCTTACTTATACTTTATTGCAAGCAATAAATCGGCAACAACACCAATTAAAGAAACAAATTCACCAAATTCAGATGTTTTTGAAGATGATGATTTGTTCTAAAAAGGAGAACTAAAATGGATAAATTAATTGAGGAACAACGTTTAACAAAACGAGAATTACGCCAAATTTGGTATCGTTGGGGCTTTACTCATTTGTCATCAATGAGCTATGAGAAATTACAAGCACATGCTTGGGCTTTTTCCTATATCCCTTTTGCCGAAAAATATTATAAGAATGATCCTGAAGCAAAACGCCGTTTATTAGTTAGACATTCTATGTTTTATAATACTGAACCACAAACCGGTCAAATTATTAACGGTATTGTTGCGTCAATGGAAGAAGAGATTGCTTTAGGCAAAAATGTTCCAGAAGAACTACCTGTAAATATTAAAGCGACACTAATGGGCCCTTTAGCTGGAATTGGAGATTCATTGATTCAAGGTATTATTGTGCCAATTTTGTTATCAATTGCTATGGGAATGGCAGCAGGAGGTAATGCTATAGGCCCTATTTTCTATATTTTATCTTATGGTATTTTAGGCCCTTTAATTTCCTATCTTAGCTTCCATTACGGTTATAAATTAGGCGTTAATGCAATTGATAATATTATTGGTGATAACGTCAAACGGATCACCGACGCATTTAACATACTTGGAATTATGGTGGTTGGTGGTTTAGCTGCCGGTAATATTGTACTTAATTCAGTATTGGAAATTCCGATGGGAGAAAGCATGCGATCATTACAAAGTGTACTTGATGGCATCTTTCCAAAAATACTGCCATTATCCATGGTGTTATTAGCATGGTGGTTAGTATCAGCTAAACAGATGTCTGCAACCAAAGTTATTTTAATTTTGACTGCAATCGCAGCAGTTGGTGTAGTACTTGGCGTATTTTAAAATAATTAATTAACAACATTTGTTTTATTGAACAATTTAATAATCCCCATAATATTTTGTAATACTATGGGGATTTATTTAATTGGATTATTAATTTTAAAATACTAATTAATATTTTAGATAAAGTTTTCAAATAAATTGATCGATGAAAAAATATAGCCATCAAAATCAATAGATGTTTTATCAGATAAATTCATTAAAATATTTTTTTCGTTTTCAATATGTTGCCACATGGCTTTATAAGCCCCAACACTGTCACGACGACATAGTGCTGCTAAGATTTGTTGATGATCAGCATACCATTTTAGTCGATAGCCTTTAGTATTAGTATGTTCAGTAAGTTGCTGCCAATTAAATGAGTTCTGTTTGTGTTCCCATAAATTCTTAAGTGAATTCACTAACATCTGATTTTGGGTTGCTTCGGCGATATTGAGATGAAAATTGAAATCATTATTGTTATTGAATTCGTTATTCATAGTCGCATGCAATTCTTGCTCTAATATTTTCTTTAAGCTTTCTATATTGGCAATGGTTATCATCTGAGAAGCAAAAGAAGCAATATTAGTCTCAATCAGTTGGCTAGCTTGTAGTAGTTCAAAAGGACCGAGTACTCGAGAATAATTTGAATCAGGTTTATTAATAACATAAATACCTGAACTTTGCTTTATCGATACAAAACCTTTTACTTCCAATGCGATTAACGCTTCACGAACAATAGTACGACTTACGCCATAGGCATCGGCAATAGTTCTTTCTGGTGGTAATTTAGAACCTAATGGATATTCATCCATTCTAATTTTATCCAATAATAGTTCTGCTATTTCTTGATACTGTTTTTTAGAATATTGATTCGATATATTGTCCGTTAACATTCACCTGTTCCTACAAAAATACAAACATTAAAATCGAATATTCTAATGTTTGTATTAATTCCTATGATTATGCTTCGATCATTTGCAAAATTTGATCTAAAACTTTACCAGCATTCATTGTACCATAAGCAACTGGATCAATAATGTCAATTGGTATGCCATATTTTTCTGTTTGTTTTCTGCTCTCATCTAAGGCGAATCTCATTTGTGGTCCTAATAATACCGCGATAATTTTATCACTATCACTATTAAGATGTTGATATAAAAGTTGCTCACTTATTGCTATAAAATCAAAATCTAACGATCGTTCTAGTGCTTCTTTTCTTATTTTGTTGACTAATAATGAGGTTGACATACCACCGGCACAGGCAAAAATAACTTGTTTCATCTTTTACTCCTTATTTATCTTCATCATCTAGATTTACAATTAGTTGTCTTGTTTTAGATAAATCTTTGAACCATAACGCTGATTTCTTCAACCTTCTGTTTCTATTTTGTTCAAGATCAATTTCGATTAGTCCATAACGATTTTTGAATGCATTCATTGGTGAAACATTGTCTGTAAATGCCCACAGCATATAACCACCACAATTAGCTCCATCATTGATAGCTTTTAACGTCCAATAAAGATGTTTCGAAATAAAATCAATTCGATAATCATCTTGAATCATGCCTTGATCATCTTTAAATCGTTGCTCATCTTCAATACCCATGCCATTTTCACAAATAAACCATGATTTATTGTTATATTGTTGTTTAACTCGCATTGCGAAATCATAAACAATTTTAGGATAAATTTCCCAACCTCTAGATTTATTCATTTTTCTTCCAGGTAATGCAAAGGATTCGTAATAAAACGCGGGATGAAATGGCGCATCTTTGTGCCATTGTTTTGTAGGTGCTTTAACACGATGAGGAAAATATAAATTAATAGCAACTTCATCAACTGGAAATTTTTTAATTATTTCAAGTTCTTGATTGGTATAATCCCACTGAACTTTATGTTTAGCCAATAAATCAATAAGCTCTTGAGGATATTCACCATTAAAAGCCGGATCAAGAAAAACTCGATTATAAAAAAGATCATACATTTTTGCAGCTTGTTGATCTTCTTTAGAGGAAGAACGAGGATAAGTCACCTCTGGATTTATAATAGTGCCAATGCTTCCTTGATAATTTTTGTGACGAAATAGCTGAACAACTTTGGCCGTAGCTAAATTTTTATGGTGATTCCACTGCATCCATTTATTGGTATTTTGTTCATAAGGCCAACGTTCAGCATCAAGATACACTCGCGTTTGAATGACAATTGGTTCATTAAAGACAAACCACCGTTTAACGGTATTATGATAACGTTCAAAAACTTTTTCAGCAAATTTAACAAATAGTTCAACTACATGTTTCGAATTCCAGCCACCATATTTATTGAATAGTTCGGCAGGAACTTCGTAATGTTCTAGACAAAGCATTGGAACAATACCGTTTTCGACTATTTTTGTTAGAAAATCGTCATAATACTTAGCATAATCTTCATCAACAATTGCATTTTCGTAGTCAGTTAAAAAACGCGACCAGTTAATTGATGTTCGATAGTGTGTAAGTCCTACCTTTTTCATTAGATCTACTTCTTCCTGATAGCGATTAATTAAATCAGTAGCAATTGCAGGACCATAACCTTCATACCATACATCACGATCGTTTTTATACCAAAGATCTAAATATGAATCTTGATTCTCTTTCTTACCACACCAACCTTCAGTTTGCCATGCCGATGTTGAAGCGCCTAAAATAAAGTTTTTAGGGATATCCATTGTTAATTTACTCATTATTGACTCCTTGAATGTTGATTCAATTTAGGATTGAATTTCAGAACGTTTAGCCGCTATTTTTAGGAAAGGTAAATAAATGAAAATAGCAATAATAATACAGAAGATCTGGGTAACAACAGCACCTAAGGATCCGGCTGTTGATAAGTAAGCACTAATTATTGGTGGCGTAGTCCACGGCACCATAACCACGGCTTTACCTGCAAAACCAATACTTGTTGCGATATAACCTATTGTGCCAGTAATTAACGGTGTAATAATAAATGGAATGGCTAAAATCGGGTTTAACATTATTGGTAAACCAAAAATTACAGGTTCATTGATATTGAAAATACCTGGACCCAGTGATAATTTTGCTATTTCTCTCATTTCTTTGCGTTTTATTGCAATAAAAATAGCCATCAACAATCCAATCGTACAACCTGAACCACCTATACTCATGTAAACATCCCAAAACGGCATAGTAATAATATTGGTTGGCTCAATACCTTGTTCGAAATCACTCATGTTAACCATTATTGCACCAAGTAATAAGGGTTCGCGAATTGGTTTTATCATTTGATTACCATGAATCCCTATAACCCAAAATATTTGTGCGACAAACATTAATAACAATAATCCCGGTAGGCTTTGCATGACAGACTCAAGCGGCTGTTGCACCACCATATAGATAGCATCATACAAATACATTCCAGTTAATTTGTAGAATACAAAACCAAAAGCCGCTACGACTGAAGTAGTAATTATTGCTGGAATAAGTGCTGAAAATGAAGCGGAGACATTTGATGGAACACTATCTGGCATTTTTACTCTTAGCTTATCTACTTTTAATAATTTAGAGTATATTTCTACCGATATAATAGCGATAAACATACCTAGAAAAAGGCTTTTAGTATCAGTAAATTGCCGTGCTAATACATTAGTTACTTGAAATTTTTGGCCTTCAACTACAACGTCTGTAAATGTTGGTTGTACGGAAATAAAACATATAATAGCCAACAATCCAGGAAATAAGGTTTTATTACCATTTATGCGTCCTAATTCAATAGCGATTAAAAACACAGCGCCAATGGTTAGAAAATTCAATGTCGCATAATTTAAATTACTAGCAATGGGCTTTAATACTGCTAAAAAAGATAAACAATCAAAATAAGCTAATCCATTTTGTTTATCAAAAACAATATTTGACATTAGCACCGCAAAAGCGCCAACGATTATCACTGGCATTAAAGTAATAAATGCCGCTTTAATTGCCATTATATATCTTAAACTATTAAATTTATTGGCAAATTTACCTAGTTTATCAATAACTTCATTTACTCTAGACATATTTACAATCTCCAATTAGGGGGAAAGGTGAGATTCTTTGACAATCAAAAAATAATACTTATAAGGGAGGTAATCTGTGATCCTACTCACAACATTCAAAATTGGAATTCCATTAATATCTAAAAATGTGATAAATGTCATTTATTGGCATACCAAAATGCAAAAAACAAATTACAAAACCGTGACAAAAGATGTTTAGCACAAGAAAATTATGGAAATTTGGTATGACAATATATTCAATCTATTGGATTTGATAGCGTAATAAACGAATAATCGTTAATATAAGGTTGTTTTTTAATATTTATTTTAATAATTAGTCAGTTATTTTTAATTAAAAACCCCTTTCCTCAAAATTTTCTATTAAGATTAAATGAGTTTTAAATCAATCATAAACAATAATTTTATGAATAATTAAAAGATTAAGTTAGCGCTTTAGCAAGATGATTATTGAAATTGAAAGTTATTACGGTTATACACTTATTTCGGGTAAACTTAGAAATATTGGAAATCTTGATTAGAAAAATAAAATGCCGTTAGCAAACTAACGGCATTATTTCAATGATAACAATAAAATAAATAGTTTTTATTTTTTAACTGCTTTTGCATTCGGCAAATCAGTTACTGATCCTTCATAAATCTCAGACGCTAAGCCTATTGATTCATGTAACGTTGGGTGAGCATGAATGGTCAATGCAATATCTTCAGCATCGCAACCCATTTCAACTGCCAATGTAATTTCCCCAAGTAATTCGCCACCATTTGCCCCTACGACAGCACCACCAAGAAGACGATTGTCAGCTTTATTAAAGATTAATTTAGTCATCCCTTCTGAACAATCAGAAGCAATCGCACGACCTGATGCAGCCCATGGGAATATAGCAACCTCATAATCTAAACCTTTTGCTTTAGCTTCTTTTTCAGTTAAGCCAACCCAAGCAACTTCAGGTTCAGTATAAGCAATTGATGGTATAGTTTTTGGATCAAAATAATGTTTTTTACCCGCAATAACTTCTGCTGCCACATGACCTTCATGAACACCTTTATGCGCAAGCATCGGTTGACCAACAATATCGCCAATAGCATAAATATGAGGCACATTCGTTCTCATCTGTTTATCTACTTCGATAAAACCACGATCAGTCACATTTACACCTGCTTTTTCAGCGTTGATTAGTTTACCATTTGGAGTACGGCCTATTGCAACTAATACCGCATCATAAGTATGAGTTTCAATGGTTCCATCTTTTTTCTCCATGGTGACATAAATTGCATCATGTTTAGCTTCAACAGTACTTACTTTAGTTTCTAATCTCAAAGTAAATTTCTTTTGAATTTGTTTAGTAAAGATTTTTACCACATCTTTATCAGCAGCTGGAATAACCTGATCAAGCATTTCAACCACATCTACTTCTGAGCCTAATGCATGATAAACAGTCCCCATTTCTAAACCGATAATACCACCACCCATTAAAAGTAGTTTTTTAGGAATAGTAGTTAATGCTAATGCATCTGTCGAATCCCAAATACGAGGATCTTCATGTGGAATAAATGGTAAAGTTATTGGTCTTGAACCCGCGGCAATGATGGCATTATCAAAAGTAATTTTAGTTATACCTTTGGATGAAGTAACATCCATAGTATGACTGCCAGTGAATTGTGCTTCACCTTGAATAACATTGACTTTACGCATTTTAGCCATGCCGGCAAGCCCATTAGTTAGTTGGTTTATAACTTTTTCTTTCCAACCACGAACTTTATCTAATTCAAGTTTAGGCGTACCAAAATGAATACCATGTTCAGTCAATGATTTTGCTTCATCCATTACTTTGGCAACATGGAGTAATGCTTTAGATGGTATACAACCAACATTTAAACAAACACCACCTAAAGTTGAATAACGTTCTACTAAGGTAACATCTAATCCAAGATCGGCAGCTCGGAAGGCAGCGGAATAACCCGCTGGACCAGCTCCTAAGACAACAACTTGTGTTTTAACTTCTTGACTCATAATTAATTTCCCCCACTACATCACTAATCGACGTAAGTCGGATAAAACATTAACAATATGGCTTAAGAAGCGTGCACCATCAGCCCCATCAATTACTCGGTGATCGAATGATAATGATAAAGGTAACATTAGGCGTGGTGTAAATTCTTTACCATTCCAAACTGGTTTCATACTTGAACGAGATACACCTAAAATACCTACTTCAGGTGCATTTACAATTGGTGTAAATGAAGTCGTTCCGATACCACCTAGACTAGAAATGGTGAAACAACCACCTTGCATATCACTACCGGTAAGTTTGCCATCGCGAGCTTTTTTGGAAATTTCTGCAAGTTCACGAGAAAGTTCAATAATGCCTTTTTTATTCACATCTTTAAATACCGGCACAACTAAACCATTAGGTGTATCAACGGCTACACCGATATTAATGTATTTTTTGATGATAAGAGTTTGTGCATCTTCAGACAATGAACTATTAAAACGAGGATAAGCTGTTAAAGCGCTGGCTACTGCTTTCATAATAAACACTAGTGGCGTAATTTTCAGATCCAGTTTTTTCTTTTCAGCTTCGGCATTTTGTTGTTTACGGAAAGCTTCTAATTCAGTGATATCTGTTTCATCAAACTCAGTAACATGTGGAATCATTACCCAATTACGATGTAAGTTTGCACCAGATACTTTTTGAATTTTAGTTAATGGTAATGATTCAACTTCACCAAATTTACTAAAATCAACTTTAGGCCACGGTAATAAACCAGGTAATGCACCACCGGTACCACCATTTTCTATCTGTTTTACAGCATTTTTTACGTAAGCTTGAATATCTTCACGTAAAATGCGATGTTTAGGGCCAGTAGGTTGTACCTTAGCAAGGTTAACACCAAACTCACGAGCTAAACGACGAACAGAAGGAGTTGCATGTGCATAAGCATCATTCTCTACAAATTCATTGGTATTTGCAGATGCGGCTGGCGCAGCAGAATTATTGTTAGTATTCGCAACTGGAGTTGCAATAGCTGGTTTTTCTGCTGCCACAGGTGCAACATCAGTTTTTACTGGTGCACTGCTAGCAACTGTCTCAAATTCCATAATTTTTGAGCCAGTTTTAACTTTATCACCAATTTTTACTGAAATGCTTTTCACAACACCAGCAATAGTAGCAGGCACTTCCATTGAGGCTTTATCGCCTTCTACTGTTATAAGTGAATCATCAACGGAAACTGAATCACCAACTTTAACTAAAATTTCAGTGACCTCAACTTCATCACCACCAATGTCAGGTACATTAACATCAACCACTTGGCTGGCACTTGGGGCTGATGGTGCAGCAACTGGTGCGGCCGTTTGTTGTTTATCTGCTGCAGCCTCTGTTCCGCTGTCATCAAATTCCATAATACTTACACCAGTGGTAACTTTATCGCCGATTTTAACAATGATTGATTTTACAATTCCTGCTTGTGGAGCAGGAATTTCCATTGATGCTTTATCGCCCTCAACCGTTAATAACGATTGATCAGCTTCAACTTTGTCGCCAACTTTAACTAAAATCTCTGTTACTTCAACTTCATCACTTCCGATATCGGGTAATTTTATTTCAATAGTCATTATTTTTTACCTCTTATGCATTACGTGGATTGAGCTTATCAGCATTGATGTCGAACTTTTTAATCGCGTCTTCAACAACACTTGTTTGAATATCACCACGTTTAGCTAGTTCTCCTAATGCTGCAATCACAACATAAGATGCATCGACTTCAAAATGATGACGTAAATTTTCTCGACTGTCACTGCGACCGAATCCATCAGTACCTAATACTCTGTAGCTTTCTGCCGGTACAAATCCACGAATTTGTTCTGCATAAATTTTCATATAATCAGTTGAAACAACTGCTGGATTATTATTCATTATTTGAGCAACATAAGGAACTTTCTCTGGTTCACTCGGATGTAACATATTGTAACGTTCACAATCTTGACCATCTCTAGCTAATTCGGTGAACGAAGTTACACTATACACTTCTGAGCTAATACCGTAATTTTTAGCTAGGATATCTGCAGCTTCACGAACATGGCGTAATATTGAACCAGAGCCTAATAATTGAACAGTAGGTTTACCTTGTTGTCCTTCAACAGTATCTAATTTATAAATACCACGACGGATACCCTCTTCAGCCCCTTCTGGCATTGCAGGTTGAGCATAGTTTTCATTAAGTGTAGTAATATAATAGTAAACATTTTCTTGTTCACCATACATGCGACGTAAACCATCTTGCATAATAACAGCAACTTCATATGCATAAGCTGGATCATAAGATACACAGTTAGGGATAGTTAACGCTTGAATATGACTATGACCATCTTGATGTTGTAATCCTTCACCATTTAATGTAGTACGACCAGAAGTACCACCGATCATAAAGCCGCGAGCTTGTTGATCGCCTGCCGCCCACATTAAATCACCAATACGTTGGAAACCAAACATAGAATAATAAATGTAGAAAGGAATCATTGGTAAATCATTAGTACTATAAGAAGTTGCAGCTGCTAACCACGATGCTGTTGCACCACATTCATTAATACCTTCTTGCAAGATTTGGCCTTTTTCATCTTCACGATAGTAAGCAACTTGTTCTTTATCTTGCGGAGTATATTGTTGACCATGTGGATTATAAATTCCTATCTGACGGAATAAGCCTTCCATCCCAAAGGTACGAGCTTCGTCAGCAAGAATCGGCACTAAACGAGGCGCTAATTCTTTATCTTTTAACATAATGTTAAGTGCACGTACAAAAGCAATTGTGGTTGAAATTTCTTTCGATTGCGCTTCAAGTAATGGTGCGAATTCAGTTAAAGAAGGAATTGATACAGTTCCTGAGAATTTAGTCAATCTTGACGGCACATAACCATGTAAGGCTTGACGACGTTCATGAATATATTTGTATTCAGGAGTATGTTCTTCAAATTTAATGTAAGGTAATTTTTCTATTGCATCATCTGTAACTGGGATATTGAAGAAATCACGAACATGACGAACACCGTCCATATTCATTTTTTTCACTTGGTGTGCAATATTCTTAGCTTCTGCTGCTGCACCCATACCATAACCTTTAATAGTATGTGCTAAAATCACTGTTGGGCGATCTTTGGTTTCTTTTGCTCTAGCAAATGCAGCAAACATTTTTTCAGGATCTTGACCACCACGATTAAGTCTGAAAATTTCTTCATCAGACATATCTTTTACTAATTCTGCAGTTTCAGGATATTTACCAAAGAAATGCTCACGAACATAAGCACCATCTTTAGATTTAAAGGTTTGGTAATCCCCATCAAGCGTTTCATTCATTAAGCGAATTAATTTTCCTGATTTATCTTTTTGTAATAATTTATCCCAGCGATCACCCCAAAGCACTTTAATTACATTCCAGCCAGCTCCAGCAAATACGCCTTCTAATTCATTAACAATTTTGCCATTACCGGTAACTGGCCCATCTAAGCGTTGTAAATTACAATTAATTACAAATACTAAGTTATCCAATTTTTCACGTGTAGCAATTGTGATTGCACCTTTTGATTCTGGCTCATCCATCTCGCCATCACCTAAAAATGCATAAACTGTTTGTTCAGTAGTATCTTTCAATCCACGATGATTCAGATATTTTAAAAAGCGAGCTTGGTAAATAGCGCTAATTGGACCTAATCCCATTGAAACAGTTGGGAATTGCCAAAACTCAGGCATTAATTTTGGATGAGGATAAGATGATAATCCTTTTCCATGTACTTCTTGACGGAAATTATCTAATTGTTCCTCGGTTAGTCGTCCTTCAATAAATGCGCGAGAATAAACACCTGGAGAGATATGACCTTGGAAATAAATTAAGTCACCACCATCTTTTTCATTACGAGCACGGAAAAAATGGTTAAAACAGACTTCATAAAATGTCGCTGCAGATTGGAATGATGCCATGTGACCACCCAGTTCTAAATCTTTTTTAGAAGCGCGAAGAACCATCATCATTGCATTCCAGCGAACAATAGAACGAATACGTCTTTCAATTTCCCAATCACCTGGATAGGCAGGTTGTTCATCGACAGGAATAGTATTAATATAGTTACTAGTTGATGAACCAAATAGTAAAGGAACTCCGCCATCTCTGGCTTTATTTACAATTTGTTCAATAATATATTGCGCTCGTTCTACGCCTTCTTCACGAATAATTGACTCTAAACTTTTAAGCCAATCTTGCGTTTCTACTGGATCAATATCATTCACTTGCATGTCCGACATATAAAAACCTCTTTTTTGTTTTAAAAAATGCAGTTTTTGCTATCCTTAGCTATAACAGACGCCATAACTAACTCAATAAGCTCCAACTTTGCATTACGGATGCTTTATTGCTATAAGTCTGCCATCTTCCTAAAAAAAGTAAAGTAAACTGACGGTTATAAAAGAATGTTAATTCCTATTAAATTAATCAACTATTTCAATTATTAATTTGATAAAAATGATAATTATTTGATAAAAATCAAATTTAATTTGTGGGTATAGTAAGAATCTTGTGTTATGAGTTATACATTGAATGAGTGATGGTTGTCAAGTTATAGCAAAATCTGCTATATAGATGTAAATTTATTGATAAATTACAACTTAACCAGTGTTGGATATGCCAAATAAAGACGTTGTTATTAAACAATTAGGTATGTTGCCTTATCTAAAAACTTATCAAGCTATGCACGATTTTACTAAACTGCGTGATGCGCAAACCTTAGATGAAATCTGGCTTGTTGAGCATTTACCGGTTTTCACTCAAGGTAAAGTAGGTAAACCTGAACATTTACTGACCACTACTGACATTCAAGTGGTGCAAACTGATCGTGGCGGTCAAATTACCTATCATGGCCCTGGCCAACAAATTATGTATATTTTGTTTGATTTAAAAAGACGTAAAATAGGTATACGAGATGTGGTTAGTTATTTAGAAAATAGTGTTATTCAAACTTTACAGCACTATGACATTACCGCTTATTCAAAATCGGATGCACCTGGCGTCTATATCAATCAACAAAAAATCTGCTCACTAGGATTACATATTAAGCATGGTTGTACATTACATGGTTTAGCACTTAATATTGATATGGATTTAACACCGTTTAATTATATTAATCCGTGTGGCTATGCAGGTTTAAAAATGACTCACATGAAGCATTATATTGCACAAATTGATCGTCAAGAGATTAACCAGTTATTAACTGATAATTTTATTAATCAGTTACCAAACAACTAAGATATTAAATATGCAAAATACTGAAAATCAAATCCGCAGTTCCAAATATCGTGACGCTGATAAAACGCGTCTCATTCCAACCATTACAGTTGAGGATATCGCTCCATTAAAAAAACCTGATTGGATGAGAATTAAATTATCTGCTCATAACGATAATATTGCCCATATTAAAAACACTATGCGTAAGCATGGATTACATTCTGTGTGTGAAGAAGCATCTTGCCCAAATTTGGCTGAATGCTTTAATCACGGTACAGCAACTTTTATGATATTAGGCGATATTTGTACTCGCCGTTGTCCTTTCTGTGATGTTGCACATGGCCGTCCATTACCACCTGATCGTGAAGAACCGAGCAAACTAGCCTTAACTATTCAAGAGATGAAATTACGTTATGTAGTCATCACATCTGTTGACCGAGACGATTTAAAAGATGGAGGAGCTAGCCATTTTGCAGCTTGTACTCAAGAAATTCGCGCATTAAGCCCGAATATCAAAGTTGAAACATTAACACCTGATTTCCGAGGTTGTATTGATGAAGCAGTAGAGGTTTTAAGCGAAAATCCACCAGATGTGTTTAACCATAATTTAGAAAACATTCCTCGCTTATACAAAAAAATTCGCCCCGGTGCTAATTATGAGGGATCATTAAAATTACTTGCTTCTTTTAAAGAAAAACATCCAAAAATTCCGACTAAATCAGGTTTAATGGTTGGATTAGGTGAAACAAATGAAGAACTCATTCAAGTATTAAAAGATTTACGCAGTAATGGCGTAACTATGTTAACTTTAGGTCAGTATCTACAACCAAGTAAATATCATTTACCAGTTGAACGTTATGTATCACCTCAAGAATTTGAAGAATTAAAACAGACTGCTTTAGCAATGGGATTCACCCACGCTGCTTGTGGGCCGTTTGTCCGTTCTTCTTATCATGCCGATTTACAAGCAATGGGAAAAGAGGTGAAATAAATATCACCTCCTATTAATTTAGTATTTAATTATCGACAACAATAAAACGGCGATTTTCAGTAACAATTTGTAAGAAGATTGGTAAGCTAATTTTTTCGTCTTTCAATTGCTTACCATTTAAATCATAAATTTTAGACCGTCCATATGCATCAATTACCACTGTTTTATAATCATAAAGCGCAGCAATTTGATTTTCACTGCCTGCTAAAATCCATTCCCGAGTAGACTCATTAAATAAATTTCGCCCCTGACTGTACTGCTGCGCTGGGGTGGTAACTTTAAATGCATCTTGCATTAATGTTCTTAAGATATCGGTTTGTGAGGTAATAGTACTAATTTGTTTTATTTCCCTTCCTGGCCATGAAATAATCAATGGTACTTTTAATACCTCACGATTAAAGCTATTTTCAGTATTACGTTGTACTAATTTTTTGGCTTCATCTATTTTTAGATCATTTGAACCAGTAATGATTATTATCGTGTTCTCATATGCATTAGATAATTTTAAATAAGCAATCAAAGATTCTAAATATTGATCGAGTTTTTTAGCTTCTGCTTCTAATTCAACCATTGGTATTTTTTTATTTTTAGTCGCAAAAGAATATTGAATGACAGAAAATAAAGGCGCATGATTCTCAAGTTTATTTTGTTCGTCATGCCATGCCATCCAATAATCAGTGGTAAGTTTATTAGTTTGTTTTTTACCATTAGGAATTGAGAAATTAGACAATAACGCATAACGGTAAAGTGGTTCAGAAAAACCGTCAGCAGAGAATAAACCGATGTTATAATGCTGTTTTGTTACTGTATCGAATAAAACCGATGTCTTATGACCGGCAAGGATACTATTATAGTAATTAGGATCTAATCCATAAAATAGTGAGAAATTATTTAAATAAGCCTGACTACTAGTAGCATAATGATTAGTAAAATTAGTATTCTGATTAGCAAATTCCTTAAGCCAAGGCATATTGTTCGCCAATAATTGATTATTCCAACCATCAATGTTGATTATTAAAACATTTTTCTTATTTTGTTGTTCATCAAAACTAATTCGAGCGAGTGGATATTCAATAGCAATTGCAAATGGATTACCTTCCTGAATAGTTCTATTTCGGTAATCATTTTCGGCAATAAATCCATAACGCTCCAGAAAGTGGCGAGCAGTTAATGGATAAGAGAGCGGTAAACTTGAACGTTGCATAGTAATTGGGCGATAAAAATTAGCATCGGCCCAAATATGAATTAAATGCGATGAAACAAAACAAAGAATAAAACCAATAACTACTGGTCTAGCATAACGTTTCCGTTTACTTAAGCTACGTAGCTTTTTCCAACTCCATATGGCAAATAATATCTCAATTAAAAGAATAAAAGGAATAAGAATAAAAGCACTATTTAAAAAAGACGTTTTGTCCGAAGTAAATAATTGCCATATAGATAGATTAAGGTGCATTCTGAAATGAGAAAACACTTCAATATCAATCAGAAGTAAACTAATACCTATTGTGGCGATCACAGTAGCAATAATTCGTTGCCAACGCGAAGAGTGAATAAAAAAACTTAATGGAAACAACAAAATCAAATAGGCTATAAAGGTGAGAAAACTAAAATGACCTATAGCACTAATGATTGCATAAAAACGCCCCATAAAAGTTCGAGGCCAATCAGCAATTAACAAATATTGACTACCAAGTACAATAACAACAAAAATATTAAATAGGGTAAACCAATGCCCCCAACTGACTATCTGCGAGGTTTGATCATCTTTGATATGATTATTTTTGAGTTTGAGCATATTTAATTGTTGTTAGTGGTAGTAATCAAGAAAAACTAAACTAAATTTACCCAACAGTTTAACTGATTTTTAAAAATCTTTCTGTAATTTTTTTATTTGTTAGCACAAAGAGATTGGTTATTTGTTGGCGTTATAATCGATACTTGTTATAATTTAATTTAATAATATAGCTAATAGAAAAGACAATACTTTGGCAATCAAACAACTCAACTCTCAAGAAGTCCAACCTGATATAAATTACATTTTAAATAATAACGATATTAAAACAGATTTATTCAGTGATGGATTAACAAATGTACTATCATGGCAACCTCGCGTTGCCGCAGCCGTGTCACTATTGTGTAAAAATAATAATACACATTATCGCTCGCGTTTTATGCTACTAAAAGCTTCTGAAAGCGAACTTTTTTTTGATCTCCTTAAACAATCGGTTAAAGCAAGTTTAACTTCTACAACGCTAGGTTATAGTTATTATTTTAGTGAAAATAAAATCACATTAACGCAAGCGAGAAGTAAACAAGATAATTTTGCTGTTCAAGATAATTGTTTAACAGCAACAGTAGTTGATATTGAAAAACTTTTTGGTTGTGTACGCCAACCAGAAAACAGTCCAATTAAATTACAAGCGGGATTAGTTCACCAAGCTAATGGTGGTGTTTTAATTTTAGGCTTACGTTCTCTGCTTGCTCAACCAATTGTTTGGACTAAATTAAAACAAATGGTTATGTCGCAAACCTTTGAATGGTTTTCAGCAGATGATTCGCACCCATTACCATTATCGATTCCTGCCATGCCGTTAGATCTACGTATCATCTTAGTTGGTGATAGATTATCTTTAGCAGAATTACAGGAATTTGAACCTGAATTTTATTCATCATCTATTTATGCTGAATTTGAAAGTGAATTAAAAATAACTGAATCTGCCCAAATCAATGATTGGATGAATTATTTACAATTTATTAGTCGCAAACTAGCATTATCAACAATTGAAAAAACAGCTTTTGCTAAAATTTACAAGCATGCAACAAGATATACCGGTGATCAATATTACCTACCGCTCAGCATTGAGTGGATTCAATCACTATTACTAAATTCATCTTATTTTGTACAAAATGAGAATATTGATGAATTAGCAGTCAGCAAAGCTTTAGAACAGAAAGCATGGCGAGAAAATTATTTAACCGAGCGATTCCATGATGAGTTCTTTACCAATCAAATCATGATTGATACTAAGTCGCAAGTGGTTGGCCAGATTAATGGATTATCGGTTATCGAGTACCCGGGCTATCCTAAAGCCATTGGCGAACCAACACGTTTAAGCTGTTTAGTTCATTTTGGTGACGGTGAATTGATTGATATTGAACGTAAAACCGATCTTGCAGGTAATATTCATTCTAAAGGAATGATGATTATGCAAGCATTTGTTATGTCGGAGTTTGCAATTAATCATCAACTGCCATTTTCTACATCTTTGGTGTTTGAACAATCATATAGTGAGATTGATGGCGATAGCGCCTCGCTTGCAGGTCTTTGCGCCCTTATTAGTGCACTGTCTAATCAACCTATCGATCAACAATTAGCTGTCACAGGTTCAGTTGATCAATTTGGTCATGTTCAATCAATTGGTGGCGTAAATGAAAAAATCGAAGGCTTTTTTGCTGTTTGTCAGCATCAAGGTTTAACTGGTCAACAGGGTGTAATCATTCCTGCTAGCAATCAACGTCATTTGAGTCTAAGTGATGAAGTTATTGATGCCATTAATAATAATAAATTTTCAATTTGGGCTGTCGAACATGTCGCAGATGCACTCTATTTATTAACCGGTATTCCTTTTAAAGATGAAAACAAAATTAGTCTTTATAAATTGATTCATGCGCGTATGCAATCAATGTTAGTTCAAGAGAGAAAACACGATAGTTGGTTTGGTCGCTGGAAAAAAATTGCAAAAAGTAACAATACACAATAAACTGAGACCAAAATTCCATTGATGGAATCAAAAGATAATAATGTAAAACTTTACAGCTTATAATAGTTATTTGTTTTATATTAAATATATGCTTTTATAAGCAATCAGGTAATGACAACAAAATAAAAGGTTTTTTTTATGACATTTGAACGTAAATCTTCGTATGATAAAGCAGATTTGATTAAATCAGGCAATAGTGAATTATTTGGTCATGATGGACCGCCATTACCTTCTGATTTAATGCTAATGATGGATCGTGTCATCGAAATGAACGAAGACGGTGGTAGTTTTGGTAAAGGCTATGTTGAAGCTGAATTAGATATTAACCCTGATTTATGGTTTTTTAAATGTCATTTCAAAAATGATCCAGTAATGCCTGGTTGTCTTGGCCTTGATGCATTATGGCAATTAGTTGGATTTTATCTAGGCTGGATCGGTGGTAAAGGTAAAGGTCGAGCACTTGGTGTTGGTGAATTAAAATTAAAAGGCCAAATATTACCTCATAATAAAAAAGTTACTTATAAAATTAATTTTAAACGCGTTATTAACCGTAAATTAATTATGGGTATCGGTGATGGCGAAGTTTATGTTGATGGTAAATTAATTTACGAAGCAACTGATCTTAAAGTTGGATTATTCAAAGATACTTCTGAATTTTAATTTCTGAAAATAGAACTCCTTGTTTAGTGTCAGTGATTAACTGAATATTAGCAGGGAGTATTTTTTTATTTGCTATTCTAAAGCTGGCCTATAATGTATTTTCTTCGCAAATTTTTACTCTCAATTGCATTATTCTTAACTGTAATTAGCCAAGTTCACGCTGATTTCAATGGTAAAGTGATTAAAGTTATTGATGGTGATACTGTAGATATACTCACCCCGAAAAAACAAAAAATTCGCGTTCGTTTGCTTGATATTGATGCACCAGAAAGCCAACAAGCATATGGTAAGGCTTCAAGAAAATACTTAGCCTCATTAATTGCCGGAAAAAATGTTTTTGTTCAAGAAAGTAATAAAGATATCTATCAACGTACATTAGGAACCATATACCTAGAACAAATCAATATTAACGCCAAAATGGTAGCAAATGGTTTTGCGTGGGCTTATCGCTATAAAGGCGTCGTCAATAATAACAATATGCTGAAACTTGAGTCAAAAGCCAAACAAAATAAAAAAGGGTTATGGAAAGATAAACGTCCGATAGCGCCATGGGAATTTCGTTATCGTAATAAATAATTTTAAATTTTTTTGCTAATAGCTTCCAATAGTTGCAATGTTTCTTCTAATTGCTAATAACCTTCTTCTTGACTCTCAACTAACTTCGTCGAAATACATTGTTTAACTGATTCTAAATTTAACTTATTCAAAGCCATTTGTCGGTAATTAACTTTATCATCAGATACTATACACTTAATCAAAATAAGTTTTACAATTTTCAATTAATTCATCCATACAGAGCGAAGAGAAACGAAACAAAGTCAAAAATAGGACTTATTTTTTTAGAATTTTTATTTCTAAATTAATAATTTTATAAAAATAAAATTTTATTTATGTTCTAGGGATAATCTAAGAATAAAGAATGGAATAAGGCAAGTTCTATAGTAGAAGAGAATCTTACCAGTAAAAATATTACTGGTAAGATTAAACAATCAGTTAGATGATTGTAACATCTGCAGCAGCTGGACCACGAGCACTATCTTGGATAGAAAATTCTACTTGTTGACCTTCGCCTAGAGTTTTAAAACCATCACCAGAAATTGCAGAGAAGTGAACAAACACATCTTTACTTCCGTCTGAAGGAGAAATAAAACCGAAACCTTTACTTTCATTGAACCATTTAACTTGACCAGTTTTTTTAGACATAATAATCTTCCTATAAATAAATTAATCTCTACCATAAAAGGCAATACTTAAAAACATAAAACCTAGACTACTTATTAACAAAGAGAAGACAAGACTGAAGAAAACTAATACAAACGTGATTAAAGTAAACTACAAACTGCATAAATCTAAATGTTACAAAATAAATCTGCATGTAATATGCTGGTGACTATTAACTCATAAAAAGATGATCAATACAAGCAATGTTTTTATTAATTTGCAAATATTCTTAACATGATTAGTAACCAATTGTTATTAATCATGTTAATTTTTTTATTTTTCTGCTAATTCTTTAGATTTTTTAATAGCAGCATCTACAGCCTCAATTATGGCAGATCTAAACCCTTTTGCCTCTAGCATTTGTACACCTTCAATTGTCGTACCGGCGGGTGAACAAACCATATCCTTTAACTCACCAGGATGCTTACCTGTTTCAAGTAGCAATTTTGCCGAGCCCAATACCGCCTGCGCGGCAAATTTATACGCTTGTTTTCTAGATAAACCACCTTTAACCGCTCCATCGGCAAGCGCTTCAATAAACATAAATACGAAAGCTGGTGAGGAACCACTCGCTCCCACTACGGCATCAATTAAATACTCAGGTACGACTTCTGTTTCACCGATACAATTTAATAATTTCTGCACAACAGCTAATTCTTCATCTGTAACTTCGGTATTAGGTGTTATTGAACACATTGCGGCATTGACTAATGCTGGAGTATTTGGCATTACTCTCACTATTTTTTGCTCATAACCAACACATTTCGCTATAGTTTTAATTGTTACACCAGCGGCAATGGAGATAACAATAGTATTCTTTTTTAATTCTTTTTGAATATCACTTAATACATCAGCAATAATGTTGGGTTTGACGGCTACAAACACAATATCCGATTCTCGTGCCACATCCCTTGCCGAAGTCAAGTTATTAATTGAATAAGACTGATTTAATGCTTGGCCTTTTTCAAGGTGAGGATCATAAACATAAATTTGCGTGCCAGGTACAATATTACTTACCAAAATACCCTGTAAAATAGCATTCCCCATATTACCTATACCGATAAAACCTATACGCTGTTCCATTTATTTACACCTCTATCAAAAAAGTCAGTTGGATAATTATAGTACATTTTTCAATAAATACTCAAAGTTTGCTATTTAGTTTTACCCGATAAATGTTTTTGAGAAAATGATCTAATATTTAATGCTAGCTCCGATAAAAAGTTATGATCAAAATTGGTTGGATACTTACCCTCTTTTCGCTTTAATAAATATACTATTTGTTCCGATGTTAATCTAAAGTTTTCACTTAATAACTCTATCCTATTGATTTTATGATTATTATATACGTTCTCATATTGAGAATATTGGCTATCTTTTACCATTTTAGCTTTTGCCTGATGAATATGATATAAACGCCAGTCTTGATAACAACTCATATCAAACTTTTTCGATAAAATATATCCCCAGTCAGTCTTTTTTACATCAGGAAAACGGTTTAAAACGCTATCTATTGGAAGCCCACAACTAATAATAAATTGGTTATTCATTTTTTTAATTTGTTTGACTTGTAATTTTAGTTTATGCTTTAGTAAATGGGTCACTATATACGCTGACTGATTATACATTCGACAAAATAGCCCACTATCCTTGATAAAGTATATTGCTAAAGATTGTTCTGTTAATTTAATTTTATCTTCAATATTCATTACTCATTATTTTCACTGTATATTTTTTAAGTAGATGACATGACGAACCTTACCGTGCTATGCACAATAAGGTTCGTTATGCATTTGTTACTAAATTCAACGCTTGGTGTGCTACGCACTACAAGCTTACTAACTGATATACTAATATGCATTTACACATGCAACTCTGACATTTGTATAAGTAGCAGGATAGGTATGAACAATACCACTACCGCCACCTAAATCACTTGGATCGACATAATATGGATTTCCATCAACATATACATCACTACTCCAATAGCCATGCCAATAAAGCCAATCACTATCTATATATTCACCTTCATCAGTATAAGTCATCCCCCATTCGTTAAAAATGCCACCAACCCATTGTGATTGAGTATTTTTATAACTAATGCGTCGTTGATATTCAAAATGATTAAAGTTAGGTATCCCTTCATGCCAGTCTGCACTATTACCATTGCTATAATCTCGAACACTAGGCAATCGATAGGCGCCTAACTGCTGACAATAAATTTTAGCAGTCTCAAAGGTTGTATTGACATCCCCTTTTTCTCTTGGTCCTTCAGAATTAGCGATATACCAACGAGATAGATTAAAACTATACAATAGCTGTTTTTTTGCATTATCGGCATAAATTTTAAATAATGATGGTGAAAATATTTTAGATGCCGATTTATGATTAGGGCCAAGTAATTTAATATTTAGTACATTATTACTTTTAGGTGTTAATAATAAAGAAACGCCATTTCCTGATATCGGCGAAATAGTTGTACCATTAACTAATATCACTTGTTGAGAAGTTACTCCCTCAAGTAATAGTTCAAAATCTAAACCATGTGAACCTGTAGTCGGAAAATTGCTATCAGGAATTCCAATATTTTGTCGTTTGAAACCTTTATTTGCATCCCATTGTTCAGGAGGACCTAAAAAAACTCCTGTACCATTTAAAATACTTGGTTTTGCATAACATGCTTTTGGTGAATTTGTAGAAATATAATAACTATGGCTACCTCCGATAAAAGTACCTTGATTAGGAATACCATAATTAGTAACTAAAATTCCATCATCTACGGTAATTGTTAATTTATAAGGAGATTTACAAGCATCTAAATCACTATTTGGGTTTGATTTGACAAACTCAGTTATATCCTCACCTAATGAGTTCTGCCATTTCACATTTAAATTGCCAGTAATAATATTCAATTCATCTCCATCATTATCCGCCCAAAAATTATTGGTGAATATTACATTAGACAACCCCACTGATGGGTATTTATCATGGGGCAAATAAGTATTAATATCGCTGAATATTGGAGAAACTTTATCTATAAATATAGGATTTGATGGTGTTGATCTATCTTCTGCAGAATTTATTACCTTATCCTCTGGTAATGTTATTGATATTAATGGCAAGACAGAATCCGTAGCGGTATCCCCTCCATCAAAACTAATATAAGGGCTACTACCATGTACCACATTAACAGTGTGAGAAGTCAAAGCAAATACAGCATCTATAGTTAATGAACTAAAAGATAATACAATAAATAACACAATTAAAAATTTTCGCTTATTAATAGTTCTTTTTTGAAATGTAAAACAAAATGTATAAATTTTGTTGCTTAATAAGCTAGATAATAAAAAACAGATGCTAGAATTAAATATAGAAAATAAACAATTATTAAATTTTGGAACTATCTTTTTTTGTAAAAATTGCAGGAATTCGATTAGAATTCTATAAAAAGAACAAGAAACTAAATTCGATGATGGATCATTAATGGCTGGCTGGCTGGCTGGCTGGCTGGCTGGCTGGCTGGCTGGCTGGCTGGCTGGCTGGCTGGCTGGCCTCTAAACAACTGTATTTTAACATATTTTCAGTCCTTTGTCATAATGTTAATTTTACGACTTGATCAAATTTTCATAATATAATCAAGTCTAAATTATAATTAAATTTGCAAAATCTGGCAAACTCAATTTGTTAATTTTTTTTAAGATTCTTAAAGTTATTATTTTTCTTCACTCATCACTTTCATTCCACTTTTTTGACCAGTCTGCATTAATGACAATATTTGCTTTATTTTTCCTTCACTAATTAAATTACTCACTGCAGGTGTATTGATAAGTACTTCAAATATCGCTTTACGAGTATCATTATATGAGATTAGTTTTTGACAGATAATTGCTTGTAAACTACTAGACAATTGTGTTCGAATTAACTCACGTGATCCGTATTCAAATACATCAATTATTCGATTAATCGTTTGAATTGCTGAATTAGTATGTAGAGTAGCAAAAACTAAATGCCCAGTTTCGGCAGCAGTTAATGCGGCTTGAATAGTGATTTTATTACGTAATTCACCTAACATAATAATATCCGGATCTTGTCTTAATAAGCTATCAATAGCTTCACCAAAATGTGAGATTTCTCTTTGCTGGATTAGAGATTTTTCATTTTGATAAATAAACTCAATAGGATCTTCTAATGTGATAATATGTTTAGCTGCAACCTGATTAATATATTGAATTAAAGACGCTAATGTTGTTGATTTCCCACTACCAGTTGCACCAGTAACTAAAATAATTCCTGATTCTACATTTACCAGTTTTTTCAATATTTCTGGTGCCTCAATTTCACATAAAGTTGGGATTTGTTGGTTAATAATTCTAAATGCAGCTGAAATTCCACGTTGTTGATAGAAAATATTTACCCTAAATCTTCCCACATTCTTAAGATAATAAGCAAAATCAATCTGTTGATTTTGTTGTAAAGTTACTTTTTGCTCATCATCAAGTAGATTTAATAACTCAATTTTTAGCTTAATTGGTGATAATTTATCACTTGAGATAAATTTCAATTTTCCATTAATGCGAATGCACGGAGCTTCACCACTAGAAAGATGCAAATCAGAGGCTTTTTGCGTTAAACTAAAGGCCAACATTGAATTTAACATTATTTTTAATTAACCATTCTTTTATTGGGAATTCACATGAACACAGTACATGACAATTTAATAACAATTAAAAACAAAATTAACAAAATTGCTTTAGATTGCGATAGAGATCCCAAGTCAATCGAACTCATTGCAGTTAGTAAAACCAAACCTGTAGAATTAATCTCACAAGCGATAAATGCTGGTCAATTATCATTTGGGGAAAATTATGTTCAAGAAGGTGTTGAGAAGATTGCACACTTTAAACATTGTATGCCTGATATCCCTGTTGTCTGGCATTTTATCGGCCCATTACAATCGAACAAAACTAAATTAGTGGCTGAAAATTTTGATTGGATGCATACCATTGATCGTTTCAAAATTGCCCAACGTCTTGATTCACAACGCCCAACAAATATGGACAAATTAAATGTCCTTATTCAGGTAAATATTAGCAATGAACAGACCAAATCCGGCGTTGCAATAGATGAGGTAGCTGATTTGATAAAACAAATTATTACATTACCTAATTTAAGACTACGTGGTTTAATGGCTATCCCTGAAATTGAAAATGATTTTGCGAAACAATTTGCTGTGTTTAAACAAATGAATCAGCTTTTGAGTTCTTTAAAAACTGATTATCCATTTTTAGATACATTATCTATGGGGATGTCTGGTGATATGCACGCTGCTATTGAGGCTGGAAGTACAATGGTTCGTATTGGCAGTGCAATTTTTGGTGCCAGACAATATGTATGATATATTGCTGAGCAAGTTATATTTTAGGAGTAATCAATGATATCGTTAATCTTCTTAGGAAGAGCTGTTTTAACTATTTGCTTATACGTCGTTATTCTACGGTTGTGGATGCAACAGGCAAGAGTCAACTTTTATAACCCATTTACCCAATTTATTGTGCGTATTACCCAACCGGTAATTGGTCCATTACGTAGATTAATGCCATCTATCAGACGTATTGATACAGCAACTTGGCTCATTTTTTATCTGTTTGCATTACTTAAAGTTATGTTTATTTATCGTTTCGAGGGCATAGATGCACCGATTTGGAGCCCTTATTATCTTTTATTTGCTTTAGCTGCCATGGTGCATGCTTTTGGTCATTTATTATTTTGGTTATTATTTTTTAGAGCTATCTTAAGTTGGGTTAGTCGTGGTCAATCAGTCGCAGATGAATTACTTGCTCAATTGACAGAACCATTAGTTGCGCCAATTCGCCGGATTATTCCACCAATTGGCATGATTGATCTTTCATTTATGGTTGTTGTGTTTATATTGATGTTTTTGAATTTATTAGCAATCGATTTTCTCGGTAATTTGTGGCTAGCATTCTAAAAAATAAAAGAGAGCCTATGCTCTCTTTTAAATAATATGATCTTCCCAAAAAATAACATCCTTTTCATAAACAATTCTATTTTTAACTGATATTTTTAACTTATGCATTAATTTTTTATTACCGACAATCAGCGGATGCCATTCTGGTAATACTCCTGTTTCGGAAAAATAACGGTAAGTACAAGTTTCTGGTAACCATTCAATAGTCAGTAAATTTTCCCGTGTTAATTTTATACAATCAGGCTCATAATCAAAACGGGTATGATAATGCTTACATTGACAAGTATTTGAATCAAGCAAATTACAGGCAACATTAGTATATAGGATTTCGTCAGTATCTTCGTCCATTAATTTATTTAGACAGCACTGGCCACATCCATCACAAAGTTGTTCCCATTCATCATCACTCATCTGATCTAAGGTTTTATGTTCCCAAAAAGGTTCAATCATACTTTAAAATCATCTTCATTTAACATTTGTAAAAAAAATCCATCCTCTTTGATCTTTTCTTCAATTTCATTTGCTGTTCCAACAACAAAACGCCTTTTACCATCAAGCAATACTTTCATAACAAAGACAGGCGCACCAAAAATTGACATTATCTTTTCTGGTATATGTGAAAAATCATTTTCACGTTCCATATATAAATAACAGTTTTCTTTTTTGCTACTTCTATAGATATAACACCACATCATAAAATTACATCTTACCTCTCAATTATTTCAGGCTATTTTGTAAATAAGCACCAGCACCAAATAATCCCGGATCTTTATGCGTTATGACATAAACAGGAATTTTTTTAACTAAAAAAGACATACGACCTTTGTGTTCAAATGCTTCTCTAAATGGCGATGATTTAAAAAATTCGATGAATCGGGGAACAATGCCACCCGCAATATACACACCGCCTTGAGTATTCAGAGTTAAGGCCAAATTGCCACCAAATCGTCCCATAAAAGTACAGAAATAATTTAACGTAGCTAAGCAAAGCGGACAATGATTAGACAATGCTTTATTAACGATTATATCTGGAGTGATATTTTCAATCGGTTGATTATTGATTTGTAACAATGCTTGATAAATATTAACAATACCATTACCAGATAGAAATCTTTCTGAAGACACCCGACCAAATTTGTTACGTAACTGTTGTAAAATTCGATCTTCTTCTTTATTAATCATTGGTAATTCAGTGTGCCCACCTTCACCGGATAAACTAAGCCAATGTTCGTTTAATTTAATTAAATGTGAAACGCCTAAGCCCGTTCCTGCACCATAGATTGCTATTGGATAATTAAGATTAGCTTCACCACCACCAACTTTTACCACATCATTTGATGATAATCGAGGGATGGAATACGACACTGCAGTAAAATCATTGATAACTTCAAGCTTAGTTAAACTCAATTCTCTAATCAGTTCAGAGCGAGAAAATGACAAATTATTATTCGTCATTTCAATTAAATCACCCTCATTAATTGGACATGCTATAGCAATACAAGCCATCTCAATAGTTACAGATTGTGATGCTAAATAAGTCTTAATCAGATTAAGCAATACATCATCTTTTGAAATGAGGATTTTAGTTATCGCTGATAATTCATTACTATCTAAATTATAAAGTGCAAATCGGGCATTGGTTCCACCAATATCAGTAACTAGTGCATATTTACTCATGTGATTCCCTTTTAAAAATAAAATCTTTCTAGATAACCATTAATTTAATCAATTCAATTAATGCTATAACATAATGAGTAATATTATGGACTATTTAGATTGATTTAACTAGATTGCTTTAACTGAATTCACTAATGGAATTATTGCCGCTAATAAAATATTAGCGGCTAATATTTGAAATTTGGAGGAAATAACCAACTATAACCACTTTTTAACTTTAAAGTAAATGTAAGGGGCAACACCTGCTAGCAACATCAATAATAAGGATAAAGGATAGCCATATTCCCACTTCAATTCAGGCATGTTTTCAAAGTTCATTCCATAAGCCGATGCAACCACAGTTGGGGGTAGGAATACAACCGAAACAACTGAGAAAATTTTAATTATTCGGCTTTGCTCAATATTGATAAAACTGGTAGCCGCTTGCATCAAAAAGTTTACTTTTTGGAACAAAGATTCATTATGAGGTACCAATGATTCAATATCTCGTATTACCTCTCGTGCTTGCTCTAACTGATCTGTAGGCATCTTTGCTCGGCGCACTAAATAGTTAACCGCACGTTGACTATCCATCAAACAAAGCCGTACTTTCCACGCAGTATCTTCTAGTTCTGCTAAAGATGTAATAGCCTCATCATAATGTTCTTGAGCTGAGCGATCCATAATAATTAAGCTTAACTCTTCAAGCTCACTATAAATATTTTCAATCTGATCAGCTAATTGCTCAACTTTAACTTCAAATAAATCCAATAACACTTCGTATGGATTACCATCATTCATGCCTTGATAACGTGAACGCATTCGGTACAGACGGAAAGCTGGTAAATCACGTTCACGTAATGTAAACAAGCGACCATTGTGTACCGTAAATGCAACTGTTGAGTTACCGGCTCGGTCTTCCGCATCTTCATAAAAGAAGAACGAGTGAACATGTAGTCCTTCATTATCTTCGAAAAAACGGGCTGATGCCTCAATATCATCAAGTTCAATACTTGTCGCTAGATTTTGGCCTAAATTAGTCAAAATCACTTCACGATCAGCTTCTTCTGGTTCAATTAAGTCAATCCAGATCGCATTTTTAATATCGCCTTCATTAATTTTTACTAATTGTTTGTTTTTTAATCCAAACGCATTAATCATAAGGCCTCCAAGAGAAAAAATATTTAAGATATAACATCTACAAATGGCAGGCATTATACTCGTTATAGTAAAAAATTCCTATGATAAAGCGAATCTTTCTGTATTTTAAAATTTTGGATACTTAATTCCAAATTTAAATTAAATTCGGTGATGTTAATTAAGTCTCATGATACAATAATACATATCAGATATTTATGTAATTGTTAGGAGTGTATAATGGCAAACCGAGGTATTAATAAAGTCATTTTAGTAGGTAATTTAGGTCAGGATCCAGAAATTCGTTACATGCCAAACGGTAACGCTGTCGCAAATTTTAGTGTTGCCACATCAGAATCTTGGAAAGATAAACAAACTGGTGAAAACAGAGATCGTACCGAATGGCATCGCGTTGTTGTATTTGGTAAATTAGCTGAAATTGCTGGCGAATATGTCAAAAAAGGTACTCAAGTTTACTTAGAAGGACAATTACAAACACGTAAATGGCAAGACCAAGCTGGTAATGATCGTTATACTACTGAAGTAGTGATCAATGCTGTAGGTGGCACATTACAGATTTTAGGCTCTCGATCTGGTGATAGTTTTAATGATGGCTCACAAAACTGGGGACAAAGTGCTAATAATACTTCGTCTGCTCCTAGTACACCTCGTTCTTCAACAGCAAATGAACCAGCAGCTAGTCAACCAACTATGCCTGAACCACCAATGGACTTCGATGACGATATTCCATTTTAATGGTTATTTATTCAATTCTATATTACCTAGGCGTATAAATTACGCCTTTGTTCAATGCATATTCATACATGCTTTTATCAAATAATAACAATTTATTGTATTTAACTTTTCTTAAAACCTGTATTAGAACGGTAAAGATCAGGTGTAACTCCTGCGATATTTTTAAACATAGTAATAAAAGCGGATACTGAACTATAACCAACAGAAAATGCGATATCTTGAATCGATTTATCTTGTTCTAAAAACGAGATACTATACAAAAATCGTAACCGTTGACGCCACATTCTAAATGACATACCTAATTTTTGTTGGCAACGTCTTGCAAGGGTTCGTTCGGTTGTAAATACTGTTTGAGCCCACTGTTCTAGAGTCTTATTATTAGCTGGGTCTAATTCTAACTCTTTTAAAATAGGAGCTAAATATTTATCGTTCGAACTTGGCAAATAGAATGTGAGGTTAGATTCTATTAAGAGCTGATCGATTAACACTTGTCCTAAACGAAGATCCTGTTCACTTTCTGGCTCTAGAATATTTCGCTCAAAGAATGAATCAATAATAGCATGGCTGATTTTATTTAAACCAAACAAACAAGTGTAATCAGGCATAATTTGGCAATTAGTTATATTAATTGTACGAAACCATGTTAATTCTTTATTGTAACATGCGTGTTCGGTATATGGCGGAATCCATAATGCAAATCCTGAAGGAGCCAAATATCTATGCCCTTGAACTTTCAAGACAAAAATACCTGACTTAACACATATAATTTGCCCCCAATTATGCTGATGAGAAGAATATTCAGTCTCTGCATTAAATGCTTCATCATGAAGAAACATAAATCTTTTAGATTCCTTATCATTCAAATTAGTTTAAAAAATTAAATTCATGGTAATTAAATAATATAAATATTGTCTTATAATAGCTCTTTTTGTCTGATTCTAGTGATATTTATAAATTAAGACAAGTTAAACTACATCGAATAACTTTTACTATTGTTTACATAAGAAATATATGGCTTATTTATACCCATTGATGGCAGTATTTATTTAGTTGTCAATAAATTATCTGTCGGCGCAATTGAACCTGAGGTTATCTCTTTCTACCGTTGGTTTTTAGCACTTATTCTATTAACCCCATTTTTTCTAAGAGGAATTATTAAGAACTTACCGCAAATCTTTCCTCAAGCTCTTAAATTAATGGTGCTTAGTTTATTAGGTATGGCTTTATATCAATGCCTTGCTTATTATGCAGCGGCAACAATTAGTGTGTTAACGATGGGGATCATTATGTCTATTATTCCTTTGTTAACTATCCTATTAAGCATATTCATTTTAAAAACACCACCAACTCAAGGGGTGCTAATTGGCAGTATTTTATCTTTTATTGGATTAATCTGGCTGATTAGTGGTGGTGAGCCAACTAGGCTTCTCGAACTTGGGATTGGTCAAGGTGAAATTTTAATGTTAATGGCTGCCCTGTCTTATGCGCTTTATGGAGTATTAACCAAAAAATGGACAATGAAAATCACAAATTGGCACTCAGTCTATGTTCAAATTTTGTTTGGTACATTAATGTTATTGCCAGGCTTTTTAATGAGTAACAATTTAACTGTAAATTCTGACAATGTTTGGCTTGTTATTTATGCAGTTATACCGGCTTCAATTGTTGCACCATTTGTTTGGATTATAGCTATAAAAAAATTAGGTGCAAATAAAACCGCCCTTTTCTTAAATTTAACACCGGTTATCACTGCAATAATTTCAATACTATTTTTGCATGAAACACTGTGTAGTTACCATTTAATTGGTGGCGGTATGTCATTTATCGGCGTTATATTAGCACAAAACTTAAAAGCACCATTGTTTAAAATCAAGACTTCAAATAAAGATTCATAACTAAACAGTACTGCACTAATATTTATTTAGTTTTCACCTAAGTTAATATATCTTTTTTATAAATTTCATCTATACTTAATTAGAACTTTTATTACGATTTAGATTGAAGTTATGTTGGAACTTATACAAACAGTCGGTTTTGGTTTAATTCTGTTTATTCCATTAACAAACCCGTTAACTACCGTTGTACTGCTATTAGGTCTATCTGGAGATATGACCAATGAGGAACGTAATTACCAGTCGAAAATGACTTGTATTTATGTTTTCATCATCATGATTGTTTCATTTTATTGTGGACAATTGGTCATGAGCACATTCGGTATATCTATCCCTGGTTTACGAATCGCTGGTGGTATGATTGTTGGCATTATCGGTTTTAGAATGCTTTTTCCTCAACAACCCTCGCATAAAACATTAGAAGCAGATGCAAAAAAGAAAGAAGTTTCCAATAATATCGCTTTTGTTCCACTTGCAATGCCAAGTACTGCGGGACCGGGAACAATTGCTATGATAATCAGTATGGCTTCCACTGTAAAAAGTGGTGGATATAATGTATCGACTTGGGTTGTTTATACTTCATCAATACTTGTCCCTTTATTGTTATGTATTATTTTATGGTTCTGTATGCGTAGTGCTGGTAGCATAATGCGTTTTATGGGTAAAAGTGGTATAGAAGCCACATCAAGAATAATGGGCTTTTTACTGGTCTGTGTTGGTACACAATTTATTATAAATGGCGTTAAAGAATTAATATTAAACTTCCCAAATATTTGAAAAAGGCTATTTTTTTATTACAATTTTTTTATCTTATTGATTAACTATAGATTTGGGATATTTTTTATCATTTCTACTCGCATCAAATAATCATATAAAGGTAAAAGTTGTTTAAAACCTTTAGCAAGTTTATTCGGTAAATCACCATTTAGAACATCTTCAATATGATTATTGGTTACCATTACAGCAATGTTCTTTCGATTGTACCATGTCGATAATTTTTCATCTTGATCTTTGATTAATGGTCTTTTATACATTTCCCCTACTAATTCAAATGGTTTTTTAACACAATTAATTACCGCCAAAAATTTAGAGGGGTCATTTAGTATTTCTTCTCTAAAGATATCCATAGTAGATTTTGAAGCACAATAATAACCTAAACCATATCTATAGCTATCTGGACCAATTTCAAAAAAATAGGCTGGAGCTTCTTTCCAATCACGATTAGGGCGTTTAAACGTCAACCATAAACGACTACGGTATAATGACTTATCTTTAGAGAATCGCGTATCACGATGAATTCGTGAAATTGTTTTACCTATAGCTGGACGCGTTTCAAACCATTCATCAATTTTAAGCATGGTTGGTGTTAGTTGCTCAACCAATAATCGAAAAGGTTTGATCAAATCATTGTCATAAATTGATCTATGCTCTTCAAACCAAACTCTACTATTGTTAATCCAAGCATCTTGTAAAAAATTTAACCCTTCTTGAGTAAAGCCAGTAAAATTTGCCATATTTTATTCCTGATATAATGCTCTAACTTTATCTAAGTCCTCTTGGGTATCAACCCCAATAGCCGGAGCTTGTTTGGCCACCGCTACATGTATTTTCTCACCATACCAAAGAACTCTTAATTGTTCTAACATTTCTATCTGTTCTAAAGCAGAAGGTGCCCATTGAATATATTGACGAATAAAACCCGCACGATATGCATAAATACCAATGTGACGTAGGTAAAAGTCACCAATCGAATCAAGTTTATTTTGTTCACTCAATTGAGCAAAACGATCACGCTCCCACGGAATAGTCGCCCGAGAAAAATAGAGTGCATAACCATCTTTATCCATAACCACTTTTACAGCACCTGGGTTAAATGCTTCTTCAACGGAAGCAATCGGCACAGCTAAAGTTGCCATTCCTGTCTTGTATTTCACTAAATTATCAGCAACTTGATCAATAATAATCGGTGGAATTAATGGTTCATCACCTTGAACATTTACAATAACTTCATCGTCAGCCAGTTGAAAAGTATTAATGACTTCAGCTAAACGTTCAGTTCCTGAGTTATGCTTATCACTCGTTAAAACGACCTCACCACCATAGCTTTGCACTACATCAAAAACTTGTTGGTTATCAGTGGCAATGATAACTCGACTAGCCGATGACTTTTGCGCTTGTTCCATTACTCGAATTATCATCGGTTTGCCATGGATATCAGCAAGGGGTTTTCCCGGTAAACGGCTTGAAGCATATCTAGCAGGAATAATTACTGTAAAACTCATAAAATTACCTCAAAACTTTAATTATTCTTTATTACAATTAGATTGATTTAGTGAATTTGCTTCGCTTGCTAATAATACCGGTATCCCTTCTTTTATTGAGTAAACTAACCTATCATTTTGGCAAACTAATTGTTGATGTTGCTTATCGTATTCTAATTGTCCATGACATTTAGGACAAGCAATAGCACTTAATAACAGTTGTTTCATTTTTTTTCTCTTTGTAATTTTCTTTCTACAAATAGTGAATAAATCTTTTCAATAGCCTGATTGGGTATCGTAGCATCAATTGGTAAATACCACCAATTAGGTAATGCAAATTGTCGACATTTCACTGCATCTTTTTCGGTCATTAAAAGTGTTTGATTACTTTCAGCTATTTTCTCTAACAATGGCAGGCTAAAATTTTGATGATCAGCAAAAGATTCTGTATGTAACAAATCTGCATTCATTTTTATTAACATATCAAAGAATCGCTTTGGATTACTAATACCAGCAATGGCACAAATATGATGTAATGCCGATAATTGGCTTTTTTCATTGGTTAGTAGATTTACCGCGTAACTAGGGGTTAATTGCATAGTATAAGTTTTATCTGGATACTGATTTGATATATCGCACGAGCTGTCACCATTTATCATAATTAAATCTACTGATTTCAACCGATTTGTTCGCTCTCTCATAGGACCTGCTGGGATCCACCAACCGTTTCCGAATAGTCGTTTACCATCAACGACTACGATCTCAATATCACGAGCTAATGCATAATGCTGTAAACCATCATCAGTTAAAACAACATCCAATTGATATGATTTTAATAATTCTTTAACTGCCTCGACTCGCTTAGGTGCGACCGCAATTGGTATTTGAGTTCTTTGATAAATTAAAATTGGTTCGTCACCAGCTTGAGCAGTGGTAGTATGTTCATCTAAAATTAATGGATAATGGTCGGATTTTCCACCATAACCACGAGAGACTAATCCAACTTTCAGGCCTTTAGCCTTTAAGGCTTCAATTAAACTGATTGCCAGAGGCGTTTTACCATTACCTCCTGCTGATAAATTACCAATGACAATAATGGGAATTGGAGATTGCCATGCTTTGAATATACCAAACTTGTATAATTGACGACGAATAAAGCTAATACATCCATACAATAATGAAAATGGCAACAACAACCAAAATGATTTATTTTTACCATACCATAGTTTCTCAATCATAACTTTATTATGCTCTCTAATTCCAATAATTTTATTTTTATATAGTGGATAAATACATAATTTATAAACCATACTAACAATAATTCTATTTTACTCATAAAATGATAAACTACCAAACCAATCATGATACCATCTTGGATTGATATCTTGTCGCATAGTTTTTTGTTGCCATGATGTTGGATAAAAAAATAGACTTATTTGCCCCTCCTTACCTGTAACATAATAATTAATATTTAGCGCTTTATAACGATTAGTTATCTTATTGGAAGGTAATCTCCATGGGTTATAACGTGATGTTGAAGTTAGTGAATTAAAAGGATTAACATAATTTAAGAATGAATAACTTGATGAAGTAGTACTACCGTGATGAGGAGTTTGTAGAATGGTTGAATGTAGATTACGTTTATATTTAACCACTAAATCATATTCTTGTTTACGTTCTAGATCACCCGTCAACAACACTGAAAATTGACCATCAGTAATTTGTATTACACATGAATCGCCGTTATTAGGATCACTCACTAATTTGTTCGGCCATAACACATTAAAGCGTAAATGTTGCCAATGAAATTTATGATCAGCTAAACAGTTATAATCATTACTCAAACTTGAAGATGAACTCATTAACCACGCATCAGGATAACGTTGTCGTAAATAGCTTAAACCACCAATATGATCATTATGACTATGGCTAATAATAATGCCTTCAACATTCAGATTATGCCATTGTAAAAAAGGGATGATTACTTGCTCAGCCGCTGAACTATTTTCCCATTTTGCACCAGTATCATACAAAATGGCTGATTTACCATTGTGAATCACAATGGCCAATCCATGTCCAACATCCAACATATCCATTCGCCATAGATAATCGGGTTGTTTATAAATTGGCGAAAATAATATTGTCATAACAATAATAATAGAAAAGCTGAAACGTCGCCAAAATTCTATCCTAATAATGATAATAGTTAACCATCCAATACTACTAAACAAATAAAAATCCGCTGGTATATTTAGCCATAAAATATTTAAATATTCTAAGCAATAAAAAAGCCATTCTAGCGAAGTTTGCGCAACAAACCATAACCATAAAGCAAGATAAAAACAGTCCATCAGACTAAATAATAATGCCAATAAAATCGCGGGAAAGGTGATTAACGAAACAATAGGAATTGCAATTAAGTTAGTTAACAACGCAACAACACTTATACCATGAAAAATAAATAATTGGATAGGAAGCAATAATAATGTTAAACCAAATTGTAAATGTAATAATCTAATAAAATACCATCGTTTTTTATTTTTTAACGTGCTAGCTAATGGCAACCATTCAAATAAAAAAATCAAGCTAACCACAGCATAACAGGACATCCAAAAACTTTCAGATAGTATCATTAGCGGATCCAAAATTAATAATAACGCTATAATACGGTTAATTTTCTGCCACGCGCTGATGTGATTATTTTTATAACGCAAATATATCCAAATTGATAATGCTAAAATAGCTCGTAATGCTGGAGGATTAAAACCAGTTAACCATGTATAACATAACGTTGTTAACCAACCAATTAATATGGGTAATAATAAATGGCTATAGCGTTGTGGAAAAAAAAACAGTAATCCTTTTAGCAAAAAACAACTAATATAGAATACTAACAGAATATGCATTCCTGAAATTGCCATTAAATGAGCTACACCGGTTTGCATCATAGTTAAACGATTATGATCAGAAATCTGTGAACGGTCACCAAATCCTAATGCTAATAAAATGCCTCGATAACTAAACAGATTAATATAAGCTAAACATTTATCAGCAATACTTTGTCGAATATTAAACTTTTTTTCGAGCAAAACTGATTTAATAACTTTAGCTTTTAACAAAGTATGATTTGCAATGGCAAAACGTTGTTTATCAAATGAGCCTTCATTTAAATAACTTTGCGTCACTTTAGTTTTTATTGTTAATTGCCAAATTTGACCAGCTTTAATTAAATCTGATTGTTGCCAATAAATAATAATAGGTATTGGTGATGATAAAATCTGATCTGAAATTTTTAAAATGGAAAATTTTGCATAATACGGATTGTTTTTTTTGGGGGAATAAATTTGAGTATTAATAGTTTCAACTTTTGCTGTGACGACTAATGTCTGGTCAATATATGGTTCAATTAGGCTTAAATATTGTTTTGCATTTGCTGTAGACCAGAGAAAACTTAATATAAAAACAGCAATCACACAAAGATAGTAATGGCGTCGTATTGACCATACTAAAATAATAACAATGAATACCCCAGCCAAAACAAGCCAACTTGTTTCTGAAGGCAATGATGGCAAAAACATTAATGACACACATCCTAAGGTGAATACAATTGCCATTAAATCTATTGAACCGTAATGCCGCATCAATTTCTACATATTAATATTGTTCAAATATTCAATCTAATATGTTAGAACTTTCTATGGATTATTTTACCTTTAATTTTAGAGCTACATTCCAATTTAAAAATTACTATTTCTGTTTCTATTGAGAATCATTCATCTAATTAATAAAAAAGCCTTTGATTTTACTCAAAGGCTTTTTTATTAAATGGATTGAAATTATGCTTTAGCTGCATTATTTACACGTTCACGTAACTCTTTCCCAGGTTTAAAGTGAGGGATATATTTGTGTTTAACCTCAACATTTCCTCCTGTTCTAGGGTTTCTAGCTTTACGTGGAGCGCGGTAGTTAAGACTAAAACTACCAAAACCGCGTATTTCAACACGATCATTACTTTCCATCGCTAAAGCAATTTGTTCAATAATGTCTCTAACAGCATCATCAACAAGTTGCACAGGAAGGTGTGCCCGCCAGTTGACTATTCTTTCTGCTAAATCGGATCTGTTCATGGTCACTCCTAATTTATTTTATGTGGTATATATTTTATTCATTTTATACCACAAAAGAAAAAGAGGGCAAGCCCTCTTTACTCTTTGAATAAATATTTTTTACTCAGTTTTTGATGCTGCTTTAAATGCTTCAGCCATTGCATTAGTAAATGATGCATCTTCTTGAGTTGCAGTATTATTTACAGCTGCTAATGCTTCTTTCTCATCAGCTTCATCTTTAGCACGTACAGATAGTGAAATTGCACGAGTTTTACGATCGATATTTACGATTTTCGCTTCTACTTCATCACCAACATTTAATGCAGTAGTTGCATCTTCAATACGTTCACGAGCAATATCTTGTGCTTTTAAGTAACCTTCGATACCGTCAGCGATTTCAACTGTTGCACCCTTAGCATCAACTGCAGTAACTTTACCTTTAACAATTGCGCCTTTTTTGAAGTTAGATGCAAAGCTGCTGAATGGATCGTCTTCAAGTTGTTTGATACCTAATGAGATACGTTCACGGTCAGCATCAACTTGTAAAACAACAGCTTCAATATCGTCACCTTTCTTATAAGCTTTAACAGCTTCTTCACCTGGCATATTCCAAGAAATATCAGAAAGATGCACTAGACCATCAATACCACCATCTAAACCGATGAAGATACCGAAATCAGTGATTGATTTGATCTTACCGCTAACTTTATCACCTTTATTGTGTGATTCAGCAAATTGTAACCATGGATTTGGTTTACATTGTTTAAGACCAAGAGAAATACGACGACGTTCTTCATCAATTTCAAGAACTACAACTTCAACTTCATCACCTAAGCTAACTACTTTAGATGGATGAATATTTTTGTTAGTCCAATCCATTTCAGAAACGTGTACTAAACCTTCAACACCAGTTTCGATTTCAACGAAACAACCGTAATCAGTTAAGTTAGTTACTTTACCAGTTACTTTAGTACCTTCTGGGTAACGTTTAGCAATTGAAACCCAAGGATCTTCGCCTAATTGTTTTAAGCCAAGAGAAACACGTGAACGGTCTTTATCGAATTTAAGAACTTTAACAAGTAATTCTTGACCAACTTCAACCACTTCGCTTGGATGTTTAACACGTTTCCAAGCCATATCAGTGATATGTAGTAAACCATCAACCCCACCAAGATCAACGAATGCACCGTAATCAGTAAGATTTTTGATAATACCTTTAACTTCAGAACCTTCTTGTAGATTTTCAAGAAGTTGTTCTCTTTCTGCGCTATTTTCAGATTCAATTACTGCACGACGTGAAACAACTACGTTGTTGCGTTTTTGATCTAATTTAATAACTTTTAATTCGATCTCTCTATTTTCAATATGAGAAGTATCGCGTAATGGACGAACATCAACAAGCGAACCTGGTAGGAACGCTCGAACGCCATTAAGATCAACCGTAAAGCCACCTTTAACTTTACCATTGATAACACCTAAAACTGTTGCAGCATCTTCAACTGCTTTTTCTAATGTTAGCCACGCTTCATGACGTTTAGCTTTTTCACGAGATAAGATTGTTTCGCCAAAGCCATCTTCAATAGAATCAAGAACAACGTCTACAACGTCGCCAACTTGAACTTCTAATTCACCTTGGGCATTTTTAAACTGCTCTACTGGAATTGCTGATTCAGATTTTAAACCAGCATCAACTAAAACAACATCTTTGTCGATTGCAACGACAGTACCACGGATCATATTACCAGAACGAGTGTCTAGTTGATTTAAAGACTCTTCAAAGAGTTGAGCAAAAGATTCAGTCATATTTTATATACTTAAATTAATATTAACGTCCACATTACATCCTGTCTTGTGGGGTTGTTTATGTTACTCCACTTACATCCTTATAATGGAGCTTCGTTTACACAATAAGTTTACATACAATATAAACTTATAGCGTAAGTTTTTCTTTTATATACATAATAGCTTGATTAAAAACATCTTCGATAGAGAGAGATGTGGTATCAATTATTAATGCATCAACTGCAGGCTTTAAGGGCGCAACCGCTCGATTTCGATCTCGCTCATCACGCGCAGTTATCTCCTGCAAAATTTCGGGGAATTTAGCATGAATTTGCTTATCTTGCAACTGTTTCATTCTTCTTTCTGCTCTTGATTGAGCGCTAGCATCAAGAAATATTTTTACAGGGGCATCGCTGAACACGACTGTGCCCATATCACGACCATCGGCAATTAATCCAGGCAATTGTCGAAAATCACGTTGACGCTGTAATAGGGCTGTTCTTACTTCATTTATTGCAGCTACTTCTGAAGCTGCTCCACCAGTTTGTTCGGTACGAATCTCTTTTGAAACATCAACCCCAGCCAACAATACTTTGACATCACCATGACTGCTATCAAATGTTAACGGTAAATTCAATGCGAGCACAGTTAGCTGATTAATATCATCTAAAGCAATATTTTGTTTTAACGCCGCTAGCGCTAACACACGATAGATAGCACCTGAATCCAAAAGATGCCAGTTGAAGTGATTTGCTAACGCTTGACATAATGTACCCTTACCTACACCACTTGGACCATCAACAGCAATAACAGGAATATTTTTTGTCATGTTATATTTCGCTTAATCGTTTAAATTGTTCAAAATAATCAGGAAATGTTTTCATTGTACACTTCGGATCTAAAATAGTTACCGGCGTATCAGAGAGTGCAACTAATGAGAAGCACATAGCCATACGATGGTCATTATAAGTTTTGATTTCTGCATGATTGAGTTTTGCAGGAGGAGTTATAGTAATATAATCCTCTCCTTCTTCAACAGTAGCACCAACTTTACGTAATTCGTTGGCCATAGCCGATAAGCGATCGGTCTCTTTTACTCGCCAATTGTAAATATTTCGAATTGTCGTTGTTCCATCAGCAAAGAGTGCAGTGGTTGCAATTGTCATCGCAGCATCAGGAATATGATTCATATCCATATCGACACCATTTAATTCACCGCGAGTACACTCAATATAATCATCAGCCCAAGTTATTTTGGCACCCATTTTTTCAAGCACATGGGCAAATTGAGTATCTCCTTGTAAACTTTTTTTACCAACTCCAGTAACACGAACAGTGCCACCTTTAATTGCTGCTGCCGCTAAGAAATAGGATGCTGAAGAGGCATCACCTTCTACCAAATAACTACCAGGCGATTGATAAGTTTGATTAGCTTTAATGACAAATGTCTGATATTGATTATTGATAACCGATACACCAAACATTGCCATCATTTTTATTGTAATATCAATATATGGTTTAGAAACTAGATCGCCAATAATAGTAATTTCAGTATCATTGCTAGCTAAAGGGGCGGCCATCAATAGTGCAGTCAAAAATTGACTTGATACTGAGCCATTTACAGCAATCTTACCTCCAGTAAAACCACCATGGATATGAAGTGGCGGATAACCTTCATTTTCAAGATAATCAATTTTAGCGCCACCTTGACGTAATGCATCCACCAAATGACCAATTGGACGCTCTTTCATACGAGGTTCACCCGTTAATACAATATTATTATCGGCTAAACAAAGTGCTGCAGCTAAAGGACGCATAGCTGTCCCGGCATTTCCTAAAAATAGTTCTAATGGGTGAGCCGAATGTAATTTACCGCCTAACCCTTCTATATCACAAATTGTTCGGTCATCTGACAGATGATATTTGATGTTTAACGCTTTTAAAGCCTCAAGCATATAGCGAACATCATCACTATCAAGTAAATTTGTTAATCTTGTTTTACCTTGACTAAGTGCAGATAATAATAGTGCACGATTTGATACACTTTTAGAACCAGGTAAATTAATGGTACCACTAAATTTTTTTATCGGTTGTAATGTTAAAGATAACATAATGACTCTCTTTAGTAATTTTAATATTCTTTAAAAATTTTCTAAGGTGGTTTTTAATAGATCGATTGCTTTATGATCTTTCGCACTATTTTGCCATAACTTATCAAATAAGTGGCGATAACGTTTAATTGCATCTTCTGAAGATGTTATTGAGGCAATCCCTGTGGTTATATTAGGTAGTTCACCTAATCGAAAAGGACTCATTGCCAATGCTAACGCATCTTTATTTTGATAAAATATTTGAAAAGCGATGGATGGGATAGCTTGTTCCGTAATCGCAATTGTTGGCGCATAAGCTTGATCTTCTATCAATTTGATCAAATGATAAATTTCTTTACGAGCTAACAACATTCTTTCAGATTTCTTGCCTGGAGAAATAGTTAAATTGCCAACCAAACCGATGTGCAAAAATCGCTCAACATTACGCAAACTGATTAGATTAATCACTTTTGGTACAGATTGATAAAACTGTGTCTTACGCTCATTTAAAATCGATAATGATGTTGCATATCTTTGCGCTGCAATGGATTCACTCGACTCATTTAACATCATACCTAAATGAGCAAGATAATCAGATGAAGTTAATAGAAAAGAAAAAGGATCAAAATGGGAATAAATGTGCGTAGATTGTTCTTCTAATTGACGCATGCGTTCAAAAAAACCATCACCACTCGAATAGTATTCAGTGTCAATGCCAAGCAAACTAGCAAATGAAGTATCTAATAATGAGGCTAAACGTTCAAGTGTTTCTATTTTGACAATTTCGCCTTTTTCTAAACGGTAAACTGCAGCTCTAGAGATTTTAAGACTTTCTGCAACATCTTCAGCTCTGAGAGACGCAGCGATACGGTAAGCCCGCAATCGCTGTCCGATAGCACAATAATCAATCGATCCAGTAATCATAATATACTCAAACTATTGGGATTTTGGCAGTGTACCATATGGTAGGTACAATGCCAATTTAATGTAATGATATTTCAGACTAAATGCATGCTTGAGTCTTTTATTTTAATAATTCATTTTGTAATGATGATGCATTTTTAAATTCAGTATAGTCAGTGATAGCTTTCGGTTGCTTTTCTTCTTTTTCTGTTTTCCCTATCACTTGTGATGCTATTACTAAACCTTTTTGTTCAATCACGGTATTTTTATAAAAATCAATTAAATCTTGTTTAGTGATTTTCTTAAGTAGTTCTATTTTTTTATCACGAGAATCGAATTGAAAACGAGATAAACGATAATCTGAAATTAAACGTTCAAACTCTTCATCTAAGGATTGCGGAGGCATTGTCTGTTCATCAATGATACTTCTTTTATACTCTTCAATATCCTCATCAGTTAACGCATCTAATTTATTTAACATTGCTGGGTAAAAGGCTTGATAACGTTGTAATAGATAAGCAGGATCCCACTGATTAGTTTGCACAGCAAAACCCAGCCCTACTGATTCACCGATGAAAAATGGAAAAATACCTACAAGATATCCCAATTGTTCATTGCTCCGTAATTGATCAAAAAACCATGGTGACATAATATTAGCTAATGTATAGCCAACTACTTGGCTTTTAGTTGGATCATAATTAGTTGGGAAATAAGTCATTAACAATGCGCTATCGGTACTTTTCGCTTGTTGGGTGATTCTCGCTGTAAACGAAGTTTTAATTGCTATATCATCCAAAGGCGTAAATTCAACATTGCGTTTTAATGTCTTTTGCACTGCATGATAAAGATCCAGAGAATCTTCATTTGAAATATTACCTAAACTAATCATGTAAGGTATCGATTGAGACATCAAGTTATCACGATAAGCTTCAACATCACTAATTGTGATAGTATTTGTAATTTGTCGTCTTTCATCTCGTTCAAAATAGTGCGGCAATTTAGATAATGCAAGAACTGGCTCGGACGCTAATCGAATACTTTCGAAATGATCTGCCCCATCAAGTCGTTGCAGATACCATGATTTAGCTAATGCTAAACTTTGTTCATCAATAGTCACTTGACGATAACTATTAAGAATAGCCAATACCATTTCTGGTAAATGTTGATTAAAACCAGCAGCGGTTATCATTAAACCATTATCAGTGCCAGTAGATAATGACATTCCGGCATTACCAGCTTGAAATTGTAATTGAGTTAAATCACGACTAACTATGTAATCAAGTAACTCAAAAGCAATTGACGTTTTTGCATCTTTAAAAGCCTGATTATTACGTAAAGAAACAGCAATCACAGCCTTAGGATCATTACTAAAATGACGACTAACAAAATGAATATGATTACCACGTTTACTAAATGTTGCTGGTTGAATCTGATCTTCATTTTGTGCAATTATACTAAAATTATCAGGAATATAAGGATTTAATTCAGGCAGACTAAACGAAAAATCTTTAGCTAAATTAGTCCACGTTGCTTTTAATTCATCTGTAATATTATCGACCTTATAAGGCGCATTAAGAAAATATGCAGTTTTATCGGTGGTTTGATTTGGAGCAATCAACCAAACTCTAGCATTATCGGGAGTAAAACTTTTGATTCGAGTGATGATAGCTTCTTTATTCAAATGTTCAGCAACATAATCCGCATCTAATACATTTTTAACTGGATAAAGTAGCATCTGATCTGATAACCATTCAACATAAGACATATCGCGGTTAACATCTTTATACTTAAACGACAAAGCAAAAACTTTTTTTATCTCATCGTAATAAGCTTCTGAAACGCCCTGTTTTTCAATTAATTGTAAATAATTGAATATAGCTGCAATCACCTTGTCTTTTTGCGCCAAACCTTCATCAGTTAAAATGACATTAATATTAAATGTCCCACTATTACCATAATATTTACTATCACAAGTTGCTTGAATAGCTTCAATCAAGCCTTGTTTTTGTAACTGATCAGCTAAGGTATTTTTACTATTATTACTAATTAAATAGATAAGATATTCATTGGTTTTATCTGCAAATTTATCGATGTCATTTTCGATTGGAAATTTTAGAGACAACATTTTTCTAGGTTGAGCTGGTATCATGGTAATTTCTTTACCAGTAAACTCCTGAGTAATCGCAGATTTAGTAATTGGTGGAACAACAATATTTTTATTAGGAATTTGACCATAAGTAGATTCAGCCAAATTTTCTAATTTTTCAATGGATTGATTACTATAAATAACCCCAACCATAATATTAGCTGAATAATATTTATCATGAAAATTAACCAATTCATCTTGCAATTTACTATTATCTTTATCACTTAATGTTTCTAAATTGCCTCCAGAAAATTGTGCTGCTGGATGATTAGGATTAATCGTTTCAGAATCAACTTGCTGAATGCGGAAACCATCACTCGATCGGTACATCGTCATTTCAGAACTAACGGCATTACGTTCTTTATCAGCAAATTTAGGATCAAAAATTGGCTCAGCAATCGCATCAGCTAAATAATCTAATGCAGTATTAATCACACCGTTTTCAACTTCAAAGAAAAATGCAGTCCGATTACCACTGGTAGTAGCATTATAGTTACCGGCATGTCGTGACAAAAACTCAGTAAAGCTTGACGGTTGAGGATACTTTTTCGAACCCATTAGCACCATATGTTCTGTGTAATGAGCTAATCCTTGTTGAAGTACTGGATCATATAGTGAACCAACAGGCAATGCTATTGATCCGAGTGATTTGGTTGCTTTCGGATCTGAAACTAATAAAACTCGCATTTTATTATTAAGTTCAATCACTTCATATTGACGATCATCTCGTTCGCTTTGGTGAACTTTATTTGATAATACAGAATGTTCATGCTTATTCTCAATAGCAAATGAACTATTAAATGTAAAAACGGTTAATGCAGTAATAAATAGTGTTTTAGTTTTCATGTTATTCATAGAATTCTCGCCTAATTTAAAAGACAGTATAATCGAAATATAAATATAAATGAAAAAGAAAAATTTATTATTTGGAATTCAAAATTACAGTCAAAATTCAAGAATATAAAGGTATATAGAAGGTATGATTAATTACAGCTTTATTAATAGAAGAGAGCAATATAGTGATAATCGATTTTGCATAAAAATAGCAATTATCTAAAAGATATGGTTAAACTAACATTATCGTATTAAAAATACAACAAATTAATAAATAAAAAAGGGCTAAAAATAGCCCTTCCTCATTATCAGATCATTAATAGTGTTCTCATTGTTAATCTTAATTACCAAGTAACCAATTAATGCTCACGTGTTTTTCTAAATTCAACATCTGGATAACGTTCTTGTGTTAGATTTAGATTAACCATACTTGGCGCAATATAAGATAGATTATCACCACCATCTAGTGCCAAATTTTGCTCACATTTTCGTTTAAAATCTTCAAGTTTCTTAGCATCACTACATTCAACCCAACGAGCCGTTGTTACATTTACTGGTTCATAAATCGCTTCTACGTTGTATTCAGATTTTAAACGCGCAACAACTACGTCAAATTGCAACACTCCTACCGCTCCAACAATTAAATCATTGTTAGCAATTGGACGGAATACTTGTACTGCACCTTCTTCCGAAAGCTGAACTAAACCTTTTAATAATTGTTTCTGTTTAAGAGGATCTTTTAAACGAATACGACGAAATAGCTCAGGGGCAAAATTAGGAATACCGGTAAATTTAAGATCTTCACCTTGAGTGAAAGTATCACCAATCTGTATAGTGCCATGATTATGTAAACCAATAATATCACCAGCATAAGCTTGTTCGACATGATCTCGATCACCAGCCATAAAGGTTAACGCATCAGAAATATTCACATCTTTTGCGATACGAACATGACGCAACTTCATGCCTTTCTCGTATTTACCCGATACAATACGCATAAAAGCAACTCTGTCACGATGTTTAGGATCCATATTGGCTTGGATCTTAAATACAAAACCAGTAAATTTTTCTTCAGTAGCTACAACTTCTCGTTTATCGGTCTGGCGAGGTTGAGGCGTCGGAGCCCAAGCAGTCAACCCATCAAGCATATGATCAACACCAAAATTTCCTAATGCAGTACCAAAAAATACTGGAGTTAAATCACCAGATAAAAATGCTTCCAGATCAAACTCATTTGATGCACCTTGTACTAATTCAAGCTCATCACGAAGTTGCTGTGCTAAATCATCGCCAATTGTGGTATCGAGTTCTGGATTATCTAATCCTTTGATAATACGAACTTCTTGAATAGTATGGCCTTTACCTGTTTGATAAAGATAGGTCTCATCTTTCGCTAAATGATAGACACCTTTGAATAATTTACCACAACCAATTGGCCAGGTAATAGGTGCACACATGATATTAAGTTCATTTTCAACTTCATCAAGTAACTCCATCGGGTCACGTATATCACGATCAAGTTTATTCATAAAAGTCAAAATTGGCGTATTACGTAAACGCGTTACTTCCATCAATTTACGTGTTCTATCTTCGACACCTTTTGCAGCATCAATAACCATTAAACAACTATCAACAGCAGTTAACGTTCGATAAGTATCTTCAGAGAAGTCCTCATGCCCAGGAGTATCAAGTAAGTTAACTAAACAATCATTATAAGGAAATTGCATGACCGATGTGGTGATGGAAATACCACGTTGTTTTTCCATTTCCATCCAATCTGATTTAGCGTGTTGAGCATTAGCACCACGCCCCTTAACTGTACCCGCAGTTTGAATCGCTTGTCCAAACAACAATACTTTTTCGGTGATAGTCGTTTTACCCGCATCCGGGTGAGAGATAATAGCAAAAGTACGACGAGCATTAACTTCGTCTAAATAAGCTTGTTCTGTCATAAAATTAATCAATTTAGCTAAGCAAAAATAATGGCGTATTCTAACAGGTCTACATCTATATTGCCATTGAAGAAGACTATTTTGCTATTTGCCTTATTGATATATCTGTGAATAATAGCGGCATTTAATACTGATGGTGATATAATCACTATTTGATAATAGTGTTTAATATTAGAAATATCTGAAAATAACCATTAATATGAATATTCGTGACCTAAAATTGTTTTTACATTTGTGTGAGACATGCCATTTTGGCATGAGCGCTGATGCAATGCATGTAAGTCCTTCCACGCTTTCAAGGCAAATCCAACGCCTTGAGGAACAATTTGGGCATCAATTATTTGTACGCGACAACCGACAAGTTCAAATTACTCATGAAGGCGAAAAAGTAAAACGTTTTGCTCTACAAGTTGTAAATCTACATCAACAATTAAAGCAAGAGTTAGATCAATCAGATCAACAATTGGTTGGCGAATTAACCCTATTTTGCTCAGTAACGGCGGCCTATAGTCATTTACCTGATATATTAGATCGCTTCCGCATTCATTATCCACTAGTTGAAATTAAGCTATCTACTGGTGATGCTGCTGATGCAGTTGAAAAAATTCAATCTAATCAGGCTGATCTCGCTATTGCAGGCAAACCTAAACAATTACCGGCTGGTGTTGAATTTATAAAATTAGGCGAGATCGAAATGGTCTTATTAATTCCTAAACTTAATAGCTCATTTAGTGATAAATTACATCAAAAAACGCCAGATTGGCATAATATTCCTTTCATTTTGCCAGAACATGGCCCCAGCCGACAAAGAATTGATTTATGGTTCAAACAACAAAAAATAACCAGTCCTAGAATTTATGCAACAGTTGCAGGACATGAAGCAATTGTATCTATGGTTGCTTTAGGATGCGGTGTAGCATTATTGCCAAAAGTGGTAATGGAAAACAGTCCAGAAAGAGTTCGCGAACGAATTACTGAATGGTCAACCAATTTAATGGAACCATTTGATGTGGGTATATGCGTCCAAAAAAGGCGATTATCTGAAAAAATTATTTCAGCCTTTTGGGCTCTTGGTAGCAAAAATTTACCATCTAACGGATAAATTATATAATTATCATCCATGATATGGAAAACTAAGTTAATTAAAAAATGGGAAGTTAGTGTAATGACTTTGATAATCAAAAATATAAAAACTTTAACATCATTACTATTTTTACCAATACTTGCAATTCCAAATATTGGCTATACTGATCAAAATAATCCCTACAATCCAAAACCACAATGGATTACTATTCACAGTTCAAACTACTATGATGGAGATAGCGACGATCTAGTTACAGCCGGCATTGGTTTTACACCTTTATCATCAATGATACAAAAATTCAAATTTGCTGATTCTGATAATCCAACAACTCGTGAGCTCCGTCAAGCTAAATTAAATCGCTTTATTGATACAAAAACCGGTGAAGGTCAATTATTTGGATTTAGACAGCAAAACTTGTCACCATTGTTCGACGGAAAAATAGCCGGCACCGAAATTTTAGCGACAATTAAAGAAGGAAATGTCGGTGTTCTATTACAAATTCCCGTTGATTTTGATAAGAAAAAACCATGTATTGTTGCCATTCCAGCTAGCAATTATGACGGTTTATATAACGCCAAAGATATACAAATTCGCGGGCTTTGGGGATTAAAACATAATTGTGCAGTAGTTTATAATGATAAAGGATTGGGCAATGGTATTTATGATATTAGTAGTCAACAAGGCTTTACTATAGAAGGAAAAATTGCAAAAGATAATCTATTATTTAATCCTAAGATCAAAAATAGAGAAAATTTTATAAAAAATTACCCCAATAGATATGCTGTTAAACAGTTACACTCAAAACAGAACCCTGAACATAATTGGGGCAAATATGTTTTACAGTCAATTGAATTTGCACTTTATGAAATTAATGATAGATTTTCAGCCACAAATACTCGAAACTTTACCAGCTATAATACATTGATATTGATCTATGGTGCCGAAGATGGTGCTAGTGCAGCTTTGAATGCGGGTGAATTAGATAAGATCGGAACCATTAATGGTATTGTTGCGGTTAATCCACAAATACAACCCAATCCAGAGATTGCCTCACTTACTATACAAGAAGGAACTAGTGTAAGAAGTTTCAAATATAATTCAATCCCTGATTATGCTACTACAGCTGCGCTTTACATTCCTTGTGCCATCCCAGCAATTGAGCCTAATAAGGCAGACAATTATGTTCCTTATGCGTCAAAATATTTTTATTCGCAAAATCGCTGTGATGCACTAAAAAAGGCTAACTTATTAACTAAAGGTACGCCTAAAGAAGCTCTAGAAAAGTTATATAGTTATGGTTGGCGTCCAGAGATGGAAATTCAGTTACCCTATTTTTATAATAAAGAATCAATTGCTTTTCCGTATCAATATATTAGTTCATATGGTCGCTTTGATGTTACAGAAAACATGTGTGATTATTCTGTTGCCAGTACGCAACAAGATCCACTCTATAATTTTGGTGAAGTAATGCCATTAAAAGAAGTAAAATTCTCTGAAATCTGGTCACTATCTAATGGTCATTTACCTATTTGGGCCAATAAAGATGTTACCGCAATCGATCTTGTCGCAAATAAGGATATCGATTCACCAAGAAGAGAGTGGTTCTCAAGCTCTGAAATTAAAAATCAGATAGATTATGGTACTAAAGGGGCTATTTGTTTACGAGAGAAAATAACCGAGAAACGAGTTAATGATGGACTAAAACAAGTACAAGCAACCGGAAATTTAAATAAAATTAAAACGTTTATTGTACATGGACAAAATAATGTCAAACAGTTAATAAATCATACATCTCGTCCGTATGTTGCTTTAAATAGTGGAGTAGAAGGAAAAGAATCGCAACTACGTTATATCGAAGTTGAAAATGCTAGTTATCTCGACGGAAAATCACCATTTGATAACACACTATTAGCTATTGACTATTACGGTGAAGATGCCATCGAATGGTTATGGGCCAATCTAACTAAGAATACTACATTACCTGAAAGTCAGGTAATTCGTACTAAGCCAAGAGGTGGCAGCATTAGCCAAGCTCCGCAAGCAACACTTGAAAATTTGGTACCAATAGCACAAAAACCGGATAGCAGTAACTTGATTATGATTGAAGATAGAAAAATCAGTTTACCTAAATAAAACTATTCAATTCTTTAATAGTTATCGAATGAATTTATGTAGTTAAATTATTCGATAACTATTATCTCATAAGCTTATACCGATTTTATACCTGAACATATTTTCGGATATAAATCAAAAAAATGTGATTCTAATGCGCTATAGTTTTGTTTAATATCAATAATGGTTTCTTGCAATAAATAAAGTTTTGGTCTTCGCTGAGCCATACCTTTTAATACTTTCGCAATAAAATCTATTGAAGCGTAATTTTCTAACCATGATTCTTGCCACATCGCATTCATAAAATGTTGATAATCTGTAGGATAATTAGTGATATAAGGTTGGATATACCTTTTAGTCATAATATTAAATGATGATAAAGTTTGACTTGAACCAAAATCATGCCAATACTTTGATAAAAAATGATCCCAAACAATATCAAGCGTTATTGGAGCAACACGTTGATGACTATTTCGAAATAACAATTTTGCTTGTTTAACAGTAGGAAAACTATCAGTAAAACTATCAATTTTTCTATGCAACATAATACCATCAGCTATCTCAGTTGGAAATTGCTGATAAGGATCACCTTTTACAAAATCAGCAACAGTATTGCCAATTAGCGAGCTATTGGCAATTGTTGCTAAATGTAAATGCGCAAGTATATTCACAACTTTCTACCAACAATCAATCACGATGTTTAAATTCTCCTTCCGCAAATCCCTCTCGCCAATAACTGGTAATCTGAATAGCATTAGGTTCTAAATTGGGATATTTATCTTTGATTGAATGACGTAATTGTTGTGCCAATGATCTTTCCATTCCCCCCCAAAACAATATATTATCTTGATCACTAAAATTGATGTTCATCACCGCGTCAACTAATTGATTAGGAGCATTTAAATCCTTAACAAACCATTGAACTTTTACATTTTTGTTGATTGGTAGGTCAACAATATCCGTTTTGTGATTAACTTCAATAAAAGCTAATGCTGTTTGAGAACTAGGCAAATTTTCAAGCGTATAACAGATACTCGGTACTGCAGAAATATCGCCCATCAAAACTAAAAATTGATTATCAAATTCTAATTTACCAGCAGTACCTACAATACCAACTTGATCACCTATTTTGGCCTTTTGAGCCCAAACCGTCGCTAATCCTTGAGAATGAATAGCAAAATCAATTATTACTTGATTAGTAGATTCATCATACCCACGAATGCTATAACTACGTGCTAATTGGCGAATTCGATCACTGACCATGATTTTATTATTTTCATCTAATTGTGGGAAAGTAATTTCACCAGTCAAAGGATCAGCAAAGAGTAATTTTAAATGAGGACAAATCCAACGCGGATTGACCATCAATGGTGTATCACAGCTAAAATGCAAACGTAAAAAACTACGGGATAACTGTTCAACTTTGATAACTGTTAATAGCGCATTAATAATTGCTTTTCTTGGTTTCTCTTGCATATGATGATCCTTATATTGCTGATATAACAAAAACATCATACAACAAAAAATAGATTAGATTAGGATATTTTTTAAATAAGAAAATAATCAAAATAATTAATATCGTTTATTGTCAGAATTAAGGAAGTAAAGTTAAAGATTAAATATGATTAATAGATTAGATAATACAGATCATTAAACTAATTTTCGTTAATCTAAACAGAATTCAAAAACCAGAATCACTAAATAAGAATAATACTGCTAAAACTCAAAATTATTATATCGGCCTTCAGTGAGATAAATATCATATAGAACTTAATATTCTCAAAAAATATCTAATACTATTAATTTTGACTATGGAAGTGTAAGTTAATTTATAGTTAATTAACGATATCGTTATTAAGCTATTACATAAAAACCCCTTTCCTCAAAATTTTTTGATCTGCTTTTGTCGTTGTTCTCGATCAAAAAACGTCCACGCAACAAAACGGCTTATTTTTTGACCTTGAGCCATCGGGATAATTTTGTATTCAGTTACAGATGATTTTTTTAACTGTTTTTTTATGTTTGTCAGTGATTCTTTTTTCGAAACCAACGAAGTAAACCATAGGCATTGTGTTTTATAGTTAACACTTTCGGCAATTATTTTGGTTATAAATGCACTTTCTCCTCCTTTGCACCAAAGTTCAGCATGTTGTCCACCAAAATTAAGTATAACTTGATCTTTTTCTGAACTTAATTTACCCAATTTTTGTAGTTTTGTATAAGCACTCGCTTGAGCCTGTTGCTTTGAATTATGAAAAGGAGGATTGCATAAAGTTGCCAAGTAAAATTCTTTCGGTTTAATGATATTTTCAAAAATAGCATCACTGTTGGGTTGTAAACGACATTGTAGGCTATTTTTTAATAATTCATTAGATTTTGCTATTAACGACGCAACCTTGAATGATGTTGGATTGATATCAGTGCCAACAAATGACCAACCATACTCAGCACAGCCAATAATCGGATAAATGGCATTTGCACCAACCCCAATATCTAAAATGCTAATTCTCTTACCCATAGGGATCTTATTCTGATTATCTTGCGCTAATAAATCAGCCAAATAGTGGATATAATCTGCTCGCCCTGGAATTGGAGGGCATAGGTAATCGTCTGGAATATCCCAATAAGAGAGTTGATAATAGTGCAATAAAAGTGCTTTATTTAGCATCTTCACGGCAACAGGATTAGAAAAATCAATCGTTACCCGACCATATTGGTTAGGTTTAACAAAGTTAGATAATGCTGGTAAAGTTTTAATAAGTAAATCAAATGGGTAGCCATTAATATGCTTATTACGATGATGTAAAACATCTTTGTTAATTGTTGGCGATGTTGTCTGCATGAATAATCCAATATGAAAAAATTGCCGATTATTATAGTCTTTTTACACAAATATGCGAAAATAGCCAAAGCTTTTAGGTTAAAAAACCCCTCTCCTCAAATTTTTTATTACTGTTAAACTAAAATTTATTTAAGTGTAACTAATTCGAAAATTAACTGTGGATTTGTTATAATCTGCGACTTTTAATTCACATAATAACGCAATGAAACGTCTATCCAAATTATCAATAATACCATTTATTAGTTTAATGCTAATCTCTTTTCAACTGCATGCAAGCGAGTTTAATGGGCAGGAGTTATCGTTATTTTGGGCTATCCCATTTGTTGGAATTTTGCTTTCTATCGCATTATGCCCATTATTTCTAGCACGGCTGTGGCATCATCATTATGGCAAAATTGTTCTGGTTTGGTCGTTACTATTTCTAGGCTCTGCGTTATTTTCTTTTGGTTTATCTACCACAATTCAATTAACAGCTCATGCCATTATTGAAGAGTATATCCCCTTTATATTATTACTTTTGGCATTGTTCACTGTTTCTGGTGGTATTCTTATCAAAAGTGATAAAATAAGTACGCCAAAATCAAATGTTATTTTATTAGCCATTGGTGTGGTATTAGCTTCAATTATGGGAACAACTGGCGCAGCTATGTTAATGATTCGGCCAATACTGCGAGCTAATCGGCAACGACACCATTCAGTCCACACAGTAATTTTCTTTATCTTTTTAGTCGCCAATATTGGTGGTGGTTTGACGCCGTTAGGTGATCCACCATTATTCATTGGTTTTTTAAAAGGTGTGGATTTTTTCTGGACTGTTAAACATATGTTATTACCAGTTATTTTGACATCCGGTTTATTACTCATTATTTATTATTTTATCGATAGATATTATTATTGTAAGCAATATGGCAATATTACTCTTTCCCATAGTTCAGAAGCAGTTAAATTATATGGTCTAAAAAATATCGGCTTACTAGTGGCGATAATTGCTAGTGTGCTTTTATCTGGCATTTGGCATCCGGCGATAAATTTCACACTATCAGGATCGCAAGTTGAATTACAAAATCTAGTTCGTGATGGCCTTTTTATTGCTATAACGATTATTTCAATATTGATCACGCCAAAGCAAGTACGAGCCGGCAATGAATTCAATTGGGATCCAATCAAAGAAGTTGCCAAATTGTTTATTGGTATCTTTATTACTATAGTGCCCGTTCTAGCAATTTTACGTGCCGGCAATGATGGTGCGTTGAGTTCAGTAGTATCATTGGTCACCAGTGAACAAGCTAAGCCTATAAATAGTATGTATTTTTGGTTATCGGGATCATTGTCAGGATTTTTAGACAATGCACCAACTTATCTGGTGTTTTTTAATTTAGCTTCGGGTAATGCAACTACTTTAATGACCACTTATGCAGACACTTTATTGGCAATTTCAATGGGTTCTGTATTTATGGGCGCATTAAGTTACATTGGTAATGCACCTAACTTTATGGTTAAAAGTATTGCCACACAACATAAAATTAATATGCCAAGCTTTTTTGGCTATATGAAATGGTCAATAGGGATTTTAATTCCAATATTTATTATTGATAATTTGGTATTTTTTGTATTGTGTTAGCTAAAATAAGATGAATATAAAATTCTTTAATTGAGGCTGTAATTAAGCAATACTGTATCGGTAAACTTTTTCAGAAGTGAAGTGATGTACTAAATGAAAATTCCTGATAGCCAACCAACGGTTGAATCATTATGGTTAACTATTTGGCGTATCCTATAACTTTGGTCGCATTTTCTCCCAGTGGTAAAATGTTCCATTGTTCGTTATGAATAATTAAGATAAATTTCAATTGCAACATCAATGAATTTGTGTAGGTAACGATGATAGGCTAACATTCAACCGCTCTTTCTGTTGGCTTCCCTTAAGTGTTGCACAAGTGATATTTTTCTCTTTTATTATCTTTGCTATCATCGCTCTATAAACTATAACTAAAAAAATGAGCACCTCCATAATAAGTCAGACTAACTGGAGTAGTTTTTTAGTTCACGGTTAATTATTTTTTGAATTTTGAAAGAAACAGATATACCTGAAAGTTTTGATGATAATTAAAAATGCTCTGCTATTTTGTATAAAAAACACCCTCACCAAGTCAGAAAAATAATTAATATCATCATATATATTTTTTATTTTTACTATAAATCAATTTATAGCAAACAATAAATATCATAACTAACGTTATCGAAACAAATAAAAATTTTAGAATTTTTATTCTATAAAAAAACTTCAACTGCTTGGTATTCAATCGCGTTCTGATGAACTTTTAAACGGAAAAATTTTAAAAATGTGAAGCTTCGCACATTTTTAATAAAAAGTCCTGCATAGCTATAATTTATAGCCAAAATATTATGTTAGCTGTCCAAATATTAAAGGTGAGATTTCGATTTACTTTTTAGAATGTGGTTGTAAGTTTTAAAAAGAAGTGAGGTTCAGAATGATTGAAATGTTACTTGATAAAGATTTTTTCTCGTCTAGCGATCAAAATATCGCCATTGAGCCTCGAACACCACAACCCGTCTATCCTGAACATACCCATAATTTCAATGAGATCGTTATTGTAACTAGTGGATACGGTAAACACATATTGAATGGGCGACTTTTTGATTTGTATCCAGGCATGATGTTTTATATTAAGGCTTCCGACTGTCATTTGTACGAGAGCGTTCATGATTTGCATTTGACCAATATTTTGTTTAGAGATCCTAAAAATTTTCATTTTATCAATGGAATAAATCAATTAATTCCAAATCCTGATCCAATTCAATCGCATTACTTTTTTGATAAAAAATCTTATGAAAATATTCAATCGATTATTAAGCAATTAACGCCAAATCAATCAAATGCTATTCAGGAGAGTTTATTTTTACAATTACTTTTGATTTTTAATAATAATCTTTATGTTAATCAGGGTTCTGGTTCCTATGATAATCGCGTTAAACAACTTCTACGTTGGTTACAAATCAATTTTAAGGAGCAAATTAATTGGGCACAATTAACTGAGCAATTTTCATTATCATTACGCTCTTTTCATCGACATATAAAGAATGAAATTGGTATCACACCACAAAAATATCTAATAAAACTACGGTTGGCTAATGCTTACACACAGTTAATTTACAGCAATAAATCCATCACAACTATTGCACAAGAATGTGGTTTTAATGATAGTGCTTATTTTTCAACCTGTTTTAAACAAGAATTTACGTTTTCGCCACAAACATTACGTAATAATCCAGATAAACGTTATCATTAATCAATCAGGAACAGTCTATGGAAAAATGTTTACGTTTATATAAACAAGACTATTTTATTTCGGAGATAAATACTGTTACTGTCGAAAGACGTGATCATCAACAACCCTTTCCTTTGCATAACCACGATTTTAATGAAATTGTGATTGTCTGTTCTGGTAATGGGCTACATCATTGGAATGAATATGTTTATCCGATTACCAGTGGTGATATTTTATATATTAATCCGAAAGATGTGCATGGCTATGAATCTGTTAATGACCTTAGATTGGAGAATATTTTATATTTGAGAGAATCACTATTTTTATCATCCACTATTGAGTCTTATTTACCTAAAGTGACTGCTAGACATAATGAACGGTCTTGGCGTATTCAACCTTCATCCCTTAAACTTTTATCACCACTTATTGAACAGTTAGATGTTGAGTCTAAGAAAAACAATTTAGCCTCCGTTCATTTATCTGAGGCTCTTTTTTTGCAGTTGGTTATTTTGTTAGACCGGATTAAACAAGTTCCTACGGTAGCTCTACCTACTGCTACTCATCAATTGGATTTATTGTTCACTGCTCTTCATAACAGTATAGCAACCCCATTTAATATTGATGTTTTTTGCAAAGACAATCATATCGCAAGCCGTTCACTTAGTCGCTTATTTAAAAGTCAAACAGGGATGACTATTACTGGCTACTTACAAAAAAGACGTCTATGTGATGCAATGTCTTTACTTAGAACTACTGATTATTCGATTAGTATGATTGCGGCAGAATGTGGTTATGATGATAGTAACTATTTTTCATCTGTGTTTAAAAAGCTGACCAATCAGACTCCTTCCGAATATCGAGCCCTATTTAACGATAAGAAGTGATAATTGAGTGTGTAGAAATGATTATATATTTAGTTTCCTCTCTTTGATGTGTATTAAAGAGAGGAATATTTTATAATAAATAAAAAACTTCAGTTAATGATTCACTAATCGGGCTATTATCAGAATTGCTTGGCATGATATCTTTCATAAATGCCCACCATTTTTGACAAGCAGCTGTTTTAGCTACAGCATCCCAACGTTCCTCAGATTCAATTTCGACATAGGCAAAAAGTAAATTTCTTTTGCTGTCTAAAAAGATTGAGTAATTGTGAGCTCCATGTGATTTAAGTTCTTTCACTAAGTCAGGAAATATTTCATCATGCCGCTTCTTATACTCTGCATGTTTATCAGGATGAACCTGCATAATACTCGCTTTTCTTATCATAATAATTCCTTTTTACTTGAAATAGGTTAACTTTATGTTTAACCTATTTCACTTTCATTGTGTCATTTTTATTGGTAAATAGAATGATATAATTGCTCAATTTCTCTTACGTTAGTATCGCGAGGATTACCTCCGGTACAAACATCATCAAAAGCAGCTTGGGCTAGCGCAGGAATATCATTTAATTTTACACCGATCTCTTTTAATGTTGCAGGAATACCGACATCAATGTTAAGTTGTTTAACTGCATTAACAGCAGCTTTTCTCACTTGTTCGATTGTCATGTTTTCCGTCAAAGCGACTCCCATTGCTTTGGCGATATCGCGATATTTCTCACCAGTAAATTCAGCATTGTAAGCCATTATATGAGGTAAAAGGACGGCATTAGCCACACCATGAGGCGTACCATAAAAAGCTCCTAATGGATGTGCCATTCCATGAACTAATCCTAAGCCCACATTTGAAAAACCCATTCCAGCAATATATTGTCCTAATGCCATGTCTTCACTACCTTTAGCGATCCCGCTTACCGAGTCACGTAATGAGCGAGAAATAACTTCAATCGCTTTCAAGTGGAACATGTCTGATAATTCCCACGCCCCTTTAGTTATATAACCTTCAATCGCGTGAGTTAAGGCATCAACACCAGTTGCTGCTTTTAAACTAGCAGGCATACTTGTCATCATATCTGAATCAATAATTGCAACAGCCGGAATATCGTGTGGATCAACACAGACAAATTTGCGTTTATTTTCTTCATCTGTGATTACGTAATTAATGGTCACTTCAGCAGCTGTACCTGCTGTCGTAGGAATTGCGATCGTAGGTACTGCTGGTTTTTTAGTTGGCGCAACGCCTTCAAGACTACGAACATCCGCAAATTCTGGATTATTGATGATAATACCGATAGCTTTTGCGGTATCTTGAGGGGACCCCCCACCAATCGCAATCAAATAATCTGCACCAGATTGTTTGAAAACTTCAACCCCTTTTTGAACAATACTAATGGTTGGATTTGGCATAACTTCATCAAATACTTGATAAGAAAAACCATTGTTATCTAGTAATTGTGTTACTTTAGTTGCTACTTTGAATTTTATTAGATCTTTATCCGTAACTACTAACGCTTTTTTAAAACCACGTTTTTTAACTTCATCTACGATTTGACTGATTGAGCCTGCACCAAAATAAGATGTTTCATTTAAAATCATTCTATAAGCCATAATGTTTTCCTTTTAATTAACTAGTCATTCCTAAACCAACAATATTGGCAGCAACAATGATTACTAAACAACCAATACAAAGAATACGTACTGGTTTTTTACCGGTACCAAACCACTCTTTTAGTGCTAAACCAACAATCCCACCACAAAGTACATAGAAACTCATATGTAACATCCAACTCATAAAGCCATATTCTGTTGGAATATTTGCATGCCCCCAAGCATAGAAGAAGAATTGGAGATACCACATTGCACCACCTAAGATAGCAAAAAGAATATTGCTAATTAATAAGGCTTTCGCAACAGAGATATCCTTTTTGAAGGATAAGTCTTTTTTAACACAGAGTCGACTTATACAGAAACCGAGATTAATAATTGCCCCCCCACCCATGATAATGACATAACTTGGAAGTGCCACGTATAAATGATCCACACCAAGCTCAGCCGCTTTTTCATGCATAGGTACTGCAGCGCTCATAGCAAATGACATACCAGCCGAGAAAATACCACACATGATGGCAAGAAGAAGGCCTTTCTTTAAGTTAAAATCTTCAACTTGTACACCTAAGGTTTTTTCTTTCAATAAGCCGGCGTAAGTTACTATAGCAACCCCAATAACAGCAACGACTACGCCTAATAATGTCATTTTACCGCCAGTCGAGGCCAATAATTCACCAAATTTACCTTGTAATATTGGAGTCATTAGAGTGCCGACGATTAAGGTTATCCCAATAGCGATACCTATTCCCATCGACATACCTAAATAACGCATTGTTAAGCCATAACCAATGTTACCGACTCCCCACATTGCGCCGAATAAGAAGACCGGAATTAATATGTCTGAACCAAACGAACCATAGTAAGCCCAAAAATCTGGTAATAAAAAATAACTTATTGTCCATGGTAATATAATCCAAGAAAATAACCCTGCGATTGACCACATGGTTTCCCATGACCAGTTTTTTACTTTTTTAAGTGGTGCGTAAAAACAAGCAGCAGAAGCAGCACCAACAAAGTGCCAGAATATGCCTAAAATAATTGAACTACCCATATCCTTATCCTTATATTTTTATTAGCAATTTTTACTGTTTTATAGCATCTTCCAATGGAGTGACACCAAAACGCTCAGCTAACAATTTGAACTCTTCCGAAGTGATAGTTTGACGTTTGCCTCCCATTGATAACACTTTGACTAAAACTTCTGCCGATTTTTCAGCTGTATCAATTAAGCCAAAAGCTTCATCTAAGGTTGGACCTGTTCCAAATACACCGTGAAAAGCCCATAAAACTAAACTATGTTTTGCCATCTGTTTTGCAGTGGCATAACCAATCTCATCTTTACCCGGAACCATCCAAGGCACCACACCAACACCATCAGGAAATACAACTAAACATTCGGTGCTCATTTCCCACAACCATCTGGTAATTACCGCAGTATCAAGCTCTAGGACATATGTTAAAGCAATTAAATTAGTTGCATGACAGTGCATGATGACTCTATCTTTTCCTTGGCTTTGCTCAATTCTTACAATATGAGATTGAAGATGAGCAGCTAGTTCAGAAGTTGGTAAACCACCATTTATCAATCCCCACATGATGTAATAACCTTTGCCCTGTTCATCGATTTTAACAATAGCTAACGTGTCAGCAGGATCTAATATGACATTGCGGAAATACTTACCAGATCCAGTGACAATAAAGTACTGGTTAGCAAGTTTAGTGACATCTTGCGTCAAAGATACATGACGTGGTTTTTCATAAAAATCATTTTGAAAAGAGATCACATCACTTTCAAGTAACCTTAAACTGACATTACCACCATTACGCTCATCCCAGCCTTTTAGCCACATATCATAAGTGGCTTTGATCATTCCTTTTACAAACCAAGAAGAAAGAATCTGTTGCATTTTATGTTCCTTATGATCGTTTAGTTAAGACAGTTGTTTCATATTGACGAACCTCATCTAGCCATTGACCACCAACTGGAACTTCATTTAATAAACAGTACTGATCCCAAACTGCTTGCCAAGGTAATGATTTTTGTTCTTCTAGTAATGCGAGTCGTGAGGTAAAATCACGATCATGTTCATATTTTTTTAATCTTTCTGTTGGTTCTAATAATGCTTTCAATAAGCATTTTTTCATATTACGAGTACCAATTACCCATGCTGCAATACGGTTAATAGAAGCGTCAAAGAAATCTAGACCAATATGCACACGGTCAAATAGTTTGTTTCGAATGATTTCACTTGCAATATTTTGTGTTTCATCATCAAAAAGCACCACGTGATCACTATCCCAACGTACAGGGCGGCTAACATGAAGTAATAGATGTTCAACAAATGGCATAACGGCAGAAATTTTGTCGGAAATCACTTCCGTTGGATGGAAATGCCCAGCGTCTAAACATAATGCAGTTTTACGTGATGTCGCATAAGCTAAATAAAATTCATTTGAACCAGCGGTATAAGATTCGAGACCAATACCAAACAATTTACTTTCAACCGCATCAATATGATATTTTGGGTCAATTCTTTCACGAATAATTTCATCCAATGATTCAACTAAATGTTGTCTAGGACTAAATTTGTCGACAGTAATATCTTTCATACCATCAGGTAGCCAGATATTCATAACAGAAGGTGTGCCTAATTCTTTACCAAAATATTCTGATACTTTACGACATGCTTTGCCGTGTTCTATCCAAAATTGACGAATTTCTGGATTAACATGGGTTAGTGTGCCTTCATTACTTAAAGGATGTGAAAAATAAGTTGGATTAAAATCTAAACCAATTTGGTGTTTTTTAGCCCATTCGACCCAATTGGCAAAGTGTTCCGGTTTCACTTCATTACGATCGACTTTTTGATTTGATTCTAAATAAGAAGCATGTAGATTTAGTCGTTTAGGGCCTGGTATAAGGCTAAAGGCTTTATCTAAATCTGCTCTTAATTCATCAGCTGTACGAGCCTTACCTGGATAATTACCAGTTGCTTGAATACCACCAGTTAATTCACCTTCTTGTTTTTCAAAACCACCAACATCATCCCCTTGCCAGCAATGAACTGAAATCGGTAATTTTGCCATTGCTACTATTGCAGCATCTGTATCTACCCCAATTTCAGCAAATCTTGCTTTAGCGATCTGATAAGCATTTTCAATTGTGCCCATGTAATACTCCTTAATTAATATAAAAATTTTCAATACAATTTGGTTGATAAAATTTGGTGTCAAAATTCTGTGAAATTAACTGTCTTAATGCATCAATATCCGCAATTTCACCTAATGAAATTAACTGATAGCCAACATTTCCTAATGCCGAAGATTCAATAGGTCCAACGGTGACATTAACATTGCATAAGTCAGCACATAACTGGTTTAAAAAAGCATTTTGACAACCTCCACCGACAATGTGTAATGTCTTAATGGGATTACCACTCAGTGTCGATAATTCGTGTAATACATCTCGATATAAATAAGCTAGGCTGTCAAAAATACATCTGACTAATTGAGCGAGGTTTTTAGGCGTTTGACCACTGTTTTCTAAACAAACCTGTTTAATGGTTTCTGTCATGGAGTCCGGATTTAAAAACCGTGGATCATTGGGATTTATAAGAAACGTAAAAGGTTGTTCTTGTTTTGCCGATGCGATTAATTCAATAATATCTTTAACGTTATTTTCAGCACAAACCCGTTGAAATAACCATAATCCCATGATGTTTTTTAATACTCGATAATTACCATCTACACCACCTTCATTGGTAATATTGGCTTTTAATGCTTGTTTGCTTATCAGTGGTTGTTTTGATTCCAATCCCATTAATGACCAAGTACCCGAACATAAATAAGCACTATGTAAATTGATGATTGGTGCAGCAATAACCGCACTAGCAGTATCATGACTTGCGACTGCAATTACAGGGATATGATCACCCTTGGCACTTTTCCAATATCCAACTTGATTTCCAGGCTTACTGATATCACCAAACCATTTACGTGGTATACCAAGATAATCAAGTAAGTCTTTATCCCAATCTTGAGTCGTCACATTGACAAGTTGTGTGGTGGTTGCATTGGTATATTCTCGATTTAATACACCGGTTAATCGGTAAATCAGATAATCAGGAATCATGACAAAATCAGTTACTCGTGATAACCATTCTGGTGATTCAAGCATCATTGCCTTAAGTTGATAAAGTGTGTTAAAGGTTAAAAACTGAATTCCCGTTTTTTGATAAATATTTTCTAGACCAATGTCATCTTGTACTTTTGACATAATGTTGTCAGTACGATGATCTCGATAAGAGTAAGTAGGGCCGACAATTTGACCTTGTTTATCAAGCAACACATAATCAACCCCCCATGTATCAATACCGATACTATCGAGTTTGATATCTTGTTGGATAATTTTGTTTAATCCGGTTATGATTTCTTGTTCTAAGTACGTCAAATCCCAACAAAAATTTTTACCATCGCTTTTATATCCATTACTAAATCGATGTATCTCAGTTAGTGTTAATTTTCCTGTTTGAGATCGATAACTCGACAACATGACTCTGCCACTTGATGCGCCTAGATCGATTGCAGCAATATATCTATTTGCCATTATAACTACCCTCACTTTTACTAATGAAGACAGTCTAGTGAACTATTTTGATTTACACTTTTAATCGATGGCCATTGTTAAATAAGTTTGGCAAAATTTTTAAAATGCTTGTGATCTGTACCACAAAATAAGAACAAAGGTGGTGTTTTTATACTTTCATAATAAATATTGATATAATGGTTCATTTAGTAAATAAATTGAGAGCTATTTATGTTAAATCAATTAAAAGCAATAATTCAGTATCTTTTACCTAAACAGTTATTAACAGTTATATTTGGTTGGTTAGCCAACAAACGTTTAGGAAAAGTCACAACATGGATGATTATTGGTTTTTGTAAGCTATACAAAATTGATCTAAGTGAAGCGAAGTTAACTGATGCTAAAGATTATCCAACATTTAACGATTTTTTTGCTCGTGAACTCAATGAAGATGCGAGACCTATTGATCCTGCGGCAAGTTCAATTGTCATGCCAGCAGATGGTGTAATTAGTCAATTCGGTAATATTCAAGATAATTTATTGTTACAAGCTAAAGGCCATTTTTACTCATTAGAATCTTTACTTGCTTGTCATCCAGATATGATAAAGTTTTTTAAAAATGGCTCTTTTGCTACCACTTATTTATCACCTAAAAACTATCATCGTTTTCATATGCCTTGTGATGGTATATTACGTGAAATGATTTATGTACCAGGCTCTCTGTTTTCAGTTAACAAAGCAACAACTGAAACCATTCCAAATATTTTTGCCCGAAATGAACGAGTAATTTGTTTATTTGAAACCGAATTTGGACCAATGGCTCAAATTATGGTAGGCGCGACTATCGTTGGTAGTATTGAATTAAATTGGGCTGGTATAATTACACCACCTCGTGATGGAGTGATGAAACGTTGGACTTATGCTGGTGAAGTTAAATTAGCAAAAGGCCAAGATATGGGATGCTTTAAATTAGGCTCAACCGTTATCACCTTATTTGCCTCCAACGCTGTTGAATTTGATAGCCATCTAAAACATGGTGATATTACCCGAGTAGGTCAAAAACTAGCAGAAAGGATCTAATCTATGTTGATGCGTGGTTTTTTGTGTTGGATATTACTTGCTATTTCATGCTTTGCTGTAGCTGAAGAATCAATACCTATTATTGATAATGAAGATCAACTTGCAGAAGTGATCACTAAACTTGATGAAAAAAATGAAGATCTTCGCCAGAATATGGAGTACCAAAAATCACATTTAACCAGCATCATTAATGAACAAAATAATATTAATACCCAAATTTCACATGTTCAAAATACCCTTGCCACGCTTGCTGAACAAGGCGAATGGTTAAGTTTTTCAACCGCCTTAGGTGAAACTTTGCGCCAACAACTATTGCGATTACCAGAAAAACCTAAGTCTCAACCACTTGATGCAGAAATCGCTGAGGCGAAAGTACAACAACTTAATTATTCAAATAGCTTAAATGGCTTAGAAAATTATCCAACACTAAGCGTTGCTTTAAGTAATCTTAAATCAGCCAGTCAATATCGACGATTGTTACGCGAACAAAGTGAACTACTTAAAACATTAATTTCAGGAACTGATACCACGATTCTTGAATTAACTAAATTAAAAATTTCCAATAATCAATTAACCAATGCTATCGATGAAGTTAATGATGCCGCTCATCGTTACTTCTTTTGGGTTGCGGATGTTAACCCTATTTCACTTAGTTTTCCTTTAGACTTAGCCAAAGATGTGGTGTATATCACCGTTTCAATCGATACACTATCACAACTCTACAATGCTTGTTTAGAAGTGCTTAGTGCCCCAAAACCACTATTTTTTTTAGTATTATCGATAATGTTTGTATATGTGCATTTTAAAATGCGAGGCAAATACAACACATTCTTAAATAAATCAGCTACTCGAGTCGGCAAAGTCACTCAAGATAATTATTCTTTAACTTTAAAAGTCATTATTTTTTCATTGATAATGGCATTACCTGTACCTATCTTGTGGGCAGCATTGGGTTATGCGCTACAAATTAATTGGGATTACCCTGTCGCAGTTGCTTTAGGTTATGGTGTCAATGCCGCAGCGCCTATTTTGTGGGTATTCATCATTACGGCACACTTTGCATCTCCAAATGGATTATTTATTACTCACTTTGGTTGGGCAAAACAAAATGTTCGTCACGCAATGAAATACTATCAACTATCTGTTTGGGTCGTGATTCCATTAGTTGTCGTTGTGATGAGTTTTGATCAGTTTAGTAATCGCCAATTTGCTGCAACTATCGGTCGTATAGCATTTATTATCCTCTGTTTTGCTTTAGTGTTTATGACTAACTCAATTCATCGAGCTGGCGTTCCTCTTTATATTGATAAGAAAGGTTCGGGTGATAACGTATTAAGTCATATTTTGTGGTTTATGCTATTAAGTGCACCATGGCTAGCTATTATTGCTGCTTGTTTAGGTTATTTATCGACGGCAGAAGTTTTATTAGGCAGATTAGAAGCCTCAGTCATAATCTGGTTTGGCTTGTTAGTTATCTATTTTATGATTCGCCGTTGGATGTGGATACAAAAACGTCGTATTGAATTCGAACGGACTAAACAACGCCGATTAGAGCGTATGCAACGCGCCAAAGGCATCGAAGAAGATATAAACTCAATCAATGATAGTGTTGATGAACCTATTATCGATTTAGATGCGATTAGTGCCCAATCATTACAATTAGTCAGATCAATTATTATGCTTATAGCATTAATCAGTATGATCTTACTTTGGTCGGAACTTCATTCGGCTTTTGCCTTTATGAATAATATAAAGCTTTGGGGTACAAGTACCATTATCAATGGTACTGAGATTGAACAACATATCACGCTTGGTGCGGTATGTATCGCTATTTTAGTCATGACCATTACTGTTCAATTGGTTAAAAATTTACCCGCATTACTTGAGTTAGGCATTTTACAACATTTAGATTTAGCGCCGGGTACTGGATATGCGATTACAACGGTATCGAAGTACATTATTTTGATGATAGGTTGTATGATTGCTTTTTCATTCATTGGTATAGATTGGGCAAAAATTCAGTGGTTAATTGCAGCACTAGGTGTTGGTCTAGGGTTTGGTCTGCAAGAGATCTTTGCTAATTTTATTTCCGGTTTAATTATTTTGTTTGAAAAACCAGTGCGGATTGGTGATACCGTTACGATTCGAGATTTAACTGGTAATATCACTAAAATTAGTACACGAGCTATTACAATTGTCGATTGGGATCGTAAAGAAATTGTCATGCCTAATAAGGCGTTTATCACAGAACAATTAGTCAACTGGTCCTTATCCGATTCAATAACTCGTATAGTATTAACCATACCAGCAACCATTGATGCAGATAGTGAACTGGTTATGAAACTTTTACAACAAGCTTGTGAAGAGTGTGAATTTGTACTTAACGATCCAGAACCACAAGTCTTTTTAGTTGATATTCAAGAAGGAATCCAACTGTTTGAATTACGAGTATTTGCGGCAGAAATGGGACATCGAATGAAACTACGCAGTGCCATACATAAACTCATTTTAGATGCTTATCGACGTCATAACTTGACCTTACCATTTCCACCACTACAAACGAACTTAGAAGCGCTTGGTCGTAAAAGTGGCCGCCGAAGTTACACTATTGGCACAGTTTAGCCAAAAATTGTTTCTAACCATGGCACCCCAAAAGCTCCCGGTGCCAATAGGACAAATGCCCAAATAGGAGCAGAAGCCACATTGGCAATATTGAATTTTGTTGCTGGCATATGCATGGTGCCAGCAATCAAAGGAACGACTGCCCGCAAAGGACCAAAAAATCGTCCAATAAACACCCCAAATGTCCCATAACGCTGAAAAAACTGTTCAGCACGAAACACCATTTTCGGGTATTTATTCAATGGCCATGATGCAATTACCTGTTGATGATAATGTTTACCTAACCAGTAAGAAATTAAATCGCCAATAATAGCTCCTAACGATGCCGCAACCAAAACTGGAACAAACGAAATCACTCCAGTTCCAATCAAAGCTCCGGCTCCTAATAAAATTGCTGTAGCAGGAACTAGTAAAGAAATGATAGCCAATGATTCACCAAATGCTAATAAAAAAATAATTGGCAGAGACCACACTTGATGAGTTTCAATAAACAGCATAATCGTATGCGTAATTTCATTTAATGACATAAAGTTGCCTCGCATAATCATTTTGGATAGGCTTTATTCTAACACAACAAATATATGATAATTCTAATGGGATTAACCATTGGTAGAATCTTACAAAATCAACTAATCTAAATATTGGGCTTTTTATTGATACTAAGCTAAGTTATTATATTTAAAATAATAGATAGATTCAGTCATACAATTATTACGAGATAAACCATGACAGTGGGCATTAAAAACTTTAATGTAAATAAATTTAAACATGGTCAATTGCAACCATCAGAAGATGATACCGTAGCCACAGAAAAGCCAGTGGCACTAATTTATAATGGTATTTCTCATGTCGTCATGATGGCAACCCCAAAAGATCTTAATTATTTTGCTATTGGTTTTTCATTAACTGAAAAAATTATAGAATCAGTTAGTGAAATTTATAGCATTGATATTATTGAAACAGTACAAGGTATTGAAGTCCATATTGAACTATCGTCAAGACGGTTTATGCAATTAAAAGAAAAGCGTCGCAATTTAGCCGGTCGTACTGGTTGTGGTATTTGTGGCACAGAACAAATAGAGCAAGTTTGTCAATTTATTCCACCTCTTTTATCAAACGATAAAATCCGTTTATCTGATTTTCATCATGCCCTTGATTATCTAACGCAAGTTCAAACTGTTGGGGGACAAACCGGTTGTACGCATGCGGCTGTATGGTTGGATTTAACTGGTAATTTTATTGCTGGATTTGAAGATATCGGCAGACATGTTGCATTAGATAAATTGTTAGGTTATCGAGCAAAAATACAACAAGAAACTAAGCAAAACATACAAGGAATAATTCTTGTTTCAAGCCGAGCTAGTTATGAAATGGTACAAAAAACAGCTCGTTGTGGTGTAGAAATTCTATTTGCCGTATCAGCAGCAACGGCAATGGCAATTGAACTAGCCAAACAAAGTAATTTAACTTTAGTTGGTTTTTTTAGAAACACCCAAGGAGTAATTTATACCGATAGTGAACGAATCACTGAGAAATAAGCTATCAATAATAAATTCAGACTAAACAATTATTTTACATAACCAATAAAATAATTAACCATTCAATTTATTGATTTTTAATATAAAAATAAATTTAGTTCAATATATATTATTTCACATCTTTCTTTATTTATCGAAGATCATCATAATATACGCCGAAAATAAGAACAACTTTGTTTTTATTATATATTCTTTTTTAAATGATTGTTCTAATTTTAATCAATTGTCAGTTATTGATATTATAAATAATTTTACATAACTGATTAATAATCATAATGATTTTCTTGAATTTAAAATTAAAGCATTAGTAAAAAAGTTTCTTAAATAATGATTTTTAATCGTGTTATCAATTAAGCGTATACTTAAATTTGAAAGGATAGAGTCATGCATCAAACAGCAGATATACAACAAGCAGTAAACTATATTCAACAACAAACAGATAAAAAACCTACAATTGGAATTATACTTGGATCTGGTTTAGGCCCTTTTGCCGATACTCTTGAAGATGCAGTACATATTCCTTATGACAATATCCCTCATTTTGCCAAATCTGCTGCTGTCGGTCATGCTAATGAATTAGTTATTGGTAACTGTGGCGATAAAACCGTTGTTGCCATGAAAGGGCGTTTTCATTACTACGAAGGTTTTTCATTGGATCAAGTTACCTTCCCTGTTCGGGTAATGAAAATGCTTGGCGTAGAAAAACTTATCATTACTAATGCCTGTGGTGCGGTTAATACCAGCTTTAAACCGGGTGATTTAATGATAATTACAGATCACATTAACTTAACCGCTAATAACCCATTAATGGGGCCGAATAATCCTGAATTAGGTGTACGTTTTCTTGATGTAAGCGAAGTATACAATAAACAATTACGCGCAACTGTTAGCGAAGTAGCTAAAGAACTTAATATCACGTTACAACAAGGTGTTTATGCATGGTGGACTGGCCCGACTTATGAAACGCCAGCAGAAATTAGAATGATCAGAGTATTAGGTGCTGATGCTGTTGGTATGTCAACCGTGCCAGAAGCAATCATTGCTCATCATTCAGGTATTAAAACCATCGGAATCTCATGTTTAACCAATATGGCTTGTGGCATTTTAGATCAACCTTTAGGTCATGAAGAAGTTATTGAAACCGCTGAACGAGTTAAATCAACTTTCTTACAATTGATTACTAAAACAATTGCTCGTTTTTAGTTTTTAATAGGTAATTCTAAAAAGTAATTTTTTATAATTTTATACTAGCAGTTCACTTTATTTTGGATATAAATAATGAACATAAAACATAGATTACAAGTCATGATGTTTTTCCAATATTTTATTTGGGGAAGCTGGTTAACGACTTTTGGTATTTATTTAATCAACACGTTAAATTTTTCTGGTTATGACGTTGGTTTGGTTTACAGTACTAAAGGCTTTGCTGCATTAATTATGCCTTTTATTATTGGTATTATTGCGGATAAATTTATTCCACCTAAATACTTATTTATGCTTTGTCATACTATTTGTGCTATTGCGTTATTTTATGCAGCCTCAGTAACAACACCAAATCAACTGTATTGGGTGATGCTGGTTAATGCAATGGCTTTTATGCCAACTATAGCATTATCTAATTCATTAAGTTATCACTGTTTAGATAGGAGTAATTTAGACACTGTTACGGTTTTTCCAAAAATCCGCGTTTTTGGAACGGTAGGTTTTATTATCGCAATGTGGACCATCAGTTTACTAAAATTCGATATAAGCAATGCTCAACTGTATATTGCTTGTGCGGCCTCCGTTATTCTGGTGATCTATAGTGCGACATTACCTAATATTGAAATCACCAAAAACCAACAACAATCATGGATTTCACGTTTAGGTTTAGATGCATTTGTGTTATTTAAAAAACCAGTAATGTTGATATTTTTTCTGTTTTCGATGTTGTTAGGTGCTATATTACAAATCACTAATACCTTTGGTGGTGCGTTTTTAAAAGATTTTGGCAAAATTGCCGAATTTCAAGACAGCATAATTGTCCAACATCCAGCAATATTGTTATCTGTTTCGCAAATGGCAGAAGTTGCTTTTATTTTGACTATTCCATATTTTCTTAATAAATTTGGCATAAAGAAAGTCATCATGATCAGCTTAATTGCCTGGACACTTAGATTTGGCTTCTTTGCCTATGGTGATCCAACACCATTTGGTTTTGTATTATTGATGCTATCAATGATTGTATATGGTTGTGCATTTGACTTCTTTAATATCTCAGGATCCATCTTTATTGAAAAAGAAGTTAATGCTAATATACGTGCTAGTGCCCAAGGGTTATTTATGACCATGGTTAATGGTATCGGTGCGATTATAGGTTCATTTATTAGTGGTATTGTGGTTGATATCAATACACATGATGGATTAAAAGATTGGCACTCAATATGGTTAAGTTTTGCAGCTTATGCATTAGTTTTAGGTATAGTGTTTTATTTTACCTTTAACTATGACCAACATAAAACCGAATCTGCGAAGTAATAACTTATCAATATAAATAAGGGATAACTTATCCCTTATTTATCCTCTGTTTTTTTGAGTATTCCCATACCGTAAAAATAGTGACATAAAGCCACAGGATATTTCTTGTTGGTTATAATTTTTATGTGCCAATAATTGACGACACATATAGTTTTAAAAGTAATGAGATTTAGCTATGAAAGAAAAATTTTTAGGTGGTTTATTAGTTTTTTTAGGCGCTTGTAGCTTCGGCGTTCTCTCTTCTATTGTAAAGACCGCTTATAAATCAGGTTATACACTAGGCCAAGTGACTGGAGTTCAATGTTTCTTTGGTATGCTGATACTATGGGGGATCCATTTTATAGTAAAAGCCACCAATAAAAATAAAGTAACGAATAAACACAAAAAAAGCTCAACTAAAAAATGGCATATGTGTGCCGTTGGTATATTTCCAGGCTTAGTTGGGATTTGTTATTATCAATGCGTGCAATTGGTTCCTGCATCTATTGCTATTATTTTGCTTATGCAATATTTATGGATAAGTGTCATTATTGATTTTGTTATTTTTAAAAATAAACCAACGCCTATTCAGTTAGTAACAATCATTACAATTATCATTGGTAGTTGTTTAGCCGCAGGTATATTCAATCAAACCATTAAGTTGAATTTAACTGGATGTTTATTTGGTTTTTTAGCCGCATTAATGTATTCGCTATTTATTACCACTAGTAGCAATATTGGTAACGAATTACCAAAATTAGAAAAAAGTGCACTCATGATAACCGGAGCTTGTATTGTCACCTTTATTATTTTTCCACCACTATTTTTCTTTGAATTCAGTATTGGTGATAAAATTTACCAATTAGGTTTTTTACTGGCATTATTAGGAACTGTCTTACCACCTTTTTTATTCTCGGTAGGTATTCCAAAAATTGGCATTTCATTAAGTGCTATTCTATCAGCAGCAGAACTTCCCGTTGCAGTAACATGCTCTTATTTCTATTTGAGAGAATCGGTATATTTCAACCAATGGATTGGAGTGATCATTATTTTGTTGGCCATTGCCTTACCTAATTTAAAACACCTAAAAAAATAATAATCCTACAATGTATTAAGTGTAGTAATAGAATTACTGCACTTAATTGTCTGAATCATAATTATTCTTGTATATGGCTTTTAAGCCATTGCACAAAAACATCTATTTTAGGATTATATCTTTCATGTGATCGGCAAATATAATAACGCTGTGCACATGGTGCTTCCATATCTAAAAAAGGGGCAATCAGCTTCCCAGATTCTAGATATTTCTTGAGAGTCTGTTTTCTACCTATAGCAATACCAGCATTATTGATTGCTGCAGCAATAACATGGTCTGAACGATCGAATAGCAAATTTTGCATCTTAATAAAATCAAAAGATAACGAAAAGTAATTTGCCCATGTTTGCCATTCATCAAAACTAAAATCTAACATATCGCCTGTGTTATAATGTAATAAAGTACATTTTTTTAAATTTTCGATATTATTATATAGATTAAATTGCTTAGCATAATCAGGGGTACATACTGGAATAAGTGTTTCACTAATTAAATGTTCACAATCTAATTCATCATAATGCAAAGAATCATAATAGATTGCTAAATCAACTGGATATTGGTTAAAATTAATTGGGGTATTGCCTGATATCATATTCAAAATGATATAGGGGTAAGATTCCGTAAATTGCGATAACTTTGGAATTAAACATTCTTGAATAAAAGATGGGCAAGAATAGATAGTAATAGCACCGGTAACATCTTTATTTTTAATATCAACAATTTCTTGATTTAAAATACTTAATGACTTCTTAACCACTGCAAATAAATTTTTACCATCATTGGTCAAAGTTATCCTTCGATGAAATCGGTTAAATAATTTAAAATTCAGTTCTTCTTCCAGTTTGTTGATTTGATGACTTACAGCACTTGGACTAATACAGAGCTCTTCTGCGGCGGAAGCAAAAGATAAATGGCGAGCAGCAGACTCAAATGTATGTAACTTTGATAACTGATAACGGTTAATAAAACGGCTACTATTTGACACTTTATCTTCACTATTCATTTACAGTGATCCCAAAGAACACCATACAAGATCATCTTACTAATCTAATCTATTACCATTCAGAAAGCCACTGTTTTTTATCAGTTTTACGTAAAGATAATGTTGCAACAATTTAGCTCATGCAAAGTTAATAATAGATCATTTGTCAAATACTGGACAAAAAACATAAAAAATACTAGTATCTATTAGCATAAAAAAGTATAGTGTTATCAAAAATAGCAAAGAAAAGTAATCTATATTTTTTATAAGTTTTAGCATCTATAAAATAAAGTCTTTACCGTGGTTGATATATTTTGTTATTTAGTACATTTAGTAAAATGACACAAATGAAGTAATGTTATCTGTAGGTATTGAAAAGTTTATTGATGGTCTCAATATCACTATTGATATTCTCAATTAAGAATGATTAGCGTTGCTTTTAAAAGAATAAAAATAAGTTGTTTTCAAAAAATATTTTTAGTAGCGTAATAACATAAAAATTAAGTCCGATATGATAACTTAATAAAGTCTATCCTTTTTTAGTAAACATTTTCCAGAAGATTTGATACTTCTAAAATGGACTTATATCAACCAGTGATTGGAATTCGAGGTATCAATATATCTCAAATCTAAATCACCATCCTAAGACATGCAGTTTATTATTATAGATTAATAACTAGATAAACAAGCATATTAAGATTTATTCAATTTATCTTAAACCAATCAAGTAAAGCTATATAGTTATTACTATATCTCCGTTAGATATAGTAAATATTAACTAAAGATTTTTATTAATAAATATTTATATAACATTACAGGAGGCACAGCAAAATAGTAGGTTTAAAACAAGCTATCAAATAGCATGTTAGTCTTATTTATATCGTAACAAGATGATTTTTTATTAAATCATTAGTTTTAATAGTCAGTTGTAAATAGCAGTATAGTAAAAGTATTAGTTGTTTTATATGTGTAAGCATAAAGTTAAACAGATATGCCTTGACAATAATGAGTATTAACGCTGTTTAGTTGTCAAATTTATTGTTCTATTTTTACCCTGAATTAAAAGGAAGTTACAGAATGAAGACATATAAAAAACCATTATTTACCTTGGTGCATAGCAATGATGCTATACCTGAGCATAAAACCTTAGCGTATCTTGACCCAACATTAAATGATTATACAGATCATATTGATGAAGTTATTGGTTTACGTATTAAGGAATTGAAACTTCACCATTCTGAATATAGGGAATATCATGATGATAAACAAAATAATAACAAGTCAGGTTTTTCTTTTATTTTTCAAGAAATATTTGAATCAGAACATCATAAAAAGCAAATTGGCATGTTAAAAGACGAGATATTAATTGCCAAAGAATCAAATAGAGTAAAGAAATTGCTAAATGAACGTTTAAAGGAATTTGCGAAGTTTTACCCTGAAATACAATTTAACTTGAACAATGTTCAATCGCTACCAACTAGATTTAAAGATTACCTTTTCGCTCCACCTTTAGTCTTAACTGAGGATAATACTATTATGCTTTGGGATGACTAAAAAAACTTAACAATAATTAATAAGGCAAAATCTACAGTATTGACATACTGTAGATTTTTTATTTTAACCTTCTAAATAATCTTAACTGTTAAATGCACTTTCACCATGACTGTTAATATCAAGTCCTTCACGTTCATGCTCTTCAGAAACTCGCAAACCAACACTAAGATCAGCAATTTTATACGCAATATAAGCTATTATTGCCGTCCAAATGACACAAGTGATAACACTCATTAATTGTATACCTACTTGACTTGTCATAGTGATACCATCGGCATAACCTGTTCCACCTAATGACTCAGAAGCAAAAACCCCAGTTAGTAGACAACCAACAATACCACATACGCCATGTACACCAAATACATCACAGGTATCATCAACTTTTAAAATCCTTTTTAAAGATGAAACACCCCAAACACCGGCAACCCCACAAATAAGACCAATTAACATTGCACCACCAACACCAACAAATCCTGCTGCTGGAGTGATACCCACTAATCCAGCAATCACGCCTGATGCTGCCCCCAAACATGATGGTTTACCACGTAATATCCATTCGGCGAATGACCACGCTAAAACAGCGGCAGCAGTTGCGGCAACGGTATTAATAAAAGCTAAACCAGCAATTTCATCAGCATGTGTTGACGATCCGGCATTGAAACCAAACCAACCGATATATAATATGGCTGCACCTAAATAAACATAAGGTAAGTTGAACGGTTTTAATGGTTCTCGATTGTAACCAATACGATTTTTAAGCAGATAAGCACCGAGTAAACCAGCAACAGCGGCATTGATATGTACCACAGTACCACCAGCAAAATCCAATGCCCCTTCATCACCAAGAATTCCACCGCCCCAAACCATATGAGCCATCGGAATATATGAGAAAGTGAACCATAACACCATAAAGATAAGAACTGCCGAAAAACGAATTCTTTCTGCAAAGGCACCCAAGATTAAACAGCAAGTGATGCAAGCAAAAGAACCTTGAAATGCAATCCAGATCATTTCATAGATCGAACCAGAAATATCAGTAATACCAACATTAACCAATAAAAAATGGTCAAAGTTACCAAAAAACCAGTTACCTTCACCAAAGGCTAAAGAGTAGCCATAAGCTATCCATAACACCGCAATCAACGAAAATGTTACTAATACTTGTGACAGCATGGATAAAACGTTTTTAGATCTTAATAAGCCACCGTAAAAAAGTGCAATACCAGGCACTGACATAAATAAAACTAATGCAGTACATATCATCATAAAACCATTGTCAGCCTTATCTGCAATTGCGACTTCATCGGCAAACACTGGACTTGCTAAAGCAAATCCGCAACAGAGAATAAATTTTTTCAACATAATGATATCCTTATTGATAATTACAGTGCTGATTCATCAGTTTCACCGGTACGAATACGAACAACATGTTCTAGTGGAGTAACAAAAATTTTCCCATCCCCTATTTTTCCAGTATAAGCCGCTTTAGTAATGGTACTAATTACCTCATCAAGCAAATCATCACTAATTGCGAGCTCAATTTTAACTTTAGGTAGAAAGTTGACATTATATTCTGCCCCACGGTACAGCTCGGCATGACCTTTTTGTCGCCCAAATCCCTTAACCTCCGTTACGGTTAAACCAGTAATTCCAATATTGGATAGTGATTCTCTGACCTCTTCTAATTTGAAAGGTTTTATAACTACGGTGACAAATTTCATCCATTACTCCTTATTACTATTAATGTTATTTAAGTTAATGCAAGGAGCATGCCAAAATTAGTATAGAATGATTAACCATTGAAATATTTGCTATTTTTAAAATTGGTCGGTAATTATTGTTAAGTAAAAAATTTTGAGGAAAGGGGTTTTTAAAGATAAAAATAAGCTTTCTATCGCACCAATTTGGTGCTTATGCCTATTTTTGGTGCCGATAGATATTAATAATCAGAATGTTACCATTAGTTTGCGATATTCGTCATAAGCAAAATGATCAGTCATACCACTAATATAGTCTTGAATTAACCGGCAACGATAATAAAATTCCCAACATTTAAAGTTACAATGCCCTTTGTCCAATGATGCAATAGCTTGTTGATAAGCAACACAATGTTTTGCCGATAATTTATGATACAACCTTGTTTCGATAGGATAGTTTTTATGATTACTTGTTTTGGCTAAGTTAATAAAATCATCTGTTGACATATTTAGCAGTGGACTATAAATATCCAACAAACCCGTTATTATTCTATAACCTTGTAATTCAATATTTTCAACCATTTCATGATTAAATATATGTTCAAATCCAACTGTTTTGAATATATTCAGTAATTTATACTCAGCTTCATGATCTTCAAGTAAAGCGTGATTAAATGAACCATGATAGATTGTTTCAATATTTTCAATGAATCGTTCTGCCGCATGAGGTACCAATTTAGCAATAGTATTTACCCGTAAATACATAAAGAATTGGTCAATACCTATCGCTTCAAATTCATTTTTTTTCAAATTGTCATAAGGTTTATTAACAACTTCATCAAATAAATCCCCTTTTTTAACTGGGCCCCATGCTTCTTTTAAATAGTGATAAAGCTGTTGCACAGTCAAAATTTTCTTTTCTACAGCATCTTCCAGATCGGCAATACAGTAGGAAATATCATCCGCAGCTTCCATAATATAAGTAAGAGGATAGCGGTGAAATGGTTGAATATCCAGTTGCTGTGATAATTCATTAACAAAAGATTCTTCAGACAGATAGTATCCAGGTTTTTTCATCAAATAACTGAACTCATCTGGAATATCATTAGACCAATAAGCAGGTTTGGAATATTTTAGAATTGAAGCAATTTGTGAATAGGTCAAGTTAAGTCTTAGAATAGTATGAACTAATCTAATCGCTTGGGCATTACCTTCAAAATTTGAAAGATCTTGGCGAATTTTTAATTTTAATGATTTGAGTGATTGTGCATCGCTCTCATTAATATTAAGTATTGGGTAGCTTGAATCTTTATTAATTCCCAAACGCGCATTAAACCACTGATTGATCGCAGCTTCACCAAAATGGCCAAATGGTGGATTACCAATATCATGCATTAAACAAGCCATTTCAACTAAGCTTTCTATAGACATGACAGATTTATCTAGGCCAAACGTCTTTAATTTTCCAGAGAGACTAAGACGATTGACAATCTCCTTGACCATATAACGACCAACTTGTTGTACTTCCATTGAATGAGTAAGCCGAGTTCGCACAACAGAATTACGCTCTAAAGGAAATACTTGTGTTTTCTGCTGTAAACGCCGTATAGCTGCTGAATTAAGAATGCGACCACGATCACTTTCAAAAAAACGCAAGACAGAATATTCATCAAATGCTTGTCGTTGTTTACTGGCATATCGTTGATAATTAATTTTTTTATTAAAATCGATCATATCGCAACCTGAGGTTCAATCAGCTATAATTTCTGTTTTGCCCACTCGATTGGTGAACCATATTCTGCTGGTAGCATAGAAGCAAGTTGATTTAAAGCGTCGATCAATTTTTGACGATGTTGATGGCTTAAATTGATATGGCCAACTTTACGCCCTACTCTTACTTCTTTTTCATACCAATGCAAATGAACTAAATCTACCGCTAACCAATTAATGTTGAATTCAGTACCAATTAAATTCACCATCACTGATGGACAAAAAACATCTGGTTTAGGTAACGGTAAATCTAAAATAGCCCGTAAATGTAATTCAAATTGGCTAATAGAAGCACCGTTTTGTGTCCAATGACCACTATTATGTACCCGTGGGGCCAATTCGTTAATTAATAAGCTATCACCAATGACAAAACATTCCATTGCCATAACACCAACATAATTAAGCTTATGCATAATCTTTGCTAGCATCTGCTCTGCGCTTGTCTGTAATGTCTCATTTTCACATGGGATAGCAACACTCATTTTTAATATGCCATCTTGATGCAAATTATTAGTCAAAGGATAAAAAACTGTTTCCCCTTTGGCATTTCGTGCACCAACCAGCGACACCTCTTTTTCAAAAGGAATCGCTTGTTCAACAATAGCATTTTTATAAATATCATTCGGTACAGTAATGTCATCATCTATAGAAAGTCGCCATTGCCCACGCCCATCATAACCACCGGTTCGACGCTTAACAATTAGTAAATCACCTAAGTTTTCAAAACAATTCGGCCAATCATGCTGATTATTAACAGCAAACCATTTAGCTGTTGGTAAATTCAGTTCATCAAGTAACTGTTTTTGAGTTAAACGGTCCGCAATAATAGGAAATACATCTCGATTAACAAACTGAGGATGACTAGCTAAAATTTGCGTAAATTGGGTTTCAGGCCAACGTTCAATTTCAGCAGTAATAACAGAATCTTGATAAGGGATCGATGCAGGTTCAACATCTAGTCCTACAGGATAAACATGAATACCTAATGGTTCACCTGCCTGTCGAAGCATACGCCCTAACTGGCCATTTCCTAATACACAAACAGATCGAATTGTCATATTATATCGCTACTCTCGGATCAGGATTATTTAAAACTTCATCAGTTTGACTTAATCGCCAATTAGATAAACGTTGATAAATTTCTTGGTTATGTAATGCCAGAATTTGCGCAGCTAATAAGGCTGCATTTGCAGCTCCAGCTTTACCAATAGCTAAAGTTCCAACAGGAATGCCTTTTGGCATTTGCACGATTGAATAAAGACTATCCACACCACTTAATGCTGCACTTTGAACCGGCACGCCTAAAACAGGAACTAAGGTTTTTGCTGCTAACATACCCGGTAGATGAGCTGCACCGCCTGCACCAGCGATGATAACATCAAAGCCTTTTGTTTTAGCATTTTCAGCAAATTCGAATAATTTATCTGGAGTACGATGGGCAGAAACAATTTCAACATGATAAGTAATGGCTAAAGTATCTAAAATATCAGCAGCATGCTGCATAGTAGCCCAATCACTTTTCGACCCCATTACAATGGCAATTTTTGGTTGAGTATGCATAGATGATTATAAGGAGATGTAAATATTAAGTGTCGAAAGTATACACTAAAATTCGATAAATGGGATAGCAAGAACTATGACTTCTTATCAATAAGTTTAACTCAATATTCGGACAATTTAAGCTAATGCATAAATAAAACACTTAATTTCATAATACAAAGTTATTAAATCCGCCAATATATGGCGGATAATCATATAAATTTATGAATTAACGGCAGCAACGATTTTAATTTCAATCAAATACTCTTTTTTCATTAATCCTGCCTGAACAGTACAACGAACTGGAGCTTTCCCTTTCACTACCCATTCATCCCAAGCTTTGTTCATGGCTGGAAAATCACTTTTATTTACCAAAAAAAGGGTTGCATCTAAAATGCGACTTTTATCACTATTCGCTCTTGCTAAAATTTTATCTATTTCAGCTAAGGCACTTTGGGTTTGCGTATAAGCATCATCACGCAAATCTGTTGGTACGCTTGTATAATAGATCACATTATTATGGATCACCGCTTCCGACCATCTATCTTCGGGATCTATACGAGTAATTGTCATTATATTTTCCTTAAAAACTTTTTATTAAGATACTTTGATGAAATCAGCTCGTAATTTTTTGATCTCATCACGTAAAACACCTGCTTTTTCAAATTCTAGATTTTGGGCGGCTTCATACATCATAGCTTCAAGCTCTTTAACTCTTGCTTGAACTTCTTTGACCGAAACATAATTATACTGTCCACCTGGTTCAAAAGCTTGTACTTTAGCCGTAGCTTTTTTCGTGCTCAAACCTGCATCTAAAACATCTTTAATTTCTTTACGTACTGATTTTGGTGTAATACCATGAGCTTCATTAAAATCTTCTTGTTTTTTACGACGGCGCGCTGTTTCGTCGATCGTTTTCTGCATAGCCGGAGTAATTTTATCGGCGTATAAAATCGCTTTACCATTCACATTTCGAGCTGCACGACCAACCGTTTGGATTAATGAACTTTCTGAACGCAAAAACCCTTCTCGGTCAGCATCTAAAATTGCAATTAATGATACTTCGGGAATATCCAATCCTTCACGTAATAAGTTGATACCGACTAACACATCAACCTTACCAAGACGAAGATCGCGTATAATTTCCATTCGTTCAACGGTATTAATATCCGAATGCAAATATTTAACATTAACATTATGTTCAGATAAATAATCAGTTAAGTTTTCAGCCATACGTTTAGTCAAAGTGGTGACTAATACTCGTTCATCTTGATTTATTCTCACTTTAATTTCAGATAATAGATCATCAACTTGAGTAGCTACCGGCCTAACCTCAATAATTGGATCTAATAAGCCTGTAGGTCTAACAACCTGCTCGATAATTTCACCACCCGATTTTTCAATTTCATATTTAGCTGGTGTTGCTGAAACATAAATTGTTTGTGGCATTATGTTTTCAAATTCTGAAAATTTTAGTGGTCGATTATCTAATGCTGATGGTAAACGAAAACCGTATTCAACTAAATTAAGTTTCCGTGATCTATCACCATTATACATCGCCCCTAATTGCGGAATTGCCACATGAGATTCATCAATAAATAATAATCCGTCAGCCGGCAAATAATCAAATAATGTTGCTGGCGGATCTCCTGCTTTACGTTGAGCTAAATATCGGGAATAATTTTCGATTCCTGAACAGTAACCAAGTTCAGTCATCATCTCTATATCAAATAGAGTCCGCTGAGTTAATCGTTGTTCTTCTAAAAGTCGATTATTATCCAACAAAACTTTTTGGCGTTCTTGAAGCTCTTGCTTAATTTCAGCAATCGCATTGTCCATAATATTTCTTGGGGTGACATAGTGCGTTTTGGGATAAATTGTAATACGAGGTACCTCATTAATCGCATTACCAGTTAATGGATCAAACATAACTATCCGTTCAACTTCATCATCAAAAAGCTCAACACGTACAGCTAGTTCATCAGAATCAGCAGGAAATATATCAATAACATCACCTCGTACCCGAAACGTACCACGACTAAAACCAATTTCATTACGGGTATATTGTAATTCCGCTAAACGCGTTAAGATTGAACGCTGATCAGTGATGGTACCTCTTGCCAAATGTAAAATCATGGACATATAAGTTTCAGGCGCACCTAATCCATATATAGCAGACACTGAAGCCACAATCACTACATCACGGCGTTCTAATAACGATTTAGTAGCCGATAAACGCATTTGCTCAATATGCTCGTTAATTGAGGCATCTTTCTCAATAAATGTGTCTGTAGAAGGCACATATGATTCTGGTTGATAATAATCATAGTAAGACACAAAATATTCCACTGCATTATCTGGAAAGAATGCTTTCATTTCACCATATAACTGCGCCGCCAAAGTTTTATTAGGTGCTAAAATAATAGTTGGGCGATTATGCTTGGCAATGACATTGGCCATAGTAAATGTTTTACCTGAGCCTGTAACACCTAATAATGTTTGATGTGCAATCCCATCATCAAGATTTTGATTTATCCGATCAATTGCCGCAGGCTGATCACCAGCAGGTTTAAAATCAGAACATAATTTAAATTTTCTCATTACTCGCAACCTAAAATTTTACCTATTAATAAAAATTATCCCCAAAAACACTTGACCTTTAGAAATGTTATATTTTTTGCTCAGTTAAGCTAAAAGAATGTAAAGGCGTCTTAACAAACAACCCTTGATTTATTATAACCAATTGATATATATAAATATTTAAAATCATGCTTAAGTTGTAATCAAATCAAATAAAAACCTGATGAACATTGAGGTTAACACACTTTTCAATAAACTACTCACAGACTTATCCACAGGCATAGGGGATAACTTGCTAAGTATAGTCAATATAAACTTTTTTCCAGATTTTGACTAAATTTCGCACAGTTTTAAAAATTTTTTTTATTGGTTGTTTCTATTTTTAAAACTTAGTTTAATAGTTTTTGCCTAAGAAATTATTTCATACTTTCTATTTTGTATTGATAGCCAACAGGCTCATTAGGCACAAAAGTTAATCGATGAGTGATGCATTTTGGCGCATCTTCTGTATGATGGGAAACAAACAATAATTGTGTATTACCTCTATCAATTAAATTATCAATCCAACTTTTGACCAGTTCACGATTCAAATAATCTAGTCCCTGTAATGGTTCATCTAAAATAAGTAGCGTTGGGTGTTTAACTAAAGCCCTAGCAATTAGGACTAAACGTTGCAAACCCCATGAAAGTGATTGAAATGGTTTCTCTGCTAACTCCGTTAAATCCAATAATTGCAACCACTGTTTAACTAATTTTAATTGTTTATCACTGGGGGCTTGATATAAGCCAATTGAATCAAAATAACCCGATGCCAATACATTTTCTACACTTAAACTAATTCGGTAATCAAGATGAAAACTACTACTTACATAGCCAATATGACGCTTGATATCCCATATGGTTTCACCTGAGCCTCGTTTACGTCCAAATAGTGTTAAGTCATTACTATAACCTTGAGGATGATCACCTGTTATTAAACTGAGTAATGTGGATTTACCTGCTCCATTTGGGCCAATAATTTGCCAATTTTCATTAGCTCTAACTTGCCAACTTAATCCATTAATAATTGCTTTACCATCATATTGAACAAAACCATTATTTAAAATAATCCGATCTAAATCGTTAGGTAATGGCACAGAAATTTCATCTGGATCTGGTAAAGTAAAATTAGATAAATGTTCTAAATTAGCAAGTTGTTTGACGGCTACGTCATCTAATATGGTGTCTTTTGTGCCATATTTCAATAGCTGACAATTAGCCAGTAATCCAATATATTTAACAAATAGCGGAATTTCATTAAAACGATTTAATACCATTACAATAGTAATATTTTGTTTTGATAGTTGGCTAAGTATTTCAGCTAAATTAGCTCGAGAGGCAACATCTAAACCATCAAATGGCTCATCTAAAATTAATAGTTCAGGTTTACTCATTAATGTGCGACAAATTAAGGTTTTACGTGTTTCTCCAGTGGAAAGATATTTAAAACGACGATTTAAAAGATGTGCTATACCAAATTGTAATGCTAAATTTTCACAAAGCGTTTGATCTTGATTATATTCTTGAATAATCTCAGACGTAGTTAATCCAGTATCATCTTCTTTATCACTTAGCATGTCAGTATTATTTCGTTTCCATTCATCATCGATTATTTTTTGTAAGTACTCAAAGGAGATGTGGGCAATTGATTTAAAACGATTAATTACTTTCCCAGATAATATTGTTTGATCACCAGCTAACGCTTTGGCTAATATTGATTTACCCGATCCATTTCGGCCGACAAAAGCAACAATATCGCCAGCATTAATCATCAAAGATTCGATAGTAAAAACGCGGAAATCACTAATTTTATATATTGTATTTTCAATTTGTAACATAAATACCTCAAATGACTAAACTAATGTGGCAATGATAATATGCTGAGGATCGATAGATATGGTTGTTTGCTGACCTTCAATTAACTTTACACGATTAACCTCGCTGGTTAATTTGCTTGCGTAAAGTATCATTCCTGATGGTAATGAAAATGAAATTTCAGATAACTGACCATCAGTGACTATTTTTTCTACTTGAACCGTTAATTGATTTTCATTTAAATCATTCAATTCAATCAAAGGTGATTTGATAAGTAATAGCACAGTTTTATTAATATCTATTTTTAGGCGTTCAACACTTTGCTGAGTAATATAAGCTTTTAGTTCTGTTTGATTATCATTCAATTTAACCTTTACAAATCCGGCAATATTATTGGTTTCAATACTTACAACACTGCCATAAATTTGATTACGAGCACTGGTTTGCAATGATAATTTAGCAGTAATTTTTAAAATATCATCCAACGGAATATTGTCATTATTTAAAATATTAAATGCATTATACTGTAGCTGAGTTAATAGATCATAAAGCTGTATAAATCTAACTGCGTAAGCACTAAGCTTGGTTCCTCCACCATTTTTTCCTCCTGTGGCAGTAATCAAAAAGGGGATTGGTGCTAAACTATTGATTTCATTAACCGCATCCCATGCTGTTTTATAACTTATACCGATTTGTTTGGCTGCTTGACTTAATGAGCCAGTTTGCTCTATCGCTTTTAGTAAGGCTATTCGCCGTGGGTCAGTAAATAGTTGCTGATTTAAATTTAAAGTTAATAAAATTTCTGGTGACAACATTACTTCGTGCCTTATTAGATTAAATGAACCATTATTCATGATAATGTTGTTCTATTGTAGACGTTTTTTTATTTTTCACCAAAAATTGTCCTCATATCGTTTTATGATCAATAAAATTTCGCTAACGAGTAAAGATTAATTGTACATTATAGGTAAAGTTTGATAGCATCGTTATGTATTATATTATATAACGAGTATGAAAAATAACATGGAAAGAATCATTGCATTACTACTATCATTAACAACTTTGCTTGTTAGCTTATCAGCAACAGCCAGTCAAAAAATTACAGTATTTGCTGCAGCCTCATTGACGAATGCAATGCAAGATATCGCAACTAGTTATAAAAAAGAGCATAAAGATACCGAAATCGTATTTTCATTTGCTTCTTCTTCAGTATTAGCTAAACAAATTGAACAAGGTGCTCCTGCAGATATTTTTATGTCAGCAGATCAAAAATGGATGAATTATCTTATTGAACATAAAATTACAACAGAAAAACAAAATTTGTTAAAAAACGGCTTAGTTTTAATAGCGCCAAAACAATCTAAATTAGACAAAGTAGATATCAATGCAGAGACTAACTGGCAAACAATTTTACCCAAAGGCGAAAGATTAGCTGTCGGTGATCCTGACCATGTCCCTGCGGGACTTTATGCTAAAGAGTCTTTAACTAATTTAGGCGTATTTGATAAATTGTTACCACAAATGGCTCCAGCAAGTAATGTTCGTGATGCGTTAATGTTAGTTGAACGCAATGAAGCTACATTAGGGATTGTGTATAGCACTGATGCAAAAGTAAGTGATAAAGTGAAGATCGTTGGTAATTTTCCTGCCGATACATTTAAAGCTATTGAATATCCAATAACATTATTGAAACCTGAAGCAAAAGAGTTTTATCAATATTTAAATTCACAAACAGCACAAAATATTTTCCAAAAATATGGTTTTTTAACTAAATAGTATTTTGAAAAGATGATATTAACTGAATTTGAATGGCAAACATTGCTGCTAAGCTTAAAAATAGCTGGAGCAGCAATAATCTTTAGCCTACCATTAGGGATCTTAACTGCTTGGATTTTAGCAAGATGTCAATTCATAGGTAAATCATTGTTTGATAGTATTGTTCATCTTCCATTAGTTTTACCGCCTGTTGTTTTAGGCTATCTACTACTTTTGACGATGGGACGTCATGGTATTATTGGTGAATGGCTAAATAACTATTTCCATCTCAGTTTCAGTTTTAATTGGCAAGGTGCTGCCTTAGCCTCTGCTGTGGTGGCATTCCCTCTTATGGTCAGATCGATTCGATTAGCGATTGAATCAATTGATTCAAGATTAGAAAAAGTCGCAAGAACCCTTGGCGCTAAACCATTTCGTGTTTTTATAACCATTACTTTACCATTAGCATTTCCGGGTATTTTAATGGGAACCGTACTTGGTTTCGCGCGTTGTCTAGGTGAATTTGGCGCAACAATTACCTTCGTTTCAAATATTCAAGGTGAAACTCGTACAATTCCTTTGGCTATGTATACCTTATTACAGATCCCTGATGGCGAGTCCGGTGCATTACGGCTTTGCATTGTTTCGGTAGTATTATCATTAATTGCCTTATTTTTATCAGAAATGCTTAATCGTTGGCATAAAAAGAAGTTAACAGGATAGTTCGTCATGTTAAATATAAATGTGAGCAAAAAACTCGCCTCGTATGCTTTCCAGTTTAAACATGGAATTCACTGTCATGGCGTGACGGCAATTTTAGGTGTCTCCGGTTCAGGGAAATCAACACTGATTAACCTTATTAATGGTTTGATTAAACCAGATATCGGTTATATTAAACTAAATCAAACTACTTTGGTTGATACTGAAAAAGGAATTTTTACAACCCCAGAAAAAAGACAAATTGGTACTGTCTTTCAAGATGCATTGCTTTTTCCCCATTATAAAGTATTAAAAAACTTAATTTATGGTGCAAAATCATTGAATACAGAAAGATTTGACGAAATAGTTTCGGTACTCAACATTGGTTCACTTCTTAATCGTTATCCAGCAATGTTATCGGGTGGTGAGAAACAACGTGTTGCCATTGGTCGAGCGCTATTAGCTGAACCAAAATTATTACTAATGGATGAACCACTCTCAGCTTTAGATATGCCTCGTAAAAAAGAGCTATTAAGTTATATTGATAAACTAGTAAATGATCTCAATATCCCTATTGTTTATGTAACGCACAATATTAATGAAGTTAAACGCATTGCACAACACGTGGCGGTTTTAGAGCAAGGGAAATTACAAACCTATGGTGATACTGAACAAATTCTACAAAGTGATTATTTGAAAGAGTGGTTATAAAGTTCTAAAGTAGCGCTATTTTTTTCTTGTTTTATATACGAAATGCCATCATGCCAAGCTCCTAACACAATTCTAGTTGCTGGCTCGTCATTAATATAAAGATGATGTGTAGCAGGTTTATGTGTATGTCCATGAACCATAATACTAGCGTTATTGGCAATCATCATATCAATGACAGCTTTTGGATTTACATCCATAATAGTTTCAGATTTGATTTGATTATGCTGGCTGCTCTCTTTGCGTAATTTAGTAGCAATTTTTAAACGTATTTTTAATGGTAGTAATAGAAATAATTTTTGTAGCCATTTTTTATGCATGATTTTGCGAAATTTTTGATATTGAGGATCATCAATGCAAAGCAAATCACCATGCAGAAATACAATATTTTTATTCTGATTAACTAAACAATTAATATCGCTTAATAAATTCATATCACAGCGTTTAGCGTAATGCTTACCAATCAAAAAATCACGGTTCCCATGTACAAAGAATTTTTTAATATGGCGTAAGGTGAGTTCTTTTAAAGCATCAGCAATTTGATTATGTAATATTGACTGTACATCATCACCTACCCAATAATCGAACAAATCACCAAGTATATAAAGCTCACATTGATTAGGTAATTGCTTAAGAAAAGACAAAAAACCTGCTGTTATATCAAAATGATCTACAGCAGGCTGATTGTCTGCAAGATGAATATCAGCAATAAAAAAACGAACCGGATTATTCAACCGTTACACTCTTAATTATGACATCTTCTACAGGAACATCAGAATGCATGCCACTACGACCAGTTTTAACCGCTTTAATCTTATCAACCACATCCATACCATCGACAACTTCAGCGAAAACACAATAACCATAGCCATTGATATCCGATGAGCGATAATTTAAATAATCATTATCAACGACATTGATAAAAAATTGTGCTGTAGCAGAATGAGGATCACTAGTACGAGCCATGGCTAATGTACCACGATTATTTTTTAAACCATTATCAGCTTCATTCTTAATTGGAGCTTTAGTTTTTTTCTGTTTCATACCAGGTTCAAAACCACCACCTTGAATCATAAAATTATTAATGACACGATGGAAAATGGTATTGTTATAAAAACCTTCTTGGCAATATTCAACAAAATTTTTTACCGTTTCTGGAGCTTTATCTTCAAAAGTATTAATCTTAATATCGCCTAATGAAGTATGAAATATAATCATAAAATGTTCCTTAATTTCATTTTATTACGTAAAAATTGTTAAAAAGGTGAGCAATATCTTTTAATATGCTTACTCACTAAATCTTTCACATGCTTCTAATGTATTACTCATTAACATTGCTACCGTCATCGGCCCAACACCGCCAGGAACTGGCGTGATCCAGCCGGCTCGCTGGCTAGCAACATCAAATTCCACATCACCAACTAATTTACCATCAGATAAACGATTAATACCAACATCAATCACAATAGCACCCGGTTTTATCCATTCGCCCTTGACATAATTAGGTATACCGACACCTGCCACAACAATATCAGCATTACCGACATGCTTTGCTACATCCACTGTTCGACTATGGGTGATTGTGGTTGTGCATCCTAAAAGTAATAGCTCTAATGCCATAGGGCGACCAACAATACTCGATGCACCAACAACTGTTGCATTTAAACCCGATAAATTAATACCGGTTGATTCTAACATCTTAACAACCCCATATGGTGTACATGGCCGTAGTATTGGATCACGTTGTAATAAATGGCCAATATTATAAGGATGAAAACCATCGACATCTTTACGAGGATCGATACGCTCTAGCACTTTAGTTTTATCAATATTATCCGGTAAAGGTAATTGAACTAAGATACCGTGAACATCGGAGCGTTGGTTCAATTCATCAATTAATGCTAATAATTCATCAGTGGTTGACGATGGAAAATCATAAGCAAAAGAAGCAAAACCAACATCATCACAAGCTTTTTGTTTATTTTTTACATAAATTTTCGAGGCAGGATCCGAACCAACTTGTATAACAGCCAAGCCGGGAACAGATAAACCTTGTTCAGTACGTTTTTTTACTTTTTGAGCAATTTCATTGCGTATTTGCAATGCTAACGCTTTGCCATCAATTATATTTGCAGTCATAAGCCGATTACTTCTTTTACCTGATGATTGTAGATTAAGATATTCTCGCAAAAGTTTTGATTATTGTCTATTCACTTGTCGGCCGATTGACTAAGTTCTGTTAAAATCTGTTGATATTGTTGGTCCACATCCGTAATAACCGAGCAAATATGTGCATCAAAGGCTTTAAGTTTTGGTTTTTGAGCCTTCCATTCATTTTTCGAAATATCTTTAATAGCGGCGATGTTTTTAAATAAATTAAACTCTAAAATACTGCCGCCGATAACATTATAAAAAATACGTTCACCAATATCGTGCCCATCTTTTTTTAACTTATTAAAATTTTGATAATAAAATTTTGTGCTGCCATTCTCGCTAATAAGGGAACCATGTAATAGTTTCACTAATCTTTTATATAATTTATTTAATTCGCTATGCAGTTCACGATCATCACTCAACTTTTTGGTGATTGCCTGATCAAAAGCAACTTTTACTTCAGACAATAAGCTTAATGATTGCTGCTCTAGTTGAGGTAATTGTGAGCGTAAACCTTTTTGAAACTGATCAAGTTTTTTTCGCAATGATGGATTTAGTGATATTATTTTTTTATTCAATATCACCTGACCATCATTCATAATAGATAAATCATTAGATTTATTATATATATGGATATTGTCTTTATTTATTACAATGTCGTAACTTGGTTTTACAGGGCACTCTTTTTGTGCTGCAAACGTGGTTATCGATAAAGTTAATGACAAAATAAATATTAATTTTTTTAACATACTGACATCCATTTAATGGTTGAAATTAAAATTATAGCGAGTAATATCAAATTAGCACTATTTTTGAGGCTTAAAAAACCCCTTTCCTCAATATTTTTTTGTTATAACAGGTAAAATATTCAATAAAGTATCTAAATGATTAAAACGTATACCTTGCTAACTTTGCAAGCGTAATATCAATAGGTATAATCTATTATATCAACTAGATTTAACTACTTTTTTTTATTTAAAACTGAAGTATAGTTGATCCAACAATTAAATTTAACTATTAGAGGTGAACTATGTATGCTGTAATTTTCGGACGTCAAGGATGTCCATATTGTGTGCGAGCTAAAGAGTTAGCAGAAAAATTATCACAAGAACGAGATGATTTTTCATATCGTTACGTTGATATCAATGCTGAAGGTATTACCAAAGAAGATCTTTCAAAAAGTGTTGGTAAACCAGTTGAAACCGTACCCCAAATTTTTATTGACGAAAAACCAATTGGTGGTTGTACTGATTTTGAAGCATATGCCAAAGCGAATTTGGGATTATTTCAAGAATAAGCAGTAAACCTAATTTCACAGCAGATAACGCATTTCGAGCGCTTATCTGCTGTTATCGACCTGGTAATTTTTGCCATGTAACTTCATTGCGCAAATATGTTGGCTCAACATCTTCAACTTTAACCACTTCCTTTCTTAACCATTTTTGCTGAGCGATAACCACCAAATCTTGTGCTTCAGGTAACAACACTTCACTTGGTTTAATCATTGCTAACATATTAGGATAAGTTTGCCAACCAGTGCCAGCCGAATAATCTTCATTATCAATACTTTTGATTTTAGTTACCACATCTTCAGGTTTAATTACACATTCAGGAGTGATCGCTTGCCATTGTTGATCTTGATAATGGTATTGTCCTAAATAGACTTCTCCCATTCTAGCATCTATTGCTGGAATAACTTTAGTTGCATATTTAGTTCTATAAGCACCTTGTGCTAAAGTTTGCAATGTCGATACAGCTATCATTGGTACATCAATACCGAGAGCTAAGCCTTGAGCTACTCCAATCCCTATTCGCACTCCAGTAAAGCTACCCGGACCTTGAGCAAAAGCAATGGCATCTAATTGTGAAAGACTACACCCAGCTTGATGCAAAATATTATCAACCATAGGCAAGATTTTCTTGGTGTGATCTCGCTCTGAAATAATGAAATCATGAGTGATTTCATTTTGATAAAATAATGCGACTGAACAAGCTTCTGTTGAAGTATCAATGGCTAAAATAGTACTCATTTGTTTTCCAAATTATCGATTATCGATTCACTGTTAGATAATAAAAAATTGATGACCTTATTTATATCTCGCGTTCTTGGCGAAGGTGGTAAGCTATTAATAAATGTTGCGCCATATGGTCGCATGACTAATCGATTATCGCAAATAATAATTGCTCCACGATCATTGTGATGGCGAATTAATCGCCCTACTCCTTGTTTTAAGGTAATAACAGCTTCAGGTAATTGGACCTCATTAAATGCATCACCACCTTGCATTTGGCAATCTTCCATTCGAGCTTTAATTAAAGGCTCATCAGGTGAAGTAAAAGGTAATTTATCAATAATAACACAAGAAAGAATGTCACCTCTAACATCTATTCCTTCCCAAAAACTGCTAGTTGCAATTAATAGAGCGTTACCACTATGAATAAACTGTTCCAATAATTTTACTTTACTGGTATCACCTTGAACTAAAACAGGTAGTTTGGTTAATTCTCGAAACTGTGTCGCTAAGGCATTCATCATAGCATATGAAGTACAGAGGAAAAAACAGCGACCTTTGTTAGCTTCAATAACGGGTAATAAAATATCAACCAGTTTTTCAGCATTACCTTGTTCATTTGGTGATGGAATATAACGCGGCACACACATTATTGTCTGGTTGTTATAGTCGAAAGGACTTTCTAAAATCAATGAGTCAGAATTGGCTAACCCCAAACGTTTGGTGAAATAATCTAATTGATTATCAACGGATAAGGTTGCTGATGTAAAGATCCAGCTCCCTTTGCGCTCGATTAATAACTCTGCAAATTTTTCAGCAACCGACAATGGTGTTAATGCGAATAAAAAAGAACTATATGAGCTTTCATACCAATAACTAAAACCAGATACATGTGTTTCTGTTAGACGCTTTAGCAATAGTTGATACTGGTTAACGCGATCAAAACAATTATCTAAGGTAGTAGAGCGCCCTATTGCTAATAAAAGAACTTCTTTGCAAAAATCAAGAGCATCAAATAAATAAGATAATTCTTGTTTAATTTTAGCTTGATTAAATAAATAACGTAGATTGCCTTTATTATTTTGCTGATTTATTAATAATCGTAAATCTTGGGTACATTTTTGTAGTTTATCAGCACATTGCTGTAACTGAGACATATCTTTGACTTCGGTTCGATAAGCTAAATTTATCTCTTTGGCTAAATCAAAAAGTTGTCGGCTGGTTAACTGTTCCCCAAAATAATGGCATGCTAAGTCTGGAAGTTGATGAGCTTCATCGAATATCATCACATCAGCTTTAGGAATCAATTCACCAAACCCTGTATCTTTTACCACTACATCCGCTAAAAACAGATGATGATTGACCACAACAATATCAGCATTTAACGCTCGCTTACGAGCTTTAACCACATAACAATCATTATAGTGCTCGCATTCACTTCCTAAACAATTATCATTAGTACTAGTTAAAATTGGCCAAATTGGATTATCTTCGGTTACCGTTGTACATTTACTAATATCACCGTCTTTGGTTTTAATTGACCAATTTTTGACACGGACAAGGTCTGTACGTAAATTCTTATCTAAATCACCGGCAGCTGCGTATTGATGATACATACGTTCTAAACAGAGATAGTTGGCTCGACCTTTAAGAAGTGAAATTTTACCGGTATAGTCCAAAGCTTTTTTGATAATCGGCAAATCTTTACTATACAACTGTTCTTGCAAATTTTTTGAGCCAGTTGAAATAATGACTTTCTTTTCACTTCGTAATGCAGGAACTAAATAAGCAAAGGTCTTACCTGTACCGGTTCCCGCTTCAACTACCAGTGATTGTTGCGCTTGTATTGCTTTAGTGACTTTATTTGCCATCTGTCTTTGTGGCGATCTTGCAACAAAACCATCAATAGCTGTCGCAAGTAAACCATTTTCTGCAAAATCATCAATCACTTAAAATACACCTAATCAAAAGATAAGCCCTATTTATATCTTCTAGAAAATTTGTTAAAGAAATAATTAACGTTAGTAAAATATAACGTCCTCTTAAAATAGACATGAAACAATAGTCATGAAATTGGATAATTAACCATCAAGACAACGAGGTATACTATACCAATAACCAAGGCAAAAATATATACATGAACTTTAACTATAAATAAAAAGCTTAATTAGAAATAGATTGAAATTTTTCTAATCTATTAACTAAATAAGCTTGAAAGAAACAAAATTATTAACCTAATATTATTTTTTAAATTTAGTTTTCAAATAAATAATATAATGTTTTATTCCTGCTAGATATTTCTTTTGCCTAAACATTAATTTTGCATAAGCACGGATTGAAGAAGTTTTGTTATCGTTATATAAAGGTAATAACATACTTTTCCAAGGAGAGTTAGTAAAATAATGATTAAATAAATTAGTTTTATAAGGTTGATGCCATGGTTTATTTTTAGTTATATAGTGAATTATTTTAGTATTTTTTTCAACTTTAGCATCTTCATTTCCATTAACAGATAAAGCTGTTAAATTATTAAAATCAGAAGATAATAATAATGTTTTCTCTTTTAAAACAATATTTAAAACATCTTGATCTGCAAATGTATATACATTACCGTCATTAATCAACTTAAATGTTTTTTCTGTTAATTTATTTTTATTCCACAATAATGTATTAAAATATATAACGCCTGCATTAAAATACTCACCATAAGGAATATCATACATTTTACCTTGGCTATCTTGCATATACTCCATATCTGCAACTACTGCTGCTAATTTATTATTTAAATCTTTATTGAAAAGCTCTTCTAAATTACCCACACATAAGGTATCACAATCTAAATATAAAACTTTGCTTGTTATTTTTTCTAAAACTTCAGGAACAATAAATCTTAAACATGTTGCAATTGATATTCCTAAAACTAATGTATCGGAATTTACTGAGAAATTACTATCAATTTCATAACAAGTTATGGTGCAATTAAGTTGTTTCGCTAATGTTTCAAATTTAGATAAATTTTGTTTAGAAAGATTATTAGTAAATAAATGAAAATTAATGGCAATATTCGGATTATTTTCAATAACAGACATCAAAGATAAACCAGCAGGCATTGCATAATTATCATCGAAACAATAAGCAATATGATATCCTTCAGTAATCTGTGCTTTTTTATTTAAAACTAATGTATTTTTTAAAAATTTATCACTATAGTGCATATTATTTTCCATACAACTAAAACCATTATTCTATTTGTTATAATAAATTACTTTTTAAATACTTTGTGTTTTAAATATAAAAAATAATATTTAAAAGCTTTGAAATATTGATGCTTGCTAGCTAACAACTTTGCATAACGTCTAGTAGTTGAGGGCGCATTCTCGTTAGCTAATAATAATTTTCGGTTAGCCCATGGTGAAGCAGCAATATAGCGTTGATAAAGGGGGGTTAAATATAATTGGTACCATGGTTTATTGCCAGTTACGTAATGAATTATAACCGTATCATCACTTAAAACGCTATCTTCCTTTCCACCAACTGTAAGCGATGTAAGTTGATTAAATATCTTAGGTAGAAACTGAGTTTTACCTTGCATTAATATATTCAGAACATCCTGATCGGCAAATTTGTAAACTTTACCACTATTTATCATTGCAAAAGCTTTTTCGGTAAGATTATTATCTACCCACATATCAGTATTGATATAAATCATACCCGCATTAAAATATTCGCCATATGGAATATCACAGGCTGAACATTGTTTTTCTTGAGTTTTCTCTACATCAGGCACTACAGCGGCATATTTATCGGATAAGTCGGTATTGATTAAATGATTCAGATTGTTAGTACAAAGAATATCACAATCTAAATATAACACTCTGGATGTTATTTTATTTAACATTTGTGGCACTACAAAACGTAAGCACGTTGACGCAGAAACATGTAACACTAAAGTATCTGGATTTATAGAAAACTCATCGCTAACTTCATAACAGATTATTGTGGTGTTTTTTTCACTTAATTGATGAAATTTTTGTATTTTCTCATCAGATACGCTGTTGGCAAATAAATGAAAAACCAAATTTTTATCGGAATTATTAATCATAACTGATGACATAGCAATACCTGCTGGCATTGCATAATTATCATCAAAACAAAAAGCAATATGCACTGTTTCTTGTGATTCAATTGTATGACTAAATAAAGTAGTGACCTTACTAATAAAAAGATTTTCTGCTAACATGAAAGCTTGATGTCCAAAATTTGAAATTTGGTTTATTGTAACATAATCAATTTTTATGAAAAAATTAAATATGAACATAATTTTATATAACTATTTTGTAATAACAAAATAGCTATGTTATATTTTAGAATAATGTATTAATGAGTATTTGAAATGAATAATAGTATTATTAATGTTGTATATTGTACTGACCCGAATTATTTAGAACATGTTGGTGTATCTATTACTTCAATCATACTTAATAATAAAAATCATAATATTCATTTTCATGTTTTTTTATATGATGTTTCAGAAGAAGATAAAAACAAGCTGAAGGAAATTAGTCCTTTAATTAATCTTTATTCTATCCCGACAGATGAGTTAGATAAATATTCTGAAATTCAGAATGATAAGATAAAGCATATAAATCGCTCAATGTATATCCGCTTATCTGTACCAAGATTATTACCTGATTATGTTGATAAGTTTATTTATTTAGATGCAGATATACTATGCTTCAGTGATATATCTTCTATTTTGAATATCGATATTGATTCGGTAGTTTGTGCTGTAACGGCCGACTCTTTAGACGTAAATAATATGTTACAAAATACAAACCGTTTAGGTTTAGCTGCTGAAAAATATTTTAACTCTGGTTTTTTATACATAAATACTCAAAATTGGAAAAAATTTGATACAGAAAATAAAGCTAACCAAATATTATTATCTCCGCAAAATTATAATTTTATATACCCAGATCAAGATGCATTAAACATTGTTTTGCAAAAACAAATTAATTTTATTGATGTAAAATGGAATTATTTATTTACTTGGATGGATGACCAAGAAAAAGAATCTTTTTTCCATAATAAACAATCATTACCTTATTTTGTGCATTTTACTGGTGCAAGAAAAATATGGTATCAAGAACATACTGGGATAGCCCAAAATATTTATTGTTTTTATAAACATTTTACTCCTTGGTCCACTCAATCATTAAAATCCTATAAAAATAAAATGCGTTCTGTAGATTATAGGATATACGCAAAGCAATTCTTAAAAAGAGGAAAAATAATTCAATCAATTAAATATTACATAACTTATTTAATAAAATTATGTAAATAAAATAACTTTTTAAAAATTTGTAAGGGATTTAATGTTCAATCACTTAAAAAAAATAGATTTTTTTAATCATAAAAATCAAAAACTGCTCATCATTTTTTATTTTTTAGTTATTTTGATAAGTTTTTACATCATAAACATTCAAAATCTAAAAAATTTTAACTATACTTTTCTTATATATTTGTTTTTTCTACTCATTCCCCAAAAATATAGTTGGATAAGAAATTCTATATTTCTTGTGTTCAACTTTATTTTAGGTATTGAATTATTTTTCAGTATTAAATATGGATACATTTCGGAATCGCTTCTAAAATCAGCCTTGGAAAATGACTCCGAGCAAAGTGTTACAATGCTTCAACAAGAAATCTTTCCGATCATAATTCCAGCGATACTATTTTCAATAATATTTACTTTTAATATCTATAATAAAATTCAATTAAATTTAAATAATAAATTTTTATATTGGACTTCGATTTTTATTTGTTGCTTCTTCTTATTCAAAAATACGTTCTACTATTATATATCAGATAAACGTCATGTAAGAGATTTTCAAATAGATCCTTTCTTTTCGATGAATAAATCAATTCGGATGAAATATCCTATCGTAATTGGAAACACTTCTATATTATTAGCTTCCTATTTTGGTTTTAAAGAAAAATACACAAATGTAATTGAACACGAAAAATATAATCAATCAATAATAGATAATAATTCAATTAGTTATGGAAAATATAAAAATATTATTCTCATTCTTGGTGAGTCCGCATACAGAGGTCGACATAGTATTTATGGATACGAAAAAAATACAACACCAAATATGAGCAAAATTTTTTCACAAAAAAACAGTTGTGTTATAGAAAAAGCACATTCACCAGCTTCAATAACAAGAGATTCGATTCCAATGTTATTGTCATTTGCTAAACCCAATAATGAATTGCCTTTATTAGAAGAAAAAAATATTATTGAAATGGCAAATACACAAAAATATCATACATCTTGGATTTCAAAAACTCGAGAATCAGGCCCTCATAGCAGTAAATATTCAATAATTGCTAAACTTAGCAATACATTTATCGAAAATTTAGAAGATGATCTTGAACTACCAGAGAAGTTAATTGAAACTAACTTTCAAAAAAATGAAAATAATTTCATTGTTCTTCATTTAGCTGGAAGCCATAAACCTTATAATCTTGGTTACGATCAGTTAGATTTACAAGATCTACCTAATGTAGATAATTACGATTTAACGATACATCATACAGATAGAGTGATAGAAAAAATTTATAATACTTTAAAAGTGAATCTGGATAATTTCATTTTAATTTATACACCTGATCATGGTGAAATTGTTGATTTAGGGCATGGGTTATTAAGAAAATCAGAAAGTTTTAGTAACCAATTTGAAGTACCGCTAATGATATATTCAACATACGATGATTTTCCTTGTAATGAGATAGAAAATTACAGAAATAATGAAAAAATGGTAAATACCTCAAATATTGTCTATTTATTTAGTAAACTACTGGGTTATTCAGTAAATATTGATCATTCATTAATAATGAATGATTTAATATTATCTGTAGATGGACAACCTTATGAATATCAGAGTTTTATTAAAAAGTATCAATAAGTTCCAAACTAAATAGACTTTTGGTGAAACCATTTATAAAAGTCTATTTAAATTTTAATTGTTATCATTTATATATATATAAATTAAATTGAGCAAATTAATCACCTAATTTAATTTACTTTCGTAAAGTTTTGCATATAAACCATTTTGCGATAATAATTCTTGATGGTTTCCTTGTTCAATAATTTCACCGCTATCGATAACTATAATTTTATCAGCTTTTTCAATTGTAGATAATCTATGTGCAATAACAATTGATGTGCGACCTTTTTGTAATTCATCCAATGCTTTCTGTATCGCATTTTCTGATTCCGAATCCAATGCTGATGTAGCTTCATCTAAAATTAAAATTGGAGTATTGCGTAATAAAGCCCTAGCAATGGCAATACGTTGACGTTGGCCTCCAGATAATCGTGTACCATTTTCTCCGACTATAGTATCAAAACCTTTTTCAAGTCCTGTTATAAAATCATAGGCATAAGCTTTTTTTGCTGCTTCTTCAATCTGACTTTGTGAATATTCCCCCATTCGTCCGTAAATAATATTATTTGCTATGGTATCATTAAATAAATGAACATTTTGAGAAACTAAACCAATTTGGTTTCGTAAACTATATAATGTGAAATCTTGGATATTTAAATTATCAATTAGAATTTGGCCATCTTCAATATCATAAAAGCGAGTAATTAAACTTGCTATTGTGGTCTTCCCGGAGCCTGAACGCCCAACTAAAGCAACAGTTTTACCATGCTCTACTTTAAAATTAATATTTTTTAATGCTGGCTCTTGTCTTGTTTCATATGTAAAAGAAACATTTTTAAATTCAACATTACCTTTCACACGTTCAATAGTAATATCACCACTGTCTTTTTCAATGGGTTGTTCAAATATTGAAAATAAAGTCTGACATGCAGCCATCCCTTTTTGAAATTCAGCGTTAACATTGGTTAAACTTTTGATCGGTTGCATTAAAGCAACAAGTGAAGAAAACACAACAATAAATTGTCCCGGTGTAATATTCAATTCCGGGTCACTAGCCATTAACAAAACAAAAGCAATCGCAAATGAAATAATAAGCTGAATAATTGGTGTAGATAGAGCGGAAATAGATACTAGGCGCATAGTATCTCTACGAAATTTATTACTAACCTTTTCGAAGTTATTTGATTCCTCATCTTGAGCACCAAAAAGAAGAATTTCTCTATGACCTTTTAACATTTGTTCAACAGACATAGTGACATTACCCATTGAGTTTTGCATGTTTTTTGCCATTTTTCGAAACTTTATTGACACAAAGGTAATTAGACCAATTACAATAGGGGTAATAAAAATCAGAGATAATGATAGTTGCCAACTATTGCTAAACATTGTATAAAATAATCCAAAAATGAATGCAGATTCTCGAACAATAGTAATCAAAGCATCTGAAGACGAGGATGCTACTTGCTCTGTATCATATGTTATACGGGATAATAATCGTCCAGCTGAATTTTTATCATAAAAACTTACAGGAGAATCAACAAAATGGTTAAAAAGTCTTTGGCGTATTTTAAGTACAACCTTAGTTGAAATTAGGGAAAGAAAAAAAGAATACGCGTAATTAGCGACGCCACGAAGTAAAACTAAGCCGAAAATATATATTGGCGCCATAAATAAAAAATTCTGATCATTTTCGACAAAGCCTTTATCAAGCAAAGGTTGTAATATCGCTATAAGTGAAGTATCAGCAAATGCACTAGTAATTAATAATATTATTGCAAAAAAAAGCAACAATTTATTTTTAGCTATATATGGCCATAACTTAGAAAATGTATATAACGTAGAAAAATCTCGATCGATATCGTTATTAATAGTTGTGCTATTTTTTTTCATAATATAATTTTGATTAAGAGTTAAATTGTAAATGATACATTGAGGCATAAATACCATTTTTGGATAATAAAGTTTGGTGAGTCCCTTCCTCTACAAGTCCTCCGTGATCAATAACCAAAATTCGGTCAGCTTGTTCAATGGTAGATAGTCTATGGGCAATAATAATAGAGGTACGATTCTTCCTTAAATTTTCAATTGCTTGTTGCACAAATCTTTCTGACTCATTATCCAGAGCAGAGGTGGCTTCATCCAAAATTAAAATTGAGTTATTACGGAGTAATACCCTTGCAATTGCTATTCGTTGGCGCTGTCCTCCAGACAATAAAATTCCATTATCACCAATTTCAGTATCAATTCCATTTTCTAATTTATTTATAAATTCCATGGCATTAGCCTGCTTAGCTGCCTCTATAATATCTTCTCTGGTATACCTATTTTTAGCACCATATGCAATATTATCAGCAATTGTTCCACTAAATAAATGAACCTGTTGAGATACATATCCAATTTGATTACGTAATGATCTTAGCGTATATTCTTTTATATTAATTGAATCGATTAATATCTCACCGTCAACAATATCATAAAATCGTGGTATTAGATTTGCTATAGTTGTTTTTCCAGCACCAGAGCGACCGACTAAAGCTATAGTTTCTCCCCTTTTAACCTTGAAACTAATATTTTTTAATGATGGTACCGTATTTTCTGGATATGTATATGTAACTTTTTTAAAATCAATGCCTTCTTCAACGCTTGTTAATTCAATTATTCCTCTATCCTCTTCGATCTTTGATTCTAAAAGATTAAATAATGATTCACAAGCAACAGCCCCCTTTTGTAATTCAAGATGAACACTAGTTAATTCTTTTAATGGACGCATAAAAGCAACCATTGCAGAAAAAACAACTGTAAACGAGCCTGGGGTAATATCTAAGGCTTGATTTGCAACTAAATATAATATAAAACCTAAAGCTATAGTTGTAACTAATTGAATAATTGGAGATGATAAACCTGATACTAAAACAATCTTTAAAATACTTCTTCTAAAAGATTTATTAATCGAGTAAAAGTTATTTTTTTCATAATTTTGGGCATTAAAAATTAATATTTCTTTATGTCCCTTGATCATTTCATCAGCAGCAATACCAATGTCTCCAACTCCTTTCTGCATAAAGATAAGAGTCTGTCTAAACTTTTTCGCTATAAACTGGGCAATAAAGATAACCAACGGTACAAGAAAAAGTAAAACTAGCGCTAATTTCCAATTTCCATAAAACATTACAATACTTAAACCAATAGCATATGTAATTTCTCTCACCAATATAATGAGGGCATCAGATGATGCTTTAGATAACAATTGAGTATTATAGGTTATAATAGTTACCAGTTCTCCTATAGTATTTTTATTAAGAAAACTTATAGAACTTTTTAATAAGTGATTAAAAATTAATTGTCGAAATTTATTTACAACTTTACCAGAAAGCCATGAAAGGCAATAAGTTGAACAATAATTAGATAATCCGCGTAAAGTCATCAAACCAATAATACCAATTGAAAAAAGAATTAAAAGTTCATAGTTCTTATCCATCAAACCGTTATCTAACAATGGTTTTGTTAATGAAATTAAAGTTGCATCAGTCGCAGCATTTACCAAAAGTGCTATAATAGCAACAATTAGAGCTTTTTTATGTGGATAAATAAATGGCCACAATTGTTTAATAGTATTTAATGAGTTATATTTATTTAGCATAAGGATTAAAAAAATTTATTTTGTTTCCATTATACTATACATTATGACACTTTAGTTTAAATATTATTACAATTCTTTTTCAACTAGTAGTAGCACTAATTTGTATTACCTATATAATAATTAGAAATAAACTCCATTTTTGCTTATAGTCTATCTAATTATTAGTTTATATTGAAATTTTACATCAATTGTAAGTATATTCTAAATCAATTACTTTATTTGTAGATTTTTAAGGATAGGAAATAATCAATGTATTTTAATGCTAACAAGATTATTAAAAAAAAAATAGAATTTTTTTCAAACAGCAATAATAATACTGATACATTAAATATAGCATATGGAATTGATCGTAATTTTTTTCTAGGCTGTGCAGTTTCCATTTCCTCGATTTTATTATTTAACTCTAAATTTAATTTTTCATTTCATGTATTCACTAACAGTTTATCATCTGAATTCGAAAGGATCATGAAATTATTAAATAAACAATTTAACGTGAACATAACAATTTATTTAGTAGATGATGATACTTTTGCTGAACTACCAACTACAAAAATTTGGACTATAGCGACTTATTTTCGATTTATAGTAGCTAATTATTTTTATCAAAAAATTGATAAAATTCTATATATTGATGCAGATATTATATGTAAAGGCTCCTTAGAAGAATTATTTTCATTGCAATTTGATGACAATATTGCTTATGTAGTAAAAGACAAAGATGCTATATGGTGGAATAAATGTGCAATTCGGCTAAATGAACCCAATTTATCTAAAGGTTATTTTAATGCAGGATTTTTACTAATTAATTTAAATAAATGGAATGAATTAAATATAAATAGCCAAGCATTGAAAATGCTATCTGATATTAATAAATCAAAAAAACTGACTCACCTTGATCAGGATGTTTTAAATTTACTATTATTAAAAAAAGTTAAATATCTTGATAGTAAATATAATCAACAAGTTAGTATTAATTATGAACTAAAATATAAGACTAAAAATAAAATTTATTCTCCCATTTTAGATCAAACAATATTAATCCATTATATCGGACCAACTAAACCTTGGCATACATGGGCGAAAGATTATAAATGCTCACAATATTTTATAACCGTTAAAGAACGATCTCCCTTAAAATCAATACCATTACTATCAGCTACGAATGCTAATCAAATGAGATATTGCTCAAAACATAAAATGCATCAGAAAAAATATTTTTCTGGAATAATTTGCAATATCCTATATTATCTAAAAAAAATAACTAAAAGCTGATAATTTTTTCTATATTATATGAATATCATTAATAATTTTAGTTAACATTGCATCAGCACTGTATTGATATAAAATGTCTAAGGAAATAGGTGAAAACGTTGTCTGTAAAAATACTGAAATATTCATATAATTTTCATCTTCAAGAATAAAAATCTGTTCTGGATTGTAAAAATTATATTCTCTAATAGATTTGTTAGTAGTTATTAATTTTTTATTAAATAAGATCGCTTCTATAGCTCTTAATGTTATTCCTGTTTGACCTATTTGTCCTATTTCCAGAATAACATCACTTTCTTTTACTTTTTCTATATTTTCAAAATAACTAATTTTTTTCCCTAACTTATAAAAGTTTGATTCTTTCAAAGTCGATGATATATCTTTAACTATGTCATAATTAATCAAATTAAAATCAATTTTATAATTATCATCTTGCAATCTAGGTGCTAATTTATTAATTATTTCAACTCGATGTTCCAAATATTCGCCAATAAAAAAACAGTTTTTTGAAAGATTTTTATTATCTAATTCGATTCTAATCTTTTTCATTTCAGAAAAAGTAAAAGGCAAAAACTGGTTCAAATAGGTAAAATTATATTTTCTACAATCATCGAAATCAAAACTATATATTTTATCGAAATGAGGAGTAATTTTAGTTATATAATCTTCATCTTGACGTAGCCATTTTTTTTTGTTTTTCATACTATTGTTTAAAACATCTATAGTATCTCTTAAAACTAAAACTCGATGACAATTCACATCTTTAATTAAATCTATAAATCCTGATATAGCAAAGCCACTACACAATAAAATATCTTCAGCTTTTAGGTTTTTTAATTTTATATATCGATTAAGATTAATAAACCATTGACGAGGAAAATTTCTTTTTTCTAATGAAAAATTAATATTCCTAAAATGTTTCATTAATTTATTAAAAAGTACTACATCATATTCAGATTTTAGGGAGTTAACCATATATTTTTCATAGTCAGCATTCCATTCCGAAAAGTAAACAGTCATTATCATGACACCTTATAATTATTTAATTTTGGAAATACATATTGCTAATTCTTTTTTCCAATCAGAATCTTTGATACCATATTGAATTATTTTTTTAGTAGATAAAACTGAATATAAAGGTCTTAATGCTTTAGTACCAAAATCTTTAGTATGAATAGGTAGAATTTTAGGCATTTCAGTTATAGTACCCTGTTTTAAAGCGATATCAAATATTTGTTTAGCAAATAAATACCATGTTGTGGGTTCATTTCCACAATAGTGATATATTCCACCATCAATGTTTTTTCGCAATAACTTGACAATTGTTTTTGCTAAGTCACCAGCATAGGTAGGTTTACCAAATTGATCATCTACTATCGATAATTTTTTTTTTGAGGAAGCTGACTTTAGCATAGTTTTAACAAAATTATTGTTATATTCACTAAATAGCCATGAAGTCCTAATTATTATTGCTGAAGGATCAGTTTCAAGGATTGCTAATTCGCCATTACGTTTAGTTTGACCATATACATTAATGGGATTAGTTAAATCAGTTTCTAAATAAGGTGAATTTTTAGTACCATCAAAAACATAATCGGTTGAAAGGTGAATAAGCCTTAGGTGATATTTATTTGATGCGATTGCTAAATTTTTGGAGCCTAATACATTAACATTATAAGCTAATTCTTGTTCAACTTCTGCATTATCTACCGCCGTATATGCGGCGGTGTTTACAATAAACTCAGGTTGATATAATGATAATAAATCATCAACAGCTGAATAATTACTGATATCCAATTGTTGGTGATTAACTGCTATTAATCGCCAGCTTGAAGGAAATATATTTCTCAAACATTGACCTACTTGACCTTCTGAACCAGTTAGTAAAACTTTCATTTATTTAAAATAGTTCCTCAAAAGATTTACCTAACTTATCTTTAGCGGATAATATTGGATTAGATATTGGCCAACTAATGTTTATTGTAGGATCATTCCATAACAAACATCTTTCTGATTTTGAGTCATAATAATTTGTACATTTATATTCAAAATCAGCAATATCCGATAAAACTAAAAAACCATGAGCAAATCCAGGTGGAACCCATAATTGCTTATTATTCTCTGCAGATAAAATCATCCCCACCCATTGACCGAAGGTTGGAGAATCCTTACGAATATCAATAGCCACATCAAAAACTTTACCTTGAACAACTCGTAATAATTTACCTTGCGGGTAATCTACTTGGAAGTGCATTCCCCTAAGTACATTTTTAAAAGAACGAGAAAAGTTATCTTGAACAAATTCATAATTTATACCTAACAATTTTTGATAGCGTTCTTTTTGAAAGGTTTCAAAAAAATAACCTCTATTATCATTTATTACTTTAGGATGAATAACTTTGATTCCGTTAATTTTAGTTTCAAAAATCTGCATAATTAAATCTTTTCAACAAGTTGATATAGATATTGGCCATATAATGTTTTTTTCGAATCTATTGCTTCTTTTCTTATCTGTTCTACACTCAACCAACCATTTCTAAAGGCAATTTCTTCTAAGCAAGCAACTTTTAATCCTTGCCTTTTTTCAATAATTTGAACAAACGATGATGCTTCAAGCAAACTATCGTGTGTTCCAGTATCTAGCCAAGCAAATCCTCTACCAAGTATCTCTACATTCAATAAACCAGAATCTAAATACATTTGATTAAGTGTTGTTATTTCTAATTCTCCACGGCTTGAAGGATTAACTTGTTTTGCCATCTCAACTACGTTTTCATCATAAAAATAGAGTCCAGTTACAGCCCAATTCGATTTTGGTTTGATTGGTTTTTCTTCAATTGATAATGCTTTAAAATTTTCATCGAAATCTACAACACCAAAACGTTCTGGATCAACTACCTGATAGCCAAAAATTGTAGCACCGTCTTTATGAGATACAACTTTTCCTAACTTCCTACCAAAGCTTTCGCCAAAAAAAAGATTATCACCTAAAATTAGAGCAGATCGCTGATTTTGAATAAATTCTTCACCAATGATAAAAGCTTGTGCCAATCCTTCTGGTTTTGACTGTTGGGCATAACTAAGTTTAATACCAAATCTACTACCATCACCTAATAACCGTTTAAACATTGGTAGATCATCTGGTGTAGTAATGACCAAAATATCACGAATTCCAGCTAACATAAGCACAGATAAAGGATAATATATCATAGGTTTATCATATATTGGTAATAATTGCTTTGATATCCCCCTTGTTATAGGATAAAGACGAGTCCCTGAGCCACCTGCTAATACAATACCTTTCATAATTTACCCTATTTTTTAAAAATACCATGCCTTGGTCTAGCGTATGAACCATCTTTTATATGATTGCACCACTCACTATTTTTTAAATACCATTCTACTGTTTTACGCATACCACTCTCAAATGTTTCCTGTGGTTTCCAACCTAAATCATGGTATAATTTTGAAGAATCAATAGCATAACGTTGATCATGCCCTGGTCTATCAGTAACAAAACAAATTAAATCTTTATAATTAATAACACCATTCGGTTTATTAGGAACCAATTCTTCAAGTAGATCACATATTAGATTTACAACATCAATATTTTTTTGCTCATTGTAACCACCGATATTATAATTTCCTCCAACTTTGGCTTGAGTCGCAACTAAATAAAGAGCTCTAGCATGATCCTCGACATATAGCCAATCTCTGATTTGTTGACCATTACCATAAACAGGCAAAGGTTTCCCTTCTAATGCATTTAAGATCATTAATGGAATTAATTTTTCTGGGAAGTGATAAGGTCCATAATTATTTGAACAATTAGTAATAACTATTGGTAGCTCAAAAGTCCTATGCCAAGCTCGAACAAGGTGATCACTTGATGCTTTTGAAGCAGAATAAGGACTACTTGGTGAATAAGGCGTTTTTTCAGTAAATAAATCTGTTGTCCCATGTAAATCACCATAGACTTCATCAGTTGAAATATGATGAAAACGGAAGCTTTCTTTTTTAACTATATCCAATGATTTCCAATACGCTAATGCTGCTTCTAAAAGTGTATAGGTACCAATTATATTAGTTTCAATAAAAGTTGAAGGATTATCAATTGAACGATCTACATGACTTTCTGCTGCTAGATGCATAATAATATCAGGACGGAAATCATTAATTATCATATCGATAGATTTTCGATCGCAAATATCAATTTGTTTAAAATGAAATCTTCCTTTGTCAGAAACTTCGGATAATGATTCTAAATTACCAGCATATGTTAATTTATCTATAACCAAAACTTCGTCATCAGTATTATTGATAATCAGTCTAACGACCGCGGAACCAATAAAACCTGCACCTCCAGTAACAATAAATTTCATGTGTTATTTTCCTAATGTATACAATAAATTTATTCAAAAATTAATTGGTATAAATGATAGCAACAGCCATAGCAGTATCTCTATCATGAGACAAACTAATTCGAATATTTAGATAATCATATTTATTATTTAATATTCTTGCTATAGGATGATTTTTTGCTTTATCGTTTTCAATTTCAATTTCATTAACCAATACATCAATAATATTTAAATTATAAAGTGCTTTAATAATTGATTCTTTTGCACAAAATCTTACTGCAAGATGCTGTGCGGGATAAGATTTAGATAAACAATAATTTAACTCTATTTTTGTAAAAATTTTGTTCAAAAAAGAGAAATTTGAAACTTTATCATTAAACCTATCAATTTTTTCAACATCGCAACCAACTGCAAACATATGTTTATCCAATTTGAAGAAACTTTTTATTAAGAATAAAATCAATACCCCAAAAATGTAAAACTGACATTTTCACACTGTTTTTTCTGTATCTACGTAATTCAAAAATATTAGGAATAATAATAAATCTTTTAGTTAATTTACCAAACATAAAACAATTGAATAGATCTTTATCATAATCTTTAAAATCAATATTACTGAGCAAAATATTTTCATATTGTAAGGTCAGCTTAAACATATCATTAATTTTTTTATTTTGTTTTATAGTATTTTGGGGATGCCATCTGTAAGAAAAAAGAACTTTATCTAAATATTTAAACTTACTATATTTAGAAATTTGAAGATTCATGAACCAATCTTCCAATGGCGCATTCACATTATATAGGCCAGCCTTATCATATATAGACTTTCTTACTAAATAACCATTTGGTATATGATTTCCTCTATATAAGTATAAATATCTTCCAAAATTATTGCCTAATTTTTTAATTTTCAGAAAATCCGCAAATGTTTGGTAATTGGCAAGGTTCTTATCATAAATTATATTTCTTTCTTTATCCCAATAACAAACTATATTATTTTGATCAATAATTTCATTATCCCCAACTACCAATGCATAGTCACTATGTTTTTCTAAAAATGACACTTCTTCATATATCGCTTCAGATTTAGCTAAATCATCCGAAGCTATACAAAATATATATTTACCTTGGGACAAATTGATTAACTTATTAGAAGTCGCCCCAATACCTTGGTTCTGTTGTTTTTGAAAGATGATATTTGTAAAACGTTCCTTACAAATATTTTCCATCTCAAGAATTTTTTCAAAAGTTGAATCAATAGAACCGTCATCAATAATTATTAGTTCAATTTTTTCATATGTTTGGCTAATAATCGATTTAATAGTATCTTGGATATAATTTTCGTGATTATATGCTGATATAATCACAGAAACTAACGGTAATTTATTTGTATTCATTTATAACATCAACAACTCTAAGTACTTCTACCTCCGTCATTACTGGACTAATAGGTAAAGATAAAACTTCTTTATGTATTTTCTCAGTAATTGGATAATTTAAATGATTCCATTCTTTATATGCTTCTTGCTTATGTATTGGAATTGGATAATGAATAATTGTTTGTATTCCATTTGATTTTAAATAGTTTTGTAGCTCATCCCTGTTTTCAGTTCTTATGACAAACAGATGCCATACATGCATATCCTCATGCAACAATTTTGGTAAAATAATTAATGGGTTATTTATGTTTTCAATATAATAATTAGCAATTTTACGACGCTTATTGTTATCTTCGTCTAAATGAGGTAATTTAACATTGATGACTGCTGCTTGTAGCTCATCTAATCTAGAATTAACTCCTTTATAAAGATTGACATATTTTTTATTAGACCCATAATTAGCAATAGCCTTAATCTTCAAATATAATTCTTCATCATTTGTAGTTACTGCGCCACCATCACCTAAGCAACCTAGATTCTTTCCAGGATAAAAAGAAAAACCACTAGCATCACCTAAATTACCAACCCTACGTCCTTTATACATAGCACCATGAGCTTGAGCAGAGTCTTCAATTATTTTTAAATTATATTTTTCAGCTAATTTCCAGATTTTTTCCATTTCAACAGCTTGACCATACAAATGAACAACCATAATAGCTTTTGTTTTAGGTGTTATTGCTTGTTCAATTAAATCTGGATTAATATTATATGTATTAAGATCGGGTTCAACCAACACAGGTTTACAGCCATTTGCTGAGATGGCTAGTGTTGATGCTATATAAGTATTAGCAGGAACAATAATTTCATCATCTGAACCAAAACCGTATGCTTTAATTATTAAATTAAGTGCATCTAAACCATTTGCTACACCAACAGCATATTTCACTCCACAATAAGTAGCAAATGCTTCATTAAAAATATGATTTTCATCGCCTTGTAAATACCAACCTTTTTCAAAAATAGTATTTATCCGTTTTAAAATTTCTTCATTGTAAAAATTATTTATCTTTTGTAAATTTAGAAAATGTATCATAATAAAAACCTTTATAAATTATTATTTTCATATACCTTTGAGATATATTTATTCTTTCTATTTTTATTAATAACCATATCAAAAAATGGTAATTGTCCAATTATAATCATTATACAGTAGAAAATATTTTTCATGCGTTCCTTAATACCAAATAATGATTTACTTTTTGGAATTGGAGTATGACTTTTTCTTAATTTATATGAAACAATTTTATAAACTTTATTAGCCCAAAGTTCCAAATAAGAACTTTTTTGTTTACTTTCAATATTACTATATCTTACATCCAAAAATTTCCATAACCTGTAATAGATTTTTAATTTTAATCTCCGGCCTTTTGATAAATTAAAATGGGTTAATTCAAAATTTAGAAAATTTGGAAATTTTTCGAAAAAAGCTGATGGGTAATAATTTTCATGAGAACCAAAGCTTACATAATGAACCAACGGTATCCACCCCTCCTCAATGATTTCCGGATATTTTCTGCAATAGTATTTTTCATCCCATAATTTAGATTTTTTAACTATATTCCATCTTTCCAACCAGTAACAATACATTGGGCTTTGTGTTAGATTATATTTATTATTTATCTCAGGATAGTATTCCTCAATTAGATACAATTCATACATTCGAGTTGCAATACAACCAATATCGTGTTTTATTGATCCTACAGTATTTTTCTGATGCCACCGATATGATGCTAAAATATCTGGAAATACTTTTTCTTTTGAATATTTCGTAATTTGAAAATGAAGGAAAATATCTTCAATCGGAACATTTACAGTATGAGGTTTTATTAAGTTAAGAACACTTTTACGAACTAAATATCCATTGGCAACAACATTGTTATACCAAAACCACTCATATGAAACATCTCCTGATGATTCTAATTCAGGTGGCATTTTTCCTATTAAATGGGGCCATACTCGGTATATTTCATCAACCCAAAATGTTTGAAGCGTAGAATAAATAGCTTGTTCTTTATCATAAATAATATTTCTATTATAGTCCCAGTAAATTTTGTTTGAATTCGAATCAATAAGTTCATTATCACCCGATGCTAAACCATAATCTTTATTTTTAGATAAGAATTCATATAAAAAACTAATTGCATGTGGTTTTGCAACATCATCAGAACCTATCATATAAACATATTCGCCATTAGCGATCGATATTAGTTGTTTAGAATTATATGCAACGCCCTTATTTTCTTGAGTTTTAAAAACAGTTCTGAGGAATCGTTTATCACATGTTTTTTTTAGTTTTAATAAGTTATTATAAGTTTGATCTGTAGAACCATCATCTATCACAATTAATTCTAAATTAGGATAAGTTTGATTAATTATTGAGTCAATTGTTTCTTTGATATATTTTTCATGATTATAAGCTGATATAATTACAGAAATTAAGGGATACTCTTTTTTTTTCATATAAACTAATCCTAAAGATATAGATATAAATATATATTAATAATAAGAGAATTTTAATGTTTTAATTTATAGAAGATTAGAGAAAAAGTCTTTAGATTTTTCAAAATCCCTTTTATTTAATACAAAGTAAAAATTCTTTTCATCTTGATTTATTTCTTTGGCACCTTTCATTTTATGAAATTTGATAACTTTATTGTTACCTTTTCTAACATCAAAATAGTTATTTTCTAAATTAAGAATATTAAAAACAAAATGTTGTAACAATAAATCACCTTCTATTACTTCTTGAACTGTAGAACCGCTTTTCATTATCCAACTGCCGCCGGTACATTGATTTTCTTTTAAATTATAAAGTCTAACCGTTCCTAATGGATTTCCTTTCTTATTTTCTATAATAAAATAATACTCATTATCCAATGTTTTATAATTTTTAAGATATTCTATTTGTTTTTGTAAATCATTTTCTGTTTTATGCAAAAATTTTGATTTCAATTCATCTGTTCTCAAAGACAAAATAAATTCGGCATCTGAAAGCTCAACTTCACGTAGATCTACATGTTTTCCTATAATAAGTTCTACTTTTTTGTGCTTAGCCAAAACATCCCCCATCTAAAATATAGTTTTGTCCTGTAATCCAACGCGCTTTGTTCGATAATAAAAAAACGGTCATATCAGCTAAATCAGATGGTTTTCCAATACCTAATGCATAATTTGATAAATTAGTCCCTATTGACTCCTTGTTTTTCTGATACATAGGTGTGTCAACAAAAGCTGGGGATATACAATTACAACGTAAACCTCGATGTGAAATTTCTTTGCTGATTGATTTTGCACCTGCAATTAATGCTGCTTTCGAAGCTGCATAATATGTTTGTCCTTTCTCTGGGTAAACTCCAGCCGTAGAAGCGATAAATACGATACTGGCGCCTAATCCAATATTGACTCTTTTATCAACAAATCCTTTTGCTAGAAAAATAGGAGCAAAATAATTAATATTAAATAATGATTTACCATTGTTAAGATCTAATGCAACTAATGGTGAAGGCATATCCATCCCTGCACTACAAACAAGACCAGTAAACTTACCATATTTATCTTTAAGAGTTCTAATATAGTTCGGTAGCTCACTAATATTCTCGGTTAAATCTTTTTGTTCTAAAAATAAAGAATCTGGATTTTTTGATTTAGACTTCAATGATAATAATCTTTCTTGATTTCTTCCTATAGCTATAACTGTAGCGCCTAATGAATTAATTAGAAGAGCAATACCTTCTCCAATACCAGAACTAGCACCAGTCACAATAAATATTTGTTCTTTTGAGAAAGAAATCATAGACTAAATACCTGCCTTTTTAGCTACATCATCTATTGTTTTCAAATTTTGAAAATCATCAAAAACAACTTTCACATTAAAATTTTGATCAAGAAAAGCTACCGTTGCTAATTTAGCTAGAGAATCCCACTCTTCTATATCATCTAAACTCATACCAAAGGATAATTCATCTTCTGTTTGTAAAATGTCTTGAAATTTCTCTAAAAATTCTTCTCTAGTCATAACTTTTATCCCTCTTGAAATTGTTTAGCCCAATATAAAATTTGTTCCACACGTGTATGACTTTCAGTTGGATTTTTCATTAAAGAAATACCTCCATTATGAATATTTTTAATATTTACAATAGAAGCTCCCCATGATAATCCTACTCCAAAAGCCGAAATTAGTATTTTATCTACATTTTTATTATACAATTGATCACAAATAACTGTTGCAACAGAATTAGTCGAATTATTACCGTATTTAGAAAAAGTTTCTGAAGATGTTTTATCTAATGGTATTTTAGCAATTCTTGCAACATTTTCAACGATCTGTTTATTGGCTTGATGAATTACAAAATAATCTATTTCTGATGAATTGGTATCAGAAAACTCTAATACTTGATTTATATTTTTAGGTGCAACATCCATGGTAAAATTGAATACGTCCATACCATGTAATATTTCATCACCAACAAACCATATATTACCAGCCGAATCTTTTGCCGTTATATTTACTATATCTTCTTTTATCGGCAGTTTTCTTCCTCCAGCTGGAACAATAATTCTATCCCACCCTTTTCCATCGGTACCAATTGAGAAATATGCAGGATTGTCTTCAGGCGTATAAGTAATGTAAGTTGCCGAAGCTGCATCACCAAATAAAGGATTACATTTTCGATTTGCGATATTGGAATGAACACTTGGGGCATCTCCTGCCAATAATAATACTTTTTCAGCCGACCCACTAGCAATTAAAGAATGAGCCATCCATAATCCATAAACATATCCTGAACACCCTAATCCGACATCAAAAGTTGCACAATTTGAATTTAACCCAAGTCTACCGTGTAAGATACATGATGAAGCAGGTAATAAATAATCAGGACTTTGACAAACCAATATTAATGCGTCGATATCATCCCTAGCAATATTCATATCTCGTATTAAATTATTAGCAGCTACTTCACATAAATCAATTACTGTAGTACCGTCCCTAACAACATGACGAGTTCCAAAACCTATCATTTTTTTTGCTCGTTGAAGTTTTTTAGGATTATTATCAAAATAATTTATTTCATCTTCAATATTAATAATATTTTCTGGTACAACAGTAGTAATACCTTTGATACAGCTATGTTTTAAACAAACATTACTCATCGTTATCTCCGCAATATACTTGAGGGGGTAAAATAGTTATATCATCAAGTATTAACTGACAGGCACCCCATGATAAACCAATACCAAAACCTTGAATTACAACATTAATTGGAGAACGGATCTTATCTGACAAAGTTGCGCAAATTGTTCCGGGGATAGCTGCACTATTTTGATTACCGAAATCAGGGAAAATTACTGGTACTTTTTCTTTAGGTAATAAAGCTGATTTAGAGATTGTATCAACAATATATTTATTTCCTTGATGGAATAAGAAATAGTCGATTTCATCTTTATTCTTATTAGATAATTTTAATATATCTTGTAATAATGGGGGTTGTTCAGTTAAAGTAAAATTAAATATCTCAAACCCATTCATATAAATATTTTCTTGGCTTCTTATATTTCCATCTTTGTCAGCAACCTCTTTTCTTGTTTCTTCTGAAGATGGTTGTCTATAAGCGCCAGCTGGTTGTAGCATATGATTAACACCAGAACCGTCAGACTTGAGGATAAAATAGGATGGTGAACTATTTTTGGATTTTTCTATGATTGTAGCAGCCCCAGCATCACAAAATAGAGGGTACTCCGTTCTATCTTTTGGATTTGCTGATTTACTTAGCGTATCACCAGTTAATAGTAATACTTTATTTAGACCAGCTGAAACCATCATATAAGATAACCAAAGACCATATACAAATCCAGAGCAACCTAATTCAACATCTAATGCGGAAGTTTCTTTAGGAAAATTTAATTTTTCATGAATTATATGAGCATTACCGGGCATATAATAATCTGGAGTTTGGGTAATAAAAATGATGGCATCAATATCATTCACAGATGTATTAGTTTCATTAAGCAACCTTTTAGCTGCATCCAAACACAAATCACAGGTAGTTGTTCCTTTCGAAGCCACATAACGGGTTCCAAAACCTACTGTTTTTTTTAGTCGCCCTAGAAACGCTTCATCATTGTTATAATAAAATGGTTCGTCCTCAATATTACATTTATTTTCACCTAATGTTATTGACATTCCTTTTATTTTAGCATTAAAAAAACTGGATTTAGCCATATTAAATTTACCTTTCTTTGTTAACCTGCACTAATTCAACCATCATCATATTTTTTAACATTAAAAAACAAATTTTATCAAAATAGGTCGCATTGGTTATTGGAACTACAACCATAGCCTTATTTGTAGTCAACAAAGAATTAACTGCTTCTTCAATATTGTTTGTCTCATAAGCAAAATGGTAAAACTTAATACCTTTTTCCAAACATGATGTTAATGGACCTTTATCAGTTAAATTTTCTAATAACTCCAGCGGTGGCTGCCCTTCAGCTTCAATGAATATCCCTTTAATCCCTTGTATAGGATCGCTAAAGTAATCTGATGATTCCTTGTAGCCTAGCATTTTATAATAGCTCATTTCTTTCTCAATATTTCGAGTTGCAACTCCAATATGATGAAATTTTAAATTTAACTCGGCTAAATCAACCATTATCACTAACCTCAATAGAAATTCCTTCAGTAACGATTTCATTTGGAATAGAACAAATAATATTGCCATATTGTTCTATTTCCTTTTGAGAAAATTCTTTTAACCAATTTAATGCAGGAATATTACGTTCACCTTGTCGATAATTAATTCTAATTTTATCAATTGAATTTAATTTATTCATACCTAATTTAAACATAAAAGGAATCATTATCGACTCTAAATGACGGCCTAAAGCTCTACAACTAACTGTTAACTCATTTAAATTTAACACTGATTCTTTAGAATCTTTCGATAAAACCAATACAGCAATAATACCACTATCTGATAAATTATCAGACATAGCTGCAGTTATTAAACATCCCTTATTTTTAATAATATTTATTAAATCCAACTCGCTATATCTTTTATAATTCAAAATAAATTGATTAGTCTTTCCTAAAAGCTCAGAACATCGTACTATTTGATTAAGATCGTTTATAGAAAAATGAAGTTTTATTCCTAATTTTTTAAAATACTCTTTTGGTGACAAAGTATTTGCCATGATACTTCTTTCTTTATTGGCCCGAATATCTTTATCCCTAATATTATCTTCCTTTGATTTTTTCAATTTTAATAAACCAGGAAAATATTTCAGTGTTTGAACTGTACGATTTGGATCATTAGCTAATATTGTTTTGAGACCTAATCCTCTAGTATTTTCTATTTCAGCAGGATTATCATCAATAAAAAGCATGGCATCACAACCAATATTAAGCTCATCTGCTAAACTTTTTATATTGTCATATTTTGAATTCCAATTTACTCTTATTGCGGTAAAATCATCTATTCTAAGGGCAAAATCAGTCCGTTGCTTGAATAATTCAACAACATCAGCTTCTTCATTTTTAGAAGCTATACAGAGAAATATACCGTTTTGATGTAATTGTTTGACTGCTTTTTGTAATTCTATATTGGGTTCCAAAGCGCTAATACCGTCTTCACCCAAAATTCCACGATATAATGTATTATCTAAATCTAAAACAACCGCTTTTATATTTGGTTTAAAAATTGCTGGTATATACTGCAATCCAATTACGCGAGCACAACGTAAACTTGCCTTGTTAGAGAGGCGAGTTCCTGAGTAGGGTTCTTTTGCTAAATCGTATGCCGAATCACCAATCCTTTCTAATTCATCATTTAAGGAAAATAGGTAACAGTCTGGTATATTATCAAATAATTTAACTTCTAAATTATTACCGATACAGATAAAAATAATCGGTGAATTTGATAATTCTCTTAATGCAAGCGCTCGTTCATTAACAAAACTGGATATATCTTCAAGCTTGTAACGAGTTACATCTAACCAAATTAAGTTCAAATCTGCATCTATATTTTGGAAATTTAAACTATCATCATAGCTACTATATATAAAATCTGCAGATAATTCAGAAAAAGTTAAAAATGAATTCAAAACACTAGCGATCATTTCAAAAGAATGATTTCGATAAACAGCAATTTTTAAATTGCAGCATTTTAAGTTAGGTTTTATTGATAATAAATCTAACCTTTTCAATTCATTATCAAAAAGCGCATTAAAGCAGATATCTATATTCAATTAATTAACCTTTAATTTTTTTAATTTCATCAATAATTTTAGACATTGAAGTTAAAGCTGGAATTGATTCTGGCCTAAAAGAGATACCTAATTCCTCTTCTAAAACCATGATTATTTCAATATGTTTCATAGAATCCCATTTAGGTTCAGATTCCATAGATATATCATCATTACTATTAATTTCTTTTTTAAATAATGTTGAAAAAATTTTAGCAACCATATCTTCGTATAAGTTAGGCATTTTTATATCCTTTTTGTGTTTCACATAAAAAATGGTCATATTCTCTTATATAATCATTTTCGTCATAAAAACCATCGGCTAAAACAATAAGAACAGAATCCTCTGAAAAATTTTGCATAATACGCCAAACCGGTCCTTCAATGATTAAACCAATACTTGGAGAATTTAATGAGAATGTCTGTTTTACATTTTGATACTCACAATAAATATCAACTGTTCCTGATACAGCTATCAACAATTGCTTTAATTTTTTGTGCGCATGAAAACCTCGAGAAATATTTTTTTGAGTACCATAAATATAATACATACGCTTAATATCAAAACCGATATTGTGGCTATTTTCAAGTGAAATCAAAGAGCCTCTCTCATCGCCAATAATATTAAAATTTACAAACTCAACTCTAGGTTCAATCATTTAAAAATCCTGATAAAAAAGAATATAACTAATATATTAGTTGATAAATAATGTGATAAATTAAATAAAAATGTCATGCTATAAGTATTTACGAATCATTTTAACAAATTTTTCAATTTATCAGCAATGCTAAGATTTTTGAATATAAAAAGAAAATAATCCGTAATTGTAATAAAAAATCAATTTTTCTTCAATAAATATTAACATCCAATAAAATAACGCGATTTATTTTTTGTCATTTTTTTCACTACTTCAATTACTATTATTGATAAGAATAACGTTATTAAAGCCATAGTTATGCCAATTATTAATTCTAAAAAACCAGAACAATTTTGGGTTACTTGCTGAAAATAATTATTATTTTTTAAAAATAAATAGAATATACTCTCTAATATAGCATAGTGAATAAAGAAAATAGGGAAACTTATATTAGCTATATATGATAATATAGAGTTGAATTTATTTTTAGTAAAATTCGAGTTGGTATAATCCCAAAAATATAATAACAACATAAATATCATTATTTTAAATGGCGTGTACATCACACCTCTTAAACTAAAATTAGGAATAGTTTCATACATTGTCGCAATCAGTAATAAAACTACACTAAAGAACATTATAATAATAAAAAAATTTCTTTTTATTATCTTCATGATATTAAGATGATTTTGTCTTATTCCCATACCTATTATATATACAGGCAGAAAATGCAAAGAAATTGATAATAACTTATAGCCGTCATGAGGTCTAGGGTATAAACTAACAAAAATAAAAGATATTATTGATAAAGTTGTCAAATTTTTACCAGATAAAAATTTTAAAATTGGTGCTAATAAATAGATAACAGTTATCATAGGGATAAACCAAAAAGGTATAGATAAACTACCCCGTTTCCATTCAATGAAAAACTTTTTAAAACTTTGATATATTGAATTGTCATTAATGTAGTCCCAATAACAAAACACAAAAATTACAAAAGAAACTACAGTATATGGGATAATCACATTTTTAATTTTTGATAAATAATATCTTTTTAATTTAAATTTATAAGAAAGATGTTGAAATAAATATCCTGCTATCAAGACAAAGCCAACAGTCCAATTAAGAGTAAGAGAGGAAAAAAAATAAAAATAACTTTGATTTGAACCCATTTTTTTACAGATCCCTGAAGACCATAATATTCCATAGCAGTGACATATCACAATCAGAATTATAATAATGCCTCTTAAAAGATGAATCGAATTAACCTTTCTTAAATTATCAAATGTTGCAGAATCCATATATTTCATTACCGTACTATCAATTGTATTTTTCCAACTTTACTAATCTTCTTAAATAAAAAATTAATAACAACCCATTATATTATTAATAATAATCATTTATGATAGCATTCTAATTATCATTATTGTAGATATTTAAAATATTATTAGATATTTACCGCCCTATCCCATAATCCCGAAGTTTATTTGCAATTGCGGTGTGGGATACTCCTAATCTTTTGGCAAGTTTTCTTGAGCTTGGATATTTGACATAAAGACTTTTTAGGACTTCTTTTTCATAGTTTTTCGTCATTTCATCTAGCGTTTTATTGTCAATATCCCTAATCAATGAGATCTGAGTTGAAGTTATTGCTGGTAAAACAATGTCTTTTACCGTCAATTGTGAAGATGTTAACTGAGCCAATGCTGAATAAAGTACATTTTTAAGCTGTCTTACATTACCTGGCCATGAGTATTGAGCTAAATAAGGAATAACATCTTGATTAACTGTTGGCGGTGTAATTCCCTGCTTATTAGCAAATTCATCAATAAAAATTTGTGTGAGCGGTGCAATATCTTCCTGACGTTCTTGTAGTGAAGGTAAATTTAAGGACAACACATTCAAGCGATAATAAAGATCTTTCCTAAACTTTCCTTGTTCCACCAATTCAGCTAAATCAACTTTAGTGGCACAGATGATTCTAACATCTACATAAACTTCGTTATCATCGCCGACTCGTCTAAAAAAGCCATCGTTAATAAAACGCAATAATTTGGTTTGCATTTGGAATGACATTTCATCGATGCCATCAAGTAATACAGAACCACCATTAGCCTGTTCAAAAAAACCTTTTTTGCTTTCAAGTGCTCCTGGATAAGCCCCTGCGGCATGGCCATAAAGCTCACTTTCAACAACATCATCAGGCATAGCGGCACAATTGAGACCTAAAAAAGTTTGATCCCCCCTAGGGCTATATTGATGACATGCACTAGCCAACAAATCTTTACCTGTGCCAGTTTCACCGGTAATCAATAGTGGCTCCCTTTGCATTGAAAAAGCTTTAGCTTGAGCAATTAATTTTTGCATTGATTGGCTTTTAACAGCAAAAATATCAAAAGCATGACGTCCAACAACATTAATTTTTGATAACCGTTTTTTTAGATATTCAACTGGTTGCAAAACAAAGGTAATAAGGGATGATTCATTAATTTTCTGCAATAAAAAATACTGCGAGTTTAATACAATAATCGTATCGTCATGTTCGGATAAATCAAATGTTGCATCCAAACTAAATGCATTTCGATAATCAAATGGCTGATCTAAACTTAATAAATTACTAGAAAATAATGCTTTTGCTGCATCATTATAAGCAACTAAATGTGTATTATTGTCGATTTTAATGATGGCTGCTTGCATTATAATGCTCCCACTTTTCATTCAACTTCATTAAATTTTGATGACGATTCTGCCAATCATGACTCTTTATCAAATCGGCATAATTTACTTTGGTATTAGTTAATAGTAGTTTTGCTTTATCGGTTAATAATGGCTGTTTTTCATTTAAACGAGTTAATGTATCTAAAATAGCTAATGTGCCATTTCGATTATTACAAGCCAATAATAAATCACAACCAGCATTAAGCGCTGCTTTAGCTCGTTCAGCGTGATCCCCCAAAACAGAAGCTCCTTCCATCGATAAATCATCAGAAAATATAACACCATCAAAATGTAACTTTTCACGTAACACTGTTTTTAGCCAAAACACTGACCCGCTAGCTGGTTTATCATTAAATTCAGGATAAATAACATGAGCAGGCATAATTGCATCGAGTTTCTTTTCAGCGATTAATTTGGCAAAAATCTGCATATCATTTTCAATGAGTTCTTTCGAACGATAATCGATTGGTGTTTCTTTATGAGAATCAGCAATAACATGGCCATGGCCAGGAAAATGTTTACCAGTTGTTTTCATGCCTGCCGAATGCATACCATCAATCATTGACGATGCAATTTGATAAGCAATATAACTATCATGATGAAATGATCGACTTCCAATGGCTAAACAATCATGACCTAAATCAAGTACAGGTGCATAACTTAAATCAATGTCGTAGGCAATCAATTCCATCGCTAGTAACCAACCCGCGTCAAATGCTAATGATTTCGCTTTTTCTAAATCATTAAGCAAAGCAAAAGATTGCGCAGGAGGAATTAGAGTAAAGCCTTGCTTGAAACGTTGAACTCGACCACCTTCATGATCAACAGAAATTAATAAACGTTCTGATGTTACTGAACGAATTTGCTTTATCAAATCAGTCAATTGCTCAGGAGACTGATAATTACGACTAAATAAAATAATCCCTGCTACCATTGGATTTTTTAAAAGCGATATATCATCATTGGTTAATGATGTACTCGGCACATCGATCAATAAAGGCCCCATTATTCAGCAGCTCCTTGAGCATGATTAACAGAATTTTGGGATTGGATATCCTTTGTTGTCACACGTTGTAAAATTTCACCCGTTTGGGTTGAAAGTAATTCCATAGAAAGGTTGGCATCTTCATTTTCGGCTGGTAACTTATAAAGTGTGGTAAAAAGCACATACCCAGCATTTATTGACTTTGCCAAACCGATCATTTTACTGCGAGAAACAAGTTTATCATCAACAGAAATACCTAACGCTTGTTTAGCTTGACTGATCGATTGTCTATCAGCCACAGAGAAAATACTTTGCTTATTCAGTATATTATGTAATGTTGTATCAATCTGATTTGTTGCTAAATAATCACCACTACGATTTTGGATATCACTAATTAACAACACTTTATTACCTTCAATTGCTGATGAAGATTGCAATATTTTATTTACAACTGGAGATAATATATCATTCCAATCAGTTGTTTTAACTATCTGTGGCGGAGTATCTACCACCCCAGTGTTATCGGGGATTTCTACTGGCGGATTGACTTCAGTTTTTTGATTATAACCAAGAAGTTGACATCCAGCTATACTAAAAGCAAGCATGCCCATTCCAATGATACGTTTAAACTGTTTCATATAAGCTAACCTATTAATCGCCCTAAATTTTTACCACCTAATAAATGCATGTGAATATGAAAGACTTCTTGTCCTGCATCTTTATTACAATTCATTATTAAACGATAACCACTTTCATCAATCTCTTCTTGCTTAGCAATTTTAGCCGCAACAACCATCATATGACCAAGCAGAGCTTCATCAGACTCTGCAATATGATTTACGGTTGGGATCAATTTATTGGGAATAATTAAAATATGTGTAGGGGCTTGAGGAGAAATATCCCGAAAAGCAGTGACCTGATCATCTTGAAAAACAATATCAGCAGGAATTTCACGGCGAATTATTTTACTAAAAATGGTTTCTTCAGCCATATAAGCACTCCTTTAAAAATAGCTATTAACATTAAACTTTTATTTTATAAAGAATAACATATTTTGATAACAAAGATGTATAGATATCGTTACATTTTTACACCTAATTCACTTGTTCAAGTAAAAACTTTGTCGAAAAGTTTTTTTTATTCTATTTATAATCGATTTTTAGTTATGATTAACGGATTATTTTTATTATTTATTCATTTGTTAAAGTAATTATTTTGATATATAATGCCCCGTCGATTTCAACCGCTTAATTTTCATGTTCCTTGCTTTCAATGGGTTGCGGTTGCCCCGACAGAAAGCTGATTAATCCGTAGGGAGCGATAATGCGTCATTACGAAATTGTATTTATGGTTCACCCAGATCAAAGTGAACAAGTACCTGGTATGATCGAACGTTATACTGGTACGTTAACCACTGATGGTGGCAAAATCCATCGTTTAGAAGATTGGGGTCGTCGTCAATTAGCATATCCTATCGAAAAATTGCATAAAGCACATTATGTGTTAATGAATGTTGAAGCTACTCAAGAAGCAGTAAATGAACTTGAAGATAACTTCCGTTTCAATGATGCAGTAATTCGCAGTTTAATTATGCGTACCAAACATTCTGTAACTGAAACATCACCAATGCTAAAAGCTAAAGATGAACGTCGTAGTTCTGAAGAAGATTTTAGCGATGCAAACATGGACGATGATTCGGAAGAATAATCGTTTAGTTTTATCGGGATTGGTTACCAAAACCCCGATTAAAAAAATGAGTCCAAGTGGGATATCACACTGTCAGTTTTATTTAGAACATGTTTCTGAACAAATCGAAGCAGGACTCTCAAGACAAGCATGGTGCATAATGCCCGTTATTGTCAGTGGACAACAAGAGTTAAGTTACAGTATTAAAAAAGGCAGCAAAGTTTTGGTAAGTGGCTTTATTAGTACACATACTAAACGAGATAAAACCAGTCAAATAGTTTTACATGCTGACCAAATTAAACTATTAGGAGAATAGCCAAATGGCACGTTACTTCCGTCGTCGCAAATTCTGCCGTTTTACAGCAGAAGGCGTTAAAGAAATTGATTATAAAGATGTTTCTTTATTAAAAAGCTATATCACAGAAAGTGGTAAAATCGTACCAAGCCGTATTACTGGTACTAGCGCAAAATATCAACGTCAACTAGCTCGCGCTATCAAACGCGCTCGTTACTTGGCATTATTACCATATACTGACAATCATCAGTAATTAGCAACAGAGGGAACATATAATGCAAATTATTCTACTCGATAAAGTTGCTAATTTAGGCAGCTTAGGTGATCAAGTTAATGTTAAAGCGGGTTACGCTCGTAACTTTTTGATTCCACAAGGTAAAGCAGTACCAGCAACTAAAAAGAATATTGAATTCTTCGAAGCTCGTCGTGCTGAATTAGAAGCAAAATTAGCTGAAACATTAAAAGCAGCTGAACAACGCGTTGCTGAAATCAATGCTTTAGGTAAAGTAACTATTACTTCTAAAGCAGGTGATGAAGGTCGTTTATTTGGTTCAATTGGTACTCGTGATATCGCTGATGCAGTTAAAGCTCGTGGTATTCAAGTATCAAAAAGCGAAGTTCGTTTACCAAATGGTGTATTGCGTACTACTGGTGAACACGAAGTGTTATTCCAAGTACACAGCGAAGCTTTTGCAAAAGTTATTGTTGATATTATTCCTGAATAATCATCAAATAACAGTATAAAAAACCCGTTTAATTAAACGGGTTTTTTTATACTATTTAGTTATTAGCTAAAAATAAAGTTAAAATTGGATATTCTATATTTCTTTGTTAAGGAATATTCACTCGATTATTTAACAATAATTGACGTTCCTCTGCCACGTGGATCAGATACCGGTTGAGGTTTATTATTAATAATTCTAATTGCTTGAATATCACCACTGAAATCCTGTTTTTCAAATTGATATCCCATTTTCTCAAGTTGATTTTTTAGATCAATTGGTACTTCAGCCTGAAAAGCCTCGATAAAAATCACATTATTTGGTAATAATTGATGGTGATAACGTGGTGCATCCATAGCCGATTTTAATGTCATGTTATTATCAAAAATATTTGTTACAACTTGAAAAATAGAAGTGAATATTCTCGAACCACCAGGGGTACCAATAACCATAACCACTTCATTATCTTTAACTAAAATACTTGGTGACATAGATGATAGTGGACGTTTATTTGGCTCTATCGCATTAGCATCTTTACCTACAACACCAAATTGATTGGCAATACCAGGCTTACTACTAAAATCATCCATTTCGTTGTTTAAAACAATACCGGTTCCTTCTACCACAACAGCAGATCCAAACCAACCATTTAAAGTATATGTATTAGAAACAGCATTTCCCCATTTGTCTACAACTGAAAAATGAGTAGTTTGTAATTTTTCATGATTATTATCTAGTCCAGGTTTTACTTGCTCAGTAATTGAAACCGCATTGGCATTAATAGATTTAGCCCGATTAGCTAAATAACTATCATCAATTAATTTAGCAACTGGTACATTAACAAAATCAGGATCACCCATGTATTCAGCGCGGTCAGCAAAAACACGTTTTTCGATCTCTGCTAATAAGTGGACATACTGAGCAGAGTTTACTTTAACATCTTTGAAATCATCAGCTAATTTTTGTTTCATTAATAATAATTGAATCAACCCAACGCCACCTGAACTTGGCGGTGGTGCCGTTACTACTTGCATATCATGCCAATTGGCTAGGATCGGATCTCGCCATTTAGCTTGATAGTTAGCTAAATCATTTTGTGTGATTAAAGCACCATTTTTTGCCATTTCTTGCACAATTAATTGGGCTGTTTTACCTCGGTAAAATTCATCAGCACCGTCCTTTGCGATACGCGTTAAAACAGCACCTAATTCAGGTTGCTTGAAAATTTTTCCTTCCTGCATAGCACCAAAGTACTGTTTAAAATGTCCATTGGTCGGTGCCAGATCCTGTACTTCCTGATAACGTGTAATCAGCTGTTTATCAACCGTAAAACCTTGGTTTGCAAACCGAATAGCTGGTGCTATCACTTCTTGCCAACTAAGTTTGCCAAATCGCTGATGAACCGCCCACATTCCTGCTACAGTTCCTGGAACACCTGATGCTTTATGCGAATATAAGCTTAAATCAGCCACTACATTTTTCTGTTTATCAAGAAACATATCTTTAGAGGCTTGATTAGGTGCTGTCTCTCGATAATCGATAAAATAAGGTTTTCCTTCCATCCAAATGGTCATAAATCCGCCACCACCGATATTGCCCGCTTCTGGATAGGTTACAGCTAAAGCAAATGCAGTAGCGACACCGGCATCAACTGCATTACCACCCTTTTTTAAGATTTCTTCTGCGGCGATGGCGCCATAATAATCGGGAGAAGCCACTGCACCAGCGTCAAACTTATGTTTTACATTTTCTATGGCCGCTACATATTGGCTTATTGATAGAAGAAAGATAATGCAACAATACTTTCTTAACTTGTGTTTGATATAGTACATTTCACATCTCCTTATTAAAAAATAATTATTCCCTTCTATTTTAATATTGATAAAAAAATTAAGATTTTTATTCATTATTTGATCAAGAAGGAATTTTAAATATAGCATAGAAAATGGCTGTATCGATCAGAGATTGACCATTAAAAAAACTAATACTAGTTTAGCGATGATTATAATTGAGTATATTACAAAGCAAAAAAGCACGAAATTGAGTTAATTCCGTGCGTTAATCTGTGAAGTAATAAATTAAGCTATTGATTGTCTGATTTAGCTTGTTCTTCTTTATAAAGCTTGTTGTCGTACATTTTGACAAAAGGTAGGTAGATTACTAACGCTAAAATTGCTGAAAGTATCGCAACAAACATAGCTCGATAGTCCCCACCAGTACCAATAAACGCCCCTAATCCCATTGGTGATGGCCATGGTATTAATGCAATAATTGGATTCATAAACCCACTACTAATCGCAAAATAACCTAAAGTACCACATGCCATTGGTGCTAATAAAAACGGTAAGGCAAGATATGGGTTATATACTATCGGCATACCGAAAATAATTGGCTCATTGATATTAAAAATTGCCGGGACAGCTGAAGCTCGACCCAAAATTTTTAATTGACTCGATTTAGCACAAAAAGCAATAAAGAAAGTCATAAGTAACGTTGAACCTGAACCACCTAAAATTACCAATGAATTATTGAACTCACCAGCAAATGGAATATGTGCGCCGCCAACGTTTTCATTCATATTACTAAGCATTATAGGCGTAATGAATGCCCCAATTATACTAGCACCGTGAATACCAACAACCCAAAGCGCATGGATTAAAAATAGAATCACCATTATACCAAGCCAACTTTTAGTTAAATTGGTTACAAAGGTAAATGGAACACCGATAATATCAAATATATCCGTACCAAAATACACCAAAATTCCGTTTAGAATAAGAATTGTGAAAGCAATAACAAAAGTTGGAATTAATGCAGTGAATGATCGAGATACGCCTAATGGAACGGTTTCCGGCATTTTAACCACCCAATTACGACGTACACAAAGGAAATACAACTGTGTTGCAATAATCGCCATAACAATGGCAATAAAGATACCAGATGTACCTAAGCGATAAACAAATGGTTTTAAACGTAACCCATTAAAAACTAATTCACTTTGGTCATTAAGTAAAACCATTGCACCGCTTTGCATCACCAATTCAGGTAGAGTCATAACAAAAGCAAATACCGATAACATAGCACCATTAAGTGCATTTACTTTTAAACCAGTTTCTTCTTCTTCAATTTTAGTTAATTCATAACCAACAACAATATTAAAATAGAGTGCTAATATCCCCATTGTTGCTGTATTTGCTATCATATAAAGATCACTTACTTTGAAAATAGTATTTTCAAATACTGTTTCTAAGCCAGTAAATGTCATCGGCAAAGTATTAAACACCAAAAACATCGATCCAACTATACAAAAAGGTACTGACGCCATTCCAGCTGCCATTACTGCTCGAACAATCTTAAACTGCGATATTTTTGCCATCGGAGTCATTAGATACTTTTGTAACAACACAAATCCGGTATTCATTTTGTTTTCCTCATTCAATTGATGATTTCTTGATAAGCTTGGATTCTTTTAAAATGTTTATCCTCATTACGCTCAATTTTTTTTAGTTTTATTAATATAAAAATAGTAAAAACTAAACTTGCTGCCAAAATGCCTAATATAATGTTTACCGCCTCCGGTGAATTTTTTAGAAATGGAAAGAAAAAGTGAAACAATGGGGTATAAATCAAAACCATTAACACGATAATGGATATTAATAATGTTCGGTACAATAAACGAGCATAACGTAAATGATTTTTATGATTACGATAAAGCTTAATTTGCTCAAAACTGGTTAATGTAGCCATCACGATAAGCAACAGTGGTAGTGCTATAGCAATTGATAAGCTACCCAACAGAAAGACAGCCCAATACAGGTTAATAAATAGAAAGAAGGCTGTCGCATAACGAACCGCTAAAAAGCGATTAAAATAAAGATTAGTCAAACTGACTTTTTTATGCATTTTAAGTTGGCTTTCTAGTGGAGTATTCATCGCTAACCTCTTTATTGATTTGATAACTTATAGGTTTTTTGATAGAGATTACACATCTCAATGGCAACTTCGCGCAACGTCATTGTAGTCATTAGATGATCCTGAGCATGCACCATGATAATTTCCATCTCAATTTTACAACCATTAGCATAAGATTGTAGAAGATCGGTTTGCGATTTATGTGCTTCTAATATTTCCTCATTGGCCTCTTCTAACAGCTGATTTGCTGTATCAAATTCGGCGTTTCTCATTGCTTTGAAAGCAGCATGAATTTTGGTTTTGGCATTACCACTGTGTAAAATAATATTAAATGCGGTAATTTGAATATCCTCTGAGCTCATTTGGTCATTCATTGTTATGCTCCTTTTTCAATAAGTTGGATAAAAAGTGATTTAAACTGGTTAAAATTTGCAATTTTTAACATGGCTTGTTGCATGACCGAATCATCGATTAAATTGACAATTGCTTTAGTCATCATTGCTAAATGAGAATTTTGATAAATTGACGGTGAAATCATAAAAACGAACTTTACATCTGGGTAGTTTTCATCCCAACAAAGTCCTTCTGGAATAATGGCAGTCGCTATTTTAGCTATTTTACCTACTGGAATGGCTGGATGAGGAACCACAATGGTTGGACTAAAAAGTATCTCACCAATAACCATCCGTTTTTCCATTTGCTTTTGCATTTCTCGTTTAAAGCTTTTTGCCTCATTAATAGATAAGAGATCAAGCAAATGATCCAATACAGCTTGTTTAGATGGTTTGTTTGAGCACAAATAAAAATAATCTGCGGCAATATCATCAAAGATTTGGCTAATATAATGTGAATGATTTTGCTGTTTATCATCAAATGTTGTCACAAATGAATTTTTTGGCAATGAATTAGTTTTTTGTCTATGGGAAAGATAACGACGAATCGCTTGAACATCTTCTTCACAAAAAAATACTGAAACATGAAATACCGGTACTTTAAATATTTTTGACGATAAATCGACCGAAGAAATAATAAAATCGATGTCATTTAACATTTCTGGATCAATTTCATAATAACCTCGCGTTGCCACAATTTTCACTCTTTCATCAAATTCATTTTCCACTCGATTTTTAAGTAATTGAGCACTACCGAGACCGGTTGCACAGATAATTAACACTTTGGCTTTCTGTTCATTTTTTAGTTTTTCAAGTGATGCTAAAAAGTGCAGTGCTAAATATCCCCATTCATCATCATTCACTTCATATTGTTGTAAATTGGGTAATTGATTGAAATAACGCTTAACTAACCCAAAAACCTCACAGTATTGGTGTTTAATTTCATCTATTAATGGATTATCTAATTTAATATTCTGTTGTAAACGTACTAACATTGGTTTTAAATGTTGGATTAATCCATTTTTTAATTGTTCATCATGCAAAAAAGGATAGCCTGTTTCTTGTTGGATCTTTAATAGCAAATTTGTTAGTGACGAACCTAAATCATCATCCAGATCATCTTGAATTAAATTAGATTTACTCATCAAATGTAAAGTAAGGTACATCTGTTCTTCTTTAGGAAAATGAAAACCAATAATCGATTCAATGCGAGCGATAATTCGCTCGGCAACTTGATATTCAAGTGATGAATTGGTTGAAACAGGCAAATCAAGATTTTGAATCGAAAGTCCCGATTGTAAACGCTTAATACTTAATGATAAATGCAAGACAATATTTTGTATCATCACATCTGATAATTTAATATTTGCCTCACGACATTCATCTAAAATAATAATAGTTAATGAATCAAAACTAATGGTTTCACAAGCTTGATTAAAATAGGACAAATGGTGTAGAAAATTAATTGAATCCTCATGAAAAAAATAGCTCATTATAAAATGACGTTTAGCTTTTTCTTCACCATCAACAAAAACTAGTGAATGATTTTTTTTAATCGTTAGTTCATAAGGAAGTAATTGAGATTTAATTTCGGTAATATCTTTATTTAATTGAGATGAGCTGATAAATAGTTGTTCTGATAATGCTTCAACATCAATTTTTTGACTCTCTAATAACAATAAATTCAAAATATAATGTTTTCGTTCACTCGCTTCTCGACATTGAAATTGTTCAACATTTTTATCTAATAAATGGTGTTCAATTAAAAATAAATTAAATGCATTTCGATCTTCAATTTGTAATTGAAAACCGTAACCTTGTTTACTTATTATATTACCGCCATTACTTTCAACTATAGTTTTTAAATCTTTAAGGTAGGTACGTACGGTACGATCAGATAACGATAATTGCGTAGCTAGTTCTTGACTACTTTTATATTCATTTTTAGAACGAACAAGTAAACTAATTAGTTCTCGTTGTTTTTGTTTTATCATTATCTACTACACCTTAACTATTAATGAAATTTATCCAAAGGGTTAAGTTACTAAAATGGCAATGTTAAACTTAAGCCATTTTATGATGCGATCATTCATAAAAAATCGCATCATATTAAGATCGGTAGAACAAAGATTTTCTTGAATATTAGTTAATATTATCCTCGACTAATTTAGCTAATTGTTCAATACCAGACGGTATTGGGATATATGCTTGAAAAGGAATACTCACCACTGGTTTTCCTACTTCATCGCCTAATGCTTTTAATTTATCAAACATCATCATGGTTTGAGGGCTAATTAAGAACAGTGAAAAATCACTATTTTTTATTTTATTACTACCTTCAGTTGCTGATACCGCATCAAGTTCAATGGCTTTATTTTGGCTAGCAAAAAATTCAGTAACTTTTTTAGCCATAAGTGATGATGACATACCTGCTGCACAAATAATTAACGCTTTTTTCATAATTTCTCCTAATGAAGTTAAATCGTTATAAAATTTCACCATTTGACTCAATGACTTTTTTATACCAAGCAAAAGAATCTTTACGACTACGTTTTAAGGTACCATTGCCTTTATTATCTTTATCTACATAGATAAAACCGTAACGTTTTTCCATTTCACCAGTACCAGCAGAAACGAGATCAATACAACCCCATGGTGTATACCCCATCAAGTCAACGCCATCTTCAATAACGGCTAACTTCATTTGTTTTATATGTTCACGTAGATATTCAATTCGATAATTATCATGAACGCTACCATCAGACTCAACTTTGTCATAAGCACCAAAACCATTTTCCACAATGAATAGCGGTAATTGATAGGTGTCAGTTAGCCAATTTAAGGTATAACGTAAGCCTTCTGGATCAATTTGCCAACCCCAATCTGATTTTTTAACATATTGATTACCAACTAAATCAGTTTTTTCATTATAATCATAATGATCATTGCCTTGATTGTGCCTAACAACATTGGACATGTAATAACTAAAGCCAATATAGTCTACGGTTCCTTTCTTTAACTCTTCTAAATCTTGCGAAGTAATATCTAACTTGATATTTTTACGTTGCCAATATTTTTTAATGTAATTTGGGTATTTGCCATGCACATGAACATCAGTAAAGAAGTATTTACGTTCCATAACTTTTTGTGCCATTAGGATGTCGCTTGGTTTGCAAGTTTCAGGATAGATTGGCACTAGTGCAATCATGCATCCAATTTGAAAATCAGGGTTAATCGCATGACCAATTTGAACTGCTTTTGCACTGGCAACTAATTCATAATGAGCGGCTTGATACATGATCTCTTCACGATTATCACCTTCTTTATAATAGATACCAGAATTAGTGAAAGGAGCAAAATCTTCGTCAAAATTAGCTTGGTTATTAATTTCATTAAAGGTCATCCAATATTTGACTTTATTTTTATAACGATCAAAACAGACTTCGGCAAAGCGAACAAAGAAATCGATTAATTTACGATTACGAAAACCACCATATTCGGTTACTAAATAATAAGGTAATTCGAAATGAGAAAGAGTGACCACAGGTTCAATGTTATATTTTAAACATTCATCAAACAAATCATCGTAAAACTTTAAACCTTCTTCATTTGGTTCAAGCTCATCACCTTTTGGAAAAATTCGCGTCCAAGCAATTGAAGTTCGAAAACACTTAAACCCCATTTCAGCAAATAACTTGATATCATCTTTATAATGATGATAAAAATCGATAGCTTCGTGATTAGGATAATACTCACCAGGAATAATACCTTCAGTGATTTTGCGATAGCTTTTCGGCGATCCAACTGTCATCACATCAGCAACACTCATACCTTTGCCGCCAACTTGCCAAGCACCTTCCAATTGGTGAGCAGCAACAGCACCGCCCCATAGAAAATCTTTTGGTAAACCTTTATTATTCATAATCAATTACCTATGTTTATTGATGATTCAAATTTAGTATAAAAGGAAAAATAAATAATTACTAACCAACTTTTTCCGTATTGATAAGGAAAATTGTAAATAGAATAAGGAAAATTTATCTTAAATTTGGATAACAAAGAGATTCAGGAAGAAAACAGGGAGTTGTAAATTTAAATTTAAGAGAATAAAAATTTGGCAGCTAATTTTTGACTAAATAGCTGCCATTTGAACAATAATGCTAATCTGTTAACAATTTTATTGTTCAAATAATCGCATTGCTAACAAACCATGCGCCATAGTTGCACCTACTCTTACCGATGCGGAAATGGAAATTAATTCAGCCAACTCTTCTAAACTAGCTCCTGCTCGTTTTGCACCTTTGACATGAACATCAATGCAATAAGCACATTGCGTTGTTAGTGCGATAGCTAAAGCTATTAACTCTCGAGTTTTTATTGGAATATTTCCATCATTTCGCTTAATCGTTTGCTGATCAAAATCAATAAATGCTTGTGTTTCATTTGGAGCTGATTTCAATAAACATGCTAAATATTTAAAATCTTCTCTCGATTGATAATCACTCATATTGTTTTCCTTTTTGAGTTTGTAATTTATTTATTAAACTTAACAACCAACAGGCAGGACAACCTTGTAACAGCAAAAAGGCACCCACAACCAAAAACAATTTAAGCAAAAGCGGAAGTTGAAATAAAAATACAGCAAATATCAACGAAATTGCAACTATACCTCTTATTAAATGTAAAATGATTGAGTTACGACAATACATTGAGTTCTCCTACATGTTATTTAAAATCTTGAAAGTTTTCGTGAATTAATTTTTTCTTTTATTAGCATTCTAGCTCGGTGCAATCGGCTTTTTACCGCCTCAACATTAATACCTAGTTGGTCAGCGACTTCTGGGGATGAATATTCCCTAATATCTCTTAAAATTAGAACTTCTCGATAGATTATTGGCAAAACAAGAATTGCATTGATCAAATCAATTTTGAGATCAATATCTGTATATGCTGTTTTGAGGCTATCGAAATCAAAACCTGAATCAATATTCTCCGAATTCCTAATTCTGAATAATCGATAACATTAACGTTCGACAATTCGAAATAACCAACTACTGAAGGTAGCCACCGTTTTCAACATGCTTATTTTTCGATATAACTGCCATAGTGCAATTTGCACCGCATCATCAATATCTTCCGAGCTTGAACAGGTTCGTCTTGCAAATGTTTTTATATCTGGTTGACAAATGACTAGCAAATTTTCCAGTGCTTGCTTATCGCCCTTACAAGCTAATTCGATGAGTTGTTGTTTATTTTTACTCATTAGTTTTTAATCTCTAGCTAATAAAATCGTAATGAAATATTAAGTTTAAATGAGTTTAATATAATTTCATTGATAAAATGACCATACTTATATAGAGGTTAAAAAATATAAAAAAGGTTCAAATTTTTTATTAATTTTGTTGAAATGAGGATTTAAGAATAGGAATAATTAAATAAGCTAATATGAATTTAGCTGCTTTGCGATAATTAACAATATGTTTATCAATTTCACTAACAGCATTGTTAATGTTTTAGATAATCATTAGATAAAATTATCAAACCCTTTGGCATATTTGCTAGGAACAAATTCAATTAATTCATATTGAGCAATTTGGTGAATATAAAATGGATCTTGTTGTATGATAGACATGGCTTTTTCATGACTCTCAGCACGACAAATAATGATACCACCAGTGCGAGGAATTTTGCGACCTGAAGCGATAAAATGCCCAGATTGATAATAACACTCTAGATAATCAATATGTGCTTGTAAATATTTTTCAACTTGACTAATAGGTTTGAGATAAGAAAGAGAAAAAATGAACATCATAACTCCTTAATTTAAATATGAATAAGCCAACTATCCATGTCAGCTTAGCATTTATTCTTATTTATAGCATTATTAAATAATAAAACAAGCTATCTATAATGTTTTAAGTTTTATTTAGCTACCCATTTGCCATGCTCATCCTTATGATAGACCTTTTCAACCGCTGACCAAGCAACACGAAAAGCAACTTGTTCAGCATCACTTTTATCGCGTCTTTTTTTCGGATCTTGATACTCTTTTATGGCACTATTAAAAGCTTCTTTAAAAATATCTTGAGCATGGGTAGGTAAAACATGTCGGACTGATTCAGGTAAATCATCTCTTGTTTGATATGGCATATCACATTCCCCCCTCGAATTAATCACAGATTATTGATAACTTTGATTGGTAACTGCGAACATCACTGCAAAATAGTTAAGTTAGATTGAATCTAATCTGATTTTACTGAAAAAAAATTTTTCGAAATATATTGTTATTAATATAAACCTTAATTTGATACAAAAGAGCCTAAATAGGTTTACTTATTGATTAAAAAATAACTAATTGAGTTAATATCGATTATTTAATAAACTATTACATACAAAAATCTTAACTAGTTGATGTTATTATTTATATTAAATGGAAGAATTAAATGACAACAAAAATATTCACTTTAATTTTAGCTAGTTTATTAATAATTAGTTGCGATGATAAAACAAAACAACAACCAGCTGACCAACAACCAGTAGAATCTACCAATATATCAGCGATAGAACAAGCTCCTACTCCTGCTTCAGAATCAGAGCCAGAATCAGAACCTTCTCAATCAATAGAACAAACAATGGATGAAAATACGCGTCAAGCATATGCTCAATCCGAGAAAATGAACCTTTGGCTATCCGTATTTAATTATGATTATGGTTATTTTGGACGAAAGTTAAATAAAAACGTAAAAAATACTTCTACTTTAATTAATTTAGATCAAAAGGCAAAAAAAGTTCTTCAAAATTGTGGCGAAAAAAATAATGCCTGTACATTGAAAGCAATCAAAAAGGATCCTTTAAAAATTTTTTCTCTTGTTTTGAATTTATCTCTACCTTCTGAAAAATTACTACATAACTACAAACTATTAATTGATGAATTAGAAAAAAGTGAACCACGATTACTCGAATTAGATATAGAAGGTAAAAAATTTGCTGAAAATTATGTCAAATTAGCATTAGTTTTGCATGAACTACAAAAATACGCTCTTAATGGTGAATATCAATCAGATAATTACCAAAAAGCACCGAAACTTTTTAATCAACTAGCTAATTCATATAATGAGTTTATGCAAACACAAAACTCAGCTAAACTTATTTATAATAAATTATACAATGAAATACATGATATTCAAAAATTGGATTTCAAAAAAAGAGGATTAACTCTTCAATATGATTGTATGGAAATAATGGATATAACAAAAGAAATTGTCGGATTAATTAATAATACGTTTGATGAAAAAAACAATTTCAAAAATTTAGATACACAAGCTATTGAACTGAAAATTCAACAAATTGTAGATATTTCTGATAATTTAAAAAAATATAAAGGTAATGACTCTGTAATAAAAACACAAGGCTTAAATCGCATTTACTATGATGGATTTGTTGATTATTTACCGAAAATGATTACGCAAATCAAGCTTGTTTTAAATAAGTTAGATGATAAAGATGTTAACCAAGAAATTAAATCATTAAATACAACTGAAAACTCTTTAATTCAACTATACAATAATTCAACCAACTAGTTAATAAATATGCAGCATTAATCTATGCTGCATATTTATTCTGCTTATTTAAGTATAAAGTTCACTAATTCACATCAACCACAAAGCGTCCTTTAATTCCACCAGCGATCATCTTATGTGCTATCTCAGAACATTGATCTAAAGTAATGATTTTAGCTATATGAGTATACAGTTTCTCGTCCATGTTTTCTGCTATTAATTGCCAAGCTGCAACCCGTTTATCATAACTTGCCATCACACTATCCACTCCCGATAGTGTTACGCCGCGTAAAATAAATGGTGCCACGGTTGCAGGTAAGTCCATACCTTGCGCCAAACCACAACATGCGACTATGCCACCATATTGAGTTTGAGCACAAATATTAGCTAATGTGTTTGAACCAACGACATCTATTGCAGCTGACCATAACTCTTTTTGTAACGGTTTATTCGGCTTTTTCAATGATTGACTATCAATAATATCAACCGCACCTAGTTTTGATAAATACTCTTTATCAGAAGTTTTACTTGTTGATGCTGTAACGTTAAAACCCAATTTAGACAATAATGCAATGGCCACAGAACCAACACCACCTGTTGCACCAGTAACTAAAACTTTGCCATCTTCTGGTTTAACGCCATAATCAATAATGCGTTTTACACAAAGTGCAGCGGTATAACCGGCTGTGCCCATAGCCATTGACTGATAACTAGTAAGGTTATTAGGTAGAGGGATTAACCAATCTGATTTTAGATAGGCATATTGTGCTAAACATCCCCAATGAGTTTCTCCACATCCCCAGCCATTTAAAATAACTAAGTCACCTGCTTGATAACGGCCACTATGGCACTCAATGACGGTACCCACACCATCAATACCCGGTACCATTGGCCATTGTCGAACTATAGGACTTTTATTCGTCAAGGCTAAAGCATCTTTATAATTGATGCTTGAATAATGAATTTGGACTAAAGTATCTCCCTGCTGCTGCAATAACAGCTGTTTAGTAATAGTCTTTAAGGAATTCGAAAATCCAGTAACCTCATCTTTTCCTAACATAATTGCATTGAATGACATGATAATTCCTTAATACATTTAATATGTAAATCATGATAAATATTCATCAGAGTAAATGCAATCATTGAGCTACTGATTGTGTTTTCAATTCATAAAAAAGCCTGATATCTATCAGGCTTAATAGTCATTATAAATTGGCTAACGAATAAATTGATTCTATTTTGCTTTATTACGCTGTACTTTCTCTGAAACAGCACCAATAAATACCACATCACTTGATGAATTAAGTGCTGTTTCAACTGAATCTTGAATTACGCCAATTGCAATACCAATACCAATGACTTTTGCTGAAATTTCATTAGGTATGCCAAACATACTACAAGCAACAGGAATCAACAGTAATGAACCACCAGCGATACCCGATGCTCCACAAGCGCAAACACTCGTTACAATACAAAGCAATACGGCAGAAAGGACATCAACTTCTATATGTAATGAATTAACAGTTGCTAAGGTTAAAATAGTAATAGTGATAGCTGCTCCTGACATATTAATGGCTGCCCCTAACGGTACAGCGACAGAATAGGTATCTTCATCCATTTTTAGTTTTCGACAAATTTCCATATTAACCGGTATATTTGCTGCCGAACTACGAGTAAAGAAGGCTGGAATAGCACTCTCTTTTAATGAAGTTAAAACTAATGGATACGGGTTCTTACGCATGACCATATACGCCAATAAAGGATTAATGATCAATGCCACAATTAACATACTAGACACCAATACAAGAATTAAATGGGCATATTTAAGTAATTCACCAAAGCCTGTTTCAGCAAGAGTTGAAGCGACTAAACCAAATACACCTAATGGCGCAAAACGAATAATAATTCTAACGATAAATGAAATAGCTACAGAAAGATCATTCATCATTGTTTTCGTGGTTTCACTTGAATGTCTTAATGCAATCCCAATACCAACACCCCAAATAATAAGACCGATATAGTTAGCGTTAACCAGCGCATTAATTGGATTGTCGATCATCTTGTTAAATAAAGTTTTTAGTACTTCAATAACGCTACCAGGCGGTGTCAATTTAGTTTGATTAGCGGTATCACCTAAAGAGATATCAGAAGGAAAGATAAAACTAGCAACAGTTGCTAATAAAGCCGCTAACATCATCCCTGCAAAATAAAGAGCCAATAGTTCTCCCATATTGGCCCGTTTACCATGTTGGTGATTAGATATTGAAGCAATAACTAAAATAAGTACCAAGATTGGGGCTACTGATTTCAAAGCATTAATAAAAAGTGATCCAATAAAGGACATATCTAATGCGACATCTTTTGAAATTGCCGCTAATGCAATACCTAAGATTAACCCCAAAATAATTTGTGGTATTAATCCTACTTTGAAATAAAAACGAACCAATTTATTGGTTGAATGTGTCATAGTGCTTCCCTATGTATAAAATACAAAACGGCAACCTTATCATAAATTAAAACTAAAACTATAAAAAAATTATCATGATAACTATTTTTTATATTACTTTGTTCAATTATTAAGTTTAATTATTATCCTGAATCTATATAAGGATTAGAGAGAGTCACCAATAACTATTATTATTCAATAAAAAATTTTGAGGAAAGGGGTTTTTGATAATGATAAAACGAGAATAGCAATAGGTAACTAATTCAAATTAGAGATGAATACTAGATATTATATCGTTTAATTTATCAGTTAAGATCCCAAACAATAAGATTAGAGAGATTTATATTAAAACCAGCAGGAAATTTAAATTACATATTAATCGCTGATATAACTGATTCGAAAAGACAAGACTAATAATCTTAATATAAAAAACAATATGTTTTACCAACGGCAAGAATCTAATAAAACATATTGTTATTATTAATTTATAAATTATTTTTAATACTAAATAATTTCAGCAATAGGATCATCAGCATTAACATACGTACCTTCGGTATGAGAATGTTTCAAAATACCTTCACGATGAGCTATTACTTGAATTTCCATTTTCATTGCCTCGATAATTGCAATCATATCACCTTGTTCAACCTTTTGATTATCCTCAACCAACCATTTAAACAAATTACCAGACACTGGAGCTGGAACAATTAAATCAAGATTTGTGTTAGTGGTTACAACTGATTGGGCTTCGCTATTGGTCTGGCTGATAGATAATCCAGAAAATAGTTTCGCAGGTAAACCAAGCTTACAACGTTTACCATCAATTTCAATAAAGGTATGGGTCAATATATCTTCTTGCTGCGGAAGTTGCCTTTTGGCTGGTTCAAGTTCTGCATTAAAGTCCGTTTCAATCCAACGAGTATGCACATTAAACTGCTGGCAAAAATCAGGATGGTCTAGCACTTTTCGATCAAATGGTAGCACACTAGCAACTCCCTTAATGGTAAACTCAGCTAACGCGCGACGAGCTCTTGCCAAAGCCTGTTGACGATTATTACCAACAATAATAAGTTTAGCCATGAGTGAATCAAATGTAGCAGGAATTACTGATCCTGCATGAACGCCACTATCTAAGCGAACACCTGGGCCTGTCGGTATATCAAAATGAGTTATCGTTCCAGCCACAGGTAAAAAACCATTAGCAGCATCTTCTGCATTTATGCGAAATTCAATAGCATGCCCTCGCGGTTGAGGCATTTGTTTAATACTAACGGGTAATCCTTGCGCTATCCGTAACTGTTCTATAACGAGGTCAATTCCTGTTGTTTCTTCGGTGACAGGATGTTCAACTTGTAATCGAGTATTTACTTCTAGAAAAGACAGTTTACCATCCTGACTCAGTAAAAATTCAACGGTACCAACGCCAATATAATTTGCTTTAACACAGATATCGATTGATGCTTTAACTATTTGTTTTTCTATTTTTTCATCTAAAAAAGGTGCTGGTGATTCTTCTATCAACTTTTGATTACGACGCTGTAAAGAACAATCGCGAGTACCAACTACAACAACATTACCATGTGCATCAGCGATAACCTGTGCTTCAATATGTCGAGGATGATGTAAAAATTGTTCTAAGAAACATTCACCACGACCAAATGCTACCGTTGCTTCACGCACAGCTGAATCATAGAGCTCTTCAACTTCATCCATTTGCCAAGCAACTTTAAGTCCTCGGCCTCCACCGCCAAATGCTGCTTTAATTGCAATTGGTAATCCATGTTTATGTGCAAATTCAACAACTTCTTTGGCATTTTGTACAGGTTTATCCGTACCAGTAACTAGTGGTGCCCCTACTTCGATAGCAAGTTGTCGCGCTTTTACTTTATCGCCCAAAACAGCTATTGTTTCAGGGTTAGGACCAATCCAAATTAAACCAGCATCTTGTACCGCTTTGGCGAATTCAACTCGCTCAGACAAAAAGCCATAACCGGGATGAACCATTGTGGCTCCAGATTTTTGCGCAATCGCAATAATCTTATCAATATTTAGATAGGTATCACTCGGTGTATTACCTGATAATCCATAAGCCTCATCAGCCATTTGCACATGCAGTGCATCCATATCAACATCGGCATAAATCGCTATCGATGCAAAATTCATATCTCGACAAGCACGAATAATCCGAACGGCAATTTCACCACGATTAGCAATCAATACTTTGTGTGCAACTTGTTTATTAATTTCAGACATGATTAACATGGCTCCCTTCAAATTCTTTAAAAACTCCAATCGGATTAAATTTTATTTTGGCATTAACTGGAATTTGACCAGCCAAATCCAAATGATAATTACATACTGCTGCAATAACCGGATAACCGCCTGTTAGAGGATGATCATTTAAAAATAGTACTGGTTGACCATTAGCAGGAATTTGTATTGCCCCCATACAAGTGCCTTCACTTGGTAATTCTTGTTGTTTTTCGCGCTCTAAAGGAATTTCCCCCAAAAGACGTAAACCAATACGATTTGATGCAGGGGTCACTTGCCACAATTGTGAAGTTAATTGTTGTATAGCTTGTTGTGTAAACCAATCGGTACGAGGGCCAAACATTATATCCAATTCGACAACATCATCTTTACACGGATAAGAGATAACGGGAGTTTCATTTAATGAAAGCGCATTAAAAGTCTGACTATTCTTAATCGCCAATGTTTGACCAACTTTTAGCGGATTAGGGCCAACTTGCGCCAATGTATCAAAAGAACAACTCGCTAAAATTGGTTGAATTTGCAAACCACCACGTACAGCAACATAACTGCGTACGCCATACTGCGCGTTACCTAAATGAACAATATCACCTTGTTCTAATTGGATCGGTTGATACATATGAGCGAAATAGCTTTCACCGCTAACTGTAGTAACTTTAATCTCACATGACGCCCCTGTCACAGCAATTATCATAGCGCTATTAATACGAGCTTTAAAACCACCTTGAGTTATTTCTAAAACAGCCTCATTAGTCGGATTACCTAGTATACGATTGGCACTATGCAAAGCTGCTTTATCCATTGCACCTGATTCTGAAATACCTAATTCAGCTTGTCCTATGCGGCCATTATCTTGTAATAAAGTTTGAATTCCAGTGGCTAATATCTCAATATCTTGCGGTTGCTCTTGTTGTTCAACCGGTAGGGTCACTTTTTTCGATTGTGGTAAGCTATATTTAGTAGCAGTCTTACTTGCATCAATAAAATTTACTCGTGTACCTGGTTTAAAAAGTGCTGGCTCGTCACGATAAATATCCCAGACTTTAACGTTGGTAACACCAATCAGTTGCCAACCGCCGGGGCTTGCTTGTGGATAAACACTACTAAATTCTCCAGCTAGGGCTACAGAGCCAGCAGGAATACGAACCCGGGGAGATTGACGGCGAGGAACATTAAGCTGAATATCCTTCGCTACCATATAAGCAAAACCAGGTGCAAATCCGCAAAAAGCAACCTGATATTCATTGCTTGTATGTCTAGAAATAACATCAGCAACGCTAATGCCTAAATATTCTGCTACAAAACCTAAATCCTCGCCATTATAACTAACTGGAATGGTAACTAATTCACCTGATCTTAATTGCCCTGAGGATACATCTAATTGAGCGATATATTGGGCAAGTTTATTTCCATCCAAAATAATGGAATTATATCGAACTAAAACAGTCCGAGCTGCTGGTATTATTTCATTTATATTCCATACATCTTTTTTATATTGTAATGCATCAGTTAATGCCATCACTTGTTCTAGAGTCTCTAACTCGACAAGCAGAGCATCAATATTAACTGGTAAAAAACGCATTATGCACCTCTAAAAGCCGCAAAGAAGATTGATTATAAGTAAATCTTTATTTGATAATTACGGCAAATAATTGAATTATATTGTTGCAATATCTACTGCAAATTACTCATTAATAACATCGGTAAATGAAGCAATTTTAACGCCATTATTTTGTAATTGTTGGCTAACTTTTTGCGCCATCGCTAAAGCGCCCATACTATCACCATGAACACAAATTGATCCAGCATCAACCTCAACAAACTCGCCTTCAATTGATATCAAACCACCGTCATTAACAAGTTGTAACATACGATTAGCAACAACATCTGGATCATGTAAGACTGCACCAACCTCCTTACGAGAGACTAATGTACCATCGGTATGATACGCTCTATCAGCAAATGCCTCAGCAACAACTTTCAAGCCACTTTCTTTAGCCCAACTGATTAATGGTGATCCAGCCAAAGCGACTAAAACAAGATGAGGATTAATCAGTCGAATAGCATCAATCGTTGCCATTGCTTGGCGCTTATCATGCGCTATCGTGTTATATAAAGCACCATGCGGTTTAACATAACTAACTTTAGCACCAATAGATTTTGCTAATCCAGTTAATGCGCCAATCTGATAAATAACATCAGCAATTAATTCTTCAGAGCCAATATCCATATTTCGTCGGCCAAAACCAACTAAATCAGGATATCCAACATGAGCACCAATACTTACATTATTTAACTTGGCTGCTTTTAATGTTTTTAAAATTCCTTCTGGCGAACCGGCATGAAAGCCACAGGCAATATTGGCACTGCTAACAACTTTCAGCATTGCCTCATCATTACCCATTTGCCATTGACCAAAACTTTCGCCAAGATCACTGTTTAAATCAATAATCTTATTAGTAATCATGATGCCCTTCATTTTAAATAATTAAAAATAGTGAAAACAGACATTGCTCCCATATACCACGTGATAGCACAAACCAAAAGTCCTGACCACAATAGCCATCTAGGATAATGATAACCAGACATTAAATCAGCCCGTTTCCATCCTATGTAAACAAAGATAGTTAAACCAAGCGGTAATACTAAACCATTAAACCCACCAGCAAAAACCAGCAATGATACAGGCGCGGTACCCATAATTAAATAAATCGCCAATGAGGCTGCAATAAAAACAATAGTAGCAAATTGGCGTTGTTTTTCACCGATATTACGTTTAAAAGGTGTAATAAAAGTCATTGAGGTATAAGCGGCACCTATAATACTCGTGATGGCAGCTGCCCATAGTATCAAACCAAAAATACGCAAACCTAATTCGCCTAAAGCCGCTTGGAATGCTTGTGATGCCGGATTAGCGGCATAACTCGAAATATCGATTGTTACGCCACTAGCTACTACACCTAGAATGGCTAAAAACAAAATATAACGCATTAAACCAACTACCATGATCCCTTTTGTTGCTGCACCAGATACATAGTCTATATGTTCTACGCCAACCATACCTTTATCAAGTAAGCGATGAGCACCAGCATAGGAGATATAACCACCAACAGTACCACCAACAATGGTTGTAATTGAAGCAAAATCAATATTTGATGGTATAACTGTCTCTTTTAAAGCCTCTCCAACAGGAGGATGAGAAGCAAAGACCACAAACATTGTCAAAATGATCATCAATAAACCTAAACCAATCATTAGGCGATCAATAAAATTACTCGCTTTACGTGATGAAAATATATAAACCGCCATTAGAGCACTAATTGCCCCACCCCACTTAGGATCAAGGCCAACTAATGCATTTAATCCTAAACCGGCTCCAGCTATATTACCTATATTAAAAACTAAACCACCAAATATAATTAGTATTGCTAATATATAACCACTAAAAGGTATAGTACTATTAGCGATATCTGATGAGTTCATTTTTGTTAATGCAACTACTCGCCAAATATTTTGCTGAACCACAAAATCTATAATGATAGAGGCCAAAATACCAAAACCAAAAGCAGTGCCAAGTGTCACGGTAAAAGTAGCTGTTTGAGTGATAAAACCGGGGCCAATTGCCGAAGTTGCCATCAAAAAGATTGCACTAATCAGCGATGCTCGCCTATTTTTTACAAAAGCAACGGTACTGCTGCTATGATTTTCCATACGCATGTTCCTCTTTACTAAACTTCTCTGTAATTATGATTAATCTGATATTAATGTATGCAATTACTATGCCAATATTTCTAACACATTTCAAAAAACAATAGCAAATATAATTACTATTTTTTTAACAACAAACTAATTAAAAAAAATTATAATGATTAATGATGTGCAAAGAATAAACTTATAGCGATATCTAAAATCATTTAATAATCATGATATAACTTAATGAAGTTAACAAAAAACTAAATAATAATTACTAATATTTTAAAAATAAATATCATATTTTTTTCAAAAATAATTTTTTTATAATAATTTGTAAACCAAACAAAATAACCATTGCACGATAACTGATCCATTAACTCAGCTAGTTTTTTATCCATCAACAATCCTTTTTTTTTATTTAATACACTTTTTAAATAAATAATTTTTATTTAAGTAATAATCACTTTACTAACTAAATAATAATTTACTTAAAACTAAAAATTTTGAGGAGAGGAGTTTTTGAAGATAAACATAAAGATAGATAGCTAGAAAAATACCATAAAACAAGTTATTTGTTGGCTAATGAGATAACATTTCCGCTTTACTTAATAGTGAGATTAATAAATAATCATTCGAAAAGACAACCGTTAATATTTTCAGTTAATTTTAATATTAGAGGTGTGCATTATGAAAAGCACAAAATTAAATAACGGCATTGAAATGCCTATTTTAGGCTTTGGTGTTTATCAAATTGATGAAAAACAGTGTGAGCGAGCGGTATTAGATGCAATTGATGTTGGTTATCGCCTAATTGATACCTCTACAGCTTATCAAAATGAACGCCAAGTCGGAAATGCGATTAAAGTGAGTGGAATTAACCGAAAAGATCTTTTTATTACTTCCAAACTTTGGTTAAATCGTGCAAGCTATGAAGGTGCTAAAATTCAATTTGAACAATCGCTAAATTTACTACAATCAGATTACATTGATCTATATTTAATCCACCAACCTTTTGGTGATATACATGGCGCTTGGCGAGCAATGGAAGAGTTGTATCAACAAGGAAAAATTAAAGCCATTGGTGTAAGTAATTTTCATTCAGACCGTGTTGCTGACTTGATAGCTTTTAATAAAATTAAGCCAGCCATCAATCAAATCGAAATTAATCCATTTAATCAACAATTGCAGACAGTACCTTGGATGCAAAGTAGAACTATTCAGCCAGAAGCGTGGGCGCCATTCGCTGAGGGAAAAAACGATATTTTTAATCACCCTGTATTAACTGTTATTGCCAATAAACATAATAAATCAGTTGGCCAAATTATTTTACGCTGGTTAATACAAAGACAAATTGTTTGCTTAGCAAAATCAACTAGAAAAGAACGAATGGCTGAAAATTTTAATGTTTTTGATTTTGAACTTTCAAATCAAGATCTCATCAATATTACCGCAATTGATACTGCAACTAGTGCATTCTTCTCACATCGTGATCCAGCAATTGTCGAGTGGCTAACTAAACGTAACCCTAATATTTAATTTTCAATTAAAAGAAAGTTTGAAAAAGAACTAAAAATAATTAAATAAGCCGATATTTACTAAGTAATATCGGCTTAGCTAAGTTAACGAAATTTTATTTAACAATTACCAATTAGCACGGATACCTACAGAAGCACTAATTGGAGCTTTAACTCTGGCATCGCCACCATGAGTCCATGTGTGCCCTATTTCACTATATGCATTAATTTGATTATTAACTTCATAACTACCACCAATGGCTAATTCAGAACTAAATGATTTAACCCCATTACTAAATTCAGTAGCCGCATTTTTACTAGCAAAAGTGACATGATCAGCACCACTTGGTGAATAGAAAAGGTTTACCCGTGCATAAGGGCGCCATAATTCATTATCAGCTTTATAGTCACCTTCAAATCTAGCCCCAATACGGAATAGCCAAGCATTATTATCACTATGTTTTACTTTAGTTTTACCATTGATATGGCTATCTTTTAAATCTAACCATTGGTGAATTACTTGCGCTTGAGGTTCGATTTTCCAATTACTATCAAATAAATCAAATGGTTTACCTGTTTCCATGGAGGCATTCAAACTATTTGCTTTTTGTTTGCTATTTTTATTACTATTTGGATTTACATCAACTCGGTGACGAGCAGCTTGTAAAACCATATCGAAATACCCGCCATCGTTTTGCATATAGGTACCATAAGCAGCCATAAAGTATGAATTAATACCATTACTACCTACACGCCCATATCTACCACTAGCAAAGCCATCAACACTTAAATTACCATGTAGATAACCGAAATATCCCCCTATTCGCCAATCGTTATTTTGCCAAATATCACTGCCCAATTGGAAACCTGAGTAGTTGCCTTTACTGTGTGCATTTGCAGTACCATTCTGTTTTACATTAATACGTTTAGTGATAATTCTTCCCCACCCTATTGATGAATCCTGCAATGGCGCATTACCAATACGTTGATGTAAATTACTTTGCATAAGGTTATCTGCTAAACGAAGTTGTTCAGCTATTGCACCAAACATTGATACTTCTTTACGATAAGTTTTTATTCTGGCTGGTTTTTCTGGTTCAGGATCTATTGACCCAGTAGGCTCATTTGGGTCGATTGGTTTAATTGGAGTTGAAGGATCTACTGGATCAACTGGATGTGTCGGTTCATTAGGATCTATTGGTCTCGTTGGTTCAGTTGGATCGATTGGTTTAATTGGAGTTGAAGGATCGACTGGATCGACTGGATGTGTTGGTTCATTAGGATCTGTAGGGTCAGTTGGGTTATTAGGTAAGTAAGAACGTAAATACCAGTTATTATTTTGATTATTAAGATCACCTTTATGTAAATAATATTCATATGCACCCACATCTAGATGCTCTTGTTGCATTTTGAAAGCATCATTACTACTCGCTCCATCAACATGCACTAATTCAATACCATTAGTATTACTAGTATCAGCACCTAAACCATCAATATTATTAATCTCTATAAAAGTATTACCCGAAACATTACCTTGTACAAATAATCGATCGGTTGGACTATCACTATCTTGCACAACCGTGTCAAAGATTAACTTACCATTATCTCCAATATAATCACCTGCAATCGTTAAACGGTCACCTGCAAATTGATTACCGAGGGTAATCACACCACTATTATAAACACTACCACTAATATTAGATTGGTGCAGACCAGTTTTAAGATCCACCATAGCTCCTGAATTAATGGTTAATTTATCAGTATTTAAATCGCCAGTGAGTGTTAGTCTAGCAATACTGCTAAGATTAATATTTTCCCAACCAATAATAGCCACATCACCTATCGTACCATTAGAGGTTGATGAACCAATAAGATGTGTATTAAGGTTAAGGCTATCAACATCAGACGATCCATCTACGCGAAGTAATTTATTGCCCCCATCAACAACAGTCAATTGCGATATATCTGCACCCTCATTGATAAATAAGGTATCATTGCCAGTACCCAATCTAATTTGACCACTAACTTTAGAACCATTATTGAGGGAAATAATTGAATCAGTTGTTTCATTTTTAATCGCAATACCACTAGCAGAAGATATATCAGCGCCCTGATTTAAATTAATATAAGTTTTAAGACCTTCTTTACCAGAAGTATTAATGCCTATTCCAGTAATATTATTTTGGCCAACTACCTTTCCTGATATATCAAGTACAGTCATACCTGTGCCATTATTGGTCACCATAATACCATTATCAAAACCATTGATAATGCCATTAGATTGTTTAACAAATAGATCTGTTGCGGTATCACCATTAACGGCTAATATGCTTGAACCTTGATTAGCACTAATATCACCTTCAGCTATAATATTCGTTAAACCTCGTCCATTATTGGTAAGATTAACGCCATTCATCTCGCCCTGAATATTACTATCCGCTTCTTGTCTAAAGGATAGACTACTCGTATTGGCATCATTAGCTACAATAATGGCATCTAAAGTTTGACTAACAATTTGACCAGCAACTTTAATATTCGTTGAACCTTGCCCATTGTTGGTAAGATTGACACTATTGAGCTTGCCATTAATCTCACTACCTTTATTTTGACTAAAAAGTAAATTGTTTGTAGCTGACTCAGCAACAGCAAAAATGGCGTCACTATTATTACCAATCACTTTACCTGCAATACTAATTACCGTAGAGCTTTGACCACTATTGACCGCATATATTCCATAGCGATGACCATTAATTTCACCAGCTGATTGGATAACATTAAGACTTTTAGAGCTAGTACCATTTTTCGCTGCAATACCATCACGTTGTTTACCGATGACGTTATCTGAAGTAGTAATATTGGTTAATCCTTGGCCATCATTTTCTATATTTATACCATCTTGATTACCGGTAATAGAGCCTTTTAATTGATTGATTTTTAAATCCGTAGCACTATTATTGTTAAACACACGGATTGCATCATTCTCAGTACCAGTTACATTACCTGAAGTAGTGATCGCTGTAGTACTTTTGCCATTATTAGTGATATACATGCCGTATGACTCCCCTTGCATATTACCATCCAATTGTGACACGGTGATATCTTGGCTATTTTGATCATTGAGTAATGTAATGGCATTATATTGACTACCAATAATGTCACCAGATGAAGTTACTGTTGTTTTACCACCACCTTTATTATTAATATTAATCCCATTAGTATTACCTTTAATTAGGCCTGATGTCTGCATCACATTGACATCTTGGCTATGACTGTCATTATTAATTAAGATCCCTTCATTCTCTTCACCAGTGACATCACCAAAAGTATTCACATATGTAGATCCATTACCATTATTATTAAAATTAATACCACTTTTTTTGCCATAGATACGGCCAGATGATTGTTTTGCAGTTAAATTTTGGCTGTTTGTTTGAGTTACAGCATAAATACCATTACCTTGATGGCCTAATACTTGTCCTGCAGTTGAAATCGTGGTTGACCCAGTCCCTTTATGTTCAATATTAATACCATCTTGGTTACCATTGATATTACCTAACGATTGGATAATCGTAAGATCTTTGGTATTGGTCTCATTAACAGCAACAATACCATAATTAGTCTCACCGGTTATATCACCAGAGCTACCAATAATAGAAGATCCATTACCACCATGACGAATATTAATACCATTAGATTGGCCTGAAATAGCACCTGCAGATTGATTAACCGTCATGTCGTGGGTATTAGCTTGATTAACGGCATAAAGGCCATCATTTTGTTGACCAATCACTTCGCCATTAGTGGTAATTAAAGTTGAACCCGTACCTTGATTAGTGAGATTCATTCCATTAAGTGCACCTTTTATACTACCACTGGTTTGATTAACGTTTAAATCAGTTGTGTTGGCACTACCTGTAGCCAATATACCGTCTCTTTGTTGTCCTTCGATCGCACCATGACTTGAAATCGAAGTTATACCATTACCATTATTAACTATATTTATGCCGTATTCTTTACCTGTAATTTCACCTTTTAACTGATTAAAAGTTAATTTATTCGTATTGGCTTGATTAGTAATATTTACCCCATCGTTTTCATTACCAGTAACTGTACCTGAAGTTGTGACAATAGTTGATCCATTGCCATTATTAACAGCATTAATACCGTTTAATTTACCATTAATAACGCCTGAATTTTGAGTCACCGATAAATCATGAGTGTTGCTGCTATTATTGGCATAGATCCCATCATTTTGTTGACCAAGAATATTAGCTGAAACCGCAATTGTAGTAGAACCATTGCCCAGATTATTAGCTTTGATACCATTAAGTCCACCAGTAATAGAGCCACCATTTTGTGAAATCAGTAAATCACCTGCATTTTGTTCATTAACGGCATTAATACCGTCATTTTCATCACCAACCACCTCTCCATTGGAAGTAATATTGGTTCTACCTTTACCTTTATTATCAGCATTAATACCATTTTTTTTCCCATGAACATCACCTGCTGATTGGATTATTTTTAAACCTTGAGTATCACCATCGTTTACAGCCAAAATACCATCAAGCTCATCACCGATAACCGAGTCCGCAGTTGAAATTATTGTTATACCGTGTCCATTATTTGAGGCGTTAATTCCATTGCCTTGACCATGAACATTGGCGCCAACAAGTTCGGTAATATTTAGATCTTGAGTCGAGGCGCTATTTATAGTTCTTATTCCATCACCCTGTTTACCCGTGACATCACCTGAAATCGTAATACCGCTTGAACCATTACCATTATGGTTAAGATTAATACCATTTTTACCACCAATAATATCTCCTGCAGATTGATGTAAAGTTATGTCACTAACACTATTATCACTAATATAGTTATAGCCATCATCAACAGATTCAATATGCTTAGATAATAATATTTCTACTGAGTTGTTGAAGTTAGTAGCACCAAAAAGTGAATTAACATCAACACTAATTTGTTTACTAATAAATTGATTATTATATAAATTTTTATTAACAATCTCATTAGTAACGTTTCGGGCACCATTTTTTTTTAGTAACGAACTATCACATTGAGCATAACTCATTGGTGTCATGACTAATGTTACACTGATAGCTGAAACTAAATTAAGTAAAAACAATCGACCTTTAGATTGTGCTTTTTCTGATGTAACGACGTACGCCTGACGCTGTGCATTCCAAACTAACTTAAATACTTTATTCATTATTTCCTCTCCAAAATAAATCTATATTGGTAAAACAACATTTTTATTTGAAAAATCTAATAGAGAATTTTTAAGTAGTGCTATTAAGTGCATGACAATTTGCTTTTTACAGTTAAAAAATCAAGACAATTGTGGAGCGTGGCAAAAATTTCGAACAAATAAAAAAGACTTTATTTATCAAATGATAAGACTAAATTAGTAAATAATTTAAAATAGAAAAAGAAAAACTATGTTATAGATAATTTGATTATCACAAAAAGAAAACTGACTGGAACAACGCTCATTTTTACCACATAGTAGGTAAATTGGCAATTAAAAGAATAAAATATATTAATGTGTGTAAAAAGAAAATGAGTTTTATATCGGTGGCTTTATTAGTATTTCCTAAATTATTCAATCCATTATATGCAATCGTCTTTTAGCTAATTGGCTTAGATAATGTAAACTTAATTATTTAATAAGTTAAGCAAGATTATAGCCGATTGCAATAACTTAAATTCTAAAATAACAATTTTACTCAAAAATTAAAATAGAAAATCAAGCAAAAAAACTACCCATTAAATAAACTATTTTATAATTAATATCCTACTATGCTCAAAATTCTTAGTTTTAATAATTCTTTTTAGAATCATAAAGAATATTGAGATAAATTGTTGTAAACAATATATTAAGATATAATTTAGAAGATTTGTCGATGTAATAATAAAAATTAAAGGATTTATAAATGTCTAGCCAGGTCATACCTTATATTGATAGAGCAGTACAATTATTAAATAAAATCGGAATTATTATTAAACCACAAGCCGATGCACCAATTTTAAAGTTATTGGATAATGTTGCCGAAATTGATAAAAATCGAGTTATCGCAATAGCACGAACCTTACAACAACAAAGTGCTTTTAACCAAGTGGTTCGCGAACAAATAGATGGTGTTGAAGTTTCACAACGTTACACCAAAATTGTTAATCATTTTGATAGTATCCGAACGGATATGGAAAAAATGCTAGGTTGGCTTGATGATGGTCGATTAGATTTTTTTGAAAGAATAAAAATAGGTTGGATGAAACTTCAACGAGGCTCTATTCCCGACCGATTCAATCTGATAAAAAAGACCTATTTACAGGTATCGCAAGAAACCGGTAATCAAATTGAGCGTGAGCATATTATTCTAAATGCCTATCAAGATTTTCGATTTGGATTAAAACAAGCTCAGATCACTGCCGAAGAATTAGTTCAAATAGCAACCGCACGTCTTGAAGAATGTAAAGATAAATTATCTTTAGCCATTGCGGATGTGGATAATTTTAAAGAAGATGATCATGTGGCAAAAGCGCGTTTAGAGCTTATCCGAGATGAAGCATTACGTAATGTCCAACAAGAAGATAGCCGTTATCAAATAATATTGGATTTAGCCAATAATTTAACCGTTTCTTATAATTCAGCAGAGGCAGTCTTTGCCCGTATACAACAAACAACCTCAGTGAAAGAACGAGTTTATCAACAAAGTGTTAGTTTTTTTTCCACCAATGAAATTGTTTTTACTGCATTAAGTGCATCAATCACTTCTTTAACTGGTTTAAGCGAAAGCACTAAAACTTTAGAAGCGATGAAAGATGGCATGAATAAAGGTATTGAAAGCATTGCTTCTGCGGGTAATAAGCAATTAGAAGAAAGCTTACGTGCTGGGTATAGTTCAACCATTAAAGCGGATTCGTTACGAGCTTTGGTCGACGCAATTGTCAATTATCAAGAATCAAGCCAGCAATTAATAGCCGAATTACGTAATGAATCAATTGATAATGCGAAAGAAATAGATCGAATTGTCGAAGATGGTAAACAACGCTTTAATAATATTATTTTAAAGGTTAATAATTGATGTCAAATATTAAGCTTAGTGACCAACTAGGTGCAATGGCAATCATTGACGAACTTTATCAAAAGCAACAATTATTACTTGAGCACCTTGATCATAACGCTTTGCGTACAAACTTAGCAGAAAATATAAAAAATTATTATCAAGCTAAGGGGCAAATTGTTAATGACGAAATCATTGAGAAGGGAATTAATCTTTGGTTTAACCAAAGATTACAATTTATTGCACCTAAACGTAGTTGGTTAATTCGTTTTATTGCTTTTTGTTACATAAAAAGAAATATACTTTATCCTTTTATCGGTGTGATCTTAGTTATTTTATTGTTGCTCAACTTCAGCATATTAAAAAATACTCTAAAAATTAATGATAATATCGATACGACTTATAGTCATATTTTATCCCAAAAAAATACCTTAAATGATCTTAACAATAAATTTTTGCAAATTGATAAACTTCCTGTTTACTTTGCACAAGTTCCCGTAAAAAAATTAAAAGACTCAATTACTCATTTACTCAATCAAGAGATTAATCTTCCTGTTACTGAATCAACGGAGATTTCATCGCCAACGTTTGAGATGAATCAGAAAACACTTAATGATCTAAAAGAACTTGATAACTCAATCTCCTCTACTTTACCTAAGATCACAAAACAAATAACAGAATTAAGTGAATTACTTGAAAAGGATAAAAAATTGGCCAACTTAATTCAAAGTAAAGAGTTTATAGAGGCAACTAAAAAATATCCTATTTTACAAATTTCAGTTGATAAAATTCTTGATAATCTCAATCAAGGACAACAAGATATTGATGTTGAACCAATAGAAACACTTTTTCATTCCGTTGGACGTGCTGAAGCTCTTGAAAATAAAATTCTATCTGATACTAAACAACTACAAACATTAAACGTACCTAACTCTGATATGAGTGAAGTTATTACTTTACAAAATGCCTTAACTGCTGATTTAAAAAATTTGAATTTTGAGCATGTCGAACATTATCAAGAAATGATGGCTTACTATATAAAACTAGCTCAAACCAATTTAACGTTAACTATTGTTGATCATCCAGATTATAAATCGGGAGTGGAGCGTACTCATGACAATACTAATGGTAAATCGTGGTACTTGATTGTCAGACCGATGACAACCAATAACCATTCAGATTCATTATGGGTACAAAGTATTGAAACTGGAGAATCAAAATTGGTAAATACATTTGGCCAACAAGTCACTTTAGAACAATATAACAGTGTTAAAAGCGATAAAATGCAAGATGGGCATATTGATAACAATAAACTTTGTACCAAACCGAAAGGACGTTTAATCTTCAATTGTCCAAAATCAGTGAAATCTGGAAGGATTTTAGAGTGGTAAACCATGCAGACCAAAATAATTGAAAATAAAATTTATGAACAAGCACAGGGTATTAAAGCCACTTTAGATACGGCTTATAAAGAAAGACAAGATACCCTTGATAAAATTTTGAATTTGAAGAATGAACAGGCTAGTATTTATCAAAAAATTGCTACCATATATTTAAAAGAATCACCGGAAAATAGTGATTCTCAAGTCCAAAATATTATTAAGCAATTGCAGGGACTATATAGTGACTTAACTAGCAAGCTTAGTAAATTAGAAAAACAAACTGGTCAATATCAACAGCAATTAACAAATACTCTTGCAAAGTTAGATGAACTTACTACCCAAAAGGTGCTACAACTGGAAAGCGATCCTGATTACGTTTCATCGTTTAATCGTTTTACTATCGAACAAGAAAATTTAGAAAAAATAACCAAAGATTATGAAGTATGCCAAAAAGAATTCTCAAAAAAATTAGCCGAGTACAGTAAAAATAGCTATTACAATTATTTAATCAAAAGAAACTATGGCGAAGATAATTATAAAGGTCGTTGGATTTTTAGAAATCTGGATGAATCGCTAGCTGAATTTGTTCATTTCAATGAAAATTATAAAAACCAAAAAATACTCGAATCTTTAATGAAAGAATCGCAATTTAAATACGATAATCAGAAAAAATTATACGATTTGGCCTTAAAACAAAAAAATAACAAAGAACAACTGGTTGAAAACAGTTTGAAGCTACCGCAATTAAAAGCTGAATTAGCTAAAATTGAACAGGATTTAGATAAAGCTGAATGCCAGAAGCAAGAGGCTTATAATACATTAAATGACACACAATCAGGACAAAGCGTTCAGTTTAAAAATTTATCTTCAAAGCTAGCTAAGTTACTAGAAAATCAGTCAATTAAAAAACTTGAGCAGCTAACCTTACAAACTAAATCCAAAGAAGATGATATATTACTTAAAAAAATTCCTGAATTAGATAAACAGATAAAAAAACTTGAACAACGTATTCCACATTTTCAACAATCAATTGGAAACCTTGAAGATATTTTTATTCGCTTTAATCAAACGTTAAATTTATTTAGGCAAAATAATATACCTAGTTCTTTTTATGAATATAAAATTTCTTCAAACACACTTAATAACCTACTAAATAATTTAATAGAATATGGTGATTCTCCTGAAAAAATCGTTATGGAGCTTTTAGCTAGACGCGTGCTAAGAAATAATACAACTTCCTCAAGTACAAATAGTGGCTGGTCGATATTAAGTAGCTCTAGTTCATCTTCTTCTAAGCGCTCAAGTCGCTCATCATCAAGCTGGTCATCTAGTAGTAGTCGAACTTCATCAAGTTCTTCAAGTTCCTCATCCAGTAGGAATAGTTATTCATCGAGCTCTTCATCTGGTGGCGGTGGATATCGTACTACGGATAGTTTTTAGATAGACAAAATTAGTTTTATTGAAGTAAGTTTTTTAGTATTTACTAAATTATTCGATTAAGTAGGTGCATTGAATGCAACCTACTTTTAACCCATCAAACCAGGTAATGTAAATTTAATTACTTAATAAGTTAGGCGAAATTTTATTCGCTTGAAATAAGGTAAATTCTAAATCAACAAGATCATAAATACAAAATGGATCTAATTTCATAATATTTTTAACTTCTTCAAGTGAATCACTCATTGCTACAATAATCGCACCTGTTTTATTCTCTAAAGGACCAGACGCAATAAACTTATTGCTGGCAAAATACTCATCTAAAAATTTATTATGTTCTTCAAATTTAGCTAACAATTCTTCCAAAGGTTTTTTAAACTTAAAAGTTACAATTATCATTATACACTCCTTATATATTTCAAATTATTTGCATAAATCTTTAGCCAAATTTTTCAGAGCTAAAAACTTTTACTTATTCTGACTTGTTTTTTATAACACGAAATAAAGTTAAAAATGATTAATTATGCAATCAAATTCAACCAACATTTACTAATACATTTATTTTTTAGCTTTAAGATTAATCAATAGTCTATTAACAATAAATGGATGTAGAACAGACACAGGTGCCATATATATCTTGCCGATAAAATTATGATTTTTGACTGATGTAATTACATACAATTTATTTTGTTTATCATTATCATCAATTAAACGAAGGTGTAAACAAACATCTAGATGATGATCTCTAGTGATTAAAGTTAATTTATCTTTTTCTAACTCAATAACGTTAAAAAAATGCACTTTATCGCCAACATTAGGTATATTTTTACTTAACTGTTCAAAACCTTTTATTGTTCTAATTCCTACCATTCTGCCTAAAAAATCTCTCATCTTAAATAATATTTTAAGCCATTTAGGTTGAGATTGAGTCATCATTCTATAAGCGTCATAAGCAGAAATATCGCTAGGAATAGAGGCTGTTTGGTAACTTAAATAATCAATATCTTCCGCAATTAAAGCAACCTGACGGTTTAATAACCTATTTAATTTATTAATAATATTTGTTTTCTTAGCATCCATGACTAACTCAATTAAGTTGTAACTAACTTATTAGCTAGGTTAAAAGCATAAAAAATACACTTTTAACTAATAACTCAGTTTGCAAGTAAATAACATTATTAACTAATTTTGCAGTATGATTATACATTTATCAATCAATAATATATAAATAGTTATTACTTGCAGTTTTATTTAACTTTAATTATTTTTCTACCAAACACCCGTTGAGGCGCCACCATCTACTATCATTGTCGTTCCTGTAACAAATTCACTTTGCGTTAAATAAACAGCTGCATCAACGATATTTTGCGGATTGCCAATTTTTTCCATAGGAGACATTTTAGCTAAATTTACTCTATCTTTTGCATTATGAATTGCATTAAGGGGGGTATCAATTACACCTGGAGCAATGGCATTCACTTGTATATTTGATGAAGATAATTCTAAAGCTAATGCTCGCGTAGCTTGATTTATTCCCCCTTTGATCAATACAGGTAATAATGTAGGTAACTTAGCATTCGGCTGAATAGCAATTGATGCTGTTATATTAATGATATGACCAGTGCCGTTATTCATCATATGGTTAGCAGCTGTTTGTGATGGATAAAAAAAGCCTTTCAAATTGGTATTGATGATTGTATCAACATCTTCCTCAGTATAATTAATAATAGGTTTTGCAATAAAAATTCCTGCATTATTAATTAAAACATCAACTTTATTAAAACGCTCTATCGCTTTGGCAAATAATTTTTTCGAAGTTTCTGGTTTACCGATATCGCCAGAAATAAGAAGTAAACGCTCAGGGTTACCCAACTTAACAGCTATAGCCTCTAAATTAGCACTATTACGGCCATTAGCCACAACATTATAATTTAACTCTAGATATGCTTTGACAAGTGCTGAACCTATCCCCCCAGCAGCGCCAGTAATAATAGCTGTTTTATTTGAAATACTCATGAAACTCTCCAGTAATATATTTAACATTTAGCAATACTGTAATCTATGTTTTAAAATTGAAAAACAGGCTATAATTAATTACAGTTATTACATAATGTAATTAATGGAATTATGTCACGTCATTACAAAGATTTTCAGTTAAGTAGTATCGAACACTTTTGCCTTACTGTTGAAAAAGGCAGTTTTACAGCAGCTGCAAACATGCTAGGTATTACACCATCAGCGGTTAGCCGATCAATTGCTCGTTTAGAAGATAGATTAAATGTCCGATTGTTTGTCAGAACAACACGCCAATTGCGCGTTACATCTTTCGGGCAGGAATATTATGATCAATGCCGACAAGCGTTAAATCAGTTAAATGATGCAGAACTTACAATAAAGAACACACAAAGTTCATTGCACGGTTTGATAAGAATAAGTGCACCAACACCATTTACCCATTTTAGACTAATTCCCTTTTTGCTACTATTTCAGAAAAAGTATCCAAATATCCATATTGATATACATTCTAGTAATCGCAATATAATTTTTTCCGAAGATAATTTTGATATAGCAATAAGAGGACAAAAACCGAAAGACTGTAATCTAATCGCCAGAAAATTAGAGGATTCAGAATTAATTGTTGTGGCAACCCCAACATATTTACAAAATATGGGGATCCCAGTTATGTTAGAAGATTTAAAAAAACATAATTGTATTGAATTTGAATTACCGAGTACAGGACGTAAAATATTATGGCATTTCTGTAAAAAAGGAAAACCAATAGAGTTAGAAATAAAAGGCAACTTTACTATATTGGATGATTTTTTGGCAACTAATGAATTAGTCAAAAATCATGCTGGCCTTATGCAAGTTTATCGTTTTTCAATAGAAAAAGAATTAAAAAGTGGTGAACTCGTTGAGGTATTGAAGGAATTTAATGGCGCAACACGGCCATTCTTTTTATTATACCCACATGCCAAATACCTACCGCTGAATGTAAGGTTATTTGTTGATAGTTTAATAGAATATATGAGCATAACAAAACAAGATTATTTATAATTAAATAAAAAACTATTCTACTCTATAATAGAAATACAATCGATTCATAGTTGGGACTTACTTCTTTTAAATTCGTGTAGCCACTACCAAACTTCTGACCTCAATAAGAGTAGATAAGGCGATAAAATAGATAAGTATTAAGAAACAATAAAAATATTGTCATTAGTCTATGCTTTCAGAGTTTTTTAATTTATGAATAATAATTCAATTAGTGATATGGCGAGTATATCAATTCAAATTACAAAAAAGTAAAGAACAAACATCATTTTGATACGATTACTTATGCGATATTAGCTATCTTTTGGTTAAACACTCTATTTAACTTATGGGGTGTAGTATTATGGTGAGTTTCTGTATTTGGTTTGGTCTTTTAAATTATAAATAATAATCTACGCAGATCAATTTAAGTAATAGGATCAGGTTTATAAGCAAAGATTCTTCCTTTCTAATAAACCAATCGCGTCTTTCAATAGTAAATGCTTATCATAATACCTGAAGATATTGTAATGTAACTCAGTTTTTTATCAAAGTCATTGCATTGAGAACGCAGATTTTTCTCTATTTCATTAATGCAAAAACTATCTATCTCGCCTCATGCTTTGTAATTGACTTATCAAACGATTGTTCCCTATTCATTAATGAGGGATATGGATAAACCCATCCGCCATTATGGTTGTAATAGACTTGATCTATTTTATATTTTGGTATCAATAGATCTAACTGGGCGTAGCTACCTATTTTATAGAAGTAAGTTTCTCTATTTTGCTTATGCAGCATAGTCCTGTATACCATAATTATTAACTTATTATTTTAAGTTGCTTCTTTAATGACTCTATTTCCGCTAATAATTTTGGAATATCTTGTCGAGCATGAGCAATAAAATCTTGATCATCGATTGTTGCGCCGAATAACTCTATATCTTCACCTCTATTATCATCTAAACCAGTCATGATAAAATTTGAACCACTAACGTGATCCCTTCCTTCTACATAAGAAATCCAAGGACCATTTGTTGCTTTACTACAACGATCTGATATTTCTTTAAGTTCCTGATCTGTAAGTATACTTTTCATTAAACATTACCTTTCTTCTACAATAATTTTGAAATATCCATTAACTATGCCGCTTTTTAACGATTCATTCCTCATAAGCTTGCATGATTTGGATTAGAAGCATTTGGAGAGGATATCTCCCTCCTGTTGCTCGTATGTCACCAACATTATTACGTTATATTCCATTACCTAATTATCTAATGTTTTTGTAAATCTATAGTTAACAGAAACATTTTACGAATTTTCTTTGTGTCTATTTTATCGCCAATGAATCTGGAAAACAAACTCATCTTCTACAAACAATGACACTATCTGACATAGTATCTATTCCAAAAAGATCAAACCAAACTATTGGATTAGAAGTATACTAATATAAGTTAATCCCAACCAATAACATAATCGGATTTGGAGTGATAAATCTCCCTATTTACTTCTCATAAAACTTAAAAGTTTCGTAATATAATCTGGCTTCTTCACCAAAATATTAGCTTTGATATTTTAGGTTTTGTTCAATTTTATTGATACATAAGCTATCAACGTTACACCATGTCTTATAATTGGCTCACAAAACAATAGTACCTTGTTGATTAGTGAGTTCTATAATTGAGTCGGTATGTCTGTAGTAGAATTGATGCATTTCATTTATGTACTTATATAGACACAGAGATGGCAATTATTGACAGTTCCAAAAAGGGAAATAAGTTAACTGTTGATTGTAGGATACTATAAATCTTAAATTGGAGCGGGAAACGAGGTTCGAACTCGCGACCTCAACCTTGGCAAGGTTGCGCTCTACCAACTGAGCTATTCCCGCATATTGAATGCTTCGAAAGAAGTGGTGAGCATTATACAAAAATATTCGTGTATGGCAACCTTTTTTAACCGTTATTTTTTGTTCTTCCAGCTAAGTGTTTCAAAAACACCAAAAATAAAAAGTCTAAGTGCTTTATATTTATCCTGCTGCTTTTCTTGATTGGTCATCGTTGATTGTAATAACCAAGCTTGTAAGCCATGTGTTATAGCAAAAGCGGCCAATCCAACGTATGCAACAACATTGGCTGGCTTTGGAAATGGATGAACTAAGTTAAATAATAAAAATAACCATATAAATGAATAGATTAATTTACCCAAAAGTATAAACATTATTTGTCTTCTCGTATAAATAGATAGCTATGAACTTGTCCGGCTGTTTTCTCTCTATGTAAATACCAATTTGATGGAATATAGCTAGTTAAATCATGAGTGGTTTCAGTCTCGATGTAAATATAAGCGGATAAATTAAGCCAATGATTATTTTCAAGGAGTTTCACTGTCTTTTCAATCAATGATTGATGAAAAGGTGGATCGATAAAAACAATATCAAATTGTTTTTGCGCAGGTTTATTTAACCATTGAAAAGTATCAGTTGCATAAATGTCAATATTATCACTTGCAATGAGTTGTTTATTTTTTTTCAGCTGATTAGCCACCTGCTTGTCTTTCTCTAATAAAGTGACTGATTGAGCTCCACGTGATGCAGCTTCAAAACCTAATGAACCACTACCTGAAAAACAATCTAAACAATTGCTATTTTGTATAATTGGCATTAACCAATTATACAAAGTTTCTTTTACCCTATCTGTGGTTGGGCGCAGGCCTTGCTTATCAAGAACCGACAATTTTCTACCGCGCCATTTACCACCAATAATTCTTATTGAACCATTCATATAATAACCTTACTTAGAATAGTTCTTGAGTATTGCCTTGTGAATCCGTCACACTAGTACCAACTTCTTGTGATCCATATGTAGTTGGCTCAGTTCCTTTAATAAAATATTCTGACATTGTTCTTGCACCAGAACCTGGTAACATGCCTGTTCGTTGATCAATTGTCACTGAAATCACATTATCTGGTTTTACATCTTGTTTTTCTGGCACATCTTTAAGAGCTACTTTCATATAATCAACCCAGACTGGATTAGCTGTAACTGCACCAGCTTCGGCACGGAAAGTCCGCCCTAAAGCACGACGGTGATCATCAAAGCCCATCCAAACCGATGTTACAATGTTGCCACCAAACCCAGAAAACCAAACATCTTTCGATTGGTTAGTAGTACCAGTTTTACCACCAACGTCTCTTCGACCCAAGGCTTTTACACGCCACGCTGTACCTTGCCAATCAGAGCCACCAAACACGATGGTACGTAAACCATCTTTCATAATATAAGCAATACCACTATCAACCGTATGTGGCGCATATTTAGGTGTTACATCAGCGGTTTTGTTATCATTATTAATATCAGGTAAGATTAAATTATCTTCTGACTTAAGATTAGCCTCTTCAGGCTCTTCATTACCAAGTTCATTCGATTCGTTTTCAACATTATCTAACGATACTGAAACTGAATCAAATTTCACAACCTCATCTTTACAATTATGACAAGCAATCAATGGTTGGTGTTGATAAAACACTCCACTGCCATTATCGTGCTCGATTTTTTCAATTAAATATGGCGTGATTAAATAACCACCGTTCACGATTACTGAATATGCCCTAGCAACTTGTAATGGTGTAAATGATGCTGAACCTAAGGCTAATGATTCATTATGAGAAATATTTTCTTTCGGGAATCCGAAACGTTCTAAATAGGTTGCCGCATAGTCGATACCTATAGCACGTAGTGCCCTTACCATCATCACGTTTTTAGACATTCCTAAACCGATTCGCATTCTTAATGGCCCTGCGTAGGTTGGTGGTGAATTTTTAGGACGCCATGTCACACTACCAGTAGTCCGCACAATAGGTGCGTCATTAAGCAGAGTTGCCATAGTTAAGCCCTGTTCTAAAGTTGCTGTATAGATAAATGGTTTAATATTAGAGCCCAACTGACGTAATGCTTGTGTTGCACGATTAAATTTACTTAAATTGAAATCGTAACCACCAACAATAGCCTTAATAGCCCCATTATCCGAATCAAGAGAAACCAATGCAGCATTAACAGCAGGTATTTGCGCTAAAGCCCAGTTATCACCAGATTTTTTCACCCAAATTAATTGACCTGCTTTTAATGTATCGTTAACTTTTCTTGGTGAAGCACCTTGTTGATTATCATTAATAAATTTTCTTGCCCACTTCATATCTTGATAAGCAATGGTAATATTACTTTTATCAGATAATACAGCTTTTGCTTCTTTATCATTCGATTCTAATACCACTGCTGGACACATACCGCTGTAGCAGATATATTTATGTAAGGCTGCTTGGATTTGATCTTCATCTAAGGCTGGCTCATTATTTTCCCATAAGATTTTTTCAGGGCCACGATAGCCATGTCGCATATCATAATCAATAATATGTTTTTGAACTGCTTCAGTTGCTGCAACTTGATCTGTTTTAGAGATTGTCGTATAAACTTTGTAACCATCAGTATAAGCATTTTCACCAAATTTATCGTACATAAATTGTCTCGCCATTTCAGCAACATATGGCGCAGAAAATTCAATATTTGGTGTATGGTAACTTGCATTTAATGGTTGCTTAATTGCTTCATCATATTCAGCTTGAGTAATATAAGATTGGTCTAACATTCGTCCCAATACCCAGTTACGTCTAATTAACGCTTTATCTGGATGAGAAATCGGATTGAATGCTGAAGGTGCATTTGGTAAACCAGCAAGCAATGCGGCTTCATCTATGGTTAACTGGTCTGGAGTTTTACCAAAAAAAGTAAATGATGCGGCTGCTATACCATAAGCTCGTGATCCAAAATTGATCATATTAAGATATAATGCCATTATCTCGTCTTTAGATAATTCTTGCTCCATACGTATAGCAATAATCATCTCTTTTACTTTACGAGATATGCTTTTTTCAGGTGTTAAGAAAAAGTTCTTAGCAACTTGTTGGGTGATAGTACTACCACCTTGTGAAAAACCTTTTTGCTTTAATCCTACATACATTGCTCGCACAATACCAATTGGGTCAATGCCAAAATGTTCATGAAAACGAGCATCTTCAGTAGCGATAACAGCATTTACGACAACAGGTGGAATTTGATCGTATTTTAATGGTATTCGTCGACGTTCACCAAAAACAGCAATCAATTCACCATCTTTACTGAGAACTTGCATAGGTGTTTGCAATCTAACATCTTTTAATGTTGCAACATCCGGTAGATCTTTTGAATAATAGCTATAACCAGCTATGCCAATAATTAAACCACAAAGAAATAAACCTATAAAAAGTTTAAGGCAAAATTTTAATATTTTTAGTATTATCACAAATCATTCCTATCCAATTGATTTTTAATCAAAGAAAGATAATAAAACTGTTGTTATATTTATTAATATCATTTTTAACCGACGAGTATACTACTTACTCGATAAGACTCAAAATAAAAAGCAATAATTATCTATATTGCAAATAATACTTGAATCAAATTTTTAACCATTAATTCTTTTAATTTAAACAAGAAATTTAAATTAAAGTTAATTGCCATTTTTATATATCGTTACTAATACATTGATTAATAAATTACTACAACCAATACGTTATAAAACAACAACCAAATAGCTAATAAATTGACGATGTTAACCGTATTATTACTAAATTATTCAAGAATTTTGCGTATTATCTCACAATATTTTTATATTTTTAAATAAAACAGATAAAACAATTAAATAATTGTGCTTTACATCAATTTAAGAATATTAATATGTGGAGCACAAATCTTACTCGATCTTTTTTACAATTATTGGGTTCTAGTTGTTTTTATTTAATTTTAATTATGATAAGTTTTATTCAGTTAGCCGATACATTCTTGAATTGTTATATCTATATTTTAATTTTAGTTTTAATCGTTGAATGGTGGCGTAGTGTCAATTATTTCAGAACTATTAAAGGTGAATTGGCATTATTTGAATATATACACCAAATTTATTGGCATAAACAACGTTGGCATTTAATGCGAAAACCACTGCTTTTACGTTATATGGTAATTTTAAATTTAAAATCATGTCGTGATGGCAAAAGAAGAGTATTATTTTTAATGATCGATAATCTTGCACCTAATGATTGGCGCACACTACACTATCATTTAAAACAAATTGATTTATCGTAATAAAAATGAATTTAATTGAAAATTATTCAGATCAATTTATTAATGTGATTTTTTAATCCAATATTCAAATGGTATAGATTCAATCTGAGCATTAACTAATTGATGATCCATATGCCGACAAAAGCTAGGAATATCACGAGTTGTAGCCAAATCATCAGCTATAACATGTAAGATTTGACCAACAGCTAATTCTCTAATCGCTTTACGAACCAGCATAATGGGTTCTGGGCAACGCAAGCCCAGAGTATTAAGATCTTTATCAACAATCATATTTATGGTTAATATAACTATTCAAATTAAAGTAAAAGATTAGCTAAATAGTGAGGTACAGCATCATCAGCATTAGAGCCAATTACTTCAAGTTCAGGAAGTAATGACTTAAGTTCAGGACTTGCATCTTTCATGATACAACCCTTCCCTGCTATTTTTAACATTTCATAGTCATTCATTCCATCACCAAAGGCAATACTATCTTTAAGCTGATAACCTAAACTTTCAACCACTAATTTTAATGCACTACCTTTAGTTACATTTTCCGCCATCACTTCAAGACAGTTTGCTGTAGAAAAAGCGATACTAACTTTTTTGCCGAATTGTTGTTCAATTTTGTGTTTTAGTTCAACCAAATGATGGTTATGTGCAACATCAGAAGTGGTAAAATAAATTTTGGCAATATCATCAGCGACAAAATTACGCGGATCGAAAAATTGATATTTAAATTGCGTGTCAGTAAAAAAACTAAGCGAATATGCATCTGGTTTATTAATTAACCAATCATCACCACGATAAACATGTGTATAAATATATGAACTGTCTTGACAAATTTGTGCTAACTCACAGGCTAGATTAGGCTCAAAGCTACGACTAAAAACTAAATTACCTCGACTATCATGAACTCTAGCACCATTTGAGGTTATCATAAAAGCGTCGATTTCCATATTTTCACGCATTTGACCAACATCGATATGATGTCGACCAGTAGCAAAGGCAAAGTGAATCCCCATTTGACGTAAAGCTTGAAGAATTTTTTTAGTAAATGGCGATAAGCTATGCTCAGTATTTAGCAAAGTGCCATCTAAATCAGAAGCGACAAAATGAAACATGATATTCTCAACTTTTATAATAAATTGTAATTCTAGTGACTATATTTTGCATTGAGTTAATAGGCTCAAAACAAAGTAACAAAATAAGATTGAGTATGATACAACTCCATGGCTATTTACTCAACTAATTGCGGAGTAATAAAGATAACTAATTCTCGTTTTTGTTGTTTTTTTGTTTTATTTTTAAAAGCATTACCGATAATGGGTACATTGCTAATGCCTGGAACACTATTTTTACTAACATTATTAATTTGTTGGAAAATTCCACCTAATACAACAGTTTCGCCACTTTTAATTTTGACTTGCGTTCTAATTTCCTGTGTTTCAATAGCTAACGCTTCGCCCCCATCACGTCGCTTTATTGAACGACCAGCCGTATTTTGCGTAATATATAAATCTAATATCATTTGATCGTTAGCAATAATTTTTGGGGTAACCTCTAAACCTAATACAGCTTGTTTAAATTCAATAGATGTAGCTCCATTACCACCATTTGAAACTTCATAAGGAATTTCTGTACCTTGCTTTATTGAAGCCATATTTTGATTTGCCGTTAACAAATTCGGACTTGCTATAATTTCTAACTGGTTTTCTGATTCTAATGCCGAAAGTTCAAGATTTAACAAACTACCGGAAAGTTTTGCTAAATTGAAACCGACAGAAGATGCTGCATTGGTGACACCAAAGTCAACATCAAACTTACTTAATACTTGTGATGAGTGCCCAGTATATCCCCACTTTATACCTAACTCATCCATACTTTGCTTATTCATTGTGACAATATGAGCCGAAATATGCACTTGAGGAATTGGCTGATCCAAACTTTTAGCTAATTTTTTGATATTGGAAAATTGTGTAGACATATCGGTAATAATGATTGAGTTAGTTCTTTTATCGATAATCGCTTTTCCTCGTTCGGATAATAATCCTTGTGATTGAATAGTTTCAACTAGATTATTAAGGTCGGCATGATTAACTGGAATAGTCAGCAAATTTAATGGCTTATTTAATTGCAACTCTTTTTGTTCTAGTAATTTTTTTTGAAGCAACACCTCTGGATCAACAGCTTTTGATATAAATAAGATATTATCGTCAATTTCAGCGCGTAAATTTGCAGAATTTAAAACAACTGTTAATGCTTTTTGCCATTTAACATTTTGCAGTTTAATGGTTTGTTTGGTTGACAAATCATCGACCATAACTAAGTTCATCTGTTTATTGTCAGCAAGTGCTTGCAAAATTATAGCAATGTCTGTTTGATAAAAATTTATAGAAATTAGATCGTCCGATTCAGCGCTTGATAAAGTTTTAGGATTTGCCCAACATGACATAGAAAAAAGCATAACTAAAATAACAATATTTAAATATTTTTTTGCTAAACTTTTTAATATTTGGCTAATTTTAAACATTAATTATATCCTTAAACTATAATAGTCACTTATTTTGTCAAAGGCATTGTCCATAACACAGTATGATTGCAATAGTTAGGTAAACTTGCTTGCCATAAAAGTTTATCGTCTAATACAGCACTTACAGTCCATGGAAACAAAATATGCGGTACGGTATTATCAGTAATTGCTAACCAATTATTTTCAGAAAAAAGCCATAATTGTTGGTAATGGTTCTCTATGCGTTGGATATAACCTTTATATTGCCAAACTTGGATCTGTTTATTAAGGAGATCTGTCTGCTCCTGACAACTAAAATTAATAGTTTGTAAAAAAGGATCCCTTGTTAAATGAATATCTGCATTAACATTAAAACAATAAATCATTAATAAAAAATAACTGATAATAAGATAATAATTCATTTAATATCCCTTTTAATCAATATGTTAAATTTAATTTGCAAATAAGTATCTTGCTTATCAATAGTAAAATTCTGAAAATTTAAATAATAAAAATTGTCATTTAACTCACTAATAAATTGCATAAAATTAATAAACTGCCCTCGTAGCTCAATATGCCAATAACTTGACAATTCATTTTTCTCATATTTAAAGGAAGTTAAGTGCAATTGATTACGTTTGATTGCTTTAGCAAACTCAAGTTCTGTTAGTAAAGTTAACGAACTTTTTTTAGCAGATTGATAACGTTCAATTTTTGATTGAAGTAATTTAATTGCCGTTTTCTTTTCTTCATATATTGTAATTTGCATCTCTGTTTGTTGTTTTAGTTCTTGAATAAAAAACTGATAACAGATGAAAAACACAATTGAAGGTAGCAAAAAGCTGATTAAGTATTGTTGCCAAATAGGTCTATAAAAAAAATCATTATTCATTTAATTCAATATCCAGTTGAAACAACAAACTATCTCCACTATTTTCGATATTTTTAACCAAGCTACTATTTACCTCATGACTGGATAAAAGTTGCTGATTAAAATTAATAATATCGACATAATTAATACTTTGACCGATAATTTTTATATGCTGTGCTTCATATTCATACAATCTTAACCAGATTGTCTCTGGCAGCATTTCTGCAAACATTTGTAGCGATTGTTGAATCTGTTTTTGACTAGGTGAAGGATTAGGAATAAAACTTGCTAATTGAGCAGACAATTGCTGTTCTAGCACTTGTTGTGTTGATAGCTGTTTCGAATATTGAGTAAATGTAGTTTGGCCATCAAGTAAAAGATAAAAGAAGAAACAACTCAGTAAACCAATGAAGCTAACCATGAAAAGTAGTAATTGAAACTGATGCTGCCTTGCTTTTTGCTGGCGCCACGGTAAAAAATTAAATCTTATATTTTCCAACTTACTATTAATAGAAAGCAAAGTTAAACCATGCTTTTTGGATAAATCTATCCAATAATTGGCTGCATCACTATCACAAATAGCAATCATAATAGTTTTTTGAGGGCCTGCTAATGACACAAAATCGAAAAACATATTGTTTACCGGTAATTGAAATAGTTTATTGATTATTGCTTTTATATATAAAGTTAATTCTGCTGAATTTAATTTCACCTCAGGATAAGCCGTTTTCTGAAACTGAACGTAACTTTGGCCTAAATTCAGTGCTATTGCAGTTAATTTTGGCTGCTGTTTTTTTAAATTTTGTATCAGTTGCTCAATATCAGTCGAGTTTTGATAAGGAATATCAGCTAAATTTTCATTATTAGAATGTCCGTTAAGGGCTTTAACAGTTACCACTTGATAGCGTAATATTTCTGGTTCGATTGTAATAACAGCACATTTTTTATTAAAAACTATCATATGTATCTTAAATAATGTTGATTAGTGATATCAAAAATCATAATCATAATTAGCTGGATATAAGCCAACAATATGCATATTTGCGAAGTATCATCCAAAAAATGTCTAAAATTAAACCGAACAGGGTCAATTTTAAGAAAATTTAAAAAAAAAGGTTGACTGAAATAAGACGTGCCTTATAATGCACATCCACACGGTAAGGGTGATTAGCTCAGTTGGGAGAGCACCTCCCTTACAAGGAGGGGGTCACTGGTTCGAACCCGGTATCACCCACCAATTCTTACCGTGATGTTTTAGAAATAAAACACTTGGGGTGATTAGCTCAGTTGGGAGAGCACCTCCCTTACAAGGAGGGGGTCACTGGTTCGAACCCGGTATCACCCACCACTTTTACTATCTTAATGGGTTGTTAGCTCAGTCGGTAGAGCAGCGGACTTTTAATCCGTTTGTCGAGCGTTCGAATCGCTCACGACCCACCACTTTTTTCTCTTTCACCTATTCCGTTACAGATAAATTACTCAGCGATGAGAACGCTAGTGTTCGACAAATTCGTCTGGAACGAATTTGAACAACACAAAGTGTTGGCCCTGAAAGGGTTAGGCACACGATGTGCCGAATAATCTAGCTCACGACCCACCAATTTTTTTCTTTTTCACTTACTCCATTACGAATAAATTATTTAGCGATAAGAACGGCTAGCGTTCGACAAATTCGTCTGGAACGAATTTGAACAACACAAAGTGTTGGCCCTGAAAGGGTGAGGCACACGATGTGCCGAATAATCTAGCTCACGACCCACCACTTTTTTCTCTTTCACCTATTCCGTTACAGATAAATTACTCAGCGATGAGAACGCTAGCGTTCGACAAATTCTTCTGGAACGAATTTGAACAACACAAAGTGTTGGCCCTGAAAGGGTCAGGCACACGATGTGCCGAATAATCTAGCTCACGACCCACCACTTTTTTCTATATTACTTATTCCATCACAAATAAATTACTTAGCAATGAGAACGCTAGCGTTCGACTAATTCGTCTGGAACGAATTTGAACAACACTTGTGTTGGCCCTGAAAGGGTCAGGCACACGATGTGCCGAATAATCTAGCTCACGCATCACCATTTTACTGCCCAAAAGAAAACTATTGATACTTTTGTAAACTTGCTTATAAAATAGCTAAATTACATAACGACAATAGATTTATCCATAACGAATAAATTCGCTACAGTCCTTTTACAGTAATAAAATTACTGGGTATATAATGAAAAAATTAATTCTAATCCTATCATTAGGTTTGTTCACTTATAGTTCGGCTTTTGCTGATGAGCAACCTGAATTTAATTTTGAAAGTGAATATCAAAAAGCTACAGAACAAAATGATCCTGAGGCTCAATATCATGTTGGAATAATGTATTTTAATGGTTATACAGTTAAAAAACGTGTATTTAAAGGTATTGAACAAGGGGCAATTGATGAACCCGAACAAAAAACTGAACCAGATTATAGCAAAGCAAAAGAATGGTTTGAAAAAGCAGCTAAACAAGGGCATATTGGCGCTCAACATAGTTTAGCTATGTTGTATTATAACGGACAAGGTACTAAGCAAAATTATCTAAAGGGTATTGAATGGGATACTAAAGCAGCACAAAAAGGAGATCCTGTAGCACAATATACTTTAGCAACTATGTATTATAAAGGCACCGGTGTTAAACAGAATTATTTTAAAGCGAAACAATGGTTTGCTAAAGCCGCAGAACAAAACTATTTAGACTCTAAAGACCATTTATCAGTAGTTTCCAAAAAAGTTCAAGCAATTATCAAGAAAAATAATCAAGCAAAAAAACAAAAAACTAGCAGTGTTGATTGTGGATGTAGTTAATGTTGAAAAAATTATCATATTTTTTAATTTATTGCTTATTTATAGTTAAAAACTCCACTGAAAATAATAATTGTGCTATTGCCTTAACATAATTCAATAGCACAAAATAGACGACTTAAAGCGTTAAACCATAACCTAATGGATATAATGCCTGCATATCGTTTGCTAAATCAGAAGATTGTTTTATAACACTATCCATTGAGTCTGGTAATGCAAATGGTAATTTAGCGCTGAATGGTTTACTATCTAATAAACGTTTAAATAACACATCATCATTTACACCAAAATTTGCAACCACTGCATTTGCTATTTGTTTTACTGGAGTTAAAACTGCCGGTCTATCTAAATAAACAGTGACAACAACGGGATGTTTTTTACTTGCTTCATTAATAAATTTTATATCTTTATCATCAGCAGTATATTCTAATGAACCTTCATGATATCTTGCACCAAAGAAGTAATTTTTATGTTTTTGTTCATAAGGCGCATTAACTCTAGCAACAACCACATCAGCTTGATCCAACTTATCAACAATAGTAATTTTACCTTTTAAGGAGTTTTTAGCATCCTCAGTAAAACCATATAAATAGACTTTACTACTGGATTTCAATGGCAGAATCTTATCTTTATTTTCTAATAAAACCAATGAATCAAATTGCGCTTTATCAGCAACTTTTTGGAAATCTTGATTACCAACAAAACGGCTTGCTTCAGTAGGATCAACATAAGGATTTTCAAATTGTCCTAAAGCAAATTTTTGCGTCAAGATTGCTAAAACTGCACTATCAATAGTTTTTTCATCCAGTTTATTGTTTTTTACAGCTGACACAATAACAGAGCTATCACTCACTCCACCAAATTGTTGAACACCGGCTTGAATAGCTTTAATAAAACGTTGCTCAACAGTGAGATCTTCTACTCCCCATGGCATTCCTTCCGCTTTAGGCGCTATATCAGGTGGGTTACCGTTGATACAAACTTCATTACAATCTTTTGTAATATTCCAATCACTAATAATCACCCCTTTAAATTGATAAGTATCTCTTAATAGATCTTTCAATAAATAGCGATTAAAACCTCCGCCGACAGGTTCAATTTTATGATCATTTAATTGGGCATTTTTTAAAATAGAATAAGTCGGCATAATTGCAGCTACATTGACCTCAAATGCGCCAGTGAATGGTATGATATGTTGTTCTAAACTGTTTTTATGAGTATAGAGTGCATATTTACCATAAGAGTTATGACTATCTAACCCCTCTTCTGCAGCACCATAACCAACCCAATGTTTAACGACGGCAGCCACACTTTGTGAATTTAAGCCAAGTTTGCCATTTTGCATACCTGAAATATAACCTCGCACCATACTTTTACTTAGCATTGGATCTTCGCCAAATGTACCTTCAAAACGAGACCAACGTGGTTCGGTTCCCAAATCTGCCATGGGAGATAAAGCCTGAGTTACCCCTAGTGAACGATACTCTTGTCGAATAATGTTTCCGTACTCATTTATAATAGACTCGTTACCAATCGCAGCCATACCTAATGTTCCTGGCCATTGGCTAAATCCAGCGTTACTCGTTACTTTATTGCCATAATAGAAAGTGTTTCGCGGATCAACACTAATGGTCAGAGGAATAGCCAGACGAGAGGACTCTGCAATTTGTTGTAATTGATTATTTTGCTCAGCAAAATCTTTTGGATTCACTTCTAAACGAGTAATTAGACTATTTACCTTATCATCAAGCACTAACTGTTTAATTTCTTCTAAATTATACTTATCTCCATGACCAAGCTCATCGCCTAAACTTTTGGCATTACCATGCATCATCAGCCCTGCTTTTTCTTCTAACGACAATTTGCTAAGTAGATCTTTAGCACGAACTTCAGGCGACAAACGCCAATCTTCAAAAGGAGACAATTTGCCATCTTTATCAAAGTCTTTAAATTCTAGATTATCAATTACAATTTTCTTTAATTGATGACTTTTAATCTCAACCTGCTCAATAGCAACTGCTTGACCAACAGCCAAAGCTGCACTAACCAATAATGCTAATTTCACTCGTTTGTTTGTCATAAGAACTCCTTGTCTATTTACTCAGTATCCAATTAATTTTGCATACCCGCTAAAACTGATATTCCCTAGTTGTTAATATATTTGGCTTTCTTAAAGCAAAAAAACCTAAACACCTCATTGAGTAAGATGTTTAGGTTTTGCCCGAATAGTTATGTCAACTAAACAGTAACAATCCAAATTTATAAATTAGCATAATATTAAAAACTTACTTTTGTTATAAACAAAAAATATTATAATTGTGATAAATATCACGTTATTATTAGATAATTTCAGCATATTCTAGTTATACATGTAATGGTAATAATTTTTAATGCCAATTAGTTTATTAAAGATCCATATATAAATGTATTTAGTAACAATAAATATTAAATTTTAGGGACAAATAAGGTGAAACAGTGACCAGATTAATAGTAATGATTAGCTTATTTTTATTTGCAATAAATACCAGCTTTGCAGTTGAAAATATTGAGGCTTTTTTTGATGAGCAATATAAAAAAGCAACGCAGCAAAATGATGCTGAAGCTCAATTCTATTTAGGCCGCATGTATCTAAAGGGTGAAGGAGTTAAACAAGATTTTACCAAGGCAAAGGAATGGTTTGAAAAAGCAACAGAACAACATCATATGAGTGCACAAGCAGTTTTGGGTTCAATGTACTTTTTTGGTTATGGAATTGATAAAAATAAACAAAAAGGTAAAGAACTGATTGAAGAATCAGCATTAAGTGGAGATCCCATCGGTCAATTTTACTTTGGTGTTCTATATGAAGAAGCCGAACCCCAAAAGACATACAAAGGAATTGAAAAAAATATAGATGATAGTGGTTTTTATCAAGACTTTGTCAAAGCTAGAGAATGGTATGAAAAAGCCGCACAACAAGGAAATATGCAAGCAACTTATAATTTAGGCGTTCTTTATGCAAATGGTCGTGGTGTTGAAAAAGATGAATTTAAAGCAAGAAAATATTATGAAATAGCTGCAAAAGGTGGTGATCGTCATGCAAAGCATAATTTGGCTATAATGTACTACAATGGTTATGCTGGACTAACCAAAGATTTGGCTAAAGGTGTAAAATTGGATATCGAAGCTGCCAAACAAGGATCACCATTAGCACAATACAATTTAGGCTTATTTTTCTATGAAGGTACTTATTTTAAGCAAGACTATACCAAAGCCAGAAAATCATTTGAGTTTGCAGCCGCTCAAAACGAAGCAGGCTCCCAATACATGTTAGCAATTATCTATGAACAAGGGCTGGGAGTTGATAAAGATCCAGAACGAGCCAAACATTATTATTATCTAGCTTGCCAAAATGGCTATGAAGAAAGTTGTACTCAAGCTAATGCTAATTGATTTTCAAGTTGAATGTTGTGGGGAAATTAACAACATTCAACTGCCATAAATAACATAAAAAATAAGTCGGTAAGCAATATAGAACATTACGACGCCTACAATTGAGTCCAATATAACCCACATTCTTTTTTGTTTAAATAATGGTATAAGTAACCTAGCACCGTAACCAATACCAAAAAACCAAATAAAAGAAACACAAACAGCACCAATTAAAAATGCCCATTTTTGCTCAGTTGATAAAGTGCCAGCTATACCACCAACAATTACAATTGTATCTAAATAAACATGGGGATTAAGTAAAGTAACAGCCAAAGTAGACAATATAACCTTAGTTAACGCATTCTTTTGTTGCTGAGTAGAATCAATTTGCATAGTGCTGTTACCTTGTATTGCACTCTTGCAGGCATTAAATCCATACCAAATCAAAAATAAAGCGCCTAAAATGGCAAGCACGTCGGTTATGATAGGATTACGACTAATAAATGCTCCGACTCCCCAAATACCGATAGCCATCAAAGTAAAATCACAGATAAAACAAATACCAGCGACAAAAAAGATATGATTTTTTAATAACCCCTGTTTAAGTACAAACAAATTTTGTGCACCAATAGCTATAATCAAACTTGCCGAAATCATCGAGCCACGTAATATTTCTGTCAGCATTGAACTTAACATCGTAAATAAGAAGCATTATACAAAAAGGTTATGAGTATAACTATTAAAACAACAATGATTATGCATCCTTTATAAAAAAACAGTGATACAATTATTAATTATTAAAAATCTAGAAGTTAACTAATCAAAATATGATTAATTAAAAAAGTACACAAGAAAGTTTTATTATCTTTGAGTTTATTATCTTATTTAGCACAAATACAATTATCAGCTTATTTGTAGATTGGTAAAAGCGGTAGTATTCTCTATTAAGCTTATAGCAAACATTGTTAGATAAATTGCAAGGTAACTATCAATAAAGAAACAGATTAACTATTTTGCTATCTTCCTGTTATTCGTTACAGTAAAACTTATGATTACTTGAGGAAGAGGTTAAAAAAACCCTTTCCTCAAATTTTTTGGCTTAAAAATGCTTTTAAAACATTTTATCCGTTATAAATTCAGACAACTAACAGCTTGATTAAACATTAACACAGCAACAATAAAGCATTAAATAGAAGATGAATATCCATAATTATCATTTAGCTGTCATCAATACTCTTGCTCATCAATAAAAAATTACCATTAACCCCAAAAAATAGCAAAAAGTAAATTGCCGTGCTAAATAGATATAACAGACAATTTTTTCAGATTTTATAAAAAATTTTGCATCTAAAATGATTAAACAAAATCTTGATTATTTATTTGCTTCTAACCAACCGATTTGGCCTTGATTTTTACTTAAAATAAGAATAATCACTCCTATAATTAACCAAATACCACCAATAATTTTTGCATAATTATCAATATGTAACAACACAGGTAACAATACGACAATGCCAATAATAGGGATTAAAATATCAAATAAATTAGCTCGCCAACCATTCGAACGTTTTTTAAATTTAAAATAACCTATTACTGATACATGTAACATAATAAATGCACATAAAGCACCAACATCGACAAATGAAACTAACATTGGTAATCCCTTAGCATGATTGGCAGCAATAAATACCAACAATAGATTAAACAATGCAGAAAATAAAATTGCTCTCGAAGGCACACCACTTTTCTTACCAATCTTAGCAAAAAAAGCAGGTAATCTTTTATCTCGCCCCATACTAAATAATAGACGACTTGCCGCAGCTTGACCGACCATAGCGGCAAACGATGCCCCGACAGCTTTCATTAAACTAAGAGACCATCCTAACCATAAATTAATTTCATTATTAACTATATTATAATAAGCTTTGCCTTGTAGCTCAGGATGGTTACGTAAATATTCGCTATCATAAGGATTAAGTAAAGCTCCAATATAAATTTGTATTACAAATAAACAACCAGCAAGAATTAAACAGCTAATAATAGCTTTACTTACTAAGTTTCGCTTACCACTGTGTTCTTCTGAAAAAGTTGCTATAGCATCGAACCCTAAATAAGAAAGCACAGCAATAGAGACCGCATTAAAAAGGCTACTCCAATTAAATAACTCACCACCAATAAACGGAGTAAGCCAATCTTGTTTAGTTCCATGCGTGGTAATAATCCAAATACCAACTAAAAGCACAGCAAACATGACTGCAATCTCAACGACTAAGATAACTAATGTGATTCTAGCCGATTTTTTAACACCAATTAAATTAAGCATGGTAGTGATAACTACTGCAAAACAGGTCCATATCCAAACAGGAACTTCTGGAATTAAGGCATTTAATGAAATACCACTAAACAAATAGGCAACAGCAGGAATAAACAGATAGTCTAGTAGAAGTAACCAACCTACAAGAAATCCAGCATTAGGATGAATACCAATAGAACAATAAGCATATACAGCGCCTGCATGGGGCAAAGCATTTGACATTCTTGCATAAGAAAATGCCGTAAACGCCATCACAAAAGTCGCAACAATATAAACTAGTGCAATGGCACCATCGCTTATAACATCTAAAACTCCAAATAGCCCTACTGGAGCTGCGGGGCCAATAAAAAGCAATCCCAAAATAACTAAATCTCGAAACCGCATATTTTTACTTAATTGTTGCATAATCACTCTCGTTGTTTTCTTCCTGATAAAGGATGAAATCTTAAAGGATTAATGCAATTCAGACTAATATCAGCTGGTTATTTATTTATAACTATCAGTTATAAAAAAGTTATTAAACATGATCCCTTATTTCATAAGTGTAGGACATTTTGGCGGTCTTACCTAACATAATTGAAGCACTACAATATTTTTCAGAAGCAAGTTTAATCGCCTTTTCAACAGCCTCGTTATCGATATTATTACCAGTAATTACAATATGAAAATTAATTGAAGTATACACTTTTGGCGAAGAGGTGGCTTGAGTTTTATCAATGTCGATCCAAAGATCTCGAACATCCTTTTTATTATTTTTCAAAATAGCAATAATGTCGTAAGCCATACAACCTGCAGCACCATGTAACAAAAGCTCCATAGGTCTCGCACCACGGTTTCGACCACCATGTTCAATACCGCCATCCATTACTAAGGAGTGCCCACTTGCAGTTTCAGCTAAAAAACCAAACTCATCAATCCATTTCAAACGATCTTTCATTATTTTCCCCTTTCATCAAAAATTAACTAAACATATTTATTCATATTAATTGCTAAATAACATAAGTCTTTTTAAACGATATGTCATCTTTTGAATTATTTTTTCTGATATAAGTCATCAATAATTAACTAGCTACTAGTATTTTTAGCTAGCCTCAGTACAATATTGCCATAGTACATAACCAATACTATTTTAAATAAACTTGCCAAAAAACTTATTATAACTATTAAATAATCAAATAATTAGTTTTATGAATGCACAACTTAAGGATAGGGTATGATTGTTGAATTTATTATCTTGCTTTGTATAGGCGCATTGGCTGGGTTACTTGCGGGTATGTTCGGTATTGGTGGTGGAGCATTAATTGTGCCAGCATTACTTATGCTACTCGATTATTTTGGTCATGGTGGGCAATGGATAAACCATATCGCAGTGGCCTCATCTTTAGCAACGATCATTGGTACTAGCTTATCATCAAGTTGGGTTCAGAATAAAAATAATAATATTGTCTGGTCGATCTTAAAAAAGATGGTATTAGGTTGCATTATTGGCACTATTGGCGGATCCTACATGACACCTTATATTCCCGGTATTTGGCTCAAATGGATTTTTATTGTTTTCCTCATCTATACAGGCAGTAAATTTATTCTAAAAACTGGAAAAGTTGCGAAAAAACAAAATAGCCAAGCGACATTATTACCTAACACAATCTATATCTTCATCGGCGGATTAATTGGTGTATTCGCCGCATTAGTTGGTGTAGGTGGTGGTGTGTTAGTGGTACCTTTTTTAAAGAAATGCGGCGTGGATATGCGAAAAGCGATCGGTACTTCTGCGGCATTTACCTTACCTGTCGCCTTAGGTGGTACTATTGGTTATATCATTGCTGGATGGAATATCCAAGAACTGCCAGAATACAGTTTGGGTTTCGTCTATTTACCCGCAGTATTATCAATTATGTTAGCTAGCATACCCATGGCAAAAGTCGGAGTTCAAATTGCTCAAAAATTATCAATAAATAAACTAATTAGATATTTTGGTATCTTCTTATTATTAATTTCAGTCAAACTAATCGTTTCTTAATTTATACTTAAAATCCCTGTTCTCAAAAATATTAACCGCTCTTATTTAGAGCGGTTAATATGACTTCTCTATTTATCCTAAACAAGAATAATTTTACGTGACTCTATTTTAGTTATTCAATCTCGATTCAAGAAACAACAACTAAGATGAAGTACACAGAGCATAAAAACTGTAGGGTTCGTAAAAGTCAATAGCTGGATTGTACATATAAACATCACCGCCATAAGGATAAACGATAAACTGCTCACTTCCTGATTGATCTCTAGTCCAATACAAATAATAATGACCTGTACCCGCACCAATGTAGTTGGTTAGGTATCCCCATTCAGTAAAAAATCCAGCATTTATTCGACGCTGGTAGTAATTACCAGTAGATGAAGGTATGGCTCCGATAGCACCCTGACAGTTATCACCACTCCATGGCCCTGAACAAACCGCATTAGTTAAATCCTTAACTTGAGGTACACTGTAACCAATACTCCTACACCATGATAATGCTAAACTATAATTAGAACTTTTATTACCTCGATTGATGAACCATTTCTTTAATTGAAAACCATATTTAAGAATTTCATTATCTAAACTATCTCTACCAACCAACTCGAATGTCTGAGGTAAAGAAGGTCTATATATAATACCAGGAGAATCTGATTGCCATTGAGCTTCGTTAGCAACAGGACCGGTAAGTGTAACGCGAACAGTGGTACCGGAAGAGTTCGGCGTCATGGTAGCAGTTATTCCATCATGAGTAACCGGATCCCATCTCAATGCCCCTACACCACCAATATCTAAATCAAAATATAGATTATTAGCACCAGTTGTTGGGAAATTCAAACCATAAGATGAAGGATCCCTAGACTGCACAATAAAACCTTTATTCGGATCCCACATTGAAGCCGGACCACGAAAGTCTATACCACTAATCTCAGTATCTGAACCATATCTCAATGTAGGTTTCGCAAAACAGACCTTTGGACGATCTTTAGGATTAATATAATAAGTCGCACTACCACCACTAAAATCACTACTATTAGGTACACCATACTGGGTAGATAATGTACCACCATCACTACTCAATACCAGTTTATAAGGTGCATTACAAATATCTAATGCAGTATTACGCAGTACTTTTTGATTATTTTTATCAGTAATGGTGAGGGTTAAATTCCCTGTAACTGCAATACCATTACCACCTTGACCATCACCATCATCATCCCGCCAATAATTATAGGGCGCGCCAATAAGTGTATTTAATGCGATTGAATCTGCATTGGTTGGTACTAGCATATTCACATTAATTAATGTCTCATTTATATCCGGCAATACAATCGGATTGGTTGCTGAATTATTATTTGGCGAATAAGTCCTACCATCAGATAAGCTGATACCAAGTAAATTACTCATATCAGTAACGCGACTTTGACCATCATCAAAGGTTAAAAAAGGTGCATTACCATGAATAAAATTTGTTGTACTCGTCGTCAAAGCGTGGCTACTAAATGGAAGTGATAAAAAAAATAGTACTGAAACTAAATAGAGTGGACTCGATAAAAATAAACTTAATAATAAGGTTAGTTTTACAGGTTTGGTGTTTGGTGTTTGGTGTTAAAATTATAATGCATCGCGACAATCCTGTCAAGTAACTTAATGTTTAATTTGAACTTTCCTTGCTCAAATAGCGAAATAATAATCTATCTAATCACTTTTTGCAGTGAACGGAAAAAGTATAATTACTGGGAAAAACTATGCAACAATTTTTTTCTAAAAAATGTTAACTTTTGTAAATATACTTAATTAGTGTTTCAATGAAATTACTATTGGTACATGATATTTCATGTGATTTTAGATTTTAAAGATCCTAGTATCTAAAAACACCGTTCCTCAAAATTTAATCACCCTAAATCGAAATAGAAATATGCCAGTTCTATTGAATTTTAAGCAGCCATTATTTATTGGCTGCTCGGACTCTGAGGCTCCATATCATTAAGGATAGGTACACACTCCATCGTGACCATAATCCAAACTAAAACGATTAATATAACCACTACTAGCGAGAACGACAAAATTATCATTACCGGTACGATCATCTATCCATATGATAATTTTATTTATCTTAAACTCGAATAATTCTATTTGATTCTATTTTTACTATATTACTTATCAAACCTAGAATTGATAACTAAGGTAATAAGCAAATACCATAAACACTGTAAGATGAATAACCAGCCCAAAACACATGCCCACCATCAGAGCTAACATCTAACCGTTCGTTACCCCCAAGTTCACTCGTCCAATAGTAATCACTATGACCAAAATTAGCGTCCGTGTAATAATACATGAATCCCCATTCAGAAAAAAATCCTGCCCCTATTGTGCGTTGGTAATGATTACCGGAGGAAGGAGGCATCCCACCTTCCATATCCTTACAACGAGAGTGACTCCATATACCCTCACAAACTGAATTAGTTAAATCTTTTACTGTAGGAATACGATAACCTATATTACTACACCATGAAGAAGTACTTTCATAAATGTATTTGTTAACGCCTCGATTGATAAACCATTGCTTTAATTGAAAACCATATTTAAGAATTTCATTATCTAAACTATCTCTACCAACCAACTCGAATGTCTGAGGTAAAGAAGGTCTATATATAATACCAGGAGAATCTGATTGCCATTGAGCTTCGTTAGCAACAGGACCGGTGAGTGTAACACGAACAGTGGTACCGGAGGAGTTCGACGTCATGGTCGCGGTTATTCCATCGTGAGTAACCGGATCCCATCTCAATGGCCCTACACCACCAATATCTAAATCAAAATATAGATTATTAGCACCAGTTGTTGGGAAATTCAAACCATAAGATGATGGATCCGTAGACTGCACAATAAAACCTTTATTCGGATCCCACATTGAAGCCGGACCACGAAAGTCTATACCACTAATCTCAGTATCTGAACCATATCTCAATGTAGGTTTCGCAAAACAGACCTTTGGACGATCTTTAGGATTAATATAATAAGTCGCACTACCACCACTAAAATCACTACTATTAGGTACACCATACTGGGTAGATAATGTACCACCATCACTACTCAATACCACTTTATAAGGTGCATTACAAATATCTAATGCGGTATTACGCAGTACTTTTTGATTATTTTTATCAGTAATGGTGAGCGTTAAATTACCTGTTACTGCAATACCATTACTGCCTTGACCATCGCCATCATCATCCTCCCAATAATTATAGGGCGCTCCAATAAGCGTATTTAATGCGATTGAGTCCGCATTGGTTGGTACTAACATATTAACATTAATTAATGTCTCATTTATATCCGGCAATACAATCGGATTGGTCGCTGAATTATTATTTGGCGAATAAGTTCTACCGTCAGATAAGCTGATACCAAGTAAATTACTCATATCAGTAACGTGAGTTTGGCCATCATCGAAAGTTAAATAAGGTGCATTACCATGAATAAAATTCGTTGTACTCGTCGTCAAAGCGTGGCAACTAAATGGAAGTGATAAAAAAAATAGTACTGAAACTAAATAGAGTGGACTTGATAAAAATAAACTTGAAAATAAGGTTAGTTTTACAGGTTTGGTGTTTGGTGTTTGGTGTTAAAATTATAATCCATTGCGACAATCCTGTCAATTAAATTAATGTTTAATTTGAACTTTCCTTGCTCAAACAGCTAAATAATAATCTATCTAATCACTTTTTGTAGTGAACGGAAAGAGTATAATTACTGGGAAAAACTATGCAACAATTTTTTTCTAAAAAATGTTAACTTTTGTAAATATACTCAATTAGTGTTTCAATGAAATTACTATTGGTACATGATATTGTGGTGATTTTAGATTTTAAAGATCTTTGTATCTAAAAACACCGTTCCTCAAAATTTAATCACCCTAAATCGAAATAGAAATATGCCAGTTCTATTGAATTTTAAGCAGCCATTATTTATTGGCTGCTCGGGCTCTGAGGCTCCATATCATTAAGGATAGGTACACACTCCATCGTGACCATAATCCAAACTAAAACGATTGATATAACCACTACTAGAGGATACGACAAAATTATCATTACCGATAGGATCACTTGTCCAATAGGCATGGCCAATGCTTGAATTAGAACTATTCTGCTTACCTTGAGCATTACTATCATGATAGTCTGAGTCAAAGTTAGCTCCCGTGTAGTTATTCATGTAGCCCCACTCCGAAAACAATCCCCCACCAATTCTACGTTGGTAATTATTGTTAAGTGATGATGGTTTAACACCCACAGCACCTTGACAATGAGAACCAGAACCTTTGCCATTACAAGATGCGTTAGTTAAATCCTGAACCTTTACGATACGATAACCGATACTATTACACCATGACAATGTATTTGAATAGTTTTGATAAACAGTTCCACGATTAACGAACCATTTTTTTATTTGAAAGCCATACTTAACCACTACATTACCTTTACTATCTTTACCAGCTAATTCAAATGTCTGTGGTAATGTTGGTTTTGTAATACGAGCTGGTGAATCTAACCTCCATTGTGATTCATTCGCAAAAGGACCTGTCAATTTAACACGAACACTAGTACCAGATGAATTAGGTGTTATGGTAGCAGTAATACCACCTCGAGAAATAGGACTCGCCCATGATAAAGAGTTTTTACCAGCTAATTTTAAATAAAAATACAAATTGTTAGCACCAGTTGTAGGGAAATTTAAACCGTAAGATGAAGGATCCTTAGACTGCGGAATAAAACCTTCATTCGGATTCCACATTGAAGCTGGACCACCAAAGTCTGTACCTTTAATCACCTTATCCGATCCAAATTTCAATTCAGGACGAACAAAGCATAATTTTGGCAGCGCCTTAGGGTTAATGTAATAAGTCGCACGACTAGCATTAAAATTAGTACTATTAGGTACACCATACTGGGTAGATAATGTACCACCATCACTACTTAATACGACCTTATAAGGTGCATTACAGATATCTAATGCGGTATTACGCAGTACTTTTTTATTATTTTTATCAGTAATGGTAAGGGTTAAATTACCTGTTACTGCAATACCATTACTACCTTGACCATCGCCATCATCATCCCCCCAATAATTATAGGGTGCTCCAATAAGCGTATTTAATGCGATTGAGTTCACATTGGTTGGTACTAACATATTAACATTAATTAATGTCTCATTCATTTCGGGCAATACAATTGGGTTGGTTGCTGAATTATTATTTGGCGAATAAGTTCTACCATCAGATAAACTGATACCAAGTAAATTACTCATATCAGTAACGCGACTTTGACCATCATCGAAAGTTAAATAAGGTGCATTACCATGAATAAAATTCGTTGTACTCGTCGTCAAAGCATGGCTACTAAATGGAAGTGATAAAAAAAATAGTACTGGAACTAAATAGAGTGGACTTGATAAAAATAAACTTAAAAATAAGGTTGGTTTTACAGGTTTGGTGTTTGGTGTTTGGTGTTAAAATTATAATGCATTGCGACAACCCTGTCAAGTAACTTAATGTTTAATTTGAACTTTCCCTGCTCAAATAGCTAAATAATAATCTATCTAATCACTTTTTGTGAGTAAACGGGAAAAGTATAATTACTAGGAAAAACTATGCAACAATTTTTTTTCCTAAAAATTGTTAACTTTTGTAAATAATTGCTCATATACTTATCAAGTAAGTATTTATTTTATAAGATTTAAACGATTGAACCTATTATTATTTTTTTGATGTCATTCTCAAAGATTGTTGCTTTTTAATATGATTTCCAAATATTTCTAGGCATCTTAATTATGTAATTTGAAAAAAATAGACACTAATGACTAATACACAATAAAAATCACTATTAATATAATAACTGTTCATCTTTTTCTAATTGATTTCCTTGATCTTTAGCATTCTGTCCTAAAGTTAACCATTAAATATTCATATCGATTTATGATAGCTAATAATGCAATCTTAAGGCATAGAACACGTCCCCCTTAAGGTTGTCTCGCTAGAATGATTCCTATTTACATGACCATTGTTAGGATAAACTGAAAACTGGATACCATCCGAAGTAATATCGCTAGTCCAATAGTTGTATCGATAATCATCAACACTGGCATTAAAATAAAAATCCATGTACCCCCACTCGGAAAAAAAACCTGAACCGATTCTACGTTGGTAATTATTACCAGTTGATGGTGGTTTAGCCGCGACAGAACCTTGACAATGACTACCGCTCCATACGCCAGTACAAATAGCATTAGTTAAGTCTTTAACCTGTACCATCCGATAACCGATACTGTCACACCATGATAATGTATTAAAATAATTGTGATAAACAGTTCTACGATTAACGAACCATTGTTTTAACTGAAAACCATATTTAATAATTGCATTACCTAAACTATCTCTACCAACCAACTCGAATGTCTGAGGTAAAGAAGGTCTATATATAATACCGGGAGAATCCGATTCCGATTGAACTTCGTTTGCTGCAGGACCTGTTAGTGTAACACGAACATAGCTACCGGAAGAGTTCGGCGTCATGGTAGCGGTTATTCCATCATGAGTAACCGGATCCCATCTCAATGGCCCTACACCACCAATATCTAAATCAAAATATAGATTATTAGCACCAGTTGTTGGGAAATTCAAACCATAAGATGATGGATCCGTAGACTGCACAATAAAACCTCTACTTGGATCCCACATTGAAGCCGGACCGCGAAAGTCTATGTCACTAATCTCAGTATTTGAACCATATGTTAATATTGGCCTAGCAAAACAGGTCTTTGGACGATCTTTAGGATTAATGTAATAAGTCGCACTACCACCACTAAAATCACTACTATTAGGCATACCATACTGGGTAGATAATGTACCACCATCACTACTCAATACGACTTTATAAGGTGCATTACAAATATCTAATGCGGTATTACGCAGTACTTTTTTATTATTTTTATCAGTAATGGTGAGCGTTAAATTACCAGTCACTGCAATACCATTACTGCCTTGGCCATCGCCATCATCATCTCCCCAATAATTATAGGGCGCGCCAATAAGTGTATTTAATGCGATTGAATCTGCATTGGTTGGTACTAACATATTAACATTAATTAATGTCTCATTTATATCCGGCAATACAATCGGATTGGTCGCTGAATTATTATTTGGCGAATAAGTTCTACCGTCAGATAAGCTGATACCAAGTAAATTACTCATATCAGTAACGCGAGTTTGACCATCATCGAAAGTTAAATAAGGTGCATTACCATGAACAAAATTCGTTGTACTCGTCGTCAAAGCGTAGCTATTAAATGGAAGTGATAAAAAAAATAGTACTGGAACTAAATAGAGTGGACTTGATAAAAATAAACTTGAAAATAAAGTTAGTTTTACAGGTTTGGTGTTTGGTGTTTGGTGTTAAAATTATAATGCATCGCGACAATCCTGTCAATTAAATTAATGTTTAATTTGAACTTTCCTTGCTCAAATAGCTAAATCACAATCTATCTAATCACTTTTTGTAGTGAACGAGAAAAGTATAATTACTGGGAAAAACTATGCAACAATTTTTTAGGCTAAAAATTGTTAAGTTTTGTAAAAAACAATTGTTTCGATGCAGAATGAATCGATCTTAATTCTAAGCTATTAAGATAATCTTAAACCATTTTATCGTTCTAAGTTTGATTATTAAAAGAGTTTAAGTTTTAGCTAGATTATTTTATTTTCGTAGAATTTTATTAATATAGCTAAACAGAAAAATAATCATTATAAGATTAATTATTTTTTTATTAAGTTCTAATAAACCAGTCTTTGATATTTTCTATCCTAAATGCCATTGATTATCAGCACACGTAAAAACATAAACCTCAGAACATTATTTTTTTAGCAATAAAATATTGTGGGAATCGATAGTATTTTTGCAAGCATCTAGAATAGTTATTTACTTTGATTTAACTAATTTTCAGGTTATAAAAACCCCTCTCCTCAATTTTTGAGTGACGTTTACAGGAATTAATAAAAAAGGTCGCAAATTGCGACCTACAGTTTTTGGATTTTGCGTTATTTTATCTGGCTTGTTTAACCGCTAATCCTAATTGCCATACCGCCATCGCATAATGTGTACTATGATTATAACGAGTAATGACATAAAAATTAGGTAAACCATACCAAAATTGATAACTATCACCCATATCTAAACGTAACAAACTAACTTCTTTATGGCCTTCTAAGGAGCTTTTCGGTTTTAGTCCTGATTTAGCCAAATGCTCAATTGAATATTTGGTACTAAAACCTGTATCAAGAGAAAGCGCTTGTCCATCAGCAACTACAGCAACTTTTCTATTGCGTTGCCAACCATGTGATTTGAAATAATTAGCCACGCTACCGATCGCATCAACAGGATCCCATAAATCAATATGGCCATCATGATTAAAGTCAACCGCATGATTTCTAAATGCTGATGGCATAAACTGACCATATCCCATAGCGCCTGCAAATGATCCATTTAAATCAAAGGGATCCACACCTTCATCACGACACATAATTAAAAAATCTTCCAATTCTTTAGCAAAATATTGTGATCTTCTTGGATAGTGGAAAGCTAGCGTTGATAATGCATCGATTATCTTTGTTTTGCCCATTACTCGGCCCCAACCTGTCTCAACGCCAATAATACCGACGATAATTTCAGGTGGTACACCATATTCTTTATATGCTCGTTGTAAATCTTTGTCATATTTATTCCAAAAATCAACACCTTTAGGCAAATTATTTGGTGTAATGAATTTATTTTTATAGCGAATCCAAGCGCCATTCGGTACATTTGAAGAGCCTGATTTAGGTGCTTGTTTATCCATTAAACCAATTACCCAATCAAGTTTGTTTGTCTGTTCTAAAACTGTACGAAGTTGTTGACGATTAAAACCATGTTTTTTTACCATCATGGCAATAAACTTTTCTTTATCAACAGATAAAGGTGCACTATCAGGTTTCGGCTGTTCATGCTGTTTCTCTAAATAAACACCACCTTTTACATCTGAATGTCCTCGATGTTTCTGCATTGGAGTTTTAGAAGAACCGCCACTAGAACAAGCAGCAAGCCATAAAATCATCATGAGACAAATAACGATACGTTGCATAAATCATCCATATTTAATTAATTAAAATAACGGCGACATATTAAATTATTTATTGTTATTTAACAATATTTTGACATTCTTTGCCTTCTGAAATTTGGGCAATATTATTTAATGTTGTATCGGAAATATTTAACAATGCTTCTTGGGTTAAAAATGCTTGATGACCAGTGAATAGCACGTTATGACATGATGATAAACGACGGAATACATCATCTAAAATAACATCGTTGGATTTATCTTCGAAAAACAGATCACGTTCGTTTTCATACACATCCATCCCTAATGCACCAATTTTAGTTTGTTTTAACGCTTCAATGGCTGCTGTTGCATCTAATAAACCACCACGGCTGGTATTAATAATCATCACACCTTTTTTCATTTTGTTAAATGACTCTTTATTGAGCAAATGATAATTTTCTGGTGACATCGGACAGTGTAAAGTAATCACATCTGATTTAGCATACAGTTCATCTAACTGAACATACTGCGCACCTAATTCAACAACGATATCATTTGGATAAGGATCATAAGCTAAAATATTCATGCCAAATCCTTTTAGAATACGAATAACAGCTTGACCTATTTTACCTGTGCCAATAACGCCAGCGGTACGATTATGCATATTAAAACCAGTCAATCCTTCTAAAGAAAAGTTGGCATCACGTGTACGTTGATAAGCTTTATGAGTTCTACGGTTTAATGTCATCATTAATGCAACAGCATGTTCAGCCACAGCCTCTGGTGAATAAGCAGGAACACGAACTACTGTAATACCTAATTTTTTAGCTTCAGCTAGATCGACATTATCAAAACCAGCACAGCGCAAAGCTAAAATCTTAATCCCATAATGAGCTAATTTTTGTAATACTCGTTTATCCACTTCATCATTTACAAAAACACATACAGCATCATACCCTTCAGCAGTAACCACCGTTTTATGACTTAATTTATGCTCATAATATTCAATTTCAAATCCGAAATGTTTATTTGCAATTTCTAGATGTTCTCTGTCGTAATGTTTACTGCTAAAAACAGCAACTTTCACAGTTTTTTTCATAACGGCTACTCCCTTTTAAGGTAACTTTATATATTATTTTTATTTTAAATGATGATTGAAAAACATTGTCACATGCTAATTTTGACAACATTGAATACTGAAATTTGATTTAATTGTTTTTTAGCCTTAAAAAAACTGGGCATCAACAAATCTATATTATAGTAAAACGTTTTATGATGGCTTTAGCAATTACTTTTTATATTATTATGCTATGATAGCACCTCACTAAAAACTCACCAATAATATTAAATAATGAATAATCCGCAAGATTCTATTTTCAAAACTATTTTTAATACAAAAATGCTAATCTGCATTTTCACTGGTTTTGCATCCGGATTGCCCTTTTATTTATTAATTCAACTATTACCTGCATGGCTGGCTAGCGAAGATATCAACATAAAAACCATTGGCATTTTCTCTTTAACCCAGATGCCATATATTTTCAAATTTATCTGGGCGCCATTTATGGATAATATTTCTCTATTCAAACTTGGGCGACGTCGAGGTTGGATGTTTATTTCACAACTAGTTTTACTCTTTTCGATTGCGATTTTAGGTATTTTCTCTCCAACGTTAGATATTTGGTTAATCGCTAATATCTGTTTTATTATCGCACTCTTTTCAGCAACCCAAGACATTGCTTTAGACGCTTTTCGACGTGAATTATTACTCGATAAAGAACTTGGATTAGGTAACAGTATCCATACCAATGCTTATCGCATTGCCGGATTGGTACCAGGATCACTATCATTAATACTATCAAATTATTTACCTTGGAACAGTGTTTTTCTCATTACCGCATTATTTATGTTACCAGCGATTATTATGACATTACTGGTTAAAGAACCAATCAATCAAATTCCCAAAACTCATAGTTTTGATGAAATTATTATTAAACCTTTTAGTGAATTTATTACACGCCAAGGTGTTAAAAGTGCTGTATTGATTTTAGCTTTTATCTTTTTATATAAATTAGGGGACAGCATGGCAACGTCCTTAGCTACCCCATTTTACCTAAAAATGGGCTTTAGCCGTTTTGATGTGGGTTGGATTGCTAAAAATGCATCATTATGGCCAAGTGTTTTTGGTGCTCTAATTGGCGGTATATTAATGATAAAAATAGGAATTAATCGCGCTTTATGGTGTTTTGGTTTTGTCCAAGTTATCTCTATTTTAGGTTTTGCTTGGTTATCGATCGAAGGGCCTTTTGATGAGATCAATACACATCAAAAAATTTTATTAGCATTAGTCATTGGATTTGAAGCATTAGGTGTAGGCCTTGGCTCAGCAGCATTTGTTGCTTTTATCGCTAAGACCACAAATCCATTATATACTGCAACACAGTTTGCGTTATTTACCAGTATTGCCTCTATTCCTCGAACACTTATTAATTCGACAACAGGAATTATGGTCGATTATTTAGGCTGGACAAGCTTTTTCGGTTTATGTACGATGCTAGCCATACCTGGTATGGTGTTATTATTAAAAGTTGCGCCATGGAATTTAAAATCTTAGGAGACACTATGGATAAACTATCTCTAGCTTTCGAGTTTAGACACGCTTGTAAACGGTTTGATGAATCAAAAAAAATTAATCATGAAGATCTTGAAGCAATTTTAGAGGCTGGTCGTTTATCACCTTCATCATTTGGGATGGAGCCTTGGCATTTTGTCGTTGTCGATAATGCAGATATTAAAACTGAATTACGTGCTATTTGTTATAACCAAGAGCAAGTTACTAGTTGCTCACACTATGTGATTGTACTTTATCGGAAAGCCAGTAACTTTACTTCACAAAGTCATTATTTACGTCAAGCTGTAGCGAGAACGTTACCTGATCAAAATGATCAAACCGCAATTGATATTGCTTGCCAAGATTTTATTAATTTTACTAAATTTGGTTTAGCAAATGGTTTAACTGTAAATCATTGGTCAGAAATGCAAGATTATCTAGCTGCAGCAAATATGATGACAGCAGCGGCTTATCGAGGTATAGATTCTTGTGCTATTGGTGGATTTGAACATGATAAAGTCATACAGATTTTAGAAAAACATATTCCACAGTTTAGTGGTGAAACTTTTGGAGTTGGACTCTGTTTAGCATTTGGTTATCGAGTTAATGAGCAACAACCACATATCCGCTGGTCACTTCAAGATGTAACCACCTACTTATCATAATCAATAACAAATCTCCTTATGTCGCCAACCGGCGGCATGAAGGCCAATGTCTAAAAAATCAATTCATCAACGGATACAATATTGCAACATTAACGATAGCGACGGCAAAATAAATTTAATACCAAATAAAATATTACCAATTTGCAGATCACTAATATTTTTTGCTTGGAATTTGGAGTTTTTTACCCACTTTGTTTTAGATAACAGAGCTTCAACTGTTTATTGTGAGGATGTGATCATAGCATTTGCTTTTAAATGAAACTAGTTTAATCTCATTATTTAATAACAATAATCTTTAATATCTAATTGAAAACTTAAAAAATTAATATAAACAAAACGTTTAAAAGTAAAACTTAATTAAGAAATAAAAAATTCAACAGTGACTCAAATTATCACCGCCACCTATCGCTACGATAACCAATTTTTTTGCACGATAAAGCTTGATAATGTTAGACTTATCAACTATAAATTGCGCTAACCATATTCAAATTAGCCAGAATATTAGAATAAAGAAGGATATAACATGAAGACCAAACATGCCCGTTTATTGATACTAGGGTCAGGACCTGCTGGCTACACAGCGGCTGTTTATGCTGCACGAGCAAACTTATCACCAGTATTAATTACTGGTACGCAACAAGGTGGACAGCTTACTACAACCACCGAAATAGAAAACTGGCCTGCTGGCGATTCGGAACTTACTGGGCCAGAATTAATGATAAAAATGCAACAGCAAGCGGAACGATTTAATACAGAAATCATTTTAGATCATATTGACCGTGTTGACTTTAGCCAAAAACCATTCAAACTTTTTGGCAGTGATACAGAATATAGTTGTGATGCATTAATCATAGCAACAGGCGCATCAGCACAATATCTTGGTTTACCATCGGAAGAAGCATTTAAAAGTAAAGGAGTGTCAGCTTGTGCTACTTGTGACGGTTTCTTCTATCGTAACCAAAAAGTTGCTGTTGTCGGTGGAGGCAATACTGCTGTTGAAGAAACTCTCTATTTAGCCAATATCGCTAGTGAAGTTCATTTGATCCATCGTCGTGATGGTTTTAGGGCTGAAAAAATATTAATGGACCGCTTATCTGAAAAAGTACAAGAAGGTAAAGTTATATTGCATACCCATCAAATTATTGATGAAATTCTAGGTGATAATATGGGCGTAACAGGTGTTAGAATTCGTAGTAGCCAAGATCCCAATATTAGCGAAGAAATTAATGTAATGGGCGTTTTTATTGCTATAGGTCACAAACCTAATACCGCTATTTTTGACGGCCAACTTGAACTAAATAATGGTTATATAAAAGTGCAATCAGGCACTCAAGGTAATGCAACTCAAACTAGCATTGAGGGTATTTTTGCTGCCGGTGATGTTATGGATCATATTTATCGACAAGCAATTACATCGGCTGGAACGGGATGTATGGCAGCGTTAGATGCTGAACATTATTTAGATAATTTAAAATAGAATCAGCTAAATAAAATGTCTTTAGATAAACAACGCCAAACTTATTTACTTAACTGGTTAAAACAACACACCAAAATACACAAGTCAGATTTACGGGCTTCGGTTTTAACTGGATTTATGTTAAGTATTTTAATGATTGCTCAAGCAGCTTTTTTGGCGATTATTTTACAAAGATTAATTATTGAACAACAGTCTTTTTTGACGGTTATTCCTTACTTTTTATCTTTAATTTTCATTTTACTGGCTCGAGGATCGTTAATTTATTTTCGTGAAAAGATTAACTTTGCTTTAGGTCAAAAGATCCGTAAACAAATTAGAAAAAAATTAATCGATCAGTTTGAATTATTTGGTCCTGCTTATTTAAATCAAAGTACTACCGGAGCATGGAGTACGTTAGTTATTGAACAAGTCGATAATTTACATGATTTTTTTGCTCGTTATTTACCGCAAATGCGTTTAGCCAGCATGGTACCAATATTAATTTGTATTGCTATCTTCCCTTTCAACTGGGCTGCGGCCGTTATTTTACTTTGCACAGCCCCCCTGATCCCTATTTTTATGATTTTAGTGGGAATGGGAGCAGCTGACATTAATCGACGCCATTTTAAAGCGTTAGCTTATTTAAGTGGCCATTTCTTAGATCGATTAAAAGGACTTAACACCATTCGTTTATTCAATCAAGGAGAACAACAAACGGAAGAAATCGCTCAAGCATCTGAAGATTTCCGTGTTAAAACCATGCAAGTGTTAAAAATGGCCTTTTTATCCTCTGCTGTGTTAGAGTTTTTTACCTCAATTTCAATTGCTATAGTGGCAGTCTATTTTGGTTTTTCATATTTAGGCGAATTTGATTTTGGTGCCTATAATGGAACTGTTACTTTATTTGCTGGTTTTTTTGCATTAATTTTAGCACCTGAGTATTTTCAACCCTTACGAGATCTCGGAGTCTATTATCATGCTAAAGCCGAAGCTATTGCTGCTGCTGATAATATCGAAACTTTTTTAAATAAAAATTTACCGCAACAAGTTGATAACGCTCAGCCAAAAACTAACTTGAACCAATTGCAAGCAAACAATTATCTAGATATTGGAGTTTTAAAAACAATTGAAGCCAAAGATCTGATCGTACTATCCAATGAAGCTTTACCGATTGTTGGGCCACTTAGCTTTTCATTACATGCGCCCTTTAAACTAGCCTTAATTGGCACTAGTGGTGAAGGAAAAAGCTCGCTCATGCAAGTATTACTTGGATTTTTGCCTTATCAAGGTTCACTCAAAATTAATGGTATTGAATTTAATCATTTAGATTTAAAGAGTTGGCAACAACAAATAAGTTGGATTGGCCAAAATCCTTATCTCATTAACGGTTCAATTCGTGAAAATATTCTACTTGGTAAACCCACAGCAACCACTAGTGAGCTTGATGAAGTGATAGCCAAAGCACAATTATCTGATGTTATCGCTAAACTGCCTGAAGGAGTTGAGACACAGGTCGGTGAAGATGCGGTACGATTATCAGTAGGACAAGCCCAACGTGTAGCACTTGCCAGAGCAATGCTAAAACCTTGCCAATTACTAATCCTAGATGAACCAAACGCAAGTTTAGATAAACAGACAGTAGAATTGTTAGCACCATATGATATTGCCACTAACAGTATTACCATAACTCATCAACATGATGATATGCATGATTTTGAGCTAGTTTGGAAACTTTCAAAAGGACAAATTAACGCTATTAAGGAGAGTTCATGCTAACGCTATTACGCCCTTATATTGCTCTTTATAAGCACTACTTTTGGCAAATCGTTATTGGGCTTAGTTTATCTATTCTTACGCTATTTGCCAGTGTCTTTTTGCTCTCATTATCGGGATGGTTTTTAGCCTCTACAGCCGTTGTTGGTGTTGCCGGTTTATATACTTTTAATTACATGTTACCTGCAGCTGGTGTAAGAGCAGCAGCAATTACCCGAACAGCATCACGCTATGTTGAGCGCTTAGTTGATCATAACACTACCTTTAAAATTTTAGCTTATTTAAGAACGTTAGCATTTAGAAAGATTTTACCACTCAGTGCTAACCAATTAGCTCAATATCAAAAAGCTGATTTACTTAACCGTTTTATTGTCGATATTGATGCACTTGATCATCTCTACTTAAAACTATTTTCACCAATTGTTACAGCATTAGTCATGATTTTGTTGCTGTTTGTCGGGCTAAGTTATATCAATTTACCCATTGCCTTAATCATTACTATCGTGTTAACAATTACCTTACTTGCTATACCTGTCATTTTTTATCATGCAGGCAAACAGTTAGGAGAAACATTAGCTAAACAACAAAGTGAATATAGGGCGTTATTAATTAATTATTTACAAGGTCAAGCTGAACTAACGTTATTTAATGCGCAACATCGTTATCGTACAAAACTAGATAAACTTGAATCAGACTGGCTTTTTCATCAACAACGCCAATCAACATTAATGGCACTATCAAGTGCGCTCGTCGTATTGATTGCTGGTTTTTTAACTTTATTGGTACTGTGGTTGATCACTCAATACACATTATCACCTTTAGTTGCCTTATTTGTTTTTGTTTGCTTGGCTAGTAGTGAAATTCTAGCGCCCATACCAGGAGCATTTATCTTTTTAGGACAGGTATTAACATCCGCAACACGCACAACAACTTTATTTAACCAAACACCTGATATCAAATTTATTGAACAAGGCAAAACTATCGATTTATCTATTGCTAAACTACAATTCGATGACATTAGTTTTAGTTATCCCAATCAACCTTTTGCTATTTTAAGTCACTTTTCATTAACCATAAATTCCGGTCAACATGTTGGTTTAATAGGTAAAACTGGCTGTGGCAAATCAACACTGCTTAATTTAGTTACTCGCACATGGGAAGCAAATTCTGGCAAAGTTTTGATCAATGATATTCCGGTTGATCAACTTGATGAAACCACACTTCGCCAAATCATTGCGGTTGTACCACAGGTTATTACTATTTTTAGTGATACACTTAAACAAAATTTGCTAATCGGTAATCGACAGGCATCTGACCAACAGTTGATCGATGTATTACATCAAGTTGAACTATCAAAATTGTTAGCAACTGATCAAGGTTTGAATTTACCATTAGGACAAGGTGGGCGCGCTCTATCTGGCGGCGAAATTCGCCGTATCGGCATTGCTCGAGCATTATTACATAACTCACCACTAATCCTAATGGATGAACCAACTGAAAGCCTTGACCAACAAACCGAACAGCAGATCATCGAGCTGATTAAACAAATCTGTAAAAATAAAACATTACTAATGGTCACCCATAGATTAACCGATAGTCCATTGTTTGATCGAGTGGTTGAATTGTAAGTTTTAGATTTAGATAACCGATTCAGGACATATTAATTAATAGAGTAAAATTTATCTTCAAAATGACTCTCAATTAACTAACTGTGATTATTAAATACACCCCATACCATCTTTGGATGATATGGGGTGGTTTATTATGGCAATTAGCTAATCAATATATAATTAACACTAAGGCGTAACACAGACGGCCAAAGTTTTTGTAGTAATATCTCTACGATGAACATCTGCATCATCTGAATATACCACAAACCCAGTTCTTGAACGTTGTAAATCAATTGTCCAATAAAAAGTATTAGAAAAATTAGCGCCAACATAGTAATCCATAAATCCCCACTCCGAGAAAAAACCAGCATTGATTGTGCGTTGATAACGATTATTCGGTGATGATGGCGTTGCACCGACAGCGCCTACACAACGATCGTCAGATAAAGTGCCTTGACAAGAAGCATTGGTTAAATCTTTAACTTGTGCAAGACGATAACCAATATTTTTGCACCAGTACAACGCTTGAGAATAAGTACTATTAATACGACGCTGGACAAACCACTGTCGTAGCACAAAACCATATTTTACTACTTCTTTACCATTGCTATCTTTACCAACTAATTCAAAAGTTTGTGGTAAATCAGGTTGAGTTATCGGATCAGGAGAACTTGTGTTCCATTGAGAAGCGGAAGCTACAGGGCCGGTTAATGTAACACGAACACTAGTATTGTTTGAATTAGGTCTCATAGTTGCCGTAATGCCACTTCGCGTAACGGGTGTCCATGTCAAAGGCTCATTATAACCGCCAATGTCTAAATCAAAATATAGATGATCAGCACCAGTTGTAGGAAAATTTAGATGATAAGATGATGGTGTCGTTGACTGGGTTAAAAAACCTTTATAGGTATTCCACATCCATTCTGGACCTCGATAGTCTACAATATCACCATTAACCCAATCCTTTGCTCCACCATATTTTAAGTTAGGTTTTGCAAAACAAACGGATGGTGATGCTTTAGGATTAATATAATAGTTGACACTACCAGTACTAAAACTACTTCGATTAGGAATACCATAACGTGTAGTTAAATAACCAGCAGAACTACTCAATGATAGCTTATACGGAGAATTACAAATTGTTGGTATTTCATTACGGGGCACAGATTTATTATTTTTATCAACAATAGTTAAAGTTAAATCGCCAGTAGCTGAAATATTATTACTTCCTTGACCATCACCATCATCATCGCCCCAATAGTTATAAGGTGCACCAATAAGTGTATTCATTGCAATTTTATTAATATTGGTCGGAACTAACATACCTATATCAGCAAAACTATCACCAACATGGGGTAATTCAATTGGCGTTATCAATGAATCATTTGTATCAGGTGTAATTTTTCTACCATCAGATAAGGTTATTGCCAATAGATTATTTGTATCAGTAATACGAGTACGACCTTTATCAAAAGTTAAATATGGTGCACTACCATGAATAACGTTAGTTGTATATACTGATAATGCATAACTACATGGTGAAAAGGATAAAACTAAAACAACTGCTATAACTAAAAAAAACGGTAAGAATAAAATAAATCTTATAAATTGAGGAAAAATTAAAATATTGAGAAATATAAAACTCTGATTGCAATAATGAAATAATTTTAAATTATAGGTTGGGCAGATTTGGTGTTTGGTGTTTGGTGTTGTAAATTATAATGCATAGCGACAATCCTGTCAAGTAATCTTATGTTTTATTTGGTTTTTTTAATTCTTTTCGACTAAATACTCGTCGAGTATTGTACTTAAAATCTGCTAAAAGTATAGTAACTGAAAATAACCAATGCAACTGCTTTTTAAAAGTTAAATTGTTAACTTTTGTAAATATTATTATTGAAATAAGCGTTTAAATAACATTTACCCTCTTTAAAAACCTCGCTCCTCAACTTTTTTGGATTAAAATAGCTCTCATTTAAATTTTTTTGTGACTTTTTTAAAATAGAGAGTTATTTCAGAGAAATTCTATTTTCAAGGCGACTTAAAAAAAATATGCTATACTACTGCTTTATTTAATATAGTAGAGAGATTATTTTGCAACAATCATTACAAGATTTTATTATTGATAAAATTGATGACCTCAAAGGAGAAGATATAGTTACTCTAGATGTTCGTGGTAAATCAAGTATTACCGATTATATGATTATCTGCACAGCCACATCTAGCCGTCATGTAGCATCAATAGCAAGACACTTACTTGATGAAGCAAAAAAACAAGGCCATCTTGTATTAGGAAGTGAAGGCCAAAATGATGCTGATTGGGTGGTAGTTGATATGGATTCTGTCATTGTACATATCATGCAAGAACAGAGCCGACAACTTTACGAACTCGAGAAACTTTGGAGTTAGTGACGTGAAAATACAGCTTATTGCTGTTGGCAATAAAATGCCCAATTGGGTAACCACTGCTTTTAATGATTACCAATCCCGTTTCCCCAAAGATATTACTTTAGAACTTATCGAAATAGCAGCAGGAAAACGGACTAAAAATGCCGATATTGTGCGAATTTTAGATAAAGAAGGTGAATTAATGCTAGCTGCATGCGGCAAAGGTAATCGCATTGTCACATTGGATATTCCAGGCAAACCTTATACGACCCATGATTTAGCAAAACAACTTGAACGTTGGAAAACCGATGGTCGTGATGTCAGTTTGTTAATTGGCGGTCCTGAAGGTTTGTCGCCAGCCTGTAAAGCGGCTGCTGACCAAAGTTGGTCATTATCGCCTTTAACATTGCCTCATCCATTAGTACGAGTCATTGTTTCTGAAAGCCTTTATCGTGCATGGAGTTTAACGGCTAATCATCCTTATCATCGTGAATAGGTCGAATTATAAAATGAGCACTATTATTTTAGATTTGCAAATTGCTAGTGAGCATCATGAGAATCTCCCAACAGAACAACAAATTATGCAATGGTTAGAAGTGATCTTACTGCAGTTTATGGATAATGCCGAAATTACTATACGTATTGTCGACGAAGAAGAGAGCCAACATCTTAATTACACTTATCGTAATAAAGATAAACCGACAAATGTCTTATCATTCCCATTTGAATCACCAATTGAAATTGATGTGCCGTTACTCGGTGATTTAGTGATTTGTAAAAAAGTGGTTGAAATCGAAGCTAGCGAACAACATAAATCATTAACATCACATTGGGCACATATGATTGTCCATGGATGTTTGCATTTATTAGGATATGATCATATTCTTGACGAAGAAGCTGAAGAAATGGAAAATATCGAAATCGACATCATGGAACAATTAGGTTTTGATAATCCTTATCAACTAATTGATTAAATAAATGTGACTAATAATCTGTTTAGATATTAGAACAATAACAATAAATCCAACTATATTTGGTATTACAAAAGGAAGAGAGCAAAATGAGTGATGATAATCACCGGAGACCCAAAAAAGGGTTTACATTATGGTTAAGTCAATTATTCAATTCAGAACCAAAAGATAAAGAAGAACTGATCGAAGTTATTCGTGAGGCTGAAGAAAACCAACTCATTGATCCTGATACCCTTGATATGATCGAAGGTGTAATGGATATAGCCGATCAACGCGTTCGTGATATCATGATACCCCGCTCTCAAATTGTAACAATCAAAGATAATTTCACCCTTGATGAATGTTTAGATATTATTTCTGAACATGGCCATTCACGTTATCCAGTAATTAGTGAAGATCGAGACCATATCGAAGGGGTTCTATTAGCCAAAGATTTACTCATTTATATTCGACAAGGTGTCAACGATTTTGATTTGAAAAAGATCCTAAGACCAACTGTTGTCGTTCCTGAAAGTAAACGAGTTGACCATATGTTAAAAGAATTCCGCATGCAACGCTATCATATGGCGATGGCGATTGACGAGTTTGGTGGTGTTTCAGGTTTAGTCACTATCGAGGATATTTTGGAACTTATTGTTGGGGATATCGAGGATGAATACGATGAAGTTGAAGATCGTGATATTCGCCGTTTATCACCATCAGTTTATTCTGTCCGAGCCCTTACTTCAGTAGAAGATTTTAATGAAATTTTTGCTACCACGTTTAGTGATGATGAAATGGATACTATTGGCGGACTCGTCATGCAACATTTTGGCCGTTTACCAATCCGTGGCGAAACGATTACTATTGATGGTTATCAATTTAAAGTAACCATTGCTGACCGAAGACGAATTATTCAATTGCATGTCACAATCCCTGAAAATGCCGCTATACCTAATTTAGAGCAATCAGAAAATGCTTAAGCAGATTTTATTGAGCTTTATCTTTGGTGCAATTGCTGTATTCAGCTATGCGCCCTTTCATATCTGGCCACTTGCTTTTGTAGCATTTGCTGGCCTTTTATGGTTAATTGCTGATAAACCGAAAAAGAAAGCAATGCTTATTGGTTTTAGCTGGGGAATTGGCTATTTTCTATCTGGTGCTCATTGGGTTTATATAAGCATTAAACAATATGGTGAAGTACCAACTCCGGTAGCGGTAATTATTTTAGGACTTCTAATCGCATACTTAGCATTTTATCCTATGTTATTTGCATTATTGTTAAGAGTATGTAACAGCTTCGCACCAAAATTCTCAATAAAACAATTGGTTTTTCTAGCCCCTATATTATGGCAGCTTACTGAATTTTTACGTGGTTATGTTTTAACTGGTTTTGCTTGGTTAGAATTAGGATATAGTCAACTAGACAGTCCATTAAGAGGCTACTTCCCAATAGTTGGAATAAATGGTGTCACATTAATATTGACTATCTGCTGTGGTTTGGTCATCTATTGTTTAAATATGGCATTAAGCCACTCAACTAAAAAGCACCCAATTGGTGCAATATTCGCACTATTAACGCTCTTTATTGCACCAATATCATTCAATTTAATTAATTGGACAACAATTGACCACAGCCGTTCTGCTGATTTTAGCTTAATTCAAGGTAATATTTCACAATCTCTTCGCTGGACCAGAGAGCAACTAAATAATACTCTGCAAACTTATGGTTCATTAACCGAACAAAATCTTGCTAAAGATAAAATTATTATTTGGTCTGAAGCAAGTATCACAGATTACGAAATTAATCAGCAACCGTTCCTCCAATTTTTAGACAACGAAGCAAGAGCAAATAATAGTGAAATAGCTGTTGGTATTATTGATTACCGTTTAGAAAATTACGGTTATCAAGAAAATCCTGATATTTATAACACATTGCTAGTGTTAGGTGGAAAAACACCATATCAATACCCTAACACCAATCGTTATCAGAAACATCATTTAGTGCCGTTCGGTGAATTTACTCCTTTTGAATCATTACTTGATCCTATTGCGCAAATGCTTGATATCCCAATGTCATCCATGCAAGCGGGGGCTGAAAAACAACCACCACTTGAGATAAAAGGCTTTAAATTTACTACAGCAATATGCTATGAAGTTATTTTATCCGACTTAATATTGAAAAACTTTATGGCAGACACAGATTTTTTACTAACTGTATCTAATGATGCTTGGTTTGGTAACAGTATTGGCCCCAAACAACATTTACAAATGGCGCAAGCAAGAGCCTTAGAATTTGGCAGACCAATGATTCGTAGTACCAATACAGGCATTACAGCAATTATTGATCATCACGGTCAAATTGTTAAACAATTACCACAATTTCAAACTCAGGTTTTAAATTACAAATTATCCCCTACCGTTGGTTTAACCCCTTATGCAAGGTTTGGAAACCTTTCCTATTACCTAATTATTTCAATACTATTTATTCTGATTTTTGTAAAAAACCGTCGCTAAGCAATATTTTGGCATAAATATTGCTTCTATATTATTGAAATTCAGAAAATTGGCTACGTTAAGAATTGATAAAGATCATAGAATTTCTTGACTGTAGCTTGTCCTTTTAAACGATAAATAAACAGTAAAAAGTACTTTTATGCTAAAAAATAAGTTATAATATACGCCCTTTGTAAAAATATTAAATTTATTTAATATGATACAAATTAAACAGTAGGAGATGAGTATGTACAAAAAGACAAAACTAACCAAATTAGTGTTATCATTAGCAATGCTAGGCCTAATGAGTGGTGCCGCAGTTGCAGAAGAACTAAGTGGTACATTGGCTAAGATCAAAGAAAGCGGTGTAATTGTTGTTGGTCATCGAGAGTCTTCTATCCCATTTTCCTACTATGGTGAAAAACAAGAAGTTATCGGTTATTCTCAAGATTACTCTAACTTAATTGTAGATGCAGTCAAAAAAGAACTAAACTTACCGGATCTTAAAGTTAAATATTTACCTGTTACTTCTAAGACTCGAATTCAATTACTAAATAACTATACCTATGATTTTGAGTGTGGTTCTACAACAAACAATCTTGAACGTCAAAAGACTGTAGATTTTTCTGACAGTATTTTTATTGTAGGTACCCGATTCCTTGTTAAAGCAGATAGTAATATCAATAGTATTGAAGACTTAAAAGGAAAAAATGTGGTGACTACCGCTGGTACTACATCTGAAGTCCGTTTAAATCAAATCAACAATAAAGAAAAATTGGGTATTCGTATTATTACACCAAAAGATCATGGTGATGCATTTAATGCTCTCGAAACTGGTCGAGCTGTAGCATTTTTAATGGATGATGCACTTTTAGCGGGCGAACGTTCACGTGCAATTAATCCTGCAGAATGGAAAATTGTCGGTGAGCCATTATCTTATGAATCTTATGGTTGTATGTTAAGAAAAGGTGATACCCAATTTAAACAATTAATGGATAAAACCATTGCTGATGCCCAAAAATCAGGAAAAGCATTAGAATCTTATAACAAATGGTTCACTCAGCCTGTTCCACCAAAAGGAGCGAATATGGCTCTAGAAATTTCACCAAAAATGGTTGAGCTTTTTGCAAATCCAAATGATAAAGCATTAGATTAATACTTTTCTTATCTTTCTAATCCTATGTACTAAATGGTCGTTACATTTAGTACATAATCTAATTTAGTGAAATAAATATATTATGAGTTTCAATTGGACACTATTTCTTGAATCCACCCCGTATGGTGATGGAATTTACTTAAACTGGCTTTTGGACGGTATTATTGTAACCGTTTCATTAGCGGTTACTGCTTGGATCATTGCATTCATACTAGGATCACTAGTGGGAATCTGTAGAACATTAGAAAATAAATTTCTAAATCGTTTTGCAGCCGGTTATATCCAACTATTCCGTAATATCCCATTACTAGTACAAATGTTTTTATGGTACATGTTATTTCCAGAAATTCTATCTGGAAGTTTAAAAACATGGTTTATATCTGGCTTATCACCGGATGTTAGTGCATTTATTACGGCAGCAATTGCTTTAGGTTTGTTTACTTCTGCGCGTATTGCGGAACAAGTTAGAACCGGTATTCAAACTTTACCTAAAGGTCAACGTTATGCCGCTATTGCACTTGGTTTAACAAATCGACAAGCATATATGTATGTTTTACTACCTAACGCTTATCGTCGTATTATTCCACCACTTACGTCTGAAATGACCAATATCATTAAAAATTCATCAGTTGCATCCACCATTGGATTGATAGATTTGATTGGTCAAATAGATCGCATTAACGATGCAACCAACAGCATTGTTGAAATATTATGTGGAGTAACAATTGCATTTATGTTGATAAACTATGCCGTACTTACCATTATGCGTTTTGTTGAAAAACAAACCCGCTTACCTAATATGAGTCATGGAGGATAATATGCAACTACTAAATTGGATTGCAGATATACCTTCATTGGTATTAAACAATTATCATTTACTATTAAGTGGATTGTGGTTAACCGCTAAAATTACATTTACTGCCGTTGTATTTGGTATTGTTTGGGGGACAGTATTAGCTTTAATGCGTTTATCAAATAATAAACTACTAAATATTTTTGCTAAATGTTATGTCAATTTATTCCGTTCCATTCCATTACTGTTAGTTTTGTTATGGTTCTATTTAGCATTACCACAAGTTATTAAACATATATTTAATTTACCGCCTTATGCTGATGTTAGGATTGTTTCAGCAATGATTGCATTTGCTTTATTTGAAGCAGCTTACTATTCTGAAATCATACGAGCAGGAATTAATGCGGTTGCTAGAGGTCAATATCATGCAGCTTACGCATTAGGTATGACCAAAAGTCAGGCAATGCGTTTGATAATATTACCACAAGCATTTAGATCAATGGTGCCATTGTTGTTAACACAAGGTATTATCTTGTTCCAAGATACCTCTTTGGTTTATGTGATGAGCTTAATTGATTTATTTGGTGCCAGTGTGACCCAAATCGGTACGGTTCAGGGTGGCACAGTTAAATATTCAATGATTATTTTTGCAGCAATAAGTTACTTTATAATTTGTTATACTGCTTCTCGTTTAGTTAATTATTTCAAGAAAGGGATAAGTCGATGATCTCCTTACAAAATGTATCAAAATGGTACGGAAAATTTCAAGTATTAAAAAACTGTACTACAAGAGTAGGTAAAGGTGAAGTTGTTGTTGTTTGTGGGCCTTCTGGTTCAGGTAAATCAACACTAATCAAAACCGTAAATGCTCTAGAACCTATTCAACAAGGTAAAATTATTATTGATGGTACTGAGATTACTAATCCATCGACTAATTTAGCAAAACTGCGTTCAAAAGTAGGAATGGTATTTCAGCACTTCGAGCTTTTCCCTCATTTAACCATTTTGAAAAATTTGACACTTGCTCAAATTAAGGTATTAGGCCGATCAAATGAAGAAGCGCGTGAAAAAGCGCTATCGCTATTAGATCGTGTTGGCTTATTAGCTCATGCGGATAAATTCCCTGCTCAACTATCTGGCGGTCAACAACAACGTGTTGCAATCGCTCGAGCACTATGTATGGATCCTGTCGTTATGCTATTTGATGAACCAACCTCGGCTCTTGATCCAGAAATGGTTAATGAAGTACTAGATGTTATGGTTGAATTAGCTTATGAAGGCATGACAATGATGGTTGTTACCCATGAGATGGGCTTTGCACGTAAAGTTGCACACCGAGTAATCTTTATGGATGCAGGTGAAATCATTGAAGATACCTCAAAAGAACAATTCTTTACCAATCCACGATCAGATCGAGCTAAAGACTTTTTAGCTAAGATCATCCACTAATAAATAAAAAGAGCACCAACTATAATACAATAAGTTGGTGCTTTATCTTTATCAGCAATAATTTAAGTGTCGATACTATTGTAAAACATTTTTTATCTGTTCCACTAAGCCACTTTCTCGATGTATTTGACTTTTCACTACACGATCTAAAATTTTAGCATCAGCATAAATTGAAACTGTTTTTTTAGCCCTTGTTATTGCTGTATAGAGCAATGATCGATTAAGTAATGGTGAAAATTCTGTTGGTAGAATAATATTGACATGATCAAATTCAGAACCTTGAGATTTATGGATTGTCATTGCATAGGCTGTTTCATGCTCGGGTAATCGATAGGGAGAAAAGCCTTTAATAGAACCATCAGAAAAAGGGAAATAAACCCGTAGTTTTGAGTGATCATGTTCAGCCCTAAGTGTAATACCAATATCACCATTATATAAACCTAATGCGGTACTATTACGTAAGATCATAATTGGTCGGCCAATATACCATTGATCACGATTATTTAATTTAATCAATTTATGTTTGGTCAATAATAACTCAATTTGTTTATTTAACCCTCCTACCCCAAACTTACCTTCACGTAAAGCACACAGTAAACGACACTCAGCAAATTTGCCTAAAATACTGGCAATATCATTATTTTGATGATGTTTAATAGCATTTAGATAATTTTTATAATGTGCGACACAATCATCTAAAACAGCTTGGTAAGTTTGACTTGAAGATAATTCATAATAACAAGCATCTGGTAAAGATTTATTGGCTAGCAGTTTTTTAACCGCTTGCAATTGACCTTCTTTCACCGCATTAGCCAACAAGCCTATTCCTGAATACTCATTAAAACGATAACTTTTTTTCAATAAGCAAATACTATCGGTGATCATGCTTGCAGGTTGGTCTGCGATTGGAATAGCATAGCCAGTTAATCGACTTAGTTCATCCGCCCTAGATTGACTATATCCATTTAAAATAAAGTCACATAAGTCACCAAATACCGCACCTGCTTCCACAGAAGATAGCTGATCTTTATCACCCAACAAGATTAAGCGAGCACAATCAGGCAGAGCTTCAATGATTCTTGCCATCATATTCAGATCAACCATTGAAGCTTCATCAACCACAAGAACATCAATATGTAATTGATTGTGTTTATTATAATTAAATGAGCGATTATCAGTTTTTGCACCCAATAAACGGTGCAGAGTCACTGCTTCGGTTTTAATATTTAATGATTCAAAAGATAACTGTTCAATTGCTCGACTAAGAGATTCTGTTAACCTTGATGCAGCTTTGCCTGTTGGTGCTGCGGCCACTATTCGCGTGGTAGGATCATTTAACACTATTCCGGCCAAAATTTTAGCTACTGTGGTTGTTTTACCTGTACCTGGGCCACCTGAAATAATGGCTACTTTACGAGTTAGTGCCACCGCAACCGCAATTTTTTGCCAATCAACAGTTGTATTATCATCAACAAATAGTTGGTCAAGAATATTTTTTAAGTCGATCGGTTTACTTGATGCAATATTCAATTGTGGTTGATTAAAATACTGAGCAACATGACGTTCATCTAGCCACATACGTTGAAAATAAAGTTTATTTTCAATAAAAATAAGTGGTGCAAGTTGTTCTCCATCACTTACTACTTGTTTATTTGAAGCTACACGGAGTACATTAACCCAATCTTCAACGGTTGGAGTATTGAGCTCCTGCCAAAGTTGCGGATCAATAACTTGTTGATTCAGGCGAGTAATATCAAGACAAACATGACCTGACCTGACTTCTTGACTTAACGATATAATTAAAAAGGCAAAACGTTTGCTAATAATTTCATCGTTGCCATCAACTTTATTGACCAAAAATTGGGCCAAATGAAGATCAAGTAAACTGATCTGACTGTTTTGCTTAAATTGCTCGAACCAATTAGTTAACATAGGTTATACTTTATTTTATGAGGTTTATAAACCATATATATCTTCTTCTTTATCATTTGGATAAGTGAGTTTAAAACCTAAATTAAGATCTTTAGTTTCATTTGGATTTAAAGTAAATCGCCAAGTTAATAATCCAGTTTGTTTATCATATTGAGCACCATCATATTTGGTATCAGCAAGTATTACGGTTTTATTTAACATTACCGGTAGCTGATCATTAACTTCTATATCAATTGGCAATGTTTTATTATTTTTGACATCAATAGTATAAGCATACTTTTGTGAAATATCATCACCAGATAGTAATGGAGTTGAGGTTTCTTTAACATTACGATTGCGGGCGATTAAAATGTTTTTATCACGTCCTAATGAAAAATCCAATGTCTCTTTAGCACTTTGGGTTGAGATAGTTGTCTCACCAACAAAATCTCCATTAAAGAAGATATTGGCTTTTCCTGAGAAAAGATTCAGTTTATCCCAGTCTCTTATCTGTGCTAGTAAATAAACACTACTATCTAATTTAGGCGTTGAAATATAATGATAATTAGCTTCAACTTCTTTTGTCTGCAATGTAAGAATATTATTTTCACTATTGGTTTTGATAGTATGAGGTAATTTAACATCAAAATGGGTATTGATACCTAAAGTATTAACTTTGGTATTTTGGCCAGGCTCTACCAATCTTGATTTTGATTCTCGTTCGTAATATTCTTCTTTCTCGGACTTGGAAAAAAATAGACCACTTTTTTCACTATAAACATCAATATACCATGGATTAATTTCTGGGGCAGATATACCTTTACTTGGATTAGAGGTTGATAAACTAAAATCGACATTTTGCCAATCTAAACCACTGTTTTGATAAATTGCTGCTTTATAGGTCAATTGTAAAGGCGAATTAATATCGGCAACTCGGACATCATAAATCGGTTCCCAACCAGCTTCAGAGGTAACATATGAAAGTGTAATAGGTAATGTAATATCTTTATTGGAAATGACTTTGACAACAACCGCATTATGTAATTTGTCAGCTTCTTGCATTTCATCTATTTGGGTTTGGCATTGTTTAATTTGTTCATCTAACAAATCAATTTCTTTTTGTAATCGACTTTGTTCATTTAATGTCAAAATTAGATTAGCTTTCACAAAATCAAGTGCATTTTTCATGGCAACTAAATCAGCAGATCCACTTTTAACTAAACTATCTAAGCGATTACCTTGCAAAAGTGAAACTTGTTCATTCACCACTTTTAATTGAATTTCTACAATATCATGCTTTTCTTGTAGTTGTTGCAGTTTATCAATAACTTTTTGAATATCCTGATCATTATTAATACTTCCAGCATATTTATTATTTAATGATGTCGACAATATTTTGACATCATTATTACCAAAACCAACATTGATTGAATCAGGCTTAACATTATTAGCGATACCTGTTAATATGATTTCACTTTCACCTTTAGTTAATAAAACAGTTGACTGACCTTGTAATTCGGCACCTTGTAAAAACAAAGTTACTTTATTTAATGTAACATTATTATTTGCCAAAGCACTCCCTGAAATTAATGCAATCGCCAATGCAATTTTATGAATTTTCATATTAGCATTTCCCTATATCACCATGATTTTATTTATTAATCTACTAAATTAATGTAATTAAAAATATAATTATCTACAGTTTTTTTATGATAAAAATATTCATTATTTTATATTTAATCAGCATAAGATTTAAATTACAAATCAAAAATATTTATTTTTTGTTTAGTATATTGAACATTTATAAAAAATAATGTAAATTTTGTAACAAATAAAAAACGAAAAGGAGGCGGTATGGATGGTTTCAATTATTTAAAAGCAGCCATAAAACGCAAAAACTTATCATTACAGACTGTTGCTGATGCTTGTCAAATGACTAAAGGTTATTTGAGCCAATTGATTAATGATAAAATTAAAAATCCAAGCGCACAGAAATTACAATCACTGCATCATTATTTACAAATAGACTTAGCCAGCAAAAATAAAAAAGTTGGAGTGATTTTTGGAAAATTTTATCCATTGCATACTGGTCATATTTATTTGATTCAACGTGCAATTAGCCAAGTTGATGAACTTTATATTATTCTTTGTTCCGACACCATCCGGGATATGGCGTTATTTGAAGAAAGTGCTATGTCACGCCAACCAACGATCAATGATAGGATTCGTTGGTTGCTACAAACATTCAAATATCAAAAAAATATCCATATTGAACTTTTAGAAGAAGATGGTATTCCGGCTTATCCAAATGGTTGGAATGAATGGAGTGATAGAGTCAAAAAATTATTTAAAGAAAAAGGCATTAATCCTAGTTGCGTCTATTCAAGTGAACCACAAGATGTAGCCATGTATAAAGATTTATTCGATTTAGACACAGTACTTATCGATCCTACTCGGCAATTTATGCAAGTCAGTGGTACTCAAATTCGTCAAGCCCCATTAAAAAATTGGCAATATATACCAACAGAAGTGAGACCATTTTTTGTGAGAACGGTGGCTATTCTTGGTGGTGAATCAAGCGGTAAATCGACATTAGTAAATAAATTAGCCAATATGTTTAATACCACTAGTGCTTGGGAATATGGCCGTGATTATGTATTTTCTCATCTTGGTGGCGATGAACGTGCATTGCAATATGCTGACTATGATAAAATTGCATTAGGGCATGCTCAATATATTGATTTTGCTATCAAACATGCTAATAAAGTGTCATTTATTGATACTGATTTTATTACCACTCAAGCATTTTGTAAAAAGTATGAAGGTAAAGAACATCCTTTTTTACAAGCTATGATCAATAATTATCGATTCGATTTAGTTATCTTATTAGGTAATAACACACCGTGGGTTGCTGATGGATTAAGAAGTTTAGGCAGTCCAAAACAACGAAAAGATTTTCAACAATTACTGATCTCATTGTTAGAAAAAAATCATATCAAATACATCCAAATTGATTCACCAGATTATGAAGAGCGTTATTTGCGAAGTATCGAACTAATCAATCAACTTATTAATGATGAAGAGTAATAATTATGAATAAATTAAGCCATTTTGCCATAGCTATTGGCCGCAATAAATTTTATCCATTGTTTTGTATTATCTGTGTCACCGGAGCATATATATATACGGATCCAATTAATGATTTCAATTTACGCTATGCAGTATCATATGCTGGTGCATTTTTAGGCTTGTTATGTGTGATCTTATTAGCAAAACGAAAAAATTTAGGTAATGTGCTTGGTATGCTAGCGGTAATTGCTGAATGTTGTGCAAATTTCCTTGGCGGTAATATTGGGGCGGGTTTGCCAACGTTTTACTATTTTGGCTCACATATTTATGGCATATTAACTTGGCAAAAAAATCTAGATAATAATAAAAGCGTTAAAGTTCGTACTTTAAATGAAAATGCCTTTTTATATGCGTTAATATTCCTCATTGCGGCTGCTTTTTTCAATATTTATTTAACTAATGAAATCGGCGCAATAAATACCTCCTACCAACTTATTACTAACTGCTTTATATTCGGTCTGGGCGTAGTTGCTCAACTTTTATTAATGATGAGATATGCTTTCAATTGGTATTTATGGGTCTTATTAAATGTATTAGTTATTAGTTTAAATATTTATACTGACAATATTGTTATCGCAACCCAGTATTTAATTTATCTGTTTAATGCAATATACGGTATTTGTGAGTGGAAACTTTCCGAACAAAATGAAAAAGAGAAGAAAAATTAATTTTTAATAAATGAAAGAGAATAGTTAAATTGAAAAAGAAGCAAATAATCAAATTATTTGCTTCTTTTTCATTATTCTATATCGCCATCTACAAGCGGTACGAATTTCACTTCACCGATATTCTTGGTAATAAAATTATCACCATCGCGTTCAATTAATTGTAACGTTTGCTGATTTTTACCTACAGGTAATACTAACCGCCCTTTATCAGCTAGTTGTGTCAGCAGACTCGAAGGCACTTCCGTTGCCGCTGCAGTTACAATTATACCATCAAATGGCCCTCGTTCTGGCCAACCTTGCCAACCATTGCCATGACGAGTTGAAATATTATGGATATCTAGTAATTTTAATCTTCGTTTGGTATTCCATTGTAAACTTTTAATTCTTTCTACTGAACAAACATGATTTACTAACTTGGCTAAAACTGCCGTTTGATATCCTGAACCAGTACCGATTTCAAGTACCTTTGCATTAGGCGTTAAGTTTAATAACTCCGTCATTTTAGCAACAATATAAGGTTGAGAAATAGTTTGACCACTACCAATAGGTAACGAGCAATCATCATAAGCTTGATGTGAAAGCGCTTCATCAACGAACTTTTCACGTGGTATTGAAGCTATAGCTTCTAAAACACGATCATCTTTTATGCCCTGCTGGCGTAATAAGTCAATCAACCGCTGCCTTTTTAAACTTTGCATTTTAGTTACTCATTTTCAATAATCAATTCACGTAATACACTTGTTGCATAACAACCTGAAGGTAAATAAAAACTGATGTCTAAGTTATTTTCATCTCGCCATTGCCACTCTAGTTGCTCAGGGCGCAACAATATTGAGCGTCGCATCGTTTCAACGCGTTCCTTTCTAAATAACTCAGTAAAACAAGACCAATTTTCCAAACAACTTTGTTCAAATGTTAAAGCAATAGATTCAGTACCTAATCCTGAATCTCCCACCAAAGGAGCGGTAATATTAATCTCACCATTTTGTAAACGTTGCTGTAAAAGTGATAATTCCTCAGTTTTAGACAAAAACCAACTATTACTTTTTGATAATTGTAATATATCCCCATCAATAACTGTTTGCTGAATCTGGCGTTGAATCCTTTGACTGACTATATCATTAAAAATAGCACTTCGTGCCGCAGAAAGATAAAAGCTTCTTTTTTTACGGTCTTTAACTGAAATTTCACCATTGGCCCACTTTATTGCTTGATTAATATTATTTTGCTCACGTCCAAATCGTTGTTCCCCAAAATAATTAGGAACACCATGCTGTTTAATTAAGTCTAATTTTGATTCGACTTCTTGTTTATCAGTCAAATTTCTTAAAACAATTTTAAATCGGTTACCTTTTAAAGCCCCTATTTTCAATTTTTTATTATGCCGAGTAACCTGCAATATTTGACAGCCAGTTAAATCAAATTGTGAAAAATCTGGAGTATCTTGGCCAGGCATATGTAGACTAAACCATTGTTGGGTGACTGCTTGGCGATCTTTAAGGCCTGCATAACTGACATTTTTGGCTGAAATGCCAACATATTTAGCTAACTGTTCAGCCACAAAGACCGTATTACAATCTTTCTTTTCGAGATACACTAAAACATGTTCACCTTCACCAGTTAAATCAAAACCTAGTTCTTCGATAACAATAAAATCTTCATATTGTTGCTTATATAAACCATAGCTTGTTGGTTTACCATAAAAATAATTGAGTTGTGCTAACACGTAATCGCCTATTGTCTAATTTGTCTCTATTTCTTTGCTAATAACACTACGGCTTCACAAGCTATACCTTCTTTACGGCCAGTAAAACCCAATTGTTCAGTCGTCGTTGCTTTAACACTAATCTGATCAAAATGTACTTGCAAATCTTCAGCAATATTAACCCGCATTTGATCTACATGAGGTCTCATTTTCGGTTCTTGTGCAATAATGGTCGTATCTAAATTAATTAATTTATAACCTTTAGATTGGATAATACCATACACTTCTTTCAATAATAATCGGCTATCTATACCTTTGTATTTAGGATCTGTATCTGGAAACAATTTACCAATGTCTCCTAAAGCCAATGCACCAATCAAAGCATCAGTAATAGCATGTAATACCACATCACCATCAGAATGAGCAACAAGACCAAACTGATAAGGGATTTTCACTCCAGCTAATGTAATTGGTCCTTCACCACCAAATTTATGGACATCAAACCCATGACCGATTCGCATAATCTACCTATATTAATTTTGATTAGTTAAATAAAATGATGCTAAGTTTAAATCTTCTGGTCGAGTAATTTTTATATTATCTCGACGACATTCCACCAATAATGGATGACCACCACAATACTCTATAGCCGATGCTTCATCAGTAATTGCAATGTTATTTTTTAATGCTTCACTTAAACACATTTTAAGTTCACCAGCATTAAATAATTGCGGCGTAGCAGCGCCCCATAAATAAGTTCGATCGATAGAGTGATCAATAACAGTTTGATTATCTCTATAAGCTTGTTTAATCGTATCACTTAGTGGTGTTGCTAATATTCCACCCTTATTTTCTTGTAATACTCGATTTATTAATTTTGTAATATCTTCATGAGTCACACATGGCCTTGCGGCATCATGAACTAAGGCCCATTGGTGATCATTAACTAAATTCAAACCAGCTAATACAGAATCAGCTCGAGTTTCACCGCCATAAGCCACTTTAACATTGTCTTGCAAAGCGAGTTCAAGTGTATTAAAAAACTTATCTTCAGGACTGATGACCACCACTACACAGGAAATATTGGGATGAGTTAACAATTTTTGTATAGTATGTTCCAATATTGTCATTGGACCAATTTTTAGATATTGTTTAGGTAATTGGCTTTTCATGCGACAACCCACTCCTGCCGCAGGAACGATTGCGATAATATCACTATTATTTGTCACGTAATACCTTATTATTTTGCTTTAGAATCAATAATTATTCGATAAAAATACTCATTGGCTTTAACCATACCTAAATGGCTGCGCGCTCTTTCTTCAATCGCTTCATAGCCTTTCTGCAAATCGTCAACTTCCGCAAACATCTGTTCGTTACGTGCTTTCAACATATCATTCTCTCGATGCAGATTCTGTAATATTTGCACATTTTCTTGATAATCATAAATGTTATTCTTCCCATACCACAATGAGTACTGTAAATAACCCAGCACTAGTAGTAATAAAAATGGAATTTTCCACCTAATCATGAGTTTAATTTATCTCTTAACTTAAATACATTTAACAGGTTTTGGTAAGCCTGCTAGTTTAGTTGCTTGTTTAGCTGGACCATCAGGAAATAACTTATATAAATAGCGACTATTGCCCTTTTCTGGACCAAATTTTTTTTCCATTGCTTTAACCAATGCTCGAATTGCCGGTGAAGTTTTATATTCTAAGTAAAAATCACGAACAAATAAAATCACTTCCCAGTGAGCATCAGTTAACTCTATAGATTCTAAAGTAGCTAATTCAGGTACTAAATCAACAGTCCAATCCTGCCAATTTTTTAAATACCCTTTATCATCAGTGTCTATTTGATTTAACATTTTTCAAAACATAACTTAATATTTGCTGCGTATTATACTCGATTAATAAGATTGCAACACTAGTTTTGGCGAGTAAACAATCTAGTTTTGCTGAATTTCGCCCGAATTTGGCGAAAATTAAAGCAGTCGATAAAAAATATTAAATTTACTATTTACAAACAAGTCCGTCTCCTTTAATATTCACAGCCATTGCGGAAGTGTGGCTGAGCGGTTGAAAGCACCGGTCTTGAAAACCGGCGAGGGGCGACCCTCCCAGAGTTCGAATCTCTGCGCTTCCGCCATTTATTTTTATGGCAGAATCCACTGCAATGTAATAGAATCCACTAGAATCTTGGTAGTCATGAGGTTACGTGGATTTTTTTATTTCCGCTTTTTCATTAATCTTATGCTCATCCAGAGTAAATCATTTCAATCCACGCTTAGAACTTGTACCAAAACGTCCACCTAAAAATACTGGACCGTTTTGTATTTTTTATTAAATGCGCCTATCTCGTTCTACATAATTCAACACATTAAAAAAATGTTGGGGGATTATTCATGGCAAGGCTAATTGAAAAACTGACAGCTTTATCTGTGAAAAAAATAAATACAGCTGATTGTTATGACGATGGAGGTGGACTTTGCGCTAGAGAATCAGGAGCAAAATCTTAGATATTTCGTTTTAATTTTAAAAAGAGAGTATTGAATCAGACTTGGCGCTACATATATTGTTTGTTTGTCGGAAGTAAGAGAAGAAGCGCGCAACTGTCGAAAGTTGTTAAGAGAAAAAAACAGTTGAAGAAAACAAGGATGGTTATATTTATTTGGACGTAAAGTGATTGGTCGACAAACAAGCCATCACATATTTAAAGTTTTTAACATAACAGCACTATCATTAAGACAAAAAATATAGATTATATAAACTCTAATATATCACCAGTAGACATTTTTTTTGAATTTAATATTTTTTCTGCAATTTTACCTGTACAATGACATGTATAAAAATTAGTCGTATTTGTTTTTTTTAAAATTCTAAGCACGAATGGTAATTTTAATACAGAAAGCCCATTAAAATGTAATCCACCAACTATTGCATAAACTCTTTTATCCCCAGTTATTCTGATAGCTTTATTTATATGTTTCTTCAAACCAGCATGATTGCATCCGGTAATAATGACTAATCCCTTTTCTGAACAATAAACTAAACTAGAATCATCATTAATATAGTCTAACCTTATTTTATTATCAGTTTTAATAATTCCTGTGGGTAATTTGCATCCACCAACATCACCAAGAAATACCATTTTTTTTGTTAACCAAATAGCTTCTGTTGTTAACTTTATATCAAATTTTGTTTTCAATTTTTCCAAGGATAACCTGCCATCCGATCGAATTTTTAGTGGATTGATGGCATATCTTTTTTCTAATGCATCAGGATGCGCTATTAGCGTTATTTTTTCTAATGTATCCTGATTTATATTTACATGTTTTATTCCACCAGAATGATCATAATGACCGTGTGATAAAACTATATACGTTATGTTATTTAGAGTTAAATTTTCACTCCATTCAGATCCACAATCCATTAGAATTTTTGTATTATCATCTTCAATATAAAAACTAACACCTTTATTGGGGCTTAATTTGAAGCCTCTAATATCATTAATTAATAATTTTATTTTCATATACTACTCAAAACATGATTTTCCAAAAAAAACTAACAAGCATGGTAAATTGAGATTTCCAAAGAAAGAAGTAGCAGCTCCATACCCATTTAATACATTATCCAATGAACAAAGAGGGAAAACTCCAATATGAGATATATAATTATCAAAAATTTTATTTGATGTCACTAAATATCTTATTGCTCTACATGTTGCTGCATTTCCTGTTGCACATGTAGGCTTATTATTTTTAATAACCAGAAAATTCTCCCCACCGACTTCCATAAAAACGTCTTGGTTTGATTGTCTGAAAGCAGGATTGGATGTTATTTTGCTTTTTATATCTCTTTTAAATCTATCGGCCATATTTTTTTCACTAACATAGAATGATTTTATATCTACTTTAGAATCTTTTTTTATTTTTCTTATTAATTTATTCACATATATAGGCATAACGTAAGGCGATACAGCTTGTTTTCTATAGTGATTAGAGCCATCAATTTCTTCTCCGTCACTTTTTCCATGTAAAAATCATGTATTTCCATTTCTAATATAAGAACAGTGATATTTTTTTAGTCAGAAATGATGCTAAACACAGTCGTAAGTCATGAATTTTATCCTTTAATAGATATATGTTGGGTGAGCATGTATCAATTCAAAGGTTATTTAATTGAATAAACTAGCTATATTAGATCTCTCATTCTTTTTTTTAAATGAAAATAATTGTCAAAGAATAAATAACCATTTGAAATATATAGAGTTAAATAAATCAATGATTTTATTTTATAAAATGAAGTCAGCTTATTTGTTCAAGACAATATTAGTCACCCATTTATATAATGTCGTTAACTTTTCACAATCTAATAACCAAACAAGAGATGGAGTAACATAATAAAAAATAATATGGAAGTGGCTATGTCTGTGAATTTTTTACTCGGTTGTGAGGGTAATTATATTACGGGTCAAACTCTAGTTATTGATGGTGGAATGTCTGCTTAATGAAACAGTATTTTGTGATGCTGTTCATAGAAGCAATGATTAAAATAAAAGATGTAAATGGAGTGTACGATGGAAAACAACACCGATGACCGACAATTCAATGGTTTAACACGATATAAAAAATTGATTATTTTATCTGTTATTTTCCTTGTTTCAGGGATAGGATATTTCATTTTTTGGTACATGTTTTCTCGGTTTACAGAATCTACAGATAATGCGTATGTTATGGGAAATCAAATTCCAATTCATACTCAAATAAGCGGAGGAATCTCCTCCATTTACGTTGATGATAATGACTTTGTAAGAAAAAAAGATGTTATCGCTCAATTAGAATCAATTGATGCTGAAAATAATTTTAGTTATGCAAAAAATGAATTAGCCAAGGTAATAAGAGAAATTCAACAAATCAAACTGACAACTGAAAAATTGTCAGCAAGTATTCAATTAAAGCAAGCGACATTAGATAAATTAGAAAAAGATTTAGCTCGGAGAGAAGGCCTTTGGTCTCGTAATGCTATTTCAAAAGAAGAAATAGAGCATGCTAGGCAAGATGTATTAATTGCGTTAAATGACTTAAAAATTTCCAAGCAAGAGTTAGAAATTAATAATGCCCTATTAATGCAGAATTCATTATTAGAACAACCACGTATTCAGCAAGCTATTTCTAAACTAAAGGAAGCTTGGCTTAACTTAAAACGAGTAACAATTGTTTCCCCTGTCACTGGATATGTTTCGAGGCGCCAAGTCCAAGTTGGAACACAGGTTAATAGAGGAGAACGATTATTAGTTATTGTTCCTTTGGATCAAGTTTGGGTAGAAGCTAACTTTAAAGAAGTTCAATTAAAACACATTCGAATAGGACAAAAAGTTAAGTTAACTAGTGATTTTTATGGAGATGATATTAAATTCGACGGGGTGATTACAGGAATTGCTATGGGAACGGGAAGTGCATTTTCGTTATTACCAGCACAAAATGCAACAGGAAATTGGATTAAAGTAGTTCAGCGTTTACCTGTTCGTATTGAATTGAATAAAGAGCAAATTAAGGAATATCCATTACGGGTAGGGTTATCTATGTATGTAACAGTGGATACCAGTGATGTAAGTGGAAAATTACTTACTGATATTTCACCTCAAGAAATTAAATATCAAACAGATGTACTTGCTTACGACTTAGATGAATTCGAGCAACTAGTACGAGAAATTATGCAAAATAACTTAATTTTAGAGAGTAATATTCAGTGAATCATAAAATGTCACCATTATATCTATCAGGTGCAAAATTAATTGGGCTTATTGTTGCATTGGCAACAGTGGCCTTCTTACAAATTTTAGATTTAACAATTGCCAATGTAGCTCTCTCTACTATTGCTGGAAACCTAGGAACATCAAGTAGTCAAGCAACATGGGTAATTACATCATTTGCCGTATCCAATGCCATTTCAATTCCTTTATCTGGATGGCTAGCTAAGTACTTTGGGGAAGTTAAATTATTTTTGTTTTCAATTTTGTTGTTTGTATTTGCTTCTTGGTTATGTGGTGTGTCCAACAGCCTTGAAATGTTAATTATTTCACGAGTACTACAAGGTGCGGTTTCTGGACCAATTATTCCTCTTTCTCAAAGCTTATTATTAGCTAACTCTCCAGATTCCAAAAAAAATATGTCTTTAGCAATATGGTCGATGACTATTATTATTGCTCCCGTCTGCGGACCTATTTTGGGTGGATGGATAAGTGACAATTTATTTTGGGGCTGGATTTTTTTACTAAATGTGCCAATTGGTCTAATAGCATGGATAAGTATTAGAATATTATTAAAAGGACGAGAAACAGAAATAAGTAAATCTCGAATAGATACTATCGGGCTTGCTTTATTAATATTTGGTGTTGGTAGTTTACAGCTTATTTTAGATAGAGGAAAAGAACTGGATTGGTTTAATTCATCTGAAATTATTATTTTATCTGTGATAGCGTTAGTAACACTTTCTTTTTTTGTTCTTTGGGAAATGACATCGAATCATCCTATTGTTGATCTATCTTTATTTAGATCAAGAAATTTTACAGTAGGGACGATTTGCATAAGTTTGGCATTTTTGCTACATATAGGAACATTAGTTATGCAACCACAGCTATTACAACGAGTTTTTGGTTATACTGCAACGTGGGCTGGATTAGCATTGTCTCCCATCGGTTTAGTTCCTATCGTTCTTGCTCCAATTGTCGGCCGTTTGGTTCCTTATTTAGATATGAGGAAGCTTGTGACTTTTGGTTTCATTGTTTTTGCTTTGTGCTTTTTTTGGAGAGCTTACTCGTTTGAGCCTAATATGGATTTTTCGAGTTCTGCATGGCCCCAATTCTTTCAAGGATTTGCGATAGCTTGCTTTGTTATGCCTTTGAATATAATAATTTTAACTGATATACCTTCTCACAAGTTAGCGGCAGCAGGAAGTTTATTTAATTTTTTTAGAACATTATCTACTTCCATTGGTACTTCTTTAACAAATTCATTATGGGAACATCGTGAAGCAATTCATCACAACCAACTAACTGATCTAATGAATCAAAATATACAAACGCTAGAATACACATATCAGCAGTTTCAGTTGCAAGGTTTTTCTGAAACTCAAGCTTCGGCAAAACTAGCACAAAATATTACTAATCAAGGGCTGGTAATCGCAACCAACGAAATTTTTTGGCTATATGGAATTATTTTTCTACTATTAATCATAGTTGTTTGGTTTGCAAAATCAACTATTACATCAAAGAATGAAATAGAAAAATAGTTGGTTGGATAAGCACTTAATTAATAACAAGATTATAATATTTTGAAAAATAAAAATGAACTTCAAAAACTTTATTGATGGGATTATCTACATGCAATGTACATGTTTTTTTTCTTTGTTTATACCTATGCAAAAAATATCTTCATATGAAAGTATAATACCAATTGAGCTAAACGCCTTATATAAACTCTCTTGGGCTGAAAATACTAAAGTAATGTAATGTGTTATGTCCATTATGATATCACTGGGAGTAGGACATTTTAGGATCGTTTGACTTAAATCAATTGCTTTTTGAGTGGACATTATTTTTTCTATATCAACTCCTATGCTTTCAACCTCATTTGAGTGTTTTATTGTAACCGCAGTTACAAAATTATTAGAGTGAGATATTGAACCAGCTATGTTTTTAGGTCATAAAATGGCTCCGTTGGAACTTTTTAGTCTCCAGTAATATTCTCCCTCACGCAATAAGTTTTCTAATGCCATAGCAGAAAACACTCTACCAGCTAAGAACTCTATTTTTCTCCTTACTGGAATGTATTGAATATCTTTTTTTAATTTTAATGGTAAATCATCAAAATTATTAATATTAAAATTATCTACTGAAAATGGCTAAAAGATTGCGAAATATTTTGAGATCCTATAATAAAGTTCTTGGTGATAGGTTTAAAATAGCCAAAAATACGTTTGTATTGTTCTTGATTAACTTTATATATGATGTGTGTTATCCTTTAGTTAGTTTTAGTTAATCGAATTACGTATATATAGTCTTTACATATGGTTTATGTTACTGTTTTTGATGGCAAGGATGTTTATTTAGCAAGGATAAAATATCATGTTAGACAATGATCTGTTAGTTAAAGTGCACCGACAAAATTTATCTACATTGCTTTTTATAAACAATATCACGACGGATTGGCATCGTCACCCTTCTCTTCAATTGACAATATCATTGCACAATATGTCTTTTGAGCTAGAAACACCAGATGAAAAAAAAGATGTGTTTGGTTTTATTATTCAATCAAATGTTCCTCATAAACTGAGCGCACCAGATGTCTGTTGTATTAATTTGCTTATTGACCCAGAAAATCCCTATTATCACTTATTATCGCATTTTACTGAAACTAATCCTGTTTATTTTCTAACTAAAGAAGAAGCATTAAAAATTGCCAGTTATTTTATGAAATCTGTTACGATTAGCCAACCATTTGATCTTTATCACGTCTATAAGTTATTACGTGAGTCAGATCCTAATTGTTCATGTGATCAAGATAACCGCATTAATAAAGCAGTCTCTATTATTTCATCATTACCCATAAAGCAAATTTCATCGAGGGAAATCGCCGAAAAAATACACCTTTCTGAAAGTCGCTTTCTTCATCTTTTTCGTTCTGAGTTGGGTATTAATTTCAGGGGTTATCTATTGTGGAAAAGATTACAGGATGTAATTGATACACTCGACTCCCCTACAACACTGACAAAATTAGCCAATGATATGGGATTTTCTGATTCGGCTCATTTTAGCAGAACATGTTTATCTAGTTTGGGGCTGAGACCATCACAACTGAAACGAGCTTTAATAATTGATAATAAAGACACTATATGCGGAAAACATTACTGTTTGTACAGCGTATTTCAGGCATTACATACCTAAAATACACTGTATTATCGTTTATATACTACTAACTGAATATAATATTCTTCATTTCAGAAATATTGACTAAAGATTGCTTTTGATTAATCACAATACCATTGAGTTGTATCAAGCGTTCGCAAGCACTTATACCTTAATGAATTAAGACTGAGTTAATACTTTCCAGATTAGATAAAACGACTTATTGCTCTTTTGAATCATTATGTAAACAATTAACAATGCATCCGAATATGGAAAAAATACACTTGATAAATATTGAAGATAGTATGTTACATTTTCATATTGAGTACAAAACTAGAGGAACACCTATCCCTCATACACATCGTTATTATGATAAAAAATTAAATTTAATCAATATACGTTGAACCGAGAATATAACTATATAAAAAATATATATTTGCAAGTATTCTATCTGGAATTTTTTGGTAAAGAAATAACTGATTTCAGGATAAGTCATTTTCATTGTAATGTTACTTATTTTTCTGCCCTGTAGTATCACTTCACCATTTATTTGTAAAAATAATTGAGGAGTGTATACCATCACATTAATATTTGGGTGATTAATAACCTGTTCTCGTTTGGATAATTATGGATAGTGGAGTTAGCTATGCTTAAGGCTCATTCTAACTAAAAATTATTGCCTAAATAGACATACTACTACAAAAGTATAACATCCTATTTAGGCATTAAAGTTCATAATGCACTAGAAATAACAAAATAAATATACATTTAATAGTACTGTAACAGTCTTTGATTAAAGGTTAATATTTAAATCTTCTTGCAACTGTTTTGCTTTCGCAACTGCTGCTGACTTTAATTTAGATGAAGCTATTGTATGCAGACCTTCCCATTTAGCATCTTTGTTTGTTATGTAACCACGCAATGCAGCTTCTTTCAAATAAGCAGCATACTGTAACGATATATCTAAAATACGATTTGTCCAGACTGGTATTTTTTCCCCTCGACTAACAAGATTACCAACAAAACGAACACATTCAATTAAAATAGGCCAAAGTAGCGGTAAAAATTTAATTTCTTTTTCTAATGACCTAATAAGTTTTGCAGGACTTACAATGGGATTTTTTAAAAATAGTAAAATTGCTCTACGAACAGTTCCTTCATCAATGCGACCCGTTAAAACATAATTTTCAGCAAAATAGGCACCCTCGCCATCTTGAGCAAGAAGCCCAATAACAACCATTAATAAAGTATTCGATAATGCGGGTATTTTTGTACTAGACAATGAGCCATCTTCATTTTTTAACCAATTTCGATATTTGCTGACCAGTAAGGCTTTTTTATCATTATCCCAATGCAAATAAACACTTTTCTGGCTATCCGTTGTAAATTTAGGCTGTTCTATGGGGGCTGGATATGCTTGACATTGCCCTTCTTCTAAATCATAAAACCAATTTGTTTTTACTATATGAAAAACTCGGTCATTAATATCTGGTAGTTTCAATGTAAAAATGAAAGCGGAATTAGATTTGCTTTGCTCAAATAAATCAATTGAGATAATAGCGCCATCATCAAGTACCGGAATGTTTTTTTCTTTTTTAGGCCAAATTTTATCAAAATCAGTTACATTAACTTCATTAGATTTTTTTGATTTAACAGACTTAATGTCTGGTAATTGAGTAATAATATATTTTGCTACATTGATTACCCGTGAACTGCCTGTTTTTTCAGCTAAAGTTCTCAAACCTAAAAGATCCAGTTGATTTGGCGACGCAAGTCCATTGGTAACTGCAAACTGAACTTCGGGTAAAAATTCTGCTATAGCATTTACAATTTCATCAGTTCCCACTAGTAATCTCGGCGCTTTTAAAGAGGCTAAAATTAATTCGTCTAAAATTGGCCATACAACTGATAAAAGCCCTTGCTGAGCAATATTTGACAGCGTTGCAACTAAGCTAACTAATTTAGAAGGAGTGCTATTTATCCAGTCTAGTAAGAAAACATCAGCAATTCCTGGTATAAGCAAACCTTTTTCCCATGCCTCATTCACGGCTAAGGCTATATCAGCTATAGCACGGGGTGATGCTGAACGCTGTGCAGCGAGAATATTCATTGCAACACCAGCAGTAAACGGTATTTGCCGTTTTGCAATTTGCCTAAAAATGAGGCCTTTGGCATGCTCCATTTCATTGAATGAGGAAACACTCAGTCGTATAGCCGCATCACCCCAGAGCGGAAACACAGAAAATGCACTAGTAGTCAAATCACGTAAAGAATCAAACCGTTTAGGAAAGTATTGTAATGATGGAGTGGTTGGAATTTTTATATCCCCAAAATATTCCTCATTATAATCTAATAAAACTTCTTTTACAGGGCAATCAAGATAAGCTAAAACTATGTCACCAGCGTTAACAGGCATTTTTTTACCTGATTGTAAAATGACATCAACCTTTAACGTTTTTAATAAGTTTAAATTTTTACTACTTTGTGTTTTGGTATCCAAACGAGTTAAAGCTAAAAATATATCTGCTTCAAGTGCATGAATATTATTTTTCTGATATTTTTCTAATCGCTTACAAAGATCATCTACTGTAATTGAAAGATCACTCTTACTGGGAGTTGATAAAATACAAGGTAATTGATCTAAATTTTTACAAACTACATAATTACGAGCATGCAATACTTCATGTACCATATCTTTCTGATCAGCTCCCCAATAGCCTTCAGGTTCGATTCCTTTCACCCAACAAGCAATTAAATAAAATAGCACATCAAAAGATATTGTTTTCAATCCAGCCAAACTTGTTTTAGCCGATTGAGGATCGGTATAAGCGATCTTATTTGCAATAGCTAAAAATCTTTCAGCAACAGTATCACAAACAAACTCTCTTCGATTAACCAGTTCACTGGCAAGCTCTGTTAGTGCTTGAGGTGTCACTTCTCCCCAATCAAATTGAGGACATATCCATAAAGATGGTGTTTTTTGCCAAAGATGTTTAATGTCCTGTGTATGACTTTCTTCAATTTGTGCATAATTGAGTTGCCAATGGTTAGCCAATTGACGAGCTAACTTTGCAATAGATTTATCTTTATCGTCACACCATATCGCCAGCCATGGTGTGAGTTGCGCTACATCATTAGGGGCTACTCTTGTCATTGCTGTTTTTAAAACTAACTGTTTTGTTGATTTAACCTTTGCTGAAAATGAGGCTATCATGACCTCATTAAAAAGTTCATCATCAACATTCTCAATCAATATAGGCGCAATTTTTGCAATTACACTTGATTCACCTTTGGCAAGTAAAGGAATCAAAATTGCTGCTCTTTCATGTAACGTTGTAGTACTTATCCCCAACTCATCTATAGCACTAACCCAAACCTTTCTATCCCCAGGTCGAATAGCATTATCTAACGCAAAAAAGATAAACTCTATTGCATCGTGTTTTGAGAGCCAACCTTGTTTAACACCTTCGATAAATACAGAAAAGAATGGTCCGGTTGCAGGTACATTGACGGCAATCCCTATTTTAATATGCTCAGAAAACCTGCGTTTTATTTGTTCTTGTGTTGGTAACTCTTGTGTCGATACTGCTCTAGAATAGTCTTCAGCAGGTAATCCCATCGACAAAGCGGCATAAACGGCCCAATCTTTCATATATTCGTAGCTTTCAGGAATAGCTAAATTTAACTGATCAACAAGTTGAACTGCAATATCACCAAATACGCTTGAAGAGTGTTCAAATACTCTTCTTCTGGATACGCAAGCTTTGCTGATAAAGTTAGTCGCATATTTTTCACCCTTATCCTTAATAATAGGCAGTAATAATGGCCTATCAGCAAAATAAGCAAACTCTAGAGCACGGGTGATAGAAACTCCAATCCTAATAGCATACAATGTAATATGTTTGAGATTGCATTCAATATATCCTTCATTGGTGTAAGTACTGTTCGCTTCTCTTTTAATAAGACGCTCCCAGTCTCCATTTTTTAGACCATTCAGCGCAATTTTTTGTTGTTCTTTTGTTCCTAGTGGTTGCTGTAATATGGTATCTATAGTTACTTTTTCCCATCCCAAAGAGTTAAAAATAGCGACGGCTTCTTCAAGCTTAGCGTTCATAAATACCTTCCTTGATTTGTACAGCTAAAACGTGCTTACAGGGACCTTTTTTCTGTTGATTCTTAAGATACCAACTACATGTACATTGAGGATTGCAATTCAATTGATTTGTAGGAATAGAAACTCGATAACTATCATCTGTAGAATTGACTATCCATGTCATCTCATCAATTTTTTCGATCCGATCAACTAATTTATGCGCACCAATAAGCCGTGGGTTATCTTTTAAAACTCGGTTCGGATCTTCCGGTAACTCGCGATGAAAATAAGAACCTTCATATGCATCAAACCCAAGTTTTCCACAAACGGCAAGATAAGCAAGTGCCCGCTCAATGCGATAATCCTCTAATGCTGAAGCATTTGACAATTGTTCTTTATTAATAAGCGCATCAAACTGTAAAAGATCATTCACTATTTTTGAATCTTTTTGTTCTGCTGATGAAACTAAAGAGGTTAACAATGCTCCTTCACCAGAATATCCTTGCCATGCTTCAGCTGTTAAGCTGAGTGTTAAACGAGCGCCCAAAAGGCTTACTTCAATCATGCATGGCCCCTGCTCGTTATTTTGCAAACAGTAAAAGGTTAAACTTATAATATTAGTTATTAGACGTTTAAGTGCATTAAGACGATGCAAGCCAGATATATAAACACTATGCGTATCGCTTCTAGGCATTAATTTAATACCTGAACGCGATAGTACAAGCCAACCAGATTGATTTTTACTCGTTACATTAGGTAGAGTACTCACAAACATTTGTGCTTGAGGTCCTTTTATTGTAAAAACTGGCTTCATGTTTTTATGGATTTCAGCGATATTGCCTAAAGCTCTTATCCACCGATTAGGCATTTGAACAGGCCGTTGTAAAATGATTTTATCTAACCCTTTGAGATGATTGCCTTTATCCTCTATATGCCGTGTTAGTAACCCTTGATCACCTATATTTAAATGAAGTCTGTCTTTACTATTAACCTTAGCAAGAGCTTGTCTTAAACCAATACCAATATCAACATTAGTAGTACCTCGATAAATCTCTCCATCAAGGCCTTCTCTTAATAAATCTAAACGTGCATATACCCCATTACAGGCAGAAAAACACTCTGCTCTTACACGATCGCCTTGCGCTGAAAGTACCGGATCTTTTTGAAACTCAGGCTTATACTGGAAATAGTTCGTAGAAGTAATGTCTGCTAATACAAGCAATCCTCTTGCAATAATTTGAGGGTAAAGAGCAAAACCAGAAAAAAATACCGGATGATTAACAATACCTGTTGGCGTCAATGCAGGAGAAAGCGCTAAAGCTAGTGCTCCATCAGTAAAATTTGATTGCTGAAAAAAAGCTCGCACGTTTTTTCCTAAATAAAAAAATTAAAACAAATACTACATATTATATCTGTTACGATTATATTGTTTATTAATAATTAGTTTATCAAAAAACACCAAAAAAGTGAGTTTTTTTAAAGGGAAACATTGCTTTTAGCATTTATTTATTAGAAGATTATTTATGTTCGGTTTTTTATGAAAAATATCTGTTTTTTACTCTTATCTGTCCATTTTGTTGGCAATGTTGAGCGCCAAACATTTCTACAATAACCAAATTGAAATGCAATAAACGGCGATCTTTACTGAAATGCATATTTAGATAATTTGTTGCATATAAAAATATAGGAATATGACACATGAAAGAACTATTAAAACAAATCACTATATTATCTTTGTTGTTTGCTGCTCCATTATTTGCCACCCCAAATACTGAAAATATATCCATATTTAAAAAACAGAAAGAAGTTTTAAATGATGGAATAGAATATTTAACTTACTCAGCAGATATTGATGATGGTCGCTTTGTATTTATTATTAATAATTATTCTGATAAAAACGATTATTCCAGAGAAGCGGTCGCAAGATATATCATCGGTAACAATATTTATCGTGTAGTTTCGGTTGAGTTTTGTGTTGATGAATCAGATCTATGTGGTGAGTTATTTACATTGTTAACTACGGTAGAAAAATTTGCTGATACTTTTTATCGAGGTGAAGAGCCTACAGATTACATTTGGAAGATCACTTACGTTAAAAACGATAAATTAGTCACTATTGAAGAATTTACTACAATACCTAAAGTAGGTGATTTGAATGATTTTGTTGGTAAAATTCCTTCAGATGAAGAGGAAGATATGGACTCTTCTATAAAGTATAATGAACAAGATATTAATTATAAACCATACATTCTAGACTGGAGTTATGGACCTAAAGTCAAACCATAATATAGAAAGCTAATTTCATTTTAAACTGTTCAAATATAAACCAACAAGGATGAACTTTCTAACTGTCTTATTTTAATGATACCTTTTTAAATAGTATAAAAAATGCAAACAATTGTTTGCATTTTATTAGTTTAAAGTTGATAGCTACCATTTATAGCTAAGCGTTCCAACCACACTGCGTTCCGCACCGTAATAACACCAATAACTACAACCTGATATATATTTTTTGTCGGTTAAGTTAGTTGCATTAACTTGTACTGACCATGATTTATTAAACTGATATTTAACCATTGCATCCCATAAGGTATAACTAGGTACACTTTCATTTGGATAATAGACTTCATCAACAGTTTTACCAATATAACGAAGCCCTGATCCAACAGTTAACCCATCAAACTCACCATCAAATTTATAATTTACCCAAGCTGAAGCAGCATGCTTTGGAATTAATGAACTACGTGTTGTCAATGAAGCTGTTTGATCTGTTTTAGCATGAGTGTAAGTATAAGCAAAATCCATATCTATACTTTTAGTAATATCAGCCTTTATTTGTAACTCTACACCTTTACTGCGTGTTTCTAATGTTTGTGATGCTTGCCCTGTCCCATTAGAAACAAATGAATTCTGAGATTTAATATCAAAATAGGCCAGAGTGAATGTACCATTAAACCAATCAGGCTCATACTTTCCCCCTACTTCCCACTGTTTTGCTTCATAAGGTCGATACATTGTTTTGTTGACACTATCATAACCATACACTGGCAAAAATGATTCTGAATAATTTATATAAGGTGCGATATTACTATCAAAAATATACATTAAACCTGAATTGTAGGCATTGTGGTTATAATCACGATTAAAATCAGAACCACTCCAGTATCCATCATTTTTTATTTTGCTATGACGCATACCTTGATTGAAAATCAGTTTATTATCAAAAGTCAGTTGATTTTGTACATATGCACCTAATTCTTGTGCTTTTAATTTAAAAGGCGAATAACTACCTGTAATATTTGAATGGGTTAATCTTGGTTTAAAACGATTCACTGTACTAGCGCTGCCACTAAAATTATTTCCACTCATATTGGTATTTAAATAATCAATTCCAATTAATAATGTGTCTCGCCAATTTCCATATTCAAAATCTTTAGAAAGGCGATTATCAATTGTATGAGTATTGTTAATACCTATTTGAGAATATGCAAAACGTGAATAATTTTTTCCATCAACTGTTGGTGTGAAATCCATACCATAAACACCTGATAAATCTAAATCTTGATGAGCATATTTATAGTTTTGTGTAAAAACAAATCCATTATTAAATTGATGTCTAAATTCATAACCGACTGTTTCTGATTTACGATTAAAATTATCAAAATCTTTATCACCATAATAAGTATCCCTTGCTACTTTCCCATATTTAGAATGAAATAGCGTGCCATAAGCAGGGAAAAATCCATTTTCAGGAATGCCAAAATCACGTTGAAAACTTGATAATAAAGTTAAAGAAGTTAGTTCATTTATGTCCCATGTTAAACTCGGCGCAAAATAATAATGCTTTAATCCAGTTTTAGTTTGTTGTCCATTTTCATCTCGATAGGCACCCACTACTCGATATCGTATATCATCAGTTAATATGCCACTATAATCTCCATTTATTCCTACTTGTGCATGTGTTCCATAAAACACATTAACTTCACCAGCCGGAGTATTTTTGGGGCGTTTGGTTATCATATTGACAGTACCGCCAGGTTTAGATGAACCATATAGTTGAGAACTTGCGCCCTTTAATATTTCTATTTTTTCCAGTCCGAAAATTTCAGGTGTTGAACCAAAATAACTATAAGTAAATTGAGGCATACCGTCTAAAGTAAAAGAAGCATCTAACCCTCTAATTTTCAACCAATTTGTTCGGCCATCATGACCATATGAACTATTCAATACGCCAGAAGTATAAGATAGTGCTTCGTCAACTTTTTTATAGTCTTTATCTTTAATCTGCTTTTCATCAATAGAATCTGTCGATTGCGTATCATAAAATTTGACCGTGCCTGTTTTAGCCATTGAACCAACAACTTCCATTGTATCGGTTGTTTCAGCATATGCGATGATAGGTAAAACAGATAATATAGAACAAGCTAAAATGCGATTTTTAGGTTTAAAATGAGTTGAATAACTCATAGTTTTCTCCTTTTTGGTGATGAACTGAGTTCATGTGGTTGATCATTGAACTCCTCAATAATGCCATCAGTATGCTTAAAATATTGTTATCATGACTAATAGCAAAAATAGTATGACCATATGGTTTAAAAGTTTGCAAAAAAGCCGACATTATCAAGAACGCCTTATTAGATAGATAAAGCAAGACCCACCAATCAGTGATGCCATAACTCCTGTCGGAATTTCATAAGGAAACATAATATTACGACCTAACCAATCAGCAGCGATCATTAATATGCTTCCAATTAGCGATGACATGAGTAATTGGTTACGGATGAAATGAAAACCAATAATCCGAGTCATTAATGGCGCAAGTAGACCAATGAAACTAAGTGGTCCAATTTGTAATGTGGCTAAAGTAATTAAAATGGTCGAAACGACAATTAATAAAAAACGGACAATATTGCTATTCATTCCTAATGCATTACTCATATTTTCTGGCAATTCCAACAAGCTTATTGACCGTGAAAATATTAATAATATAAATAAAATGAATAATGCTACTAAAAATATCACCACACTACTTAGTAGCCCACTACTGTATGTTGATCCCGATAACCATATTAATAAATATTGAATACGCGGATCGCCAGTAACTAAAAATAATTGAATCAGAGCCGTTAAAAAAGCGGCAAAAGCTATTCCCGTTAAAACCACTTTTTCAGGTTGGAATTTATTTTTAATATTAATTGCAATAATAAATAAAAAGGTCAGTAGAGCACCCAATAATCCCGGCAACCAAAGTGGCATGATGTCAGACCCCATCGTCATAACTGTGACAATAATAGCAATAGCTGCACCTGAGCTAATACCTAACAAATCAGGGCTAGCCAGAGAATTATGGGTCATGCATTGCAGTAAAACGCCACACGTGCTTAACATGATTCCAGCCGAAATGGCGGTGATAATTCTTGGTAATTTAATGTTTATAAGAGAATGATTCCAACTAGTCGATATAAAACCGTATTGTGTATTACTGATTGTTAAACTAAACCATAATAATATTAAGATTATTAATATCGCTAATATCCAGTGTCCCCTTGTTTTTATAGGCGTTAATAAATCACATCGAGTTAAAGAGTTATTACTTGATATACTAATTGTTGTAGGTAACGCTTTGAAAATTAAATAAAGTAATAAAGGTGTTCCAATAAATGCACTGACTGTGCCGACAGGCAAATAAAAAGAACAATAGAACTGGATAATAACTAAAAGACAATCTGTTAATAATAAAATTAATCCTGCTGTTGTATATGAAAAGAGAAGCTTGTGCCAGGCTTTAGTTAACTGCAATTGATTAATCATGGTAGCTGCGGCTAGGCCGATAAATCCAATCATCCCGACTAAACTTAGTGTTGTAGCACATAAATAAGCGACAAACAAAATACAGACAACACGGAGCACCACTACCGGTACACCTAAACTTTTTGCTTGAGTTTCACCTAATTGCATAACTTCAAATGCGCGCAATAATAAAATCAGGATGGAAAATGCAATCAAAGAGACAATAACTATCTGTTTGACATCATGCCAACTATCTTGAATTAATGAGCCAGCTTGCCAAGCAAAAATATTTTTAGCCGCTTCAGGATGGAATATAACTAATGCTGTGGCTAATGCTCCCAAATATAAATTTAATATCAAACCTGACAGTAGCATCCTGATTGGTAAAAATTGATTACGATAAGACATCATAAACACAAGCAGTAAACTGGCAAGTCCACCAAAGAATGCAATCATTGCACTACTTAACCAAAGTAATAATGATGGCATAAAAAGATGAGTGCCCAGTAGGGCAATATAAGCACCGCTACTTACAGCTAACGTTGAATCAGAGGCTAAGGGATTATAAGTAACTTGCTGTAGAATGATGGTACTAATACCTAATGCCCCTCCAACCAATAAAGCCATAGTAAAGCGAGGTAACCAGTTATCGACAAGAATTATACGTTTTAATACACTTACTTGAATTAAATCAACTTGCAAAAAAGGCTGATGTAACTCATGCACAATAATCCAAACGATTGCTATCAGTGCAAGTAAAAAAAGAGATAAATTAATTAAGATGATTTTCTTCAATGCCGACATACAATCACCATGTATTCACTGTTTGCTTAGTTAAAGCGTTAGTTAATGAATAACTAAACCGTTGCATTGAAGGTAACGCTCCAAATCCCCACACGGAGGGTAAAATATAATAATTTCCCTGCTGACTAAATGGCAACTTTTGCCATAATGAATTCTTTTCTAATTGCTGATTAACATTAGCTGGATAAGGTTTAACAATAATAAGACTCGTATTTTTAGGTAATGTCGTTAAGTCAATTAAACTAATTTGACTAAATCCCCATGCATTTGTCGAATGTTGCCATGCATTATCTAAATTCAATTTGGTTAATACCACACCGTATAAACTATTGGCTCCATAGATACGTAATTGATGAGAATCAATAAATTGCACAACTGCATAGGACTGTTTTGGTATTTTCTTTAATCGTTGGATATTATCGGTAAACTGTTTTTCGGTCTGGCTTATCAATATCTGAGCTTGTGTGGTTTTGTTGACTAGTTGCGCTAATTTTTCTGTTGTTTGCACGATGTGCGACCAACTTGTACCTTCATTTGTGTAAAAATCAATTGCAGCTAAATTTATGGGAATAATATTTTTAGGGATCAGATTTTGTGTCCAAGTTGAATTTATCAATAGAGTCGGTTTTAAATTAGCAATCACTTCTAAATTAGGTTGTGATCGTAACCCTAAATCAACAATATTATCATTTAAGACAGGTTCACTTACCCACGTGGCATACTCTTTTGTATCACCTACTCCCACTAACGGTGCTTGTAAAGCTAATAATGTTTCTGCAATAGTCCAATCCGTAGTGATAATTCTAGTTGGGTTATCAAATTGTGCATAATCCTGATTACTATCAGGTAAATGCGTTATCCATAAAATAGAGCTTACAATCACAAGGCTAATTAGGGTTATTTTGAACTTCATGCTAAAGCAACCTTATGACTTCGAGTAGGATGATCAATGATCTCAAAATGAACACCATAAATTTTCTGTAAAATCGATGGTGTAATCATCTGTTTTGTCGGTAAATCAAAAATTAAGTGACCTTGTTTAAAAGCTAATAGCTGGTCACAAAACTCACTGGCCAAATTAATATCATGAAGAACAATAATAGTGGTTATTCGATGCTTTTGGGCCAGCTGTCGAAGTAATTTCATTACTTCAATTTGATAATTAATATCTAACGCTGAAAGAGGTTCATCAAGTAAAAGATATTGACTTTGCTGAGCTAAACACATGGATAACCAAACTCGTTGACGTTCTCCTCCTGACAGTGAGCTTAAGTAGCGTTCTTTAAGATGTGCAGTATTTGTTTGTATTAATGCTTGATCAACAATTTTATAATCTTTTTCCGTATAGCGATCAAGTACACCATGCCATGCAAATCGCCCTAATTTAACCAGTTCTTTAACCGGCAGATTAATGTTAGTAGGCAAATATTGTGGTAAATAACTCAGTATTCTCGCGAGCTGTTTATGTGAATAGTGAGTCAGTTCTTTTTCATCTAATGTGATAACACCAGATGTTGCGGCAATTTGCTTTGCTAATAATTTAATAAATGTCGATTTGCCAGAACCGTTATGACCAACAATACCATAGACAAGCCCTGGTTGAAATTGAGTCGTTACATGATTAACAACAAGGGTATCTTGAATTTGGTATTCAATATCTTGAGCAATAAGCATACTAATTTAATTATCCATCCAATTACGCTTTAAAGTTATCCTATCTACCTATTCTGATACTATTTTCCCATTGTTCGACTTGCATAAAATGCATTTAAAAATGCCAATACTATTGAGCCGATTACAACTGGAAAATAACCAAATTTTTGTGCAAGATAATAACTTAGTGATATTACGATAAATCCACATATAAAACTTGGCGCTGATTGAGCATTACAAGCAGTAGAACGTGCCTGTGAACTATCTGAGTTGTCCATTATGATGGCAGTAATCGCAATAGACATTAAAGGTAAACTAAAGAAGTAAAGAAAACAGGCTAAATAGACATTAAAAATATTAACATAACCTAACGAGATCGGGATGAATGCAAGTAAACCAAAAGCATGAAAAAGTAATGAATATGTTAAACTTTGTTTCCTAGATAATCGCTTGAGGATTTTTGCAACTAATATAACAGCCACTAAGCTAACAATGGATCCAAATACTTTTAATAAAATAGCAATATCTGATAATGCCCAACCATCATCGACAAGTATTGGTGATAATAGATTATAAGCCGGTAAGAAACTAAACGGCATAAGTATCAAAATAATTAACCAATTAATTCTACCTTTCCAGATGATAATCAGATCTTTCCAATATTTAGGATCCATATTTTCATATATTGGTTTATTTTGACAGTAACGGTACTCTTCAAAAAAGAAAAGTTGAATTAATGTAAATCCAATTAAAATAGCAATTAATAATAAACAACCCATCCAACCAATATAGGCATAAAGTAGTAAAATTACTCCGCCACCTAAAATATTACCTATCATAGAACCACTGGTTTTGATACTTGAAATTAGATAACGTTGCTGAACTAAAAAAATATTACAGGCTAATCCTGATATGGCTAATTCTTGAGTTGCAGTCATGGTCGAAAAAATAAAAATGATGGGTAAAATGATATAAAACTGTTTTATAGGATCTAACAAAGCTATAAAGATTAAGCATACTAACATTAGCGTTAAAGAGATAAATAACCAATTGCGATAATGAGATATTCGTCTTTTTAAATATTTATCAATAACAGGTGCCCATAAAATTTTTAAACCAATTGGTAACATCATTAAAGGAATAAGACTTAATTGGTCTAACTCCATGCCATCTTTTCTTAGGATTAAAGCTAAGGCGATAGTCAAAAAGCCAATACCAACATATTCTGTAATATAAAGACTTACAAATAATAACCATACATTTTTAGGTAATTTAATTGTTGCTTTGTCATTCATTTACTAATTTTCCTTTTGCAGTACCTATTTTGTGGTCATAATATTTTCATTAATACCATTCTTTAGTAGTAAAAAATAAAACAAATTTAGACCTTTCGTACATATAATATTTAACTGATTTATCAATAGTTTATTTGTGCAGAAATACCTACTTGTCGTGGTTGCTGATAAGTGCTATATCGAGAAGATGAGGACATAAGGCTTACTATGTCAATTCACTACGTTGTACCCCTTCACCAGTAACAGTAATTGTCTCCAATTTATCTTTTTCATTATCTTCCTTGATATCTTTAATTTTATTTTCAGCTAGAACAATAGAGCTATAACAGCTTATAAGGCACAAGCTAAATAAACTAAATTTTGCAGTTATTTTTTTCATCCGAATCGAACAGTTGATAATGATTTTCATTTGCGATCATATAGATTGGAAAATAAGCTGTCAAATTACTGTTTAAAAAAAATCAATATTATTAAATTAACTTGATTTTATTCAGAAGGAATAACTAAAATTTATAATCAAGTTAAATGATATATAAAATAAAAAACCCTAGTTAAACTAGGGTTTGATATGTAGACAGATGAATTAATCTAAATGATTAACTATTTTTTCTTAGCTTTACTTTGATACTCAGCATAATACTCTTGAGCAAGTTTTCGCATTGATAAACCAATCGCTGCATATTGATATTCATTTAAGTTGGCTAATGAAGCTCGAGCCGAAGGATGCTGTACAGCAAATCCTTTACCTGGCAATAAAACAACGCCAGCTTCATCGGCAATTCTAAATAACATTTCAGATGGATTTTTATTTTTTAAGATCCATTTAGCAAATTTGTCATCATAAAGCTCACGACAAATATGTTCTAGATCAATTAAGGTATAGTAATCAACACTATTTTCATCAGTATGATGCGTAAGTCCTAAATGTTGATATAACGAAGCCGCTCGACGACGGATCAATGATTTTAATGCTGCTTTATAACTTTGATCGGTATCCATCATTTCACACAATGCAAATAACACCATTTGTACTTGTTGTGGAGTTGAAAGCCCAGCGGTATGATTTAGTGCAACTGCACGACTATCGGCCACTAAACGATCAATAAATTTTAAATTTTCAGGATCAGTTACAATAGAACTATAGCGTTTATCTAAAATTTGTCTCGTTTTGCTAGGCAATGCCTTAATTTTTTTATCGAATATATTATCACGTGCTGTAGCAATAACACCTAAACGCCAACCAGTTGCACCAAAGTATTTAGAAAATGAATAAACTAAAATCGTATTTTTTGGACAAATAGCAAACAAAGATTGGAAATTATCGGCAAATGTGCCATAAACATCATCAGTTAAAATAATTAAATCAGGACGTTTTTTCACAATATCAGCAATGATCTGCAAGCTTTTATCATCAATTTTTACTGATGGGGGATTAGATGGATTAACTAAGTAAAAAGCTTTAATAGTAGGATCTTCTAATTTACGTAATTCAGCTTCTGGATATTGCCAATTCGCATCAGGATCAGAATTAACTAATACCTCTACTAATTGATAATCATTAAGCTCTGGAATTTCTAAATATGGTGTAAAAATAGGTGCGCCAATCGCAATTTTGTCGCCTTTTTCGATTAAGTTATTTTCTTTCATAGAATTGAAAATATAAGCCATTGCTGCAGTACCACCTTCAACGGCAAACAGATCAAGATCATCACGACCAAGATATTGTGCTCCCATTTGTGTAAGCACATATGCTTTAACTACCTCTTCGCTAAAGCGTAACATTCTATCTGGTACAGGATAATTACAACCTAAAATACCTTCCACCATCTCTTGTAAAAATGCATTTTCATCTAGGCCGAGCTGATCGCGAATATAAGAAAATGCTTTACCTAAAAATGACACGCCAGGTGTTTGATAATTTTGACGAACAAAATGTTCAAAACGACCAGTTAAACCAGCCTTAATTGGCATACCACCAACACCTTCATTCATATATGAAAATGACATTTCGGATTCTTGTAGGGCAAAAACACCAAGTTGAAAAAATGCTTGTCGTGGCCATGTTGCCAAAAAATTAGGATTACCACGCCCTGCATTTAACATCACACGGTCAGTATGGCTTTGTGCTAGTTTAATTAAGTTATCTTTCAATTCAAAAGGACTTAAATTCGCATATTTTGCATATTCATTATTACTTTTCATAACCATGTATCCTTAATTTGAGATGTCAATTAAACAAAAGCAACAACTAATGGTCCCAATAATGTTAGGAAAACATTAGCTAAAGCATAGGTAATAGCAAAAGAATTGGTAGGCGTTGAGTTACCAGCTTTATTAAGTACTTCACCAAAAGCAGGATTCGCACTACGAGAGCCAGCTAAAGCGCCAGCAAATACCGCTGAATTTTTATAACCTAGAACATACTTGCCAAAATAAATGCCAAGTAACATCGGCAATAAAGTCACTACAACACCAATTAAGAATAATGAAAGACCTTGATCTTTAATCGTATTAATGGCTTGTAAACCTGAACTTAGACCAACCACTGCAACAAAGCCAGCTAGGCCAAAATCTTTAAGTAGTTGCACCGCTCCGGTTGGAATATTTCCAACAGTTTGATGTAAGGAGCGATACCAACCAAACAATAATCCTGATAATAATGCACCACCACCTGCACCTAAAGTGATTGGAATATCACTGACTCTAATCACAATAAGACCAATTATAAGTCCAACAACAAGACCTAAACCATGGAATATCCAATCAGTTTTTTCACTTTTGGTAATCGGCGCACCAATTCTATCTACTACACGTCTTAAGTCACCATCAGTACCATAAATAGTAATGACATCACCTAACTTAAATACCATATCATTATTTAATGGCAATGGTTGTCCATCACGATGAACAGCAATTAAATAAATACCATGCTTTAACTTCATCACTTCGTCAGATGAAAGCACTTGCGTTAAATTTTGACCGACATATCGAGTATTACGCATTTCAACATCTTGAGTATTCATCACCACATCCATACCTTGTGCTGAATTCACTTCTTCACCCAATAAATCAGCTGCAGCAATCATGGCATCCCGATGACCAACAACTAAAATAATATCTTTGGCTTTTAATAAGGTTTCAGGTGCAGCTTCAATAATACGATTGCCACGTTTGATTCGTTCAATACTAATACCATTAATAACCTTTTCTAAACTTTCAACGGTTTGATTAACCTTATTAGTAATTCGGTATAAGCGACCAGTTACATCAGACAAAGCAAAATTCTGGCCATTACCTAATAAAAGCGAACCATGTAATTGTTCTGCTTCGGCCTGAATTGCATCATCATTAATTTCACGCCCCATAATTTTCGGCAAAATATTTACACAGACAATAATAGCGCCAAGTGAACCGAAGATATAAGTCACAGCATAACCAATGGTCACATTACCTTGTAATCTGCTTAACTCTTCTGGACTTAAACCTAGCTGAGTCAACGCGTCAGATGCTGTACCCATAATAGCTGATTGTGTTAATCCTCCTGCAGCTAAACCAGCAGCAAGGCCTTTATCTAAATTGAATAATTTGGCTAAAACTACTACCGTTACAAAACCAGCAACAGCAATAAATAACGCTAAAAAGATTTCACGCAGAGTTTTAACTCCTAATGAACGGAAAAATTGTGGTCCACTTTCGAACCCGACAGCATAAATAAATAGGGCGAAAAGCACAGCTTTAACGCCAGCATCGACAGTAACACCAAATACACTTAATGCCACTGCCACCAATAATGAACCAGCAACGCCACCTAATTGAAATTTACCGATTCGAATTCCACCAATCAAATACCCTAAACTTAAAGAAAGAAATAAAAGTATTTCGGGTGAATGCTTAAGTCCATCTAAAATCCAATTTGAAAGCCATTGAAACATAATAATTGTCCTCAAGTGCTAAGATTTATGAAATAGAAAAAGATAGAAAAGAAAAGATTGGAACTTGAATAATATTCATACTAATTTATGAATATGGATATATTTTAAACTTCAATACCAAGAATAGATAGTTAATTTTAACGATTAATATTATTGTCAGTAATGAAGTAAGGCGTGATAATTGATTACTGCCAAAATTGATCAAGTTGCAAAGGAATAACTTGTATATTGCCAACTATTGGATATAAAGAAGCCAAAGACAACCGATATTCATTGGCAAAGCTTTGACTATAAACGAACCAGCGTGTGTGGTTAATTTCAACGATCTCATCATTACAAAAAGGGAATGGTAACTCAAACGAAGATGGTGAAAGATAAAACCCCTGCCCTTGAGCTTTCATAATTGCTTCTTTTAATGTCCATAATTGAAAGAAATCAAAATGTGGATTATTAAGTGCAATTTGATACTCATTTTCAGTCATAACATTCTGATAATCAATAATGTTAATTGGCGTAATATATTCAATATCAATGCCAACTTCGCCATTAGTACTATATACACAAGCAACCCAATTATGAGCATGTGAAATATTGAAATGTCCTTGCATTGAATGAATAAATGGTTTTCGATAAGGACCGTAATCAATGACGGGTAAACAGGATTGTTCAAATTGTTCATGACGCTGCAAAGAATAAAGCAACAGCAGTTTGCCAACTAAATTGCGACATTTATCTCGATCAAATCTAAATTTCTCGATATCTAACTGTGCAGAGTGGCTAAGTATTTTTTTTTGATCTTTTAAAACAGACCACGACAGATTATTGATATTCGCTAAATAAATAAAGTTCATTATCTTTACCTAAAAAGCATCCCCTTAAAATAAGATTTTTTAAGGGGATAATTAACATTAAGGTTATAAAATCTGAGCTAAGATCTCTTGTTCATGAGATAAAATTGTGTAGTGACCACAATCTAACTTAACCAATTTTAATTGAGAATTATCTTCTAAATAAGTATCAATATTATTTAATACATATTTTTCAGCTATATCTCCACCTTGTTCAATCTGTGTAGCTTTAAACAACACTACTTGAGTCTGTTTCAATTGAGCAGATAATGGCTGTACAACGAGCTTGTTATCAATTTTTGCAAAATTCTCAATTTCACCGCGTACATGTGCAGGTATATTTAATCGATCCATAGCACGAGTAATGTTAACTGGATGCTTATATTGATCTAAATCCCGCTCTTTTAATAGCCAAGAATCCAATAGATACACTTCAATATTTTCGATTCCTTGCTGTTCAAGTAGTACTGCGATTTGTAACGCAATGTTGCCACCTAAAGACCAACCAAATAATTTTATTGGCAGATCTTTTGTTGCAACTTTACTGATATGATCCAGATAATATTGCGCTAATACATTGAGATCCTCGATAGGTTTGTCATGATATAAATTGTAAGAATCTACACCAAAACAGCTGTATTTTGAGGATAACTTATTCGCTAATGATTGATAAACATCACAACCGCTTAATCCTGGGTGGATCATGAAAATTTGTGGTTTTTCATGATTTGTTCTTAATTCCACAATAGGATTAAACTGCTGTTGAGTCGTTGAGATTTTTTTCGCTAACTCCCGAATTGTATTTACGCTTAAAATATCAACTAAACGCATTTTAACTTTAAACGCATCATTAATTCGGTTATTAAGCATCATAGCTAAGATACTATTACCACCTAATCGGAAGAAACTATCTTGCATACTAATTTCTTCAGCAGGAATTTTAAGGATATTAGCAACGACTTCACATAATGTTCTTTCAGCATCATTTTCTGGCGCGACATACTCAACCTTATCGGTAAGCTCTGGTTTTGGTAGCGCTCGACGATTTAACTTACCATTTGAGGTAATTGGTAATTCAGTTAAATATATAAATGCTGACGGAATCATATATCCTGGTAAAGTTTCACTTAAATGAGCTTGTAATAATTGGCTATCAATCTCCTCATTAGCAAGATAATAAGCAACCAAATATTTGCTGCCCGAAGCCTGTTCATAAGCGATAACGATACTATGTTTGATTCCATCATATTGCGTTAATCGAGCTTCAATTTCACCAAGTTCAATTCTGAATCCACGAATTTTAACTTGGAAGTCATTACGACCTAAATACTCAATATTACCATCAACTAAAGAACGAACAAGATCGCCAGTTTTATAAATTCGACCATTGTAATCTTGCGCTTTTTCTGCTTCTGTTTGGAACGGATTAGCAATAAAACGTTCATTCGATAATGGAATATTATTTAGATAACCTCTAGCAACATTATCACCACCTACATACAACTCACCTATTCCGCCAATAGGTACTGGTTGTAATAATTCATTAAGAACATAAGCTGAAGTATTAGCAACAGGTTTACCAATTAATACTTGTGAAATATTCGGATTATTACAATCATAATAAAGTACATCAATGGTTGCTTCTGTTGGTCCATAAAGATTGTGTATCTCACAGTTTGGCATCAACACTTGACATTTTTTCACTTCATAAAGGTTAAGTGCTTCACCACTACAGAACAGATATTTTAATCCCTGAACTTTTGGAACCAAATTAGGTTGTGCTTCTAATGTTTCCACAAATGCAACTAACATAGATGGTACAAAATGTAATACGGTGATTTGTTCAGCTTCAATCAACTCTGCAAGATAGACATTATCTTTATAAAGTTCTGAATGAGCAAAGACAATACAAGCACCATACCAATTCGCCCAAAATAACTCCCACACCGAGACATCAAAGGTATAATTCGTTTTTTGTAAAATATGATCCTTTTCAGTAATCGGATATTCGTTATTCATCCAAATAATACGGTTAACCGCGCCTTGATGTTCTAACATTACACCTTTTGGCATACCGGTCGTACCACTGGTATAAATCACATAAGCTAAGTTTTTAGGCTGAGCTAATGGTGTTGGGTTAGTTGTTGGATATTTACTTAAGCAATCTATAGTTTGTGAGGATTGCAAGTTCAATGCAACTTGATCCTTAGCAACTAACGAATTGATTTTTTCATAACTTAAGTTAGTAGTTAATACAACCTTAGCTTTTGTATCTTCGATCATATAACTGAGACGATCTTCTGGCATATTAGGATCCATTGGTACATAAGCTCCTCCTGCCTTCAAGATAGCTAAGATACTTACTAACATGTATTTACAACGTTCAAGACAGATTGCCACCAAATCATCAGGCTGAATATCAAAGTTTTCACGCAAATAATGTGCTAGCTGATTAGCTTGTTCATTAAGTTCTTGATAGGTCAAGCGATCATTTTCATAAACTAAAGCTAGATTATTTGGTGTTTTTAATACTTGTCTTTCAAACAATTGATGCATTGTCACATCTGTCGGATAATCGCAACGCGTCTTATTCCAATCAAAGATCACTTTTTGATAAGTTGAGTTATCAATTAAACGTAAATCTGACAGAACTTGTTGCTGTTGATACATCTTTGTAAATTGCTGCAAGATAGATTCATAAATAGTGATATAGTGTTCAATAGTCTGCGGCTTATAAAGTTTAGTCGCATAATTGAATAATCCTGTTATCGCAGGTTTAGAATCATCAAGCATCACGGTCATATCAAACTTAGCAGCTTGATAACTTGCATTGTCATTATTATAACGTTGCAATAAATTATCCTCTTTCCCATCTTCACCAAATGACTGTACGCCAAACATTACTTGGAAAATAGGATGTCGCGAAGTATCTTTTTCAATAGATAACGCATCCACTAAGCGCTCAAATGGTAGATCTTGATATTGTTGAGCTTGTGTAATTAATTCACTAGTCTGCAAAATGAACATTTTTAGACTGTCGCTTGGTTCAATACATTTTCTTAATGCTAATGTATTAACAAAGAAGCCAATGGTATTTTCTGTACCCTGATAATTTCTTCCTGCAATTGGTGAACCAATGACAATATCTTTTTGATTACTAAATGAACTAAGTAGTAAATAGAAACCACTGAGTAGTACAGAATAAACACTAACATTGAGTTCTTTTGCCAATGAACGTATTTGTTGGCTGACATCATTATCAAGCTCAAACATAACATTTTGACCTGTATAATCAATTTGTTGTGGACGAACGTAGTCTGTCGGCAAATTAAGCGGTTCAAAATCAGCTAGTTGATCTCGCCAGAACTGCAATTGCTGATTCAAAATATCACCTTGCAAATACTGCCGCTGCCATAAAGCAAAGTCTTTATATTGCACGTCGACAGGTGGTAAGTTAAGTGTTACCGTTTGATTACTATCACCTAAAGATAAAACCTCATAGTATTGATATAACTGTCTGAACTCATTAATGAACAGATCAATTGACCAACCATCAAATGCAATATGGTGGATCACAATACTCATATAATACTCTTGAGCTAATTGATAGCGACAAATCGAAATCGGTAACTCATGAGATAACATTATTACTTTGTATATATGATTATGAATCGCTTTATCTAATTCAGCTTGGCTATCACAATAATGATTTTCGATTACCAACGGTTGCTGTTGCAAACTTATCACTTGTTGGTAGGCAACACCATCTGCTGTATTTTTAATTAATGAACGCAATACTTCATGGCGCTGAACAATTTCGTGTAAAGCTTGCTCAACAAACGAGATATTAGTCTCTGGCAGAAGTTTAAATACTAGTGGTATATTGTATGCGTTGCTACCACCTTCATAACAATCGATGAACCATAAGCGTTCCTGCGCAAAGGATAATCTCTGTTCTTGTTCATTAGCCACCTTCTGTATGGTAATTGATTGACGTTTTTGATGATTACTGTCAATAAATTTCGCAATTTCCTGAATGGTACGATATGTAAAAATATCACCTACACGCACATCGCGTTCAAAAGTCTTGGCTATTCTACTTGACAACTTAATAGCTAAAATACTGTTACCACCTAATCTGAAGAAGTCATCGACTACACTAATTGAGTCAATATCCATATCTAATAATTCAGCTATATCAGCAACTAACTGTTGTTCAGTTACTGTACTAGGAGCAACATAACTTTCTTGCATAACAAAGTTAGGTTTTGGCAATGCTTTACGATCAATTTTACCATTCACATTAACAGGCATAACCGTTAGGTGTACAAAGGCTGCAGGAACCATATATTCAGGTAATGTTTTTTCTAAATAGCTGGTTAATTCAGTCTGATCTATTGCTGTATCAGATACATAATAAGCAGCAAGATATTTATTACCTTGGTTATTAGTCAGTGCCACAACAAGTACCTGCTTAATTTGAGGATGACTGATTAATCGCGTTTCAATCTCACCTAATTCAATTCTGAAACCACGAATTTTAACCTGAAAATCATTACGACCAATATATTCAATATGACCGTTTGGTAAATAACGAACCAGATCGCCCGTTTTATAGATTCGAGCATTATAATTTTGCGCTTTTTCCTCACTGGTTTGGAATGGATTTGCAATAAATGTCTGATTTGTTAATTCAGGGTTATTTAGATAACCACGACCAACACCAGCACCACCAATATATAATTCACCAATAACACCAGGAGGCACAGGACGTAAATATTCATCAAGAACATATAAAGTTACGTTTTTAATGGCTGTTCCCAAATCTGTATTTAAGTCATCTTTATTATAACGATGAGCCATAGCCCAAACAGTCGTTTCACTTGGCCCATAAACATTAATTAACTTGATACCCTGCTGGCAGTAAAGATTAACTAATTTAGCATTAACAGCTTCACCACCCACTGTCAATACAGGAACAGAAAGTAGTTCATCTTGATCAAGTAAAGCTGGTGGGATAAAGGCAAAATCAATATGTTGATCTTGGGTATATTTTGATAATGCTATAAAGTCTAAACGTTTATCCTCTGACAGAATGTGCAACTGATGACCATTAAGTAAGGCGTTATATATTTCGAAAGCATGCGCATCAAAAATATAATTTGAATACCACAGAACATTTTTTTGTTCTTGTTCATGATGACATGGTTGTAGATCTAAAATGTCTTGCTGAACTGTTGCTAAATTAGCTATTCCATGGTGTTCGATCATTACCCCTTTTGGTAGTCCAGTGGTACCACTCGTATAAATCACATAGGCCAAATGATGGGCTTGTGTTGATGTAACCAGATTGTGCTTATCATACTGTGAAAATTTGTTATTCATTGATGGATCATCAACAGCAATAACTTCTGGTTGCAGTTCCGTTTTTAATTGAATTAATTCTTTAGCATAATGAGCGTGAGTTAACACTCCTTTCGCTTTAGTATCATTAAGAATTAACTCTACTCGTTCTGCTGGCGTACTTGGACTAATCGGCACATAAGCAGCGCCTGCTTTCAGCACAGCTAAAATACTTACTATCATATATTGCGATTTATCTAAATATAACGCAATTAAATCATCAGGTTGAATTGATAATTGAGATCGTAAATAATTTGCCAGTTGATTCGCTTGTTCATTCAAACTTTGATAGGTTAATGTTATCCCTTCATAAACAACTGCAATAGAGTCAGGTGTTTTCTGAACTTGCTCTTCAAACAATCGGCTCGCCAGTTTATGATTTTCAAATGGAACGATATTTTTTTGTTGGTTAACGATTAATTGGTCATACTCTTGCTCAGTTAATAAGTTAAGCTTAGATGCCTCTATAGCTGGATTTTTAGCTAAATGTGTTAAGGTTAATTCTATTCCTTTCAATACACGTTTTATAGCTGTGTCATTAAAGAGTTCTCCAGCATATTTGATTTTAATCGATAACTTACCTGCACTCTCGAAGACCACAATTCCGAGAGGATAATCAAGTTTTTCATGACCACCTTGAAACACAATTTTTAATTCATCTTGTTCGCTTTCTGATAATGGATAATTTTCAAATACGAATAATGAGTTAAATAAACGTGTACCAGATTTTTGTAATTCAATCAGATTGATATTACTGTTATTATTAACATTATTAATATGTGATTGTAACATTTTGATAGTTTCAATGACGCTACCATCAGTATGCTCTAAAATTACAGGTAATGTATTAATATAAAGTCCGATAGAGTTTTCTATACCGTCAATCGGTAAATTACGACCTGATAATGTCATACCAACAACGGTAGTGTTGCTATTACCAAAAATGCTTAATTGTTGATGCCAGCAATATTGAACCAAAGCATTTAATGTAAACTCATTGTTTTTACATAAAGATTTTAATTCTTCACATTGTTGGGAACCAATCTCTATCGAAATTTCTTGTGGATCTTCAACATATTTATGGTCAGATAAATTAATATGCCCTAAATCCGCTTTAAGTAAGCTCTCTAGATTTTCAGGTTCAAGTTCAACATTAAGGTATTGTTTCCAGAATGATGCCGTCTCATTGGTTTTACTTTGTAAGTAAGATTGTGCAGCTAAATAGCTACTATCTTCTTGGATAATAACCTCTTTTTGATGTAATAAAGATAGATAATTTTGATGTACATCATTAAGTAAGATAGGTAAACTCCAACCGTCTAAAATAGCATGATGATTATTAAATAAACATCGATAATACTCATCAGAACATTTAACTAAAGTCACTCTAAATAGTTGGCCTTTCATTAAATCATAACCGATTTGTTCATCTTGTTTAATCAATTGATTGATACTGACTTGTTGTTGCTCTTGAGTTTGATTGCTAAGATCAACAAATTGCCAAGCAAAATCAGATTGTTTATCAATAATCTGTACCAGCTCTTCCACCCATGAGAATCGTAATCGTAATGATGGGAATTTTTGCTGTGTAAGATGCCATGCTTGTTTAAGCAAATTGATATCCAGTGAATTGTGATAATCCCAAATCATCTGAATTCGATAAGCATTATCCGAATCTCCCTGCGAAACAGCATGATAGATAAACCCTTGCTGTAAACTATTTGCAGGATAAATTGCCTCTATTTCTTTATCGCTTTGTAATGAATTAAGCAGTGTTGGAGAGATCACGTTATTAATATCAGATTGTGTCAAATAGCTTCGTTCAATCAGTACTAGTTGATCAATGAGCTCATTAAGCTGCTGAGTAAATGCCGTAACTAAAGCTTCACCATGTACATTATTGACGTATCCTGTAATAGCAAATTGTAATTGATCATCCAAAATACCGCCATTAACGGATAAAAAGTCAGTCATGCGATTATTTGGAGACATTTCTAAACCACTATCTTCATCGCTAAATCGCCATTTATTAGCTTTTTCAGTACTATCAAATTGGCCTAAATAGTTAAAACTAATCGCTGGTAAAGCTTGTTTAATATACCCCACCAAATAACCGTAACCTACACCATGGTTAGGTATTTGTCTTAAGGTATCTTTAATCATGGCAACATTATTAATAACATTCTGGTTATTTACCATTAGTTTAACTGGATACATACTGGTAAACCAACCAACCGTGTTATTAATATCAATTTCACTGTAGAGATCTTCTCGTCCATGACCTTCTAATAAAATATAGTGATCATTACCACTGAATACCAATTTTAACGCTTGCGCGAGCGCTGTTAATAAAATATCGTTAATTTCTGTGCCATATACCTTATTAACTTGGCTAAGTAAACGAGATGTTTGCGTCTTAGATAGCTGCATTTTAGCTTGATATAGCGTATCAACACGATGTTGATCAAGGTGATTATGATACTGATTAATATCAGCCAATATAGTTTGCCAATAAGCAGATTCTTGCTCATTGGCAATTAGCGTTGAATACTGCTGTTGTTTATTGACCCATTGACGATAACTACTACCTTTTTCACCAAGAATATCTTTAACATTGATATTGGCATCAACGGATGATTGTTGGCTTAAATATTGATAAATAGCTTCTAGGTCATCTTTAATGATACGCCAACTTACTACATCAATATTTAAATGATGTGCAGCGACATGAATACGAGCAGAATTATCATCAAAACCAGTTAAATAACCAAAATGACATAACGCCCCTTGATTAAAGGTAAAATGGCTTTGCCAATCAGTCAATAATTGTTGAATCTTATCTTGTGACCAACCAGATATATTTTGAGTAGAAAATGGCAACAGATCAGGCAATGATTGATATGTTGCGGCTGAATCATGATAATTAACCCGTAACATATCATGATATTCAAGCAATTTTTGGACACTTAGTTTGAGTAAATCAACGTTTAGCATTGGAACTTTAAGCAAAAAGGCTTGATTCCAATGGTGATAGTCTTGGAATCGGCCAACTTCAACTTCTTTAAAGAACCACTGTTGAATAGGTGAAAGTTCAAGAGTTCCAGTTAAAATTCCTTGTTCGGTTTCCACATTGGCTTTTGATTCATGGCGATTATTAATCACATGGTTACTTAAAGCTTCTACCGTTCTTAAATTAAAAATATCTTTAATGGATAGATAATAATTAAGAGCCTGTTTAATTCGGTTGGTAAGCTGGATACTGCTAATACTGTCCGCACCGAGTTTAAAGAAGTCATCATGAATACTGATTTCATTGGCTTGTAAACCAAGTATATTGGCAAAGGTTTGACAAAAAATAGCTTCAGTTTCATTTGTTGGACCAACGTAGTTTTGCTCATCAAGAAGCTGTGGTGTTGGTAACGCTTTACGATCCAATTTACCATTCATATTCATTGGCATAGCATCAAGATAAACAAACGCAGCTGGGATCATATATTCAGGAAGAGACTTCTGTAAATAATCAATTAGTTGATCTTGAGTCAATGGTTGTTTAGCCACATAATAAGCTGCAATATATTTAGCTCCAGCACTATTTTTCAAAGCTAGTACAGCAGCTTGTTGAATATCAGGATGACTAATTAAACAAGCTTCAATTTCTGCAAGTTCAATTCTGAATCCACGAATTTTAACTTGGAAATCATTACGACCAATATAATCAACATTACCGTCAGCTAAATAACGAACTAAATCACCTGTTTTATAGATTCGCGCATTATAATTTTGCGCCTTTTCAACAACAGTCTGGAATGGGTTTTGAATAAATACTTTATCTGTCAGTTCTGGTTTATGTAAATAACCACGACCAACACCTTCCCCTCCAATATAAAGTTCACCAATTGCCCCTTCAGGTACAGGACGAAGTTGTTCATCTAAAATATACAATGAAGTATTTGTCAACGCTTTACCGATTGGAACACTGTAAATAAATGGTTCTTGAGCTAAATTAGTTAAATAAGTAACAGCAAATACAGTGGTTTCGGTTGGACCATAACCATTAACCACTTTGACATGCGGATAAAGTTGATGGCATTTATTAATATGATGTGCCGATAAAGCTTCACCACCGACAAGTATGTAATTTAATAATTTTAAATTAGCAACTTCATTATCGATTAACGCATTGAAAAAGGTGGTTGTACAGAAGAAATTAGTAATTTTTTTATCAGCAATTAACTCATTAAACTGTTCTAAATCTAAAAATGTCTCTTTCTCAATAATAACTAACGGTACACCATTAAGTATAGGTGTGTAAAAATCATAAACAGAACCGTCAAATTGATAACCTGAGATACTTAGTAAACGATCATCAGAATTGATTTTGACATAATTAGCATTAACAATATAGTTATTAAGATTTCTATGCTCTATGAGTGTTCCTTTTGGATTTCCCGTTGTTCCACTCGTATAGATAACATAAGCTAAATCATGCGGTTTCACTTTAATCAAAAGATTATCTTTCGCATAATGTTGTAGATTGTCAACAAAATCAGCTTGATCAACAGCTACTATGGATAAATTAGGGGCTAAACCAGTTAATTTATTACAATGATTTTCGGTTGTAAGAACTGTTTTAACTTGCGCATCTTGCATTATGAATTCGTTACGTGTATCTGGCGCATTAGGATCCAATGGAACATAGGCGCCACCAGCCTTCAAAATAGCTAAGAAGCAGATCAAGATATATTGTGAACGATCGAGATAAAGACCAATCAAATCGTTAGGTTTTATATCAAAATGCTCTTTAAGGTAACGCGCTAGCTGATTGGATTGCTCATTAATTTGTTGATAAGTCAGTTCATTGTTTTGGAAAATGACTGCAATATTATCAGGTATTTGCTGAGCTTTTTCTTCAAACAATTCTGCAATAGACTTGTCCCTTGCATAAGGTTGAAACGGTTTATTTTTATCAAAGACCAATCTATCGAAAGTAGCCGCATCAACTAACCGCATTTCAGTTAACGGTTGTTCTAACTGACACAGTTGAGCAAACTGTTCTAAAATAGTTTGATAAATAGTGATGTAGTGCTCAATTGTTTCTTGGCGATAGAGTTTGCAAGCATAATTAAATAGACCAGTAATAGCTGATTTAGAGTCATCAAGCATTACCGTCATATCAAACTTAGCAGATTGATAATTAACAATTTCACTTTGATATAAACTTAATAGCTCTTCAATTTTACCATTATGTATCGCTGACCCAAATGATTGTACACCAAACATTACTTGGAATATTGGATGCCGTGAAGAATCTTTTTCAATAGCTAATGCATCAACTAATCGTTCAAATGGCAAATCTTGATATTGTTGAGCTTGGGTGACTAACTCACTGGTTTGTAAAATGAATGATTTTAAACTGTCTTTCGGATCAATACATTTACGTAGTGCGATAGTATTAACAAAAAAGCCTATAGTATTTTCAATACCTGAATAATTTCTACCCGCAATTGGAGAACCAACAACTACATCTTTCTGATTGCTAAAAGTACCTAATAATAGATAGAAACCACTCAACAATACCGAATAGACACTCACATTAAGTTCATTAGCTAATGAACGGATTTGTTGACTTATTTGTTCATTAAGTTCAAAAGGAATATCATGACCAGTGTAATCAATCTCACGTGGACGAGGGTAATCAGTAGGCAGATTAAGTTGTTCAAAATCTTCTAACTGTCTTTTCCAGAAATTTAATTGATTATTTAAAAAATCACCTTTTAAAAGATCACGTTGCCATAAAGCGAAATCTTTATATTGAACTTCGACTGCCGGTAAGCGTAATGTTTCAGCGTATTGGTTATCTCCTTGAGATAAAGCCGTAACATAATGATAAAGATTAACTAACTCGTCTAAAAAGACATCTGTTGACCAACCATCAAATGCAATATGATGAATGACAATGCTTAAATAACTTTCACCAGCAAATTGATAGCAGCAAACATAAATCGGTAATTCTTCGGATAAATTAAATATTCTATGCAGATCCTCATAAATTGTCGCTTCAAGTTCTGCTTTGTTTGAACAGTTTTGTTTATTAATCTTCCATGGGAATTTTTGTAAATCAATAACTTGCTGATAGCCAATACCTTGTGCATTCGTTTTAATTAAAGAACGTAAAACTTCGTGTCGTTCGATAATTGCGTATATTGCTTTTTCAAGTAGATTAATATCTGTCGTGCTTGTTAGTTTAAATGCCAATGGAACATTGTAAGCATTACTACCACCTTCATAAGAATCGATAAACCATAGACGTTCTTGCGCAAAAGATAATAATTGTTGCTCAATATGTTCAACAGGTATGACATTAATTATCTGTCTTTTTTCTTGGTTCTTATCAATGAATTGAGCTATTTTTTGTGTGGTACGTAAAGTAAAAATATCAGCCACTCGAATAGAACGATCAAATTCTCGAGTCAACTTACTTGATAATTTGATAGCTAAAATACTATTACCACCTAAACGGAAGAAGTCATCTGTGATACTGATAGCACTCTCTTCAAATCCTAATAAACTGGCGATTGCCTCTACAATTGAATGCTCAGTGATTGAGCTAGGTGCAAGATAGCTAGTTTGGGTCATTAAGGTTGGTTTTGGTAATGCTCTTTGATCAGTTTTACCATTAATCGTCATAGGCATAGCGAGTAAATGAACAAATGCTGAAGGAACCATATATTCAGGTAACACATTGTTTAAATACGCTACTAATTCTTCTGTATCAAGTTCATTATCAGCGACATAATATGCTGCTAAATATTTATAACCACCTTGATTATTTAGTGCTAATACTGTGGCTTGTTTGATCTGTGGATGCATCATTAAATGCGTTTCGATCTCACCAAGCTCTATACGGAAACCACGTATTTTTACTTGGAAGTCATTACGACCGATATATTCAATATTACCATCAGGCAACAAACGGACTAAATCACCTGTTTTATAAATACGATCATTATAGTTTTGTTTTCGTTCATCTTCAGTTTGAAATGGATTTTTAATGAATACTTTATTAGTCATCTCAACATTGTTCAGATAACCACGACCGACTCCTGCACCGCCAATATAAAGCTCACCAATACAGCCAACAGGTAATGGGCGACGTTGTGGATTTAAAACATATAAAGAGGTATTTGGTAAGGCTACACCAATAGGAACATTGTTAACGAATGATGTTTGACATTGATTAGTTAGATAAGTTGTAGCAAGACAAGTCGTTTCTGTTGGGCCATAAGCATTCAATAAGTTAACATTTGGGTATAACTTAAGGCATTTATTTACGTGAACCGCTGATAAAGCTTCTCCTGCTGCTAGAATATAGCGTAATTTTGCTATATTAGGTAACTGAGCATCAACTAACGTGTTGAAAAATGTTGATATAGCTAGGATATTGGTAATATCATATTGCTCAATTAACTGATTAAATTTATCTAAATCTAAGAGATTTTCTTTAGCGGTAATAACTACTCCAGCACCATTGAGTAAAGCCATGAATATTTCATAAATTGATGCATCAAAATGATATCCTGCAATACATAATATGCGATCTGACTCATCAACTTCGACGTAATTAGCATCAACGACTAAACGATTAACACAGTGTTGCTCAATTAATGTTCCTTTCGGATTTCCCGTTGTTCCGCTAGTATAAATAACATAAGCTAAATCATTAGGTTTAGTTTCGATAACAGTATTATCTGTTGAATAATTTTGTAAGGTTGCAATAAAAGATGGATCATCAACCGGAACACTTGCAACAGTTGGCATTAACTCATTCAGTTTATCAACATAATGAGATTGTGTAATAACTGCACGAATATTGGCATCCTCTAAAATATATTTATTACGTTCAGGAGGTGCAGTTGGATCGATCGGAACATAGGCGGCTCCAGATTTCAGTACTGCTATAATAGCAACAATAATTTGTTCAGTACGATCTAAATAAAGGCCCACTAAATCATTTGGTTTGATAGAAAAGTGATCTTGAAGGTAGTGAGCAAATTGATTGGCTTTGTTGTTTAATTCAGAGTAGGACATCTCAATTTGTTCAAATAACACAGCGGTATTGTTTGGTGTTTTTTGACATTGCTCTTCAAATAATTGAGCAATTATTTTATCTCTTTTATAAGGTTGTTGAGTTTGATTTATATCATGAATTAAAACTTTTAATTCATCTTCATCCAGTACCTCAATATCATTTACTAAAATATCGGCTTGATCATTACTTAAATAGTTAAGTAATTTTATAAACAATCTCTGATAGAACATCACAAGTTGTTCAACCAGTTGTTTATCAAATTGCTGTTCACTAAATTTAACGCGATAGTTAATTTGGTTGTTATGTTCTTCTTGCTCAAACACCAATTTATTAGATAAATCTATTTGAAATTCATGATTAACAGCTTCATCAATCATCCCATTCAGATTCATTTTATGATCTCGAACAAAGGTTTGCACAAACGCCACATCTAGAATATTAGCATTCTCAGCAAATTGCATAATATCGTAAACTGGTAAGTATCTAGCGCCAGTTTGTTTAACCTTTTTATAATGAAGCAAAATATTTTGTATAACAGATTCTAAAGTTGAATTTTCTTCAAAATGGTAAACAACTGGTAATGTATTAATATGAGCGCCGTAGATTAATTCTTTACCTTCATTAAAAGCAATTGGATAAACAAGAGGAATTGCGCTTTGAGACGTCATTTTGTTTAATAACAACGCCGCTACTAATTGACCGAATAAGTAAGGTGTTATCTTATATTTACGTCGTATTGCTTTAACTTGATTATAAATGTTTTCATCATAGCTAAAAGTAAATTCACTAATATGAGGTTTAAATTGATTTAATTGCTTTGGTTTTTCGGTTGCTAACTTTAAGAAAGTAAAGTCGATATTTTTTACATCTTGTAACTCTTCTTTCCAAAAATCTTCCATCTGCTGTTTTTGCGTTGTTAGAATTTCATAATAAGAATCATTAAGTTTTTCATGCAGTTGAGCTTGTGCTTCATATGACGGTAGCTCATAAGGTATATCGTTATAATATTGACTTAGTTTATCCCAAAACTCTTGTGTACTTACTCCATCAACTAAAATATGATGAAATACTAAAATAATTCGATATTGTTGATGGTCAACTCGAATAATATGAAGTCTTGCAGGAATATCCTTTTCTAAATCAAAGGGTTCTGAAACTATTTTACTGATATCTTCGTTAGTTAAGCAGTGATCATGATAAACTAATAATGTTTTTAATTTATCTTCTGTGATTGATTCTCTTTTTTGCCAGAAAATACCATCTCCCTGATTTACAATGAAACTCCTGAAAACAAAATGCTCATTAACAACATTCTTAAAACTTTCAAAAAGTTTTTTTCGATTGAGTTCTCCAGAGATTATATTATCACATACAATGTTGTAATCACTTCTTGATGGGTTTGCTAACCATTCATAATAAAAAATTGATTGATAGGGAGTAAGTCTTATTTTCTTCATCTTTCTTGCCTATAAAAATAGTATTTGTTTTATAAAATTACAATCATTTCGTACTACTCCTTTTTTGGGCTACTACACAAGTTTTCGATTCCTTTATGAAAACCTAATAACTAACGTTGATAAATTAGAAATATTTTTTAATTTATATACTATATATATTATCTGTTTGTGTAAACGGTTTCAATTAAACCGTGTTAATATCATGATTTTAATTATGTTTTTTACATCAATTTTATAAAAGTCAATTTTTTAGCGAGTTATTAAAATGGATTTTCTTTGGCAAAAAGAAATATTTCACAAAAAAACAAATATTTAATAGAATATTAAAAATATTAACAAAACTTTACATTTTTATGCTAAAGTTTTTATTAGATGGAAAACAGTGAGTTTGCTGTATTTTTAATCAACTAATGAAAGTGATAACGGCTTTATTCATCAGTTAGAAAACGCCAAAAAAAGCTTTTTTACGAACATTGAGTATCATGGTGAGGGTTAATTATGTTTTTCGCTTCAATATAAGCAATAATATTATTTATAAGCTATATTAGGGACAAATTAATTAAATGAGCTTAACTTTTAGTTTTATGACCTACTAAAAAGCCAATAATAGTAATGATTAGACTGGAGAATGAGAATACAACCTTTCTTGCGAGCGGCTTATATCAATAATAAAGATTATAATACAACATTAAACATGGTCATTACGAAGCGTTCAACAATTCAATTTTTTATTTCATATTTTGTAAAACTATTTCAAAAAACAATTTCATTATTTCCCTTTTATTTTGTTACATCCCATTTATCTTACCATTTTGTTATTATCTATCATGTTCTAATTCACAGTAAACCACATCATATTGTCAAAAACAGTAAATAATAAAATTTAATATCAATAATAAATTAAATATAAAAAGGCCCAAATAATGTTTGGAAAAGTGATAATGAGATTTGGGGGTTAAAAAACCCCTCTCCTCAATTTTTTTAACTTATTCACAGATAAAAAATAGCGCTATACAGCGCTATTTTTATTGATTAGTCTTCTAACTATTTTTTTCTCGTTCAATAGCTCGATAACCAATATCATGACGATAGTAACAACCATGCCAATAGATATTTTTAAGTTGTTCATAGGCATATTGTTGAGCATCAGATACCGTGTTACCTAGAGCAGTAACACAAAGAACTCGCCCACCATTAGTATATACTTGTCCATTTTCTAAGCTGGTTCCAGCATGAAAGACTTTGCAATCTTGATCTATTTCAGCAGGTAAGCCTAAAATGACATCTTTAGTATTGTAATCACCAGGATATCCACCTGCAGCAAGAACTACCCCTAAAGCAGGTCTTGGATCCCATTGTGATTTAACTGTGTTTAATTTACCCTCTACAGCAGCTAAACAGAGTTCAACCAAATCAGATTGCATTCGCATCATTATTGGTTGAGTTTCAGGATCACCAAATCGACAGTTAAATTCAATAACTTTTGGATTACCTTGTTTATCAATCATTAAACCGGCATAAAGAAAGCCAACATACACATTACCTTCCTGTGCCATGCCATTAACTGTTGGATAGATGACTTGTTCCATCACTTTAGTAAATACATCATCAGTTACCACTGGCGCTGGTGAATAAGCTCCCATTCCACCAGTATTAAGACCTGTATCACCATCGCCCACTCGTTTATGGTCTTGGCTAGTTGCCATTGGTTCAACATGTTCACCATCGACCATAACAATAAAACTGGCTTCCTCACCATCAAGAAACTCTTCAATGACAACTCGATGACCTGCATCACCAAAGGCATTACCCGCTAACATATCATGTACAGCATCTTCGGCTTCTTTTAGCGTCATAGCGACAATCACACCTTTACCAGCAGCTAAACCATCGGCTTTTATCACAATTGGCGCACCTTTTTGGCGAATATATGCAATAGCAGGCTCAATTTCGGTAAAATTCTGGTATTCAGCCGTTGGGATATTGTGACGAGCTAAGAAGTCTTTAGTAAAAGCTTTTGATCCCTCTAACTGTGCAGCCGCTTTAGATGGGCCAAAAATTTTCAATCCAGCTTTTTGAAAACTGTCAACAATGCCGATAACTAATGGCGCTTCTGGTCCGACTATGGTTAAGTCTATTTGTTGCTCCTGTGCAAAATTTAATAGTCCGGCAATGTCGGTTGCTTTTATATTGATGTTTTCTAAATTTGTTTCAAGTGCGGTACCTGCATTACCCGGCGCAACAAATACTTTGGTCACTAATGGTGATTGTGCTACTTTCCATGCTAAGGCATGTTCACGTCCACCATTACCGATAACTAAAACTTTCATACAAGGTCCTTTCAATACTTTTAAAGATTAATGCCTAAAATGACGCATATTGGTAAAAATCATCGCAATATTATGCTCGTTTGCGGCTTGAATCACTTCATCATCACGAATCGATCCACCCGGTTGAATAACGCAAGTAACGCCCACCGCAGCGGCTGCATCTACGCCATCTCTAAATGGAAAGAAAGCATCAGAAGCAACTACCGAACCAGCAACTTCTAGGTTTTCATCTTTTGCTTTGATGCCGGCAATTTTCGCTGAATAAACACGGCTCATTTGCCCTGCACCAATACCAATTGTCATATTATCTTTGGCATAAACAATGGCGTTAGATTTAACAAATTTTGCTACCTTCCAACAAAATAGCGCATCGGATAGTTCTTTTTCAGTTGGTTGGCGTTTGGTAACAACTTTTAACTGATCTTTAGTAACCATACCTAAATCTTTTTCTTGTACAAGAATCCCACCATTAACACGTTTAAAATCTAAACTAGTTGTAGAATTACTCGACCAACTACCACATTCAAGTACACGAACATTCTTTTTAGTTTGTGTGATAGCTAATGCTTCTTGGTCAATTGAAGGTGCAATAATCACTTCAACAAATTGTTTATCGACAATAGTTTGGGCGGTCTTAGCATCTAAAGGGCGATTAAAAGCAATAATGCCACCAAATGCAGAGGTTGGGTCAGTTTTAAAAGCATTTAAATATGCAGTTAAAATGTTATCACTCACTGCAACACCACATGGGTTGGCGTGTTTAACAATTACGCAAGCTGGTTCATCAAAGGATTTTACACATTCCAATGCAGCATCAGTATCGGCAATATTATTATAGGATAATTCTTTACCTTGTAGCTGTTTAGCGGTTGCAATAGAGGCTTGCTCAAGCTGTTCTTCAACATAAAACGCAGCTTGTTGATGAACATTTTCACCATATCGCATATCTTGTTTTTTAATAAACTGCAGATTTAAAGTTCGAGGAAACTCTCCAGCAGGCTTATCAGTATCACCATAATATGGTGGGACAAGTTTACCAAAATAGTTAGCAATCATGCCGTCATATTGAGCTGTATGTTCAAAAGCTTTTATTGCTAGACTAAAACGATATTTAAAGGAGAGGCAATTTTGTTGATTATCCAACATATCAATGATTGTGTTATAATCCTGACAATCAACCACAATCGCAACATCTTTATTATTTTTAGCTGCAGAACGTACCATGGTTGGCCCACCAATATCGATATTTTCTATCGCATCTTCTAAACTACAATTTGGATCAGCAACAGTTTTTGCAAAAGGGTATAAGTTCACAACAACCATATCAATTGGATCGATCTGGTGTTGTTGCATGATGTCATCATCAACACCCCGACGACCTAAAATACCACCATGTATTTTAGGATGTAAGGTTTTAACTCGACCATCCATCATTTCAGGAAAACCAGTATAATTAGATACTTCTGTAACAGGAATATGGTTGTCAATTAATAGTTTGGCGGTACCACCAGTGGAAAGGAGTTCTACATTACGCTCTGATAAGGCTTTGGCAAATTCAATAATTCCTGTTTTATCAGAAACACTAAGTAGAGCACGACGGATAGGACGAAACTGCTGCATGAAAAAGCTCCGAAATTAAAAATTCTAAATCCAAGTCAGTGAAAGGCTATTATATATAAAACCAGAGTAGATGTTTAGCATTAACTTTTGAAAAATAAATCGGAACAGGAGTTAATAAATTAGAAAGTAATCATCAGGCAAAATCTTGCCTGATTTTTATACAAAAGAATTTGGATTAATCGTCACTATAGCCTAAGCTTCGAAGTGCTCGCTCATCATCAGCCCAACCGGCTTTAACTTTTACCCATAATTCTAAATGAACTTTATTATCAAAAAATAATTGCATATCTTTACGTGCTTCTATGCCAATTTTTTTGATTTTTTCACCTTTATTACCAATGACCATTTTCTTTTGACCATCACGTTCAACCAAAATTAAACCATTGATACGGTACATGCCTGTACGTTCATCGACTTTAAATTGTTCTATTTCAACCGTGACAGAATAAGGTAATTCATCACCTAAAAAGCGCATCAATTTTTCACGGATGATTTCTGATGCCATAAACCGTTGTGAACGATCAGTAATAAAATCTTCTGGGAAATGATGTTCACCAACAGGTAAATGTTTTTTTACAATGTCTTTGATGATATCAACGCCTTCGCCTTTTTCAGCACTAATAGGCACAACATCCAAAAAGTTGATCTTTTGGCTGATTTCTTGAATATGAGGCAAAAGCTGGGTTTTGTCCGTAACATTGTCAATTTTATTGATCACCAGTAATACGGGTGCCTTACAATCTTTAAGTTTGCCTGCAACCATTTCATCATCATCAGTCCAGTGTGTGCCTTCAACAACAAAGATAACCAATTCAACATCGCCAATTGAACTGCTAGCAGCACGATTCATTAAACGGTTAATTGCTCTTTTTTCTTCAATATGAAGACCGGGAGTATCAATATAGATAATCTGATCATCACCTTGAGTATCAATACCTACAATACGGTGGCGTGTAGTTTGTGCCTTGCGTGAAGTTATTGATACTTTTTGGCCAAGTAGTTGATTTAATAAAGTTGATTTGCCGACATTCGGTCTACCGACGATGGCAACAAATCCACAATGTTGTTTTGATTCTGTCATTTTATACCTAATTGGTTTAGTGCTTCTTGAGCTGCGGCTTGTTCAGCCTTACGACGGCTTAAACCTCGTCCTAAATATTGATGATCATCATTGTCAATTTTACATTGAATGAGAAACTCTTGCTCATGATTATCACCAGTAACTTCAAGAATTAAATAGCATGGTCGTTCATGTCGAATACCTTGCAAATATTCCTGTAATCGTGTTTTAGCATCTTTTTGCTTAATGCCCGGTTTAATTTCGTTTAAACGTGTTGTATACCAAGCTAAAATTAACTGACGAATATTTTCAATATTACTATCTAAATAAACAGCACCGATGATAGCTTCCACGGCATCAGAAATAATCGACTCACGGCGATAACCACCACTTTTTAATTCGCCTTGACCTAAGATAAGGTAATCACCTAATTTAAACGCTTTACCCATTTCAGCAAGAGTTTGACCACAAACTAAACTTGCTCTCATTTGGCTAAGATCACCTTCATCTTGCTTGCTAAATCGATGATAAAGTTCATCAGCAATAACAAAACTAAGGATTGAATCACCTAAAAACTCTAGCCGCTCATTGTGCATTTTATTCGCACTGCGATGAGTTAGTGCGAGTTGCAGTAAAGATGTATCATTAAAATGATAACCAATCGATTGTTGTATTTGATTCAAATTTTTCATAGTTATCACAGTTAGTGGATCCCACCGATACGGCTGAATCGAATTCCTGTAGGCCATTCATCAGGTTGTTTTTCAAAACTAATCCAAATGGCGGTTGCACGACCAACAAAGTTTTCTTCGGGAACAAAACCAAAATATCGGCTATCACCACTATTATCACGATTGTCACCCATCATAAAGTAATTACCTTGTGGTACTACCCAAGTAGCAACCGGTTGACCTTTTTGATGATAATAATAACTCGGATCTTCCTCTATTCCTGACGTGGTTAAAATATCATGCGACTTGTTACCCAAGGTTTCTTGTTGAATTTTTATATCAAACGTTCTCATGGATTGAGAATCAACAATACCTTTGTCCTTATATTGTTCCAAGGTATAAAAACTTGGGTTAGATTTATCTTTTTCGTGTACTTGTTTCCAATTACTTGGTTGTGGTTGAGTATAGTGCAAATCTAATGGTTCAGATCGTTGACCAACACAATTATTATCCGCTGTTTGACACGCAGGATAAATAACTATTTTCTTTTCATTAACCAAATAAACAATCTTATCACCAGGTAAACCAACCACACGTTTAATTAGATCCATTTGCGGTATGTTAGGGTGCTTAAATACAGCAACGTCACCTCTTTGGGGTTTTCCTGTAGCAATTAGTACTTTATTGTTAATTGGATTTTTTAAGCCATAAGAAAATTTTTCTACAGCAATAAAATCACCAATTAATAAAGTTTGCATCATTGACCCTGAAGGAATTTGAAAGGGTTCATAGATAAATGAACGAATAACAAAAACTACGAATAAAACCGGAAAAAAAGATGCTAAGCTTTCTACCCAACCTTTTGGTTTTCCAACCTCAGCAAGGATTCGCCCATCAACCTCACCATTATGGGCTTTACGCACTTCTTCTACTTTACGTTGTCTAGCTGGTTTCCATCTAAATTTTTCTAAAAACCAGAAGATTGCGGTAATAAAGGTTGCTAGTGTTAATATGATGGCAAATGTTCCAGCCATTTGTTTTCCTCTTTAACTGATTAATCTTTTCCTACATGCAAAATTGCTAAAAACGCTTCTTGAGGCAGTTCAACATTACCTACTTGCTTCATGCGTTTTTTACCCTCTTTTTGCTTCTGTAAAAGTTTCTTTTTACGACTAACGTCACCGCCATAACATTTGGCTAATACGTTTTTGCGTAATTGTTTTACTGTAGAACGTGCTATTACATGATTACCAATTGCCGCTTGAATTGCTATATCAAACTGTTGACGAGGAATAAGATCTTTCATCTTTTCCACTAATTCTCGGCCACGGTAAGGTGCATTATCTTTGTGCGTGATAAGTGCCAATGCATCAACTCGTTCACCATTAATCAATACATCAAGTCTTACCATGTCAGCAACTTGGAAACGTTTAAAACTATAATCTAAGGAAGCATAACCACGTGAAGTCGACTTAAGTTTATCAAAGAAATCCAACACAACTTCGGTCATTGGTATTTCGTAAGTTAATGCAACTTGATTGCCATGATAAACCATATTAACTTGTACACCACGTTTTTCAGCACATAATGTTATTACATTACCTAAGTAAGTTTGTGGTACTAAAATATTACATTCAGCTATCGGCTCACGCAGTTCTTGAATATTGTTTACGGCCGGTAGTTTAGCAGGGCTATCAACATAAATGATTTCATTTTGAGTGGTTAAAACCTCATAAACTACCGTTGGAGCTGTTGTAATAAGATCAAGGTTATATTCGCGCTCTAATCGTTCTTGAATGATTTCCATATGCAACAAGCCAAGAAAACCACAACGAAAACCAAATCCTAATGCACCTGAATTTTCTGGTTCATAAAAAAGTGAAGCATCGTTAAGGCTTAATTTACCTAATGCATCACGAAATGCTTCGTAATCATCTGAGCTAGTTGGAAACAAACCTGCATAGACTTGTGGTTTAACTTTCTTAAAACCTGGTAATGCTTTCTCAGCAGGTGCTCTAGCTGATGTTAAGGTATCACCGACTGGTGCACCTAAGATATCTTTAATAGCACAAACCACCCAACCTACTTCACCGCAATGTAAACAGTCTTTATCAACTTGTTTTGGTGTAAAGATACCTAAACGATCAACATTATAAGTCATTCCGGTACTCATAACTTTGATTTTCTCACCTTTGCGCAGTTCACCATTTTTAATACGAATTAGTGATACAACACCTAGGTAGTTATCAAACCATGAGTCAATAATTAGCGCTTGTAATGGTGCATTGGAATCACCTTCGGGTGCAGGAATATCATGAACAAGTTGTTCAAGTACATCAACTACTCCAACACCGGTTTTCGCTGAACATCTGACTGCATTGCTAGCATCTATACCAACAATGTCTTCAATCTCTTCTGCCACTCGTTCAGGTTCAGCCGCAGGTAAATCGATCTTATTAAGTACTGGCACGACTTCTAGATCCATATCGAGTGCCGTATAACAATTGGCAAGTGTTTGCGCTTCAACACCTTGTCCAGCATCGACTACCAATAATGCTCCTTCGCATGCAGCTAACGAGCGTGATACTTCATAAGAGAAGTCAACATGTCCAGGAGTATCAATAAAATTCAGCTGATATGTTTGGCCATCTTTAGCATGAAAATCTAAAGTAACACTTTGAGCTTTAATCGTAATCCCTCGTTCACGTTCCAAATCCATCGAGTCTAGAACTTGAGCTTCCATTTCGCGATCAGAAAGTCCACCACAAATTTGGATAATACGATCAGAAAGCGTTGATTTACCATGGTCAATATGAGCAATAATTGAAAAATTGCGGATATTTTTATTCATATCAATAAGTTATATTTTAGTTATGTACTGTTAATTATCATTAATGTTATTGGCTATAAATAACAAGTCAAATAATCACGAATTTGAAAGCAGACATTCTACACATTAATAGTGAGTAAGCATAGTGTTATCGAGAGTTTTCCGATGATTTCTCAACAATATTTTGTGCAATTTTTTCTATTGTCACTTGTGGTAAATTGCCAATAATTATAATATTTTTATTACCCATGTTAGTTGAGAAAATCGTTCGGCCACCTTGCTGTATAATCTGATTTAATTGACTGGCCTGCTCTAAAGAAACATTTACAGTAAATGAAAACACACCATCAGAAAACAGCTTAGTTGCTATATCAGAGCTATAAAAATTTACATTATAAGCAGCTATTTCTTTAAACCCTTTAGGTAACCATGCTAAATGCCAAGCATCAAGAAGATTATTTTGTTTTTCAATTGATAATAAAATTGGGTAGGTTCGATTATCAATATAATTTTTAAATTTTTTTGCATCAAAGTCTTTATCGAGATCAACCACTTTTAATTGATTAACAATATCATTATCTTCATCTAGTAAATCAATGCGTAGAGGTAAAAAATTTTCATCATCGATCCATATAACATAACTGTAACGATCTTTATCTTTAGCAATAATTTTGACTAATTGAGCGCCTCGGTTAGCCGTTCTAGCTTTTCCTAATAAAATAAAATCATAAATATTAGCTAATGAATTAAAATCATTATAAACAACGTCAGGAAAAGCTTCTGTAATGCGGGAACTTGAAATCGAAAAAGAAGGACTATCTGGTTGAAAATAACTAGTAGTATTATTATGTAAAATAATCTCTTTAGCTGGACCTTCAAGATAAAGTAGTTGAGCATTAATATTCTCTTTCTTATCAGCACCTAAATGATTATATTCAAAAGTAGTTGCATATTGATCTTTATCTTGGGCAACAAAATGAATTTGATAATCTCGTGTCTGCACCGCTTTGGTCATTTTATTGAGTAAACTCAGTGCATCATGTGTTTCTTCAGCCATAACTGATGCGGAGAAAAATATAAAAAACAGAGTAATAATAAAATTGTTACTCTGTTTCAGCTTAAGTGTTATCAAAGAATAAAGAAAATTCATTTTAAGTTAACGGGCATTTAACCTTTTTTGTAATTCATAATCTTGAACCAACAACCTAATCTTATCATATTGTCTTTTTTCAAGAAGTTGTTGATCATTATGTTGTTGTATACCACCAACAGGCGCAACGTTTACTCCCATAGGGATAGTATTTAGCGTAGGCGCACCACTAACTTCATCTGATTGACCTTGATGATATTGGACTCCAGCAATAATAGCTAATGTAACGCAAGCAGCTAATCCAACTTGACTAACTTTAGCCATAATATCTTTCATTCGAATCCAGAATAGATTTTCGGCTTTTGGAATTAAAATCTCACTTTGAGATGGTTGCTCAGTTAATTGTGGATATAAATCATCATCAGCAATCGCCATAGCAACTTGATTAGTAATATCTAATGTTAATGAACTACCGTGCAATTCTCCTCGCATTGCGTCTCTTACAATATGATAACGATGCCAGCAGGATTGCAAACTTTCATTATGGCTAACCATCTCAACAACGTGTTGATCTGTTAATTCACCATCCATTAATAATGAAAGTTGCTGTTTCTGTTCTATTTGCATAGTAGATACCTTAAATGTCTTGCTACTTAATTTATTTAACCAATTAAAGGTTTAATTTTTTCATCAATAGCATCACGAGCTCTAAAAATACGTGATCTAACTGTTCCAACCGGTGTTCCCATAATTTCGGCAATTTCCTCATAACTTAGACCGTCAATTTCACGTAATGTGATAGCTGTTCTCAAATCATCAGGTAATGCTTCAATTGCATCAAATACAACTTTTTCAACTTCTTTAGAAAGAACTAAACTTTCTGGGTTATCGACATCTCTCAATGAGTCGGCACCTTCATAACTTTCAGCTTCACTAGCATCAATATCCGAAGATGGCGGTCGTCGACCTTGCGAAATTAAATAATTTTTTGCTGTATTAACCGCAATTCGGTACAACCAAGTATAAAAAATACTTTCACCCTTAAAAGAACTTAACGAACGATAAGCTTTGATAAAGGTTTCTTGCACAACATCAGGGACCTCAGAAGGTAAAACGTAACGTGATACCAAATGAGCTAGCTTATTTTGATAACGAACAACAAGTAAATTAAACGCATTTTTATCTCCGTTTAAAACGCGATCAACTAAAACTTGGTCTGTTATTTGCTCCCCCATTAAAGGCCATTCCTTATTATGTTAATAACTATTAGTTGGCCCAAAACTGTGCACTCTAACAGTTAGATTCGTAAATTTAAAAAAAGTTCCCATTATTTTAATAGAAATTTCATTTTTTTAATCAATCATTTTCATTTTTAATTATTTATATACTAAAAGATAATGATTTTATTAAATTTTTGGATAAATTTTTTTAGATAATTAATTCAATAAGAAGATTTCACGCTCACCCGCATCATTATATGTGATCTGATAAAATTGCGGTAAATTAAAATTAACTGAGCTACTGGTAGTGAAAGTAAAACGGTCATCAGATAATACATAAAAATCATTGATATCTTTAACCATATTTTCTTTAGTACCATTACAATTACGGTATATTTCTATTTGATTATGTTCATTTAAAATATATAAGTCAAATCCTGAAGTGGTATCTTCAAAGAAGAATTGAATAATACCTTCATAAGCGACGCTATCTATCTCTTTAGGTAATTCATTGCTTTCATCTAAGATATTTAACGGCCTACCTTGAACCTTATTATTCGATACCGCTCCATAAAAATCAATAGCATTTTCAAACTGATGAAATGAAACGCCAAATCGTTCAAAAAATAGATACCATGAAGCACCATCTATTCTAAGTGGTTTGACTTGAGTTAAGTTATTTTTAGTAGTAGTTAATCGTAAATCAACACAGTCATCCATCAGTTTTTTCATTTGTTTACGGATTTCATGACTAAGATGTTTACTATAACAGAAAATTTCGACTGAGTTAGGTAAATCAGCATCTTTATGCATACGATTCAGTAATGCTTTTATAGCTTCAAGTACACATAAAGAACCGCTAAAATGTAACACCCGAATCTCATTCCATGAGTTACGATAAAGTAAATCGATAGAACCAACCAAACTTAATTCTTGCTTGCCATAATTTAAAACATTAGTACTAATTTCATCCTCAAGTTCTAAATTAATAGTTGGATCATCTTCTAAATTCAAGATAATAGCTAAATGGCGTATTTCACAAGGCCCATATAACTGTTCCTCAGTTGCGGTAGGTACATCTATCGGAAAATAATTTTTCAGATCTTCGATGATCTTGGTTATTCTTTGATTTTCTCGTTCATCACCATCGTAATAATAAAAATTGGTTGAATCAGAAATTAAACCATTAAAGTAACACCAACCAACTAATTTGACTAAGTATTTACTATATTCTAAGTATTGATGACCGATAATAGAATTTAGTTTAGGTGTTTGATTATAAACATACCAACCGGCTCGATTAATACGATCTTCTTTGACATGAATAAAAGTTAATACCTCTTCTTGCAGATTATCCGAAATATTAAGTTTTAATGTTGAAATTTTACCCGGTAAAACTTCAAAAGAGGCATATAATTTACGAGTCAATATGGCCAAATCTTGTGGGCTAATAAGTGAATCTAAGTTATTACGACGCCCAAAATTGAGTAAATTACGATAACCTGTCATCATTGTGTGGAGCATTATTTCGTGTATTTCACGTACTTGTTCTATTTTCCATGTTTTACTGGCGTCCAATTTTACCAATAACTTATGCTTCCATCCCCATTGTTGAACTAATTCATGTAATATTTTACGACGCCATGATGATGGTTGATCATTATCTGATAATTTTTCATTTACTTTTAAATAAAAGCAATGTCTTACCAACTCAAGACGTTGAAAATCTCTAATTTCAATTAGATAATTGGAAATTCGATCTAACAACATAGAGTATGAATCAAGATAATGATGAACGTGAATTTCACCTTTTTGAATATACTCGCGCATTTCATAAGCAATTGGTCTATTTTCAGGATAGATTGAAGAATAAACTTCAAGTAGTAATGTTTTTAATACAGCTTTAAATGGTGAATCGATACTTTTATAGAGTTGCCATAAACTTGCACCAAAATACTCTTCTGCAGACAATCCTGTAAGTGGTCCAAAATCGATCCATTCTTCACGTTTGATTATATTAGCAACCACCAATGCTTGAACACATGTTTCATAAGTTGGGTAAGTAACATCATTAATTGTAAAATCAGCTGGAACTGCAAACCATAGCAGTCGTTTACCAGCTAAAAGATTGGCCGAACGATAGAACTCTTCAAGCAATAAAATATGTTGTGCTGAACCACAGTTTTCACCCATCAAACATTCATGATGTTGGTTGATAAATCGATCGACATCAACGACAAATAAAGTAAGTTTTACACCAAGTTTTTCAGCCCACTCTTCAATCAATCGACACTTTGTTATTAAAGCTTGCTTTTTAACTGTAGATAAATTATTTTCGATACAAACCCATATATCAAGATCCGAGGTAACTGCCTGTCCTATAGAGCAAGTACTACCCATTGAATATAGTGCAGATATATCAGAATATTTTTTCTGTGTAGTGTTATTAAAATTGAAACAATGTTGTAGTTGTTCAATAATCTCGTTTGAAGGTTGATAGTATGCAATACCTGATGGCGTATCTATATTTAGATAACCTGGAAGATCTGGATGATGAAAATGAAAAAGCACTGGTAACAATGAAAAAACTCGTTGGAATTCCAAAGGCATTCCACTTCGAGCTCGCTCATGTTTCAGAATAGCAAGATCATCAAGTTCTTTTTTTATGTTATTAATATCGTATTGCATAGTATGATTCAGGTGAAACAGATGTACTATTGACGAACAATTTCTCCAATAAGTTTATATTATAACGTAAAAAGAATGTAAATCTAAAAATAAAACGAAATAAATATTATGACCACAATAAAAAAAATATCACAATCTTTAAAAAAAACCAAAAACCAATTTCATACTATCAATAAAGCTGCTGTTTTAATCCCAATTATAACTATCGAAAATCAATTACACCTACTCTTTCAAGTACGTTCAAAGAAACTTAAATGGCAACCCGGTGATATTTGCTTTCCTGGTGGTCGCGTTGAAGCAACTGATGATAACCCTGAATATACAGCTAAACGTGAAACCTTTGAAGAGTTAGGCATTACTATTGATCAAATAACTATTTTAGGACAATTACCGAAATTTATTGCTTCGTTAGGGATGATGATTTATCCATTTGTCGCAAAAATTGAATCTTTAGATAATTTGCTACTTAATCAAGATGAAGTTGAATCTGTTTTTACGGTTCCACTTGAATGGTTTATTAACCATCAACCGAAACAAGCCACTATGTTAGTTGGTTTTAAACCTGACGACAATTTTCCATTTGAATTAGTACCTAATCGAACAGCAAATTGGCAACAAAAGTCGCAACATGATGTTTATTTTTATCAATATGAAAATTTTGTTATTTGGGGATTAACTGCACAAATTATTAATAGTTTTATAAGAACCATCAAATGTAATGCCCAGTTATAAATTACAGCTAAATTAAATATGATTCAGTTTTGACTTTAACATAAAATGCTTTAAGAAAAATTTTTTCAAAAAAAACCAAGTGGTACCTACACAAATATTTTGATTAATATATACTATTAATCGGTTATTTCTCATTTCTATCATTTCTACCCTGTTTTATCTAGCTGTCTGAAAGAATTAGTAAAAAAATTATTTCGAGAGCGTTATTCTTGTTTAAAAAACTCTCATGCAATACCCTCATAGAATAAGCGTTACAAATTGTTTTTTAATTTTTATAACATAAATATGAAGGACATTATTATGAAACGTTTTAATAAATCATCTATTGCATTAGCTTTACTATTATCTCTACCTGTTGCCAATACTTATGCGGCATTACCATTAACAGCTGAAGAAAGTAATAACCTCATTCCTTACAAAGAAATTTCAGTAACTGGTAGCTATTTACAAGCACAAAATGCAGCAGATGATATATCTAAAGCTGCTGATGAAGCTGGAGCAAAATATTATCATATCACTGGTATTGAACAACCAGCTACTGGAACTTCAACCGATCGTGCTATTGTTTATGCTGATATTTATTTATCAAATGCACCAATTGCTGTAAGCAAAGATGAAGCTACCCATAACGGCATTGTGCTTTATCCACGATCTAAAGCTCTTTATTATTTACCATTTGAAATAGTCAAATTCAAAGGTAGCTACAACAACACATCTGAAATAATGGATTCAGCAAGTAAAATAGCTGTTGAAAAAAATGCTTATGCATTTTATGTGTATTCAATTACTGCCGATGATGTTAAAAATAATGAGCAGGAAATCGATGTTGCTTTATATAAAAAAGATGCACCTGTCCGTGACTTTATTATCTCTAAAGCAATTGCAGGTCAAGATGCTTATGAAATCACTAGTGATGCTTTCAAAGTAATGAAACCTTATCAAACTATTGTGTTCCATGGCACATTTAATAATACTAGCGAAATTAGTGCTGCTGCACAAAAATATGCTATCGCTAATGATGCTCATTTCTATTATGTTAAAGAAGTCTCTGCTAATCGTGCCGATACCGCTCAAACAGTTTATGTAAATTTATATAAATAACAATCCACTACATAATTATCCATGTGTTAAATATCATATTTTTACACATGGATTTTTTACGTAACTAAACTTTCAGTTTCAAGCTCGACCTAATATTGCAATTCATAAGAAAAACATTTTTATCCAAGAATTAAGCTTTTTACGATCTAAGTTTGTAGTAATAAGTATCAGCATAATTTAAACACAATAAATGTATCTTTTTTATTTAAATTTAAGAATTAAAAGGTAAGGTAAGATGATGTTATTGAAAGGATTTAAATTTATTCTGTTTTCTCAATTTCCATGGTTAACACGATTTATCATATTCTTTTTAATTTCACTGTTTTTAATGAACGATTTAGCTTTGGCTTTGGATGCAAAAACAGTAGCAGTTATTCATGGTTCCGCCCCCTATTTTATTAACCCAGATGCGATAGGCATAAATGGATCTCGAGAATATAATCAACAAAACTTTCACTATTTTGGAGTAAAATTACAAACTACAATAAACGCTGAATTGAATAGTTTAAATGACACAATAAAATCCATAAATTTCCCTCAGGTTGATCCTAATACCACCACACCCAATCAATTGTTAACGATGTTAAAGTCTGATTATGGTTTTGAACCTATAATAATGCCATTTTCACCTACTAATCCAATTGATAGCCAGAATGTCTCTGATGATGACGGCGATGTTATAGCCAAAATAACCCCACCTGATGACGGTTTTAAAATAGATTGGTTCTATCGAGCAGCCAATATATCTTATTTATTATTGGAACCAGATAGAGATAGAACCTTTTGTGAACTAGCACGGTTGGGGTGGAATCCGTATATCAGAATTTCAGGCACCATCGCTTTAGTCTCTGAATATGGCATACCAAATTATACAATTTATTCTACGCCCAAGAGTGATTTTTTGATTTACAATGCGATCAAACCTACCGTTTGTGCCAATCGACCATCAATTGTAAACTCATTTCCTTTCGAAAATAGAGATTATACTGGCGACTGGGCCCATTTAACTTGGGGCGATAACAATCAATACATAGTTGATTCTGGTTTCGTTAATAAAGTCAGTTCTGGTGGTTTTCCAAATACAGGGTTTGATCAAGCACGATTTCTCATGTTTATAGCTGGCGTACCATTTGATTTATCGACAATAACATCATCAAATAGTTCAAAGGGAGTAAATGTAGAGATAAAAAAAATTAGTGATAATGATGTAGATAGCCACCTAGCTAACACGGCTGTTCAAGTCAAATTGCTAGGAGAAGCCACTGAAGCAAATCCTACATTTTCTATAAAATCCAACGGTGAAGATATTTATTCGTTTACTATTAAGAAATGGTTTTCCGCACCCAGCCAAGATTTTTATCCTTATAATCAACGTAGAAGTATTTGTCAGGGAAACTATATCATTCCATCTATTGAAGATTTAACCAATAGTGACCAAAGTCTTATAACGAGTGGTGGTGCTTGCCAGTCTGATAATAACTCAGATAATTGTCTAGCTATTACAACAAATCACTATTATCGTCGGGTTGGAAACAATCTTTTAGCTGAATGGGGTGATGTAACTAACGAAGAAAACTATTATCATCACACCTATCCCGGCAACCATTTCCCTAAAGGACGTTTATATTGGACTTCGGACGAAAGAGATAGTAATAACCAATATGCAGTAGGTGCAACAAAAGGCGCTATTGAATGGCAGTTAAAAGATAATGAATTATATTTTGTTTGTGTGCTGAAATAGAAAATACATTCATAAATTGCGTTATAAGAAGGTATAGCGCAATTTTTATTCTTATTATAGTTAGAATAATTCTAATTTAGCTTTTAAAAAGCAGATAATCTACTTTAGTATTTACTGTTAAAAGCAACTCTTCATTTATATACTAAATAAGACAAGTAAACTTAATCAAAAAATAAATAGTGGCTAATTTTTCAAAGATGATTATTAATTCACTCAAAAAAGTGATACATAGATAATGTTTGAAAATTAAATGGCTGGGGTACCAGGATTCGAACCTGGGCATGGCGGGATCAAAACCCGCTGCCTTACCGCTTGGCTATACCCCAATATGAATGGAGATTAGATATCTAGTAAATCTACTAATTCCGCATATTTTTATAGAATTGATTATAGTGGCAAAGTTCCAATATAAAAAATAGACTAAAAAGTCAGATATAAAAATATGAGCAGATTGGAATGGCTGGGGTACCAGGATTCGAACCTGGGCGTGGCGGGATCAAAACCCGCTGCCTTACCGCTTGGCTATACCCCAATAAAGGATAGACATTAAGATTAAAATGGTGCGGGTGGAGAGACTTGAACTCACACACCTTGCGGCGCCAGAACCTAAATCTGGTGCGTCTACCAATTTCGCCACACCCGCACTGTATACTTTCGGTAAAAATACAAACTAACCTTAATGGTGGCTACGACGGGATTCGAACCTGTGACCCCATCATTATGAGTGATGTGCTCTAACCAGCTGAGCTACGTAGCCATTTCATTCGCAACGTCATAACCAACACTGCGAGGCGCATTATGCTTGTGTTACGGCAAATCGTCAACCCTTTTTTTTAGATATTTTAAAAAAAAGTGACGATTGATTAAGATGCAATCAAATACCGTTTAATAACACTTCAATTCGCCTTTTTTGTAACTCATTATGAATTAACTTTCCAGTATAACCTTCGGCAATAATATTTTGAACATCGACAGCTAGAGCTAATTTATATGCTTGTTCAAGGTATTGAGCTTGAGGAAATAATTCCTTTTTAGCATAAGATTGGCTAGCAATTATCAATTGATTAAGATGGGCTGGATTGCGCCATACATCTATTTTATTGAACAATTCGATAATTTGTTCCGCAGTTAACTGTGTCACATTAGCAACACTATTGTGAAATTGCTGTACCATAATTGCTAATTTCGTATATTGATTGGGGGCTTTAATTTGTAAACAAAGCTTTTCTAGCTCAGTTTTGGATGCAAACTCACTACACAAGACTGCAAAGCGCACAGTCAAATCATCAGTCAATAAAGTCGATTTTTTTAATGCATCAGTAATAGCGCTGGAAAGTTTGAGAGATGGAAATAATAACGCTAAAGCACCACATTGTTCCAATACTTGAAAATAAACTTGAGGATCCTCAGTCGCTAGCGCCTTTTCAGTCTCTTTCCATACTCTTTCTGCTGTAAGGGTATTTATTTCACCTGCAGAGACCATCTCTTTCATTAAATTACTCGTTTCAGCAACGATTCTAAAACCTAAATGGTGATAACGGGCAGCAAAACGAGCCACACGTAAAATTCGTAGCGGATCTTCTCTGAACGCAGGAGAAACATGGCGTAATAATTTAAGCTTAATATCATTAACACCATGATAAGGATCGACAATATTGCCTTCTTGATCCATGGCAATCGCATTTATAGTAAGATCTCGTCGAATAAGATCTTGCTCTAAAGTAATATCTTTACTAAAGTCACATATAAAGCCTGTATAGCCTTTACCTGATTTCCGCTCTGTTCGAGCCAAAGCATACTCTTCTTTAGTTTTAGGGTGTAAAAAAACAGGAAAATCTTTACCAACTTGTTGGTAACCTAATGCCAGAAGTTCATCTGGGGTTGCACCAACCACAACCCAATCTCGATCAACAACAGGGAGATGTAGCAATCTATCTCTAACTGAACCACCAACAAGATAGATTTTACTCATTTAACGCATCCAACGATCTTTTTTACGACGACCAGGCATAATAGCCGGCAAAATAAGACCTAGAAGGAAACCACCACCAGCAACTAAGCCACCATAAGTAAACCAAGTTACAATCAGATCACGGCGCTTATCATCAACTTGATTTAACATAGACTCAAGCTTCATATCTTGCTGTTTATTAAGTTGTTCTAACTCATTATTCTTAGCTTGTAGGCTTTCAATCGTTTGTTCAGCTTTTTGTAGTTTTTCCGCATAATCTCGGATGGCATTTTGTTGATTTTTTTCTGCATTATCAACTTTATCTTTATACTCAGCGAGTTGTGCTTCTAATGATGGCACAAGTTCTTTAAAACTAGGTTGATCTTTTAATTTATTAGACTCAATCCAAGCTGAATTACCATTAGAAAGCTGTATCCTTGTATATTTGCCATCAGCACTTTTTTCAAGTTCAATTACTTTTTGACCGGCTTTAACTGCGTTTGAATAGGCATATTGTGAACCTGGGCCACGACGTAGATAAATATCAACATTTTCAGTAACATATTTATCAACAGCATTGGCACTAAAAGCTACAGCAATAAAAGAAAGTAAAGTAATAATATTCTGTTTTTTCATGATATTTTAAAATTTTACCCATAATAAAAACATAATAACACAAAATGTAGGCTTTTCGCACAACCATTTGTAATAAAAATTTGTGAAGTTTAACTCTTTATTAATAAACGAATAAAATCGAATATATCGATTCACTATATGAATAAAAAAGAACAACTTAATGATATCAATCAATTAAAAATCATAATATTAATATTAGAAAAATAATTATAAATATATCTATCTTAAATAACCTAGATATATGGAGCATTTTAACCAGTCAAACCTATGCTATTTATTACTCATAATGTAATCGATTACATTACAATAAATATCCATGTGATAATTGTACTGATAGTAACTGTACGGGATTTATCAATTAACATTAAAATAAGCTCTTTCTTAAATGGGAGAGCATCTAATTAAAGCTTGATAGCAGTCTTGTAATATAAAATTATCATGTAACAAATTGGCAGCAAAAAGTATTTACATATTTATCATTGCTAAATTTACATAAACAACTGATTCGTTGAGAGCTAAATTAGCATTACTAATATGATTACTAATGAACTACATCAGATAAAAATTTTAAAACTCAGCAAAATATCGATTTAATAATCAATAATTATGCTATGCAATCTATTATCCAACACCATTGGTTAATGAATATTTATTTACTATTACTAGAACTAAACCTAGTTACACCATGTTAATAGGAGTAATAACAAACTAAGGTGTGTAATTTTTCCATTAAATTTTACAACTTAATATTCTCAATCTGCTACATTAATATTTTTTTACTGAAACGATTCATATAAAAATGAGCTTATTGGCAAACTAAAAATTTTGTTCTATTATAACCAGTTAAGTAGATATTCAGAATATTACAGGTTGTATCAATAGCAAATATAATCGAAATATTTGAATCTTAGGTTTTCCGCCAATTGACGAGCTATTTATTCTAACCAATCGATAATCTAAAAACTCTATATTGGCAATGAGTTAAAAAGTTAAAAGGATTTTTTATGGCGACAATAAAAGATGTTGCAAAGCTAGCAAAGGTTTCCGTTGCAACGGTATCACGGGTGATTAATAACGCTGACAATGTAAGTGATAAAACTCGTGAAACAGTAAAAAAAGCCATGGAAAAATTAAATTATTATCCTGATGCTAACGCCCGAGCGTTATCCCAACAAAACTCTAATACTATTGGCATCGTGGTAGCAGACCTATCCGATCCATTTTCTGGCGCAATGATTAGTACTGTTGAAAAAGTTGCAGCGAAAAACGGCCATTTTTTGCTGATTGGTAATGGATATCATAATAAACAGCAAGAATATAGAGCTATAACCAATCTTATAGAACATCGTTGTTCTTCTTTAGTTGTGCATGCAAAAATGTTACCCGATGATCAATTAATAAAATTAATGCAACAAATACCTGGTATGGTTCTAATTAATCGGATATTAAAAGGTTTTGAAAAACGCTGTATTGCGCTTGATAGTCGTTATGGCTCATACCTAGCAGTTAAACATTTAATTCAGCATGGTCATACCAACATTGGATATTTAAGTTCTAAACATAGCATATCTGATGCAATAGATAGATTGCAGGGCTATAAAGATGCATTAATCGAACATAATATTGATATTAATGATAACTTTATTGCCTTCGCTTCGCCTAATGAAGAAGGTGGAGAACAAGCCATGATGTCTCTTTTAGAACGAAATCGACAAATTACGGCAATTGCCTGTTACAATGATTCAATGGCAGCTGGGGCTATGTCAGTATTATATGATAATGATATAAAAATTCCGAATGATGTTTCAATTATTGGCTTTGATGATCTTTTAATTGCTCGGTATCTACATCCTAAGCTAACAACCATTCGTTATCCACTACACACAATGGCCGAACAAGCTGCTGAACTTGCATTACGATTAGCAAAAGGAGAGCCGCCTCCGACGAACTTAATTAATGTATTTATTCCAACGTTAACAAAGCGATACTCAGTTAACAATATCGGCTAATATATTAAGTTTAAAGCTAACAAATCTCTTAGAAAATGTCGAAAACCTATAATTATCGTTTTCGACATTAATATTATATTTCACCCTGACAAGATTATCTAAAACCAAACTTCGGTTTGCACACCAAAGCTAATTTGGTTTTCTTTGCCATTAAAGTCAAATTTACTAATTTCATTTTGCATTGATTCTATATAAGAAACATAAAAACGAATATCAGGTCTTGAAGTTAAAATGCTCTCACCCACTTTAAACGAATGGAAGAGTGTTGTTTTGACACCTTCTTCAGTATAATTTTTACCTTTAACTTTATTTTTTTGTTTAAAGTAACCTAACTCGACACCACTTTGATTGTAAGTATCCCAAATATAAGCAGGTCTGATTGCCGATTTGAAACTAGTAAAATCGGTATGAGCTGAACTCAAATCATACGAATAGACATCGTTACCTGTTGTAAGTGCTAAAGCGTGAGCGACTATGACTTTATCAGCTAAATAAGCCTCACCTTCAGATACTAAACGATAAGCCTTACCGCCAGTATGTGTACCAATATAATCGTTATCAGAATTAGCTGCAAATTCAGGGTTATTAGTATTAATATTAGCTAATTGAGAAGCCACTGAATTAGTTGCAGTTTGTAAGGTTAATTGATTAAATCCGCCAAAGAAATTATTTTGTCTTAGAACAAAACTACCTAACCAAGCATTTTTGACACTAACACTATCCTGGATTTTCGATTTATTTGGTGCCGAGTAACGGCCATTAATCGCCAAGGTTGTATCTTGCCATAAAGGAATATCTCGATAGCGAAACTCTACTTCATTTAAATCGACTTCTTCACGCTTAGTGACTTCTTTTATTTCAGTTTTACCGTTCTCAACAACCTCGTTTTTTTTAGTTTGTTTGACATTAACGTCAGCTCTTACTAAAGCTAAATCAAGTTTACCAACGCCTACATCTAAACCTTCAATACCAATTCCCCCACCTGCAGGGGTTTTTTGCGTTTTCCAATCCAACATTTGAATTTCATTATATGGAAGTGAATGTTTACCTACCCATAAATTTGCATCAGGAAAACCAGGGATAAATCCTTTAGTCGATAAATAGATATCAGAAAACTGCATGATATTATCATCTTGGGTATTAAACAAACCAGCGGCCTTATTCGTAGCTACATTACCATCAATCATAACAATGGCATCAACCCTATGACCATCTTCATCATACACCTTCTGTTTGAATACCAAATCATACCAACCACCATACTCATTACCAAATCTACCTAGGGCCCCTTCAGCATAATTTTTTGGTTTGCCATTTTTTGAAGTAGACCAACCACCACGGAAATAACCATTAAATGAAAAACCAATTTCATCTTTGATAAAATCTTTAAACTCAGAAAGGGTATAGGCATTTTTAATTGTTTTAGTTGCTGTTGACTCGTCTTTACTACCGTTTGCTTTGGCGTCATTAATTAACACAATTTGATTATCGAGTGCGGGCTGATGTTGTGTAACAACTTTAGAATCGGCATTGTTTTGAACATTTGCTACAGCAACACTCTGTTTTTTCAATGCTTTCTGTTGATTATTAATTACAACCTGTTGTTGTTGAATATTTTTATTCAATTGTGCGAGTTGTTTATTCGATTCAATAACTTGTTTTTTTAAATCTATTGACTCTTGAGATAGTGCTAATAATTTTTGCTCTAACATTGATATTCTAGCCTCTAACTCATCTTGAGTAGTAGCAAAAGAGTTCGGTATATAGCACAAGCCAAGTAAAGTAATTAAAACAATTCGTTTAGGTTTTACTTTTAATACTGCTTTAGTTAAATATTTCATTTTTTTCTACTCATTATTTAATAGAGATTAAAGAAGTCTCAGAAAATTGAGACAAAAAAAAACCTAAAGCGTAGATTAATAATCTATGCTTTAGGTTTTGCCCGTTATACTGCTACGGTAGCAATCCAACGCTTATTAAATAAGCTTATTTACTATAACCAATAAACTTGATCATTTAACAAATAAATCTCTGGAATGTGACAATTGTCACATTAATATTTTACTTCTGTCAAAGTTCATTGTTTTTTATAACATTTTTAAATAAAATTTAATGTAATCGATTACAAAAAATATTGGTAAAACTATTTTTTAGCAAACAAATATTTATGCTTAGCAAGTAAAATCATAATATTAATTAACAATTGTTAAACGACGAACTATTGAAAAGACAATCTAATAATTTGATTATTGCTGAAATGGTCAACAGACAAAAATAAAGATTATTTATCAGTATTTTCATCAAAAAAATGATCACGATAGAAAAATTGATAGCAAGCAGGAAGAACAATGAACAACAATATTTATTTGTGCGTATGATTTTATCTAAAAGTGATTTGTTTAGGCATGTAAAAATTCTCAGCAACTACTAACTTAATGGCCATATTACAATAATTGAAAATAAGTATGCATTATCGTATTGGCGGTTACCAATCAAATGATAAAAGTGAATAGGTACTGACTAAAAAAATCATCATAATAAATAGATAGTTAACGATAAAACCAACACGATTTTGTTGTCCAGATATCGCAAAATCACAAATATTTGTGCCTCGTTATTTAAGTTAAATCTATCCCATCAAATAACTTATCGAGTTTTTCTATAAACTGTTGCTTTGGTCGATGATAAAATATCCCTTGTTTAGGAAGTCCCCGTAAAAATAGATAATAAATACCACCAAAATGAGTTTCATATCGATAATCAGCTAAACGGCTTCGTAAAAATCGATGCAGGGCTAAACAATAAATTTGATACTGCAGCTCATAACGATGCTCACACATAACTTGATTTAATGCTGACTCGGTATAAGCCTCTACCCCGTCACCTAACCAATTTGATTTATAATCAACAATATAATATTTACCCTGATACTCAAACACTAAATCGATAAATCCTTTTAGCATACCTTGTACAGTTTCAAAATCTAATGAAGGACATTGTTTGGATAAATCATCATACTCTTTACATAAACTATCTAATTGCTTACTGGTCACTGCACTACGAATGGGAAAATAAAATTGTAACTCATTAATACATTGGCTATTTAAAACATCGGCTAATAACGGCCCATCTTGATCTTGTTTTTTATTTAGTTTCGTTGCTAAAACGTGTTGCAACCAATCACTTAGCACTGTTAACCAATGTGGTGGTAAACTCAATTTTTTAATCGTACTAGCGCACAAATCATCGGCATTAGTTGGCGTTAAATTTTCCATAATGGAATGCAATAATGTACCCACATATGCACCTTTTGGAAAATGATGGATATCATATTGCTCTTCAGTTGATAATGAATCGGAGGATTCAAGATTATTTTCACGCCAATCACTAAGCATAGTTGAATTAAGACCAACCATATTATTATGTTTTTGTAATTCTGTATAACTGGTTACACGCCAACTATTAGATAATTTACGTTTAAATACATTGGCGGTAAGTGAAAGATTGGCAGCTAATTCAGCATTATACAGCTCACCTAAAATAGGTAATTGTAATTCAACCAAATCAGCAAATTTAGCAATTGAACGTAAGTCACTTTTTAATAAATAATCAATCGCAGACTGACTGTTTTTTAATGATGCCAAACCAACGCTACAATGAAAGATTGAACGTGTCATAGCAACATAAAGTAAACGTAAATCTTCGGCTAAACGTTCATCTTCAATCTGTTGTTTTATTTCATCGGTTAATAGCCAAGCATAAGTTGGTTGATAGTCATTATTTTTGTCATGATAAAACTGACTATCTGAATTTCGAAATTGAGCTGCAAATGGTAACCAAACAATAGGAAACTCTAAACCTTTAGATTTATGAATAGTAATAATTTTTACTAAATTTTCATCACTTTCTAATCGTTGCTCATGATTTTCTAAATTTGCATCAGGACTGACAATTTGTCTTGATAACCAACGAACCAAAGCATGTGGACTATCAAGTTCGTCGGCCGCTTCTTGCAATAGCTCGCCTAGATGCATCAAATTAGTTAAAGTACGTTCACCATTTGGGCTAGCTAATATATTTTCAGCTAACTGACGTTTTTTCATCATCCGGCGCAACATGACTAACACACCATAATATTGCCAGATAATCTGATACTGTTTAAACTCCTCTATCAAACCTTCCCATATATCTTGATCGTCGGTTATTTGCTCAAGTTCAGTCATGGTTTGACCCAACAGTGTCGTCATTAAAGCTAAGCGTAGAGCCGATTCGTTTTCTGGCATAAGCACTGCTTGTAATAAACACAGGACCTCCTGTGCTTCTTTAGCCAGAAAGACACTACTCCGATTAGATAAATAAACGCTTTTAACTCCAACACTGGTTAACTTTTGTTGGATAATCTCAGCTTCGTATCCGGTACGGACTAAAATGGCAATATCAGCAGTTGTAATTGGTCGTTGACCATCTTTATCCTTCAATAAAATGGTCGGATCCATCAACCACGTCACAATCTGCTTAGCACAACAGTTAGCGATATGTTCTTGATAATCCGTTTTTGAGCTAACTTCATCAGGTAATAAGTATGCCGCTAAAGCATTAACCTCTTGATTATTGATAATTAAACCTTTTTGTTGATTACGTTCGGCACTTTCCATTGGTAAAAATGGAATATTTTCAAAAATAAACGGATTATCATGATGATTAAACAATGCATTAACCGCATTCACCATCGATGATGAAGAACGATGGTTGACCTGCATAGTAAAATTATTTTCACCGGTTGATGATTTTGCTTTTAGATATGTAAAAATATCTGCACCACGGAAGCTATAAATCGCTTGTTTAGGATCACCAATAAACAGTAACCCAGTCTCTTTCGGATAACGATTATAGATACGATCAAAAATTTTATACTGCACCGGATCGGTATCTTGAAATTCATCAATTAGCGCTACACAGTATTTTTTCGCAATACTCTCTGCTAATCGATTACCATTTCTAGCACGTAGAGCTCGGTTCAACTGGCTTAAGAGATCATCAAAACTCATTTCACCACGTTTGATCTTCTGAATATAAATACGCTTTTGAATGACTTTAACGATATCCATTAGAACTTCGCCGCGTAAATCAATAGAACTATTACATAGCGCTTCAATACTCTCAAAAACGGCATGAGTCGGAGGATTTTTACCTTGCTTAGTTTTTTCAATTAAAATCGACTGACTAAATTTAGTTAACTCACTAGGCAGTTTAAATGAACGGATTGGCATCTGCGCCCAGGCAGTAACTTTAGCCAACCAATTAGGTAAATTACGGCTACTATAGGATTGTTTATTAACGCCTGATTGCGCAATTATTTCTGGCAGATCGGCAATTGAATCTAACCACTGTTTTTTGATCAGACTGATCTGCTGAAAATATTTTTGATAAAATTGCTGAATCTTGCCACTGATATCAATATGTTCTTCTTGCTGCTCATCAAATTCAAAATTTAAATAAGGTCTGATATCGGATAGCAATCTTTCTGGATCCTGCCAATAGTCAAGAATCAGGTAGGCTAATGCTTTGTCGAGAGGAACAAAGTAGTGACGCCAAAAATCTTGCACAACTTGTAACTTTAGATCTTGTTCATCAGTTATCAATGTTTGTTCAAACAGTACACCTGATTCGAAAGCATGACTAGTCAATATACGTTGACAAAAACCATGAATCGTATAAATCGCCGCATCATCCATTGATTGTTGTGCTTGGGTTAATTTCTGTATTGCTTGGTTGCTATCATCAACTAAATCAATTAATTGTTGATAAATTGGATCATCATGATGACCTTGTAACAACCCTAATCGTAATTCTTGAATATTTTGCCTGATACGAGATCGCAGTTCTTGAGTAGCGGCTTTAGTAAAGGTCACCACTAAAATCTGATTAACATCAAGAGGTGTGGGATAACTGTTTTTACCAATCCCCAATAATAATCGCAGATAAATAAATGCGAGCGAATAGGTTTTACCCGTTCCTGCTGACGCTTCGATTAGCGTTCGACCAGTTAAAGGTAAATCAAATAAGTTAAGCTTTTTTATTCCACTACATGAAACCATTCTAGCTTTCCTACCGTATTGGTGAATAAATCAACACAAGCTATAGCAGCTGTAGGAAACATTGGTGGTGAAACATCTGGACATAACTCATTAACCAAATAACCAACTAGGGGGAGATGCGAAACAATAATCACATTTTCGATACCACGATCGGGCAGTGTCATTAATAAATCAGCAATATGAGAAGGGCTACCACCAGGTACCAAAAGATTATCAGTTTCGAATTGAGAAACTCGGCAGTGAGAGGATAATTTAGTGAAAGTCTGTTGGGCTCTTAAATAAGGACTGACTAACCCTAAATCAAATTTAAAATTTTGTTGATTAAGCCATAGTCCAGCCTGACAGGCTTGTTTTAAACCATAATCAGTTAAAGTACGACTTGCATCAGATGAAGCAGCAAAACCTGCCTCACCATGTCTCATAATACAAACTTTCATAAATGAATAATTAACGTAATTTCAATTGGAAAATCATACATTCAGCGCCACAGCAGAAAGTAAATTTAGCTGTTAATTTATAGCCATTTTCAACTTTATCGATGCTGCTGTTAATTTCACAAGGCTCTGTTTCAACAGCTTTTGCAGCTTGAGTTAATGTAGCTAATTTGGCATTTGCTTCTGATTCAGATGTAAAAACATGCTCATATTCTGCACTACAATCTTCATTGTCTATAATTGTACCTACATCAACGCAACAACATGCAGGTGTTTCGTTAGCTTTACATTTATTTAAAGAATCTGTCATTGTGTACCTCTACCTCTGTTTTACCGATGAATATGGCATTAGTATACTCTTAATCACAATTAAGGGCAAAATGTTAAAAACCTTTACCACAACACAAATTTTTGGCGTATATTAAAGTTTTATTGTTATTTTTCTGAATTAATCAAACCACATGATGCAACAAAATAGTCACGTCCGAAAAATGGCGATTTTAGTCGCTGCGACGTTTTTCATGGAAAATCTAGACGCTACAGTGATCACCACGGCAATTCCAGCTATGGCAAAATCATTTTTAATCAATCCTCAAGATTTATCTATTGGGATTAGCGCCTATATGCTAGCACTTACAATTGGTTTACCTGCCAGTGGCTGGATCGCTAACCGTTTCACCGCCTATCGAGTCTTTTCGATTTCGATTATTTTATTTATGTTAGCATCAATATTGTGTGCCATATCGACTAATCTGACCATGTTTACCATCGCAAGATTAATTCAAGGTTTAGGTGGATCATTAATGGTGCCTGTAGGCAGAACGGTGGTATTAAGTCGAACGGAAAAACAACATTTAGTCAGCACTATTTCTATTTTAGTTTGGCCAGGCTTAATTGCGCCATTAATGGGGCCGATTATTGGTGGCTTCTTTGCTCAATATCTAACATGGCACTGGATATTTCTTCTTAATATTCCATTAGGTTTTATCGCCCTATTTTTTGCTCATCGATTATTACCCAAAGAATTACCTGAAAAACGTACATTTGACAGTGTTGGATTTATCACTTGTGGTTTAGGCCTACTACTATTTGTTTATGGGCTTGAAATGATTTCTCATTCAAATAGTAGTCTCTGGGTAGGCGTAACACTATCTTTGGTTGGTAGCCTAATATTAATCTTTGCCTACTATCATTTAGCTCATACTCAACACCCATTAATTAGTCTATATGCCTTTTCTAAACGTACATTTAGAATGACCTTTTTTGGTGGTTCATTAATACGTATTGGCTTAAATAGTGCTCCGTTTATCTTACCACTAATGTTTCAAGTCGGTTTTGGTTGGTCACCGTTAACTGCAGGTTCACTACTGCTATCATTATTTGCCGGCAATATCCTGCTTAAAACAGTAAACACACCTTTAATTCATAAGTTTGGATTCCGCAAAATTCTGATTATCAATGGGCTATTATTATCTTCAAGTTTTGTGTTATGTGCGCTTTTCACGCCACAAACACCTATCATCTGGATTATATTAGTGCTATTCTTTTCCGGTGGTGCTCGTTCTATTCAATTTACTACCATCACCACGCTTAGTTTTTCAGAAATTGATAAAACAGAAATACAGAGCGCTAACATTTTATCTACCATTTTCCAGCAGCTAAATAACGTACTCGGCATTGTGTTAAGTGCTTTATTTCTATTTATTGCATCTAGCTATAATGGCCATAGCCAAACTGGTTTAATGGTAGAAGATTTTAGCTTAGCACTATTAATGGTAGCAGGAATGACCTTGTTAGCAATGATTGACTTTATTACCTTGCCAAAAAATGCAGGTAACAATCTAAAAGATAAACAATAAAAAACCCCTGCCATTTGGCAGAGGTTCTTAAGAAGCAAACCTAAAAAATATTAGAACTTAGGTGCGCTAGGACGGCCACGTTTTTTCGCAAAACCTTTGTCATTAGATTCTGTTTTACTACTTTTACGTCCACGTTTAGCTTCAGATGGCTTACCTGCTACCAAGCTCATTTTCATTGGTTGATTAAGTACTCTAACCCGTTCAAAATGCTTAAGGATATCTTTCGGCATGCCTTTTGGTAACTCAACGGTTGAATAAGTTTCATAAAGTTTGATATTACCAATATAGCGACTACTAATATCGGCTTCATTAGCAATTGCACCAACAATATGACGCACTTCAACACCGTTTTCTTTACCAATTTCGATACGATACATATCCATTTCACCCACATCTCGGCGTTCACGACGTTTTGGTGATTCACGATTATCGCCACGTAAGCGACGTTCACCATTTCGATTATCACGATCACGAAATTCTCTTGATGGTTTAAATACTGGATCTGGCGGTAGAATCAACGGACGATCACTCTGAGCTAATCTCAATAATGCTGTTGCAATCGTTTCAAGATCTGCGCCACTATCTGCTTGGATTTGCTCTAATAACGCTTGATATTGATCTAAATCGGCACTTTCTAATTGTTGCTGAATTTTCTGACTAAATTTCGCTAAACGACGTTTTTCAAGCAACTCTTTAGATGGTAATGCTACTTCAGGAATCGGCTTTTTAATTGTTTGTTCAATATTCTTAAGTAAACGGCGTTCACGACTATCAACAAATAAAATTGCTCGTCCTGCACGACCTGCACGACCAGTTCGCCCAATACGGTGAACATAAGATTCTGAATCAAGAGTGATATCATAGTTAATAACTAAACTGATACGCTCAACATCTAAACCTCGAGCAGCCACATCAGTTGCAATTAGGATATCTAATCGACCATTACGTAAACGATCAAGGGTTTGCTCACGAAGTTGCTGAGTCATATCACCATTCAAAGCAGCACAACTATAACCATTTTTTTCTAATACTTCGGCGACATCTAATGTTGCTGTTTTGGTACGAACAAAAATAATTGCTGCATCAAAATCCTCAGCTTCTAAAAAACGTACAATTGCTTCGTTTTTACGCATACCGCGTACTAACCAATAGCTTTGATCAATATCTGGTGCAGTTTGATTAGTACCTTTAATTTGTACTTCTTTCGGGTTATGCATAAAACGTTTAGTAATACGACGAATTGGTGCCGGCATTGTTGCTGAAAATAGTGCTGTTTGATGATCTTCTGGGATCGTAGCCATAATACTTTCAACATCATCAATAAAGCCCATTCTTAACATTTCGTCGGCTTCATCTAAAACTAAACCTTTAAGGTTTGAAAGATCTAATGTTTTACGATTTAAATGATCTAACAATCGACCTGGAGTACCCACTACAATTTGTGGACCTTGTTTTAATGCACGTAATTGCACGTCATAACGTTGACCACCATACAGTGGTAAAACTTTTACTCCTTTCACATATTTTGCATATTCAGCACAGGCATCAGCAACTTGAATTGCCAATTCACGAGTTGGTGCTAAAACCAATAATTGTGGTGCTTTTAAATTAGCATCAATATTCATCAAAAAAGGAATGGAAAAAGCAGCAGTTTTACCACTACCAGTTTGTGCCATACCCAACACATCGTTCCCTTGTAAAAGTAAAGGAATACATTCTGCTTGGATTGGCGATGGTTTAGTAAAACCAAGATCATTTAATGCGTTAAGGATTTCCTCAGATAAACCAAGGTCAATAAAAGATATTTCTGTTGTCATGTAAACTCGCTTGCAAATTGGATATATAGGCTTAATTTTAAGTTAGCAACAAACCTGATAATTACTAATCAAGATAATTTATGAGGATTACAATATTGCTCATAAAATATTACATTACCTAAATAAAACACTATATAAATTTATGCCAGCTCACTAAATTGAAAATTTACAACTCACCCCAATAACTAACTGCCAATAATCAACAATCAAACATGCATAACTGTTGCTTAAATAATTACTTTATTTAATACAAAAGATAGATAGCATAAAAATAATTGAGAATATCATGGGCAAATCAGAACTACGCTATAACAATATTTTCACTTTTAAAACTGGCATGACCCTTGTTACTTTTCTTCAAGTAACTTAATTTCGTAGAGTGCCTGTTGATGTTCAACAAAGTTATAAATATTATTAGCTAAAGCATATTTAAATAATATTTTGGCACGCTCATTGTTACCTTTACCTAGGTAATATTTACCTAAATAAAAGTACGCTTCACATAGGCGTTCGGCTAATTGCCGGTCATTTTCAACACCTTGTTGAAGGTTTTGCATTAATTTAGATTCACTAATATTACCTAAATAAAATGCAATGATATCACCACCATAACTCATTTTATCGTTTAGTTTATCGTAACGATTTTGCAACTGAGCTAGGGCAGCTTGTTTATCTATTTCTTTTTCAATCAAATAAAGCCATAAAACACGAATAGGTTCGTTGACATCATATTGATAGAATTTTTGTGCATCAAGCTGTGCAGCTTGATAATGTCCTGTACGATATAAAGTAATTGCACGATTCAAATAAGCAAAAGCATAAGATGGATCTATTTCTAGTGTAGTATTAAATGCCATCATAGCATTATCGAAATCACCATCTCTTAGTGCATAAGTACCAAGAAAATTATAAACATCAGGTATTTCAGGATTAAAACTTAAAAGGTGATTAAAATCACTTTGTGCAAATGCTTTAAAACCTAATGAATCGTAAACAATTCCTCGTTCGAAAATCAGTTGCATTCGAGAAACAGTATCAAGATCTCGTCTTGATAACTGTTGACTTATTTCAGCTATTTTCAACTCATCATCATACGAAACTTGCTCAGGAACAGCAAGTAAAGGTAGAGAATTAGAACAACCTGACAAGATAATGACTGCAAAAATACAGCACAACATTCTCAGGTTGAATAATCTCATATTAAGCTCCTAGTGGATCAGATTTTATTCAGCAGTTGGCGTAACTTCTGGTGTAGACTCAACTGCATCTTTCATACTTAAACGAATTCGACCTTGGCGATCAATTTCTAGTACTTTAACATTCACTTCTTGACCTACTTTTAAGTAGTCAGCAACTTTTTCCACTCGATGATCAGCGATTTGTGAAACGTGAACAAGTCCTTCTTTTCCACCAATAACTGAAACGAAAGCACCAAAATCAACAATACGTGTTACTTTACCAGTATAGATTTTACCGATTTCAACATCAGCAACTAAATTATTGATACGTGCGATTGCATCTTGTGCTTTATTACCATCAGATGCTGCAATTTTCACTGTACCATCATCTGCAATTTCAATAGTAGTACCGGTTTCTTCAGTTAATGCACGAATCGTTGCACCACCTTTACCGATGATATCACGAATTTTATCTGGATTAACATTCATCGTATAGATACGAGGAGCAAATTCAGATATCTCTTGACGAGGTTTATTAATCGCTTGTTCCATTACCCCTAAAATATGCAAACGTGCACCTTTAGCTTGGTTTAATGCAACTTGCATAATTTCTTTAGTGATACCTTCAATTTTGATATCCATTTGTAGTGCACTTACACCTTCACGGGTACCAGCTACTTTAAAGTCCATATCACCAAGATGGTCTTCATCACCTAAAATATCAGATAATACTACAAAGTTATCACCTTCTTTAACAAGGCCCATTGCAATACCAGCAACAGAAGACTTAATTGGTACACCAGCATCCATTAATGCTAATGATGCGCCACAAACTGAAGCCATTGAAGAAGATCCATTAGATTCAGTAATTTCAGAAACTACACGTACAGTATATGGAAATTCTTCTTTGCTTGGCATTACCGCAGCAACACCACGTTTTGCTAAACGACCATGACCAATTTCACGACGTTTTGGTGAACCAACCATACCTGTTTCACCAACTGAATATGGAGGGAAGTTATAATGTAAAAGGAAACGTTCGGTATATTCACCAGTTAACTCATCAATGATCTGTGCATCACGTTCAGTACCTAAAGTTGCGGTAACTAATGCTTGCGTTTCGCCACGAGTAAATAATGCGCTACCATGAGTTCTTGGTAATACATTGGTACGAATATCCAGAGCACGAATCATATCTTTTTCACGACCATCGATACGTGGTTCACCAGCAATAACACGTTGACGAACAATTTGGCTTTCTAAATCAACAATAATGTTAATAACTTCATTTTCGTCAAGTTCTTCATCTTTTTCTTTAAGTGCTGCTAACACTTCTTCTTTAATTAAATCGATTTGCGCATAACGAGCTTGTTTTTCAGTAATACGATAAGCTTCACCTAAACGATCTTTAGCTAATTCAGAAACCGCATTAAATAGCTCTTCATTTTTAGCTGGTGCAACCCAATCCCATTTTTCACAATTCGCTTTAGCAACAAATTCATTGATATTATCAATTACAACTTGTTGTTGATCATGCCCAAATACCACTGCCGCTAACATTTGGTCTTCAGTTAATAAATCAGCTTCTGATTCAACCATTAATACAGCACTTTTGGTACCTGCTACAACTAAATCTAAACGACTAGTTGCTAATTCTTTTACTGATGGATTTAACACAAATTCATCATTGATAAAGCCTACACGAGCAGCACCAATTGGGCCATGGAAAGGAACGCCAGATAAACAAAGTGCAGCTGATGCACCAATCATAGCAACTAAATCAGGGCTTACTTCAGGATTCACTGATACCACTGTTGCAATGATTTGAATTTCATTGACAAAACCTTCAGGAAATAATGGACGAAGTGGACGGTCGATTAAACGGGCAATTAATGTTTCGCCTTCACTTGGGCGACCTTCACGTTTGAAAAAGCCACCAGGAATACGACCAGCAGCATAAGTACGTTCTTGATAGTTAACGGTTAAAGGGAAAAAGTCTTGTCCTTCTTTAACTTTTTTATTAGCAACTACAGTGACAAATACCGCAGTATCGTCCATGTTAACCATAACTGCAGCAGTTGCTTGACGCGCCATAATACCCGTTTCTAAAGTAACAGTATGGCGACCATATTGGAATTTTTGATATGTCGGATTAAACAAAATAATGTCCTCTTGTAATAAATCACGTTGAAGTTTGATATTTCGACAGGAAGCAGCATGACGCTGGAACATATTGATACACACTTCAACTATGTGTGGGATACTAAACAAAAGATTATTTCACTGTCACGACTAATGACAAATCTATAAACTATAGAGCTCTCATTAGTCGCGCGAAACATGAGATACAATCTTTTATTTTATTAATTTCTATCTTCAAAGCATTTATTTAGCTTTTCGGACTCTGCATTATATCAAAGCCTTGAATTTTCACAACGAAAAAAGAGGCCTAAGCCTCTTTTCAAGTAGATAAATAATTAGCGACGTAAACCTAGTCTTTGAATTAATTGGCTATAACGTTCAAAGTCTTTACGACGTAAATAATCTAATAATTTACGACGGCTAGACACCATGCGTAATAAACCACGGCGGCTATGGTGATCTTTTTTATGCTCAGAAAAATGACCTTGTAAGTCATTAATGCGTGCAGTTAAAAGAGCAACTTGAACTTCAGTTGAACCAGTGTCGTTAGCACCACGACCATATTCAGCAACGATTTTCGCTTTAGCTTCTACAGTTAGAGACATAATAAACCTCTTAAAATAAATATAAAAAATGGAATGACCGATCTCTAATTCAGACATTCCTCGGCATCCATATAATAAATATATGAATCGTGCGCAATTATACTGGAATTTACTAAAATAGCAATTTGATTTATTAATCGCAAACGCTTATTTAAGCTTAAAACCATACTCTTCTTGAATAAGCTTTTTCAACGCTTCGATATAATTTTGTGCCGATAAACTTAGCTGTGCTTTTTGTGATGTTATCCAACCAATTAATATCTTTTCTTCGACATCTAAAGGGATAGATAGAATGTCTGAACCATTTAAATCAGTACTGAGCACACCAGTACTAATTGTATAACCATTTAATCCATGCAATAAATTAAATAACGTTGCCCTATCACTGACATGAATACTCTTTTTATGATACACAGTACTTAAAATCTCTTCGGAAAAATAAAAAGAGTTATATTCGCCTTGTTCAAATGAAAGATAGGGGAAATCCTCTAAATCATCTAACGTTAAAGACTTCATGGCCGCCAAAGGATGATTGGTACTGATAAATACATGTGGATCAGCCTCAAATAGTGGATTAAAAGTTAAACGATGTTCTTTAAGCAAGCGTAAAATAACTTTTTGATTAAAATCAGTTAGATACAAAATACCTACTTCACTACGTAAATTAGCAACATCAGTTATAATATCGTAAGTGCGAGTTTCACGTAGGGTAAACTCATATTCATCAGTATGATTCTTTTTGATTAAATTAACAAAAGCGTTTACCGCAAATGCATAATGTTGGGTTGAAATGCTACACAGTTGTTTGGAAGGTACTTTTTTGGCATAGTGCTGTTCTAGTAGCTGAGCTTGATCTAAAACCTGTTTTGCATAACCTAAAAATTCAACTCCATCAGTCGATAATGAAACTCCTTTAGATGTCCGTACAAAAATTTCAATACCAAATTCAGCTTCCAACTCCTTCACTGCAGTTGATAAACTTGGTTGAGTAATATACAAATTTTTAGCAGCCTCATTGATTGAGCCTGAGCGGGCAATTTCTAAAATGTAACGTAACTGTTGAAGCTTCATAATATCGTTAGTAATTAAAACCAATATTAATTCAGAATATAAACTACTATAAACATTGTCTGGGAGATTGTACAGCAAAAGGCAAATAGCTGTTTTTGCGCAACCTAACACCTTAGAATTGTTTTTTTGGAAGATTTTGGGCTTTAAAAACCCCGCTCCTCAAATTTTTTTATTCGGTGAGTTTCGGACGTTTTGTTGTTTAATAGCTAGTTCTATACGGCGATAACGTCCGAGTAAAGTGGGTTTACGCGAATCATCTTTACCAACTCCCGCGGCGACCTCGCAAGTGGTTACGATGTAACTGCCTTCGTTCGCTCTTAACGCACCGGCTGTGATTTGTTCCTGACAAAGAGCAGCCTTGCCAAACATCCCTGTTTGTCATGCTAATCTCACTCCGTTGTCAGCACTTTGCTAATGTCGCTAAATGAGAAGCACTAAACTGATTGATAAAAATAAACTTTTATTATTGGCCCTAGCTGATGTTATCGCTGGTTTTAGTGATTTATCGGATGGATTTTACTCTTAAAAAACCCCGCTCCTCAAATTTTTTTATTCGGTGAGTTTCGGACGTTTTGTTGTTTGGTAGCTAGTTCTTTACGGCGATAACGTCCGAGTAAAGTGGGTTTACGCGAATCATCTTTACCAACTCCCGCGGCAACCTCGCAAGTGGTTACGATGTAATTGCCTTCGTTCGCTCTTAACGCACCGGCTGTGATTTGTTCCTGACAAAGAGCAGCCTTGTCAAACATCCCTGTTTGTCATGCTAATCTCACTCAGTTGTCAGCACATTGCTAAAGTCGCTAAATGAGAAGCACTAAACTGATTGATAAAAAACTTTTATTATTGGCCCTAGCTGATGTTATAGCTGGTTAAGATAAAGTTATTTACATTTTCTAAACGGCTTATGCAGCCTTGAAACTCTCTATGTTTATTAAATTTTCCTAACAACTTTTCTAAACGGCTTATGCAGCCTTGAAGGAAAAACTAGTGATCTGTATGACTTTGTATCATTTCTAAACGGCTTATGCAGCCTTGAAGAATAAAGCGCTTGAGCCGCTTTTATTAGTTCATTTCTAAACGGCTTATGCAGCCTTGAAGTAGAACCCCAAATACTATAAACATTGTTGTGCAAAAGGCAAAGTCTATTTTACTTTGCAAAAACCTTTTTTTTGGAGGCTTTTCAATTAATTGATTTTTAAAAATTTTATTTTTAGTTAAAAAAAAGGGTTAACACTGCATGGTATTTAGGTTTTAAAAACCCCTTTCCTCAAATTTTTTAGCTTTAAAAAGTACGCTCCTCAAAATTTGTGCCGTTAATATTGTTAATTATTGGCAGCTAAGGGCATTATAATAATGCCCTTATTATTTAGTTAAAAATCAGGAACAGTTGCTGTTTTGCTGAGTCCGTAACTATTAAATGTTCCTTCAACAGCCGTTGCACATTTTTGTTGTTTCAGCCACATAATAAAGTGTTGCCCAGTGCTTTTGCTAGCAAAATGAAGGTGTGGATAGTTCAAATGAACGCTACCCCATTTTTCAACCATTTTGCTTTTTACCTCGGCTGACCATTTACCTTGTGCGGTTAAACGTTTTTCGGCTCGTCTTAACGCACTTTGTCCTTTAGGATTGATACGAATTAAGCGTAGGTAACCTTTAACGCTAGTTGGTACAGATGCTATTGGCAAAGCTAATGTGTAATCACTAACTACGGCATGCCGCTGTAAAGCCGTTTTAAATTGTTGTAACTGCGCTTCATCGCCAAATAACCGGATAATCCCGCCTAATGTTCTGTGTACATTATAACAAGGAAAGCTAACCGCAATATTGCCTTGATGATTAACTAACACCTGATGCAGTGATTGCATAACTTGATTAATCACTTCAGTTTCAGTTATCTCCAGTTGTGGAATTGCCCGTAGTTCAAAATAGTGAGTAAGCATAATATTACTCCTTACCACTAGCACCAAATACACCACCACGAATCAGAACTGCGATAACATAATGTTGTTGTTCAAGCGTTGGTTTTTCACCTTTCAGTACCCAATTATCAAATAAGGTATAAAAATCCTGTTTTTGTTTAGGTTGTCTAAAAGCATGTCCCATAGTGGTAACTGCACCATAAGGTTCAATGGCAATCGGAAACTCGGCGTTTTCAGCATACCAAGTGTCAATGGTTCGAATGGCATTGCTGATTTTTTGCGAGTGCATTGCTGCTTGACCATTTTTTTCATACAGGACTTTGCTTTTTTCTTTACCTGTATCCAAAATCAATTCTTGTGATGGATAGACCTCTTGCCCTAATCCCATTTTTAATTTGGCTTGAATATTAAAGATAACGAACTCTTTGCCTAATAAGCCAGCTTCAATCAAAGCAGCGAGGTCATTTACCGATTTGTCATCACAATCAAATGAATTTAATTGATATTGCTTAACATCACTCACTTCAATCGTTGCTATTTTGTCATCTTTTTTACGAGTAATGCTAATACTGATTTGTTCAGCAGCCATACGATTACGCCATAACCAACGGCCATTTAATATATTAATTGCATAACGTTTCGCTAGTGCTTGTAACCCTTCTGATTTGATATAGCTTTGGGTTGTTTTGGTTAACTCTTCTTGGTAATCAATATCATTACAGACTGATGGCGAACCTAAGAAAGGTAGTACTTTACAGCTCCATTTAACCACTAAGGTATCTTTATCGGCATCAAGTGCTGCAACATCGACTGTTTGTAAATTAGGTTTTTGAATTTCAGCATCTAATTTAGCCGGATCATTTGCTAAAGCATTTTTAAGCCGATTCGAAATGGTACCGCGAACAGATTTTTCAGATAATAAAACTGGTGTTAATTTTTGGTCATCATGGCTATTTTGCTGGGCAAAAATGGCATCAGAAATATCAAAACTACGTTCAAAGGCTAATACTGATGCGGTGGTGATTTTATCTTTACTCATAATTCATTCCTTTTTTTCAATGCTAAACTTGTTTAATTAATCTTGATTAATAATATATATATCTGCGTCATTCGATTGCAGTTCGCTGCATTTATAACGCCAAAATGCTTGAGATAAATTGTCTTGTAACCTTAGTGGAAATACCCACTTACCTAATCCATAAATACATTCGACAAATTGCGTTGGATGCTCATTACTACGGGCATGTTCAACCTTTCCTGCTTCAAACAGTGGTGAAATAGCTTGATAACCAAGGGGTATTGGCACTAACCAACCTCGTCCCTGCTTGACCGAGGTGGTTTGCCACTGATCTTTTTCTTGTGGATGATGATGCAACATGGCAGTTTCAACTAATGCATCAAGTGCAGTGGCATTCGGATCTTTTTGTTGTAGCTCGGCAGTGATTTCCTGTAAATCTTGCTGCGCTTCAACTAAGACAAAAGCAGGTAATAAAGCTTGAGTTAAATCATCAAGAGATTCTGAAGCTGAATATAATCCTACTGATTCAATCTCAATAACTTGACCACCAGCAATACGTTGCTGATAGAGCTTTTGTCTTATCTGGTTAATAAATTTTTCTTGATCATTAACATCATCGAGGGTTTCACGATCCTCAATTTTCACCTCAACAATTAAAGACACATCTAAATGAACCCGACCTTCTTCGATAATCGAGCGGGTATCACCATTTTTAGCTAACGGATTGCGAGTGAGTCGAAATGTATAATCCGCATAATTATTAGGTCGATAAACTTGTACATCACAATCATGACAAGCGATTAATACACCATCCAGATAGATAGGATCATCCGACTCAATTTTTCGATTTAAAGCATGAACCGCCCCTAAAAAGCCAGAGATAGCCGGAAAACCATAAGTTAATGGACTGGAGATGGCATTGGCATTATGAATTTTGACATGGTCAAATAGAAGATAGTATTTTAAAGATGCCATTAGAAGATCCCCTCCTTCCTACGTTGACTTGCTTTTACTGCCGCGTGAAATTCACGACACCATTCTCGATATTCAACATCAGAAAATTGTGTTTCAATATTTTTGAATTTCTTTTTTAAGGCTTTTTGAATCCAGGAAGCAAAATCAAGCTCTAACTCCCCTAACCAATCACCTTGCTCATACTGATGTTTAAAGTTTTCTTCATCTTCAAGTTCAGCCCGATTAGGATCAAGCCAAAGTTTTTGTGACATTGGCAACGAATAATCACGACTCCAACCTGCCGGCATGGAAGTTTGTATATTCCGAGCAAATTTAAGCAATAAAGTTAAAATAACCGCAAAGGCATCTTTTCGGTTATCCCGCTCTTCAACTACATTTTTGGGTGCAGCAACCATATCGAACAATAATCGAAAACCAAATCGACAGAAATACTGTAAAGAATGGTCAAATACACTTTCTTTATTTAAGTTGATTGATGGAAATGGAGATCGCTCGAATTTAGGCGGCATTGAAGGTAATAAAAAATTACGACCGCCTTGATTACTAGTTAATTGACTTACCCCTTGTGGATTACTCCCTCCAAGTTTAACCACCGCAAGCTCATGAAAAGTAAAATAAGGTTGATGTTCGGCTCCCTTCAAGCGCCGTTGTTCACGAGCTTTTTTATTTTCTTCGGAAAAGCGGGTTTGTACTTTTTGATAGACGACATTACACAAAGATGTGGGATGCAGAGGAACAAGCAAACGATAATTATCTTCTTGTTGTGACAAATAACTCTCTTCACTATTCGGCCAATAAAGTTGCTTATTAAGTTCGTCAGCTTTCGGTTTTTCAAAATCATTAAAAATAACTTTTTTAAAATTGGCTAAATAGATTGCTGCTTTCTGCTCATCATCAGATAGCGCTTTTAGTACAGCTGGATGATCGTCAATAATTAATTCTAATAATGTTTTATCTCCATTAATACATTTATTCAATAGAGAAAATATATCTAAACCGGCAGCATTTCCTGAACTATCAGCTACTAAATGTGTTGGTGTTGATGAAGATACATATTGTTGTTCATTTGGTTTGGTAATTGTAAAATTGTTAACGTTATCACCTAAACTTGAAGAATGAATGGCCTTAGAAGAGTGGTGACAAATGGATATCCAAAACAATCTACGCGTTGCAGCATCTTCCATCCAATTTTCAAAATCAAATCTTTTACTCAGTTCTGACATCTTCTGTTGAGATTCATTAACAGCCTTTTGATCGCCCGCTTGTTTAGCTTTTTCTAATTTGGTCAGTTCACTTTTATAACTGCTGTTATTAGCAAGCCGTTGCTGAAGAAAGTCGACAATAACCTTTCTTATATCTTGCCAAAAAATATTATTCATTGGCCCTCCTTATATTTTCGATATACTAAACAAAAAGGCCTATACAATTAAGTATAAGCCTTTTATTTTTATGCTACTTTATAAATTAAATATAACTTTAATATATTAAGTGCTTCATTATTATATAGCCATTGATTATTAGTGTTTAAATGACGATATTTTTCTTTATTTAACTGCAAATTTTTAATTAATAATTCAACTTCTTTTTTAGTTGAGATATTAAGTATTTTCATAATATCTTTTACTGAATAATAATTAGAATTTGATGCTAAACTTAGAATAACTTCATCATTTGCAGCTTGTTTATCAATTACAAATTTTTGTAATTTATTTAACGCATATTTGTCAATTGAAATTTGACATTGCATTGTCAACGTTTTATCCTTGAACAAAATTTTGTCCTCCTATTACGTTTTTGGATAAAATTCAAACAACCCCAAATCTCGAACATTTGGGGTTTTCTTTTATATTACATCTAGTTTTATAGAAATAATAACATGTAATTTTCATTACATGTTTGTCATTCTATACATTAATCAGTAAAAGTCAACATTGTTCGATCTATTGTCATAGGGATAATTTATTTGATAATAATTTATTGCAAACTAATAAGAAAAACCGCCTATTCGGCGGTAATGATTAAGCGAAACATTCGACCTAATTTCATATTTCTAAACTGCTTTTACAGCAGAGTAACAAGTATAGAGTAATTACTCTAACATTACTAGCATGCATAACTCAGCTGATTATTTTCTATAAAAATAGTTATGTAAAAACCTTTTTTAAATATAAATTTTTCTAAAACATAATAAATAACCTCTTCTTTTAGCTTCTATCTTTATAAAAACCAAAATAGGGATGAAAGCACCAGCGTGTTTCGCTATTCACATTAATAGTACAAAATTCATTAGCTAGCCGATAATGATTTTTATCTGGAAAATATTCTGCTATTTGAGTAATCGCTTGCTCAACGGTGTTGACAAGCCATGGCTGTATCAATGGATTGGTAAATTGCCAATTATCATATTTAAAATTGTAATTTTGTGTATCTTCACACTGTTCGTTTGGTTTTTGCCAAGCGATTTCGGCATAACTAAATCGGTATTCACCGTTGTCATCAAGTTGGCAGATATACTCATCTTGTGGTTGCTCTTGCAGCCTAAAAGGCGAAATTAATTGTAGATGAACACAATGGTGATGTGCCAAATCAGTTTGCCAATAACTGGTAACATAATTACTTTTGCGCGCATTGATTGGAAATAAATTTGCCATAACCTTATGTTCTAATTCTGCTAGTGTTAAGCCTGCTTGCGAATCAGTCATAATACGAGGAATCGCATTAATATTTGCTAATTGTTCTGACGTTATCAGTTGCTCAGTCTTATGGGTTTTTAATAAAAGTAATGGTTTTTGTTCAAACCCCGGTTTAGTAAAACAAGCGCTATTAACACCTAAATTGTTGCCGTTTTTCATCGCTTCTAAATTACTGCCTAGAATCGCCACATTAGCACTTTCGGCCGTTTTTTCCGGTCTATGCCGCCAAACTCGTCCTACTAACTGAATAATTGAACGCATTGAAGATGGCTCAACAATTGCCCAATCATAATCATGATCACGTCCAACTTCAGTAACCGGTGTGCCGATGACAATAAATATGTGATGTTGTTTATCACTGTCTTTTATTGCTGCACGGATTTCAGGTTGTTGAAATAATTTATTAACATCACTACGGTTTAAAATTCTATCCAGTTTTTCTTCTAATTGACTGCGCAATAGTAGCAGTTGTCTGGCATGATAAACCACCAGATGAAATTGAACATTTGCCGGTAACTCAGTTTGCTGGTAGATTTGCTTGGTGAGCAACATCACATCATCAATATGTGCAAAGCGCATTAAACCAACACTAATTTTTTTGTTGGTTTGCGGATCTTGTTGATGGTGCTGTAAATGAAAATGATAAGCTTGATCTAATAACTGTTGCGCCAATAAAGCATAGCCTAGATCTGAATTTTCTTTTTTATTGAATGGGTAATTTAATAATTCTAAAATTTGCCCTCGACGGCGAATTGCCCCTTGTTGCAACTTCGCTATTCTTTTTTCGATAAACTGCGTATGATGATGTTTAAAATTAACCGTATCAGCTATTTGTTCAACTGAGTGCTGATATTCATCAAACCATCCACAAATAGTTCCCTGATTAGACCTTCCTGTATTCTGATTCCAAATTTTTCGACCGGCTTGATAAGCATCAAATAAACCAGCAATTAGATCTGGCGTTAAGGTTGCCGATGAGAGTAACACTTTACTGCCATAAAGCCCGGCTAAATAAACTAACCTTGCTAAAGCTGGTAAATCTCGCTGATCAAAATCATCCGGTTCATCTAAAATTAAATCAGCGGTAAGCAACCTTAAGGTAGGAGCAATATATTTGCCACCTCTGAGACATTCGCTAGCTTGCATTAAGTGATCAACAGTACATGTCACAATCGGCGCATAGATCAACTGACGAGCCTTACTGTTTTCGATAATGGTACCAAGCTCACAGTCAGCAATACCACTCTCTGTCACATCAATATATTCATCGACTAATGATTCTGTCGATTCACAACCAAGCGTTTCGGGATTTATCTCATTTTCATTTTTAGTAATTTGCGGCTGATTTTCTAACTCAAATAGGGTCTTTGTTGCTCGCCCTCCAACCAAAATAGCCAAATGTTCATCAGTTAAATGCAATCTTTCTCGTAACGCTTTACCAGTTTGTAAGGTTAATACTCGTAATCCTAAAGCAATCGTAAATCGTACCCCACGCTGTGGATTTGATAATGCATACATAATTCGCCCATTAGCTAAGGTTTTACCACAGCCGGTCGATGCCATATTGACGCCAAAAAAGCCATTATCATCACTTAATTGTTGATAACTTTTAGCTAAATCAAAAGCATGGTTTTGCCATTGAAAGCGTTTAATCGTAGTGCGTTGCGTAAATGGTTTATGCTGATTAATGGCTGGTAATTCAGCGTTCATTTTAGGTAACAAGCGAGCAAAACGAGCGGTAAGATTAGCAACACCTAATAGATGATCATCCAATCGTTGATTGGCTTGCTGGCTTTTATTGGTATTGGCGATAAGAATATCTTCAACCTTTTGGGCTTCTTCGTCATTGATTGATATGCTGGAATAGTTATGGTCAGCAACCATAAGACTTAATCGTGATAGATGTAATAATAATGAATCAATATTGGTTAATTGCATTAAAGGTGGGTGATTAATTGCCTTGCTTGCATAGCGACTTAATTTTTTAAGCCAAGATTGGCTTAAGGTTATATCACTTTTAAGTTGCCAAAAATCGGCACTGTCTTCAATATTAAAATTTCTAACCCATTGTTCAACTGCTTTAAATGTTTTAAAAAAGCTTTTTATTGTGAGACCCGAAATATCGAAATCATCTTTTTGCTTATTTTGACAATCTTTATATCTAACTGGCATTAAAAAAGGCATGCGATGGTGTGACACAATTAACCAGCCAATCCATTGGGCTAATAATGGCAATTGAGAGAGATCGTTTTTTTCTGTCTTTGCTAGCTTTCTATACCAATCAGGTCTTAATTGTTGATAATCAGTAAAATTAGCTAAACGGATTAAAACCTCTTGATTAGTGGTACAATCACGAATCATCAATAAAAATAACTGTAATGAAATCCACTCATGACGAAACGGATCACCTGCTGGTCTACTTTTACGTAATTTATCTTGAAAACCCACTGTCGCTTTGCCCAAATCATGCAATAGCGCAGCAATGGTTGCGATAAGTTGGATAGATGTGGCATATTGCCAACTATTTTCACTATCATTGCGTAATATATTACGCTTAGTACGATTAGTTGGCACTCGGCCTTGTTGATTAAATTGGCTTTTATCACCAACAATCCAGAGTAGATCGGTTAGGTTTTTTCCGTGCGTCCAGTAACAAGCAACGGCAGTATTTTTTCGTGCTGTTTTACGTAATAATTTATACAGTGTCTGCAAACCATCGGTAGTCATCGGCGTTTGCCAAGTTCGTTCACCACAACGTTCAGCAAACTGATCGATAATACGACGAGTCTGAGTTAATGCATTTTTCTTGCATTGGCTAACCAGTAAAATATTCATGTTTTATCTGCTATCTGCTTCAATGTATCAATAATCATATCCAGCGCACCTAATTGCGCAAACTGTGAAATACATGCCTGTCGGAACTCTTTTTCACTATCACCTTGTTTAGCTGATATAAAAGCTTGGGGTAACACAATACCATCTTTAATAATATCAGCAGCATCAAATACTAGCCCTCCTCGCCTAGTTTTGCCATGTAATATAGCCAAACCATGTGGTAAGCCTAATACCCAACAAGCTGTTGCTCCTAATCCATAAGCTAAATAATTACCATGATCTAAAAATTGATTAGCAGGATCATAATGCTTGCCTCGTGAGCCTTGCTGCCGTTTAAAATTATCATCTTGTAAAGTCAGTTGATTTGCCATGCCATAAAGGCGTTTGCTGATGCGCCCTTCAGCAGCTAACAATGCTTGACTCGTTGCCGCATCTTGAAATTGTTTTTCAGCATCGTTTAACAACGTAGTGAGTTGCTTATCGTCAATTTGCCAATCAAATTTCGGCCAACATTGTTGAATAATTTTGAGTCGCTGTTGTTGAAGGGTTTTAGCGGCTTGTAGGCGAAGATTATCGTCAAACCAGAATTGACACCAACTTTGCAGATATTCGGTTGCACGATATTCACTTTGCGGTGAAAAAAATTGGCAGGCAAATTCTGATTCTGTCGAGGAAAATAGAGGCGTTCCCCCTCCCCCACAAAAGCCAATCATGACTCCTGCACGAGAAAGTTCACGCACAGCAGCTTGAGTTAATGAAGTGCCGGTACCAAGTAAAATACAGCTAGTATTAGCTATTGGAATGTTCCAATATAATGACTGCTGCCCTTGATCAGTCACATATTCAACTCGACCGCCATTGACTAAAACTCGACAATGCTCCAAATAATAGATATTAGCACGCTTAGAATGTAAAATCGTTTTAAGATCAGACGAATGAATTAAATCCATGATAATAAGTAAATAAACTCAAGTTCTAGATAGCAATAAATTAACATTGTTTTATTTATAAAACGAGTTTTTTAAATAATTATCTAAGAGATTTAATAAATGATTTTACCGCCTATACGGCATGAATCTCATAGTAAGTTATTTTCTTTTTAAGTTAATACTTAAATCATATAATAAACTGTTTAATTGAGGTTTTTGCTAATTATTATTGAATAGCTTAGATGATTTTTTAAATCTGAAGGTATGTTGGGATTAACTTATCAAGTACAAGTTTTTTATTTCTATTAAAAAAATTATATTGCTCTAAAAATTGATCTATTGACTAAAAACGACTTTTATTGCTAATTACATTACGAGACTTAGAAAAAATTTATTTGATTAATTTATCATTAATATGATTATCATTTTGAATAGAAGTATAAGTAAAGTTTCGCCATGAGAGACGGTTTCGCATGGCTCTTTGATAATTACCTGGTGTTACCCCAAAATTTCGACGGAAAATAGCAATAAACCCACTTATATTGTCATAACCTAAATATAAAGATATTTCTGTAATTGGTTTTCCAGCTGCAAGCAATTCTAACGCTTTTAACATGCGCAGTTTCTGACGCCATTCGGTAAAATTAAATCCGGTTTCATTGGTAAATCGACGTGTTAATGAACGTCGGGAAATACCAGCCCAAACGCCCCATTCGTCAATATTTCTATCATCACTAGGATTATCAGACAAAGCTAAAGCGATTTTTAACAGACGCATATCTTTAGGCATTGGCAGTGCTAGCTCAACTTGCGGGATTGTTCTAATCTCGTCAAGTATCACGGCAATTAATCGCTGCTGTTCTGGTTGCAGTTCTGAATTATGCCATGACATGGTTCGGTTAATTGCTTCGCGCAATAAGTCAGATAATTCTAAAATACATGGTTTGATAGGTAGTTTAATGCATGCATTTTTTTGTATATAGAGGCTCCATCCTTCGAATGGTCCATGCGTTCCAAGAAGACTATGTTGTACATTCGGGGGGATCCAGACTGCATGAGTTGCGGGCACTATCCATTGACTACTTTCTGCTTCAATTGAAATTAATCCCTGTAATGAGCCGAGTAACTGTCCTCTTGAATGACCATGACGTTGTGTCACTCTTTGTGAGGAGTGTCTGGCTGTCGATATGATCATCGGTTCGCTATCAGAAGAAGCAAGCTGTGGAGAAATGAGTGGAGTATTCATTTATATGGCCCCAATGGGATATTTTGTGGCTTCAATTGGCTAGTAAAACGCTATTCTACTGGCTATCCTAAAGTCTTCTCAATTAAGTTAAAGGTAACACGTTAGCAATAAATAGATAAGTTGTAAATCAACAAAATAATCGTTTTTTAGACAAATTAATTGGTAATTTTCAAATTTATTAATTGCTTAATAGTCTGGTTTTAATAAGGAAACAGATACATGAAAGAAAAACATAAAAATTATAAAGAAATTACATCATCAACATTCAATGGAATATATACACAAGGCGCAACTAAATATAATATGGAAAGGATTTAATATGAAACAATCGCTAGACCTGACCATTTCAGAAAGAAAGTTAGTATTTGCGATGACGCTATCTAGTATATTACCATTATTAGATAGCAGTATTATTAATGTTATTTTACCCACAATTTCGAATGACATTAATGCCTCTTATGCTTATATACAATGGGCGGTTACCATATATATGCTTGCTTGCGCAGCTGGCATATTACTATCACCTTATATGCATGAAAATTTTGGGCTCAAGAACGCATGGATCAGCTCAATTCTTGTTTTTCTTGCTGGTTCTATAATGGTTGGATTTTCATATAATCTGGTGTCTTTAATCCTTTTTAGATGTCTACAAGGTTTTGGTGCAGGAATATTAATTCCTATTACTCAATCGATAATAGCGACTCATTTTGGTAAGCAAAGGCTAAAGCCGGTTATGGCATTGATTGCTATTCCGTCAGTCTTTGCTCCAGCACTAGGACCAATTTTTGGCGCAATCCTATCGGAACAATTAAATTGGAGAATTGCTTTTTTTATCAACATACCTTTGGCGCTTTTAGCTTTTTTCTTTGGTAGGACAACAATACCAGAGACTAAAACATCTAAATATAATATGAATATTTATGTATTTATGACATTTTTAATTGCTTTAATCCTATTTTTCATCTCAATTAAAAATATCACGACAGAACATTTTTTTGGTACTTCTAATATTATTATGCTGGTTTTCGCAATTGGTTTGATGATGGTTTCATTTATTACTAATAATAAGTCAGACAATAAACTAATCGATTTAAGTGCATTTAATAGTCCTCAATATTCAATGTCAATAATGATGGGATTTCTGACATCACTTATCTTTTTCGGTTTCATGATTTTTTTTCCTTTAATACAAGCAATAAATAATAATATATCCATTACTTATATTGGTCTGCTACTTGCCTTACAAGGTGTAGGAGCTTGGTTGGCGAGAAAATTTATTTATAAATCTTTAAGTGAGATAAATTCATTTCTAATTATTGGTATAGGTCTAATAATATCAGCAATAAGTATATTAATAATTCAAGTAGGTGGAAATGCCTCTGAAATCATCGGTTTTACTGTTCGAGGCTCCGGATTAGGTGTTGCTACGATTGCTGTTCTCTCTTCTCCATTTGAGTTTTGTGAAAAAAATCAGATTAAGGATACAAGTGCTATCACTCGTGTGATACAGCAAATTGGAGGTGCATTTGGAAGCGTATTATCAGGAATATTAATCAACCTAACTCTAGATCAAATAATTTCAGTAAATTGCGCCTATCAGACAATGTTTTTTCTATCTCTTGTATTTGGCATTATTGCTGTTATAGCCTATATTTTCTCTTATCGAGTGAATACAAAAAGTTAGTATACAAAAAAACTGAACATATGAGTTCAGTTTTTTAGCTTATTTAGCAATAGCACTAAACCACCTATACGGCGTTGAACTAACTATCAACATGAATCGCTCTTAAATGTTGTTTCTAAACCACCTATACGGCGTTGAACTTCTCTCAAGCAACGGGATGTCTTTCAGCATTTTTCTAAACCACCTATACGGCGTTGAACCCAAGCATGGCCGTTGGGTTCGGTTCATTCTATTTCTAAACCACCTATACGGCGTTGAACGTGTTATTGCTCCAATTGTTGGTCAAGCTTTTTTTCTAAACCACCTATACGGCGTTGAACGTCGAGCCAACGATAATCGATGCTAATGGCGATTTCTAAACCACCTATACGGCGTTGAACGACTACGATTTAACATCAACGTCATACGGTCATTTCTAAACCACCTATACGGCGTTGAACCATCGCCCTGATAACTCAAAATTACACGATTCTTTCTAAACCACCTATACGGCGTTGAACTAGAAACCAATATAATATAATCATTGTTCAAATAAAGGTAAATGACAATTTTGATATTAAAAACCCTTTTTTTGCGGTTAATTTCAACTATCTGATTTTTATCAGATTAATTTTGATGTAAAAAAAAGGGTTTATTATTGATTTAAAATATAGACTTTGGGAAATGCAAAAACCCCGTTCCTCAAAATTTTGAGGAACGGGGTTTTTAATTGGCTAATGTATTCTTGGTTGTTAGCTTATTGATTGTACTAAAACTGATTCTAAATTTTATTAGCGATGATTAAAAGAAGTTTTCATAGATTAATTTGAAACTCATAATGGTTGAAACGGTAATTAACATTGGTCTTATTAATTTTCGTCCTTTAGCTATAACCATTTTTGCACCTAATCTTGCGCCAATAAATTGGCCAACTAACATAACTAAACCAATTGACCATACCACTTCACCGCCAGCAATAAAGAAGATTAATCCTGCTAAATTAGAGGTAAAATTGAGTACTTTGGTATGAGCGGTTGCTTTAGTTAAATTGAATCCAGCCAGAGTAATATATGCGAGTGCATAGAATGATCCTGCACCAGGCCCAAAAAAACCATCATAAAAGCCAATAATCAACGCAGGAATCAAAGCAAACTGTAAAACCGAAAGCCGACTATTACGATCACTATCTCCGATTGTTGGTGATAGTAGAAAATAAAGTCCTACGCTAATGGTTAATATTGGTAACAATAATTTTAAGAAATCCGCTTGTATATGCATGACTGATAATGTGCCAAGAGCGGAACCAATGAATGCACAAGCAATCGCCCATTTTTGCTGTTTTAAATCAACCATACGCTGGCGAATAAAATAGAAACTAGCAGAAAACGAACCGCCACAACTTTGTAATTTATTAGTGGCTAATGCACTAGCTGGTGGTAATCCTACAGCAAGTAGTGCTGGTACTGTTAATAGTCCACCGCCACCAGCAATTGAATCAATAAAGCCTGCTAACGTCGCAATTAAAAAAAGTAAAACCAGTAATTCGTAACTCATGATTATTTTACATCACTACATTGGGCCCGATAGCGAAGATAATGATCCATTAATACGATCGCGACCATTGCTTCAGCAATAGGCACTGCTCTAATACCGACACAAGGATCATGTCTACCATGGGTTGAAACTTCAACACTTTCTCCATTAATATTAATTGATTGTCCAGCAATCTCAATACTTGGAGTTGGTTTTAATGCTATGCTGCTAATGATAGTTTGTCCCGAGCTAATTCCCCCCAAAATACCACCAGCATGATTTGATAAAAATCCTTGCGGGGTTATTTCGTCACGATTTTCACTACCACGTTTATTAACCGCAGCAAAACCATCACCAATTTCAACCCCTTTTACTGCATTAATGCTCATTAATGCATGGGCAAGATCAGCATCTAACTTATCAAAGACGGGCTCTCCTAAACCGACCGGAACATTTTCTGCCACAATGCAGACTTTAGCGCCAACTGAATCACCATCTTTTTTAAGCTGTCTTAATAGTTGATCAAGTGCTTCTAGTTTACTTTCATCTGGACAGAAAAAAGGATTTTGATCGACCTGTTGCCAATCATTTAATTGACACTGGATATCACCCATTTGTGCTAAATAACCACGAATAGTAATACCTAACTTTTCATGTAAATATTTTTTGGCAATAGCACCTGCCGCAACACGCATAGCAGTTTCACGTGCCGATGACCGACCCCCACCACGGTAATCCCGAATACCATATTTTTTTTGGTAGGTATAATCGGCATGGCTCGGTCTAAAAATATCTTTTATTTTGCTGTAATCTTGTGAACGTTGGTCGGTGTTTTCAATTAATAATCCAATACTAGTACCTGTAGTCACACCTTCAAATACCCCCGATAGGATTTTTACTTGATCAGCTTCTCGACGTTGCGTAGTGTAACGAGATGAACCAGGTCGACGGCGATCAAGATCGTGTTGCATATCGGATTCGCTTAAATTCATTCCTGGTGGTACGCCATCAACAATACAACCTAATGCAGTACCATGTGATTCACCAAAGGTAGTGACTTTAAATAATTTACCAATTGAATTTCCAGCCATAGTTCTTATTCCAATTTTTTATTTTATAGTTAATTTATTTAAAATAGTGCTGATAAGTCTTCAAGTCAGCCTGCGTGATTGCAAATACGCCGAATCCACCTTGCTCAAAACTGATCCAATTAAAGGGTACATCTGGATATTGTTCTTGTAAAGACACCCAGCTATTACCAACTTCACAGACTAATACACCATCCGGTGTTAGATAGTCACAAGCATCGTGTAAAATTCTTTTTGCTAAGTCTAATCCATCAAATCCTGCTTCGAGTGCTAATTTTGGCTCATATAAAAACTCGTCAGGAAGATCACTCATATCTTCATCATCGACGTAAGGAGGATTAGTCACAATTAGGTCATATTTTTTATTCTCTAATTGATTAAATAGATCTGATAAAATTGGTGTAACTTGATATTGCATATCATGCAATTCAATATTAGTTTGAGCGACATCTAATGCTTCTAATGAAATATCGGTAATATCAACTTGAGCATCAGGAAATGCATAAGCACAAGCAATACCAATACACCCACTACCAGTACAGAGATCTAAAATATTTTTTGGTTCACTACTGATTATATCTTTAAACTGATTATTAATCAGTTCACCAATAGGAGAACGTGGAATTAAGACCCGTTCATCAACGTAAAAACTATGACCACAGAACCACGCTTGATTAGTTAGGTAAGGTGTTGGTAAGCGATCATTAATACGTTTGTTGATGATCTCATTTAGTTGTTGTTTTTCATCATTAGTCAGATTTGCAGCATAAAATTCTGGAGGAATAAATAGTGATAAGCCTAGCGTAGCTAAGATAAGTTGTTTAGCTTCATCGATAGGGTTATCGGTGCCATGACCTAAAAAGATATCCGATTGACTAAGTTGCGAAGTGGTCCAGCGTATATAATCCTGAACAGTGCGTAAGTTTTCCATAGTAACTCCGAAAGATCGTGGAGAGGAAGAGATTAATCGTCACGTCAGGTCATTAAAGCTGAGGTAAATGCCAAGACCATATTAATAGATTTTATTGGCAATGCTAAAGAACCTAATGGCTCTTTCCTTCGATGACTAAATAAATATTTATGGCGGTGAGGAAGGGATTCGAACCCTTGATACGTTGCCGTATACACACTTTCCAGGCGTGCTCCTTCAACCACTCGGACACCTCACCTTAATTTAGCCCTGCTTTTTGAAAGCAGGGTGCATACTATAATTATCTGCAAACAATTAATCAAGTGTTAATTCATGCAAACGATGGTTCCAAATACAGCAAAAACAGCTAAAACAAGAACCGTTGCGATTAAAGCATATTTTAAATTGATACTCATAATACTTATTCCTTAATTTTTGTTTATCACTATTCAATTGGTTTATCTAAAGAAAGAAATCCACCTCTAATTTTACTAGCTTCAATGCTAGGATAATTTGGTATTAAATCAAGTAGGATTTCGACCGCCTCATCTAAAAATGCATCAGGTTGTTTATAATCTTTAGGCAAATCTTTTAATTTAGTAATTTGTGCTAACCCAGCACGATTTAAACGTTCATTCATCCTTTTTAAATCACGATCATCGTTAGCTTTTTGTTCTGTTTCTCGCTCATTTTTATTCAAAGAAACCAAATATTCATTATCTTTTTTATCATTAAATCGCTTAATATCCTCTTCAATATAATTAAATTCAGGATTATTAGCAATACGAGCTTGATGCTGAGATTTTAAGTTAGCTAGCAATGGTTTAATATTAGCAACAGTGAGATAATCAGCGGATGGAATTTTATCCCACGGCATAGCATTATCTAAGAAGCGTTCTCCAGTTTCATCAACATATTGACTTTTCGTCATCTCGATATCAGGTACGACACCTTTTAACTGAGTACTTCCACCGTTAATACGGTAAAATTTTTGTACCGTGTATTGCGCACCACCAAGTTCTGGCCATTTAGGATGCAATCTGGCATCTACTGGGTATGAAATATTACGAGAAGTTTGTACTGTACCTTTACCATAGGTAGTTTCACCAACAATAACAGCTCGACCATAATCTTGCATCGCTGCTGAAAAAATTTCTGATGCTGATGCACTATAACGATTAATCATGACAACAATTGGGCCAGCATATTCAATACCTTTATTTTTATCATTGTAAGTGGTGATCTTCTGTAAATTATCACGTACTTGTACAACTGGACCACTATCGATAAATAATCCTGTTAATTCAATTACTTCAGCTAATGAACCACCGCCGTTATCACGTAAATCGATAACCAAACCTTGTAATTTTGCGCTATTGGCTTCTATAATTAAAGATTCAACTTTTTTGGTTAAACCAATATAAAAACTCGGTATTTCAATCACACCGATTTTTCCACGGCTATTATCGATAGTTTTTAATTTAGCTTCACGATCTTCAAAATGAATTTTATCACGAGTGATTTCAATCACTTTCGGTTTACTGTTATTACCAACGGGTAAAATTTCTAATTTAACTACGGTATTCTTAGGTCCACGTATTTTGTCAACGATATCGTCTAAACGCCAACCGATGACATCTTCAATTGCAGAATTACTTTGTCCTACCCCAATAATTCTGTCACCGACTGATAATAATTTACTTTTCTCGGCTGGGCCACCAGTCACAAAAGACATAATAACAGTATAATCATCTTGTTGGCTAAGCGTTGCCCCAATACCTTCAAAGGAAAGACTCATTTCTGAATCAAAATCGCGTTTTTTACGTGGCGCTAAATAACTGGTATGAGGATCAATTTCTCGCGCAAAGGCATTCATAAATACTTGGAAACAATCTTCATTATTGGATTGAACAATGGTTTTTAATACTCGTTGATAACGTTTGGTTAGAACTTCACGAATTTGGCCTTCATTTTTACCAGTTAAAGATAAATTTAACTCATCATATTTAACTCGTTTATCCCAATATTCATCAAGCTCTTTTTCAGAGGTTGGCCACGCCATATCTTCACGCTTGAAATTTATTTGGTCTTTAGTATTAAAGTCCATCGGACGCTGTAAGACCTCAAGCGCATATTGGTAACGATTATAACGTTTTTGCAAGAAAAGATTGTAAATATCGTATGCAGTTTTTAAATCGCCATCCATGAGTTCTTGCCCCAATTGTTCCTGGCGATTACGAAATTTATTTACATCATCTTGAAGAAAGATGGTCTTATTACCATCTAACAATTTGAAATAACGATCGAAAATTTTAGCAGAAAAAGCACCATCTAACGAAAAGTCACGGTAATGTGATTGCGTAAAAAAATTGGTCACACGTTTGGCAACCACTTGATGTACTTCGTCTTGCTTTAAAACAGGAATTTGTTCAGTTGCCGACGTTTTGGCCTGAGCGGCAGTACTAATTATGCATAAAATGAGACCGAATTTAACAAAACTTTTCAGTAGCTTATTCATATAAATTCTCTATCTGTTAATAATATGCTCAGGTTTGACCATTAATTCCATTCCAGCGCCTACTTTAACTTTGATATGTTCCTTTTCAATTGTGATGATTTGTCCTTTTATTGGTTTATTACCAACATTAACTTTGACAAAATCACCTAATTTCAAAGCTCGTGGCTTTCTAGCCGGTTTTGGGGCCGCTTTACGTTTTTGTTTTGCTCGTTCTTTAGCTTGTTCTTTGCTTTCTTTCAATTGCTGTTGAGCATGTTCCTCTTGTTCTTTGGTGATAACTTCAGTTGGGTTACCATCTAAATCAACTCGATGTGTGCCTTCTTTTATACTATATAGATAACGCCACCCCATTGTGTAACCTCTTAATGCAACACGGAGTTTCGTTTTACTTAGTACTTCACTATTTTCAAGACGAGAAAGAATATCTTGAAAGATGCCAATTTTTAAAGGTTTGGCTTCCCCTTCAATTGTAAAACAATTCGGAAACTGTTGAGCTAAATAAATAATAATCTCTTTACTATTCGTTAATTGAAACTGATTTTCCATTGGTTATTCCATAGTAGCAACTAAAATTTTCTGACGTTAAAGTATATATCAGCTTATACAATAACACTAATTATCTTTTTTATGTTTATTAATAAAGGTAATGAAATCTTTAATACCATTACGCATTAGCCATGAACTGACAATTGTTCGTTCTTCAGTAGATAACTGCTCAAATGCAGTTATCCAAAGTTGTAGTGGATCAATCGGCGAAACCACATAAGTCGCACTTTCTTCTTCAAGACATAAAGCTTTTTTCACATCTATCGATAAACTACTTATATGATATTCAAGTGCTTTACCACGAACACCAGATCGTTTTCGAGAAGTCCACTTTTCAGCTCTTGCTTTACGGTTAATCCCTTGTGTTGTTGAAGGCATTCCAGCAATGCTTAACAATTCTTTGGGAGAAAACCATTCTTTCATTTTAATTACCCTACTTTTAAGAAACAAGAAAAAAGTTATAGAAATTAAAGAAACTTTGTTACAATAATAAGAAACAACTTATTAATGATGTTAAAAGTTAAATTATAAACTTACTGGTTTTGATAACATGAAAGCATAACATAGATATTTAATGTTATAAACTAAGAAGGAAGAAAAAATGGAAATAAAATCTAACGACTGGCACAAAGCAGATATAATTGCAGCATTAAAAAAGAAAGGCACAACTCTAGCAGAACTATCTCGCAAATCAGGTTTAAGTTCATCAACATTAAGCAATGCATTGGTGAGACCATGGACCAAAGGAGAAACGATTATAGCCAAAGCACTTAATTTGAAACCTTCGCAAATTTGGCCTAGTCGTTATATTAATTCCATGACAAAACAACCAATTAAACGAGTATTAAGAAAAAAACGAGACGATACCGCATAAAACAATAAATAGATATAAATATCTTATCCATTTTAAAAACAATTGGAAACATCAAGAAACATTATATGTTTCCATATATTCATTTTATCTTTTTATGTTAATAATTGCTGTTAATTGCTATTGTTGAAATCTTTGATTTCGTCATTTTCTACAACTGTAAAGCTATGTTATGATTAGCTATCTTTTGTTAAAAATCATAATTAATAGGCAATAACCCATGAAAAACCTTAGTAAAATCTTGATCGTTCTTTTTTCAATATTGGCATTAGCAGCATGTTCACAAAAAAATTATTATGAACAAGGTACTCCTCTTAATCACGAAAAGGTGAATAAAATAGTGGAAGGATCAACTACTGAAGCACAGCTTTTACATATATTTGGTGAACCAACAGCTAAAACAGTTATCAATAGTAATGAAACTAAATGGACTTATAAATATCTGAAAAAGAGTTCAACTAGTCACGTTTTATTAGGTGAAACCAATTACAATATTCTTGAAGGTACATTAGAAGTTATTGTTAACCAAGGTGTGGTGACTTGGTTTAACTATGATCAAAATAATAAACAGAAAAAATGGTAATTCTCATTACGTATTAAGTAAGGCACATCACATTGATGTGCTTTTTGCTTTATTTTCTCTGACTACACGGCTTATTCAGCAAACACTAATTTAATTATGCTTAAATTAATACTTTTGCACAGATTGCAGCCATAATACTTATTCTGTTCTGGACAAAAATAACGATTAGGTTATACTCTTTGCCGAAATTAACCAGACAATCGCTGCTTTGTTGTAGTCCTTTGCAAAAGGGAGACAAACAGAGGGGAGGAAAGTCCGGGCTCCATAGGGCAGAGTGCCAGGTAACGCCTGGGGAGTTTTGGCGAGAGCTAAAATTCACGACTAGTGCAACAGAGAGTATACCGCCGATGGCTTAGTAATAAGATCAGGTAAGGGTGAAAGGGTGCGGTAAGAGCGCACCGCGCAACTGGTAACAGTTGTGGCACGGTAAACTCCACTCGGAGCAAGGTCAAATAGGGATTCATTGGCGCGGCCCGCGTTGAATCCGGGTAGACTGCTTGAGCTAATGCGTGAGTATTAGCCTAGAGGAATGATTGTCCACGACAGAACCCGGCTTATCGGTTAATTTCGCTCTTTTACTTTTCTGTTGTATCTTGTTTCACTTGCTTTTTATTATTCAACCAACGTTTAAATGCTAGCCAAATTGTAAAAAGCAAACCCAATAGCAATAAAATTACCGGTATTAACATAAGCAACGACATGATTTGCTTTTCATAGGTTTTAAAAACTGGTGATAAGCCGAATAGATAACCTAATGTAACAATTAAGAAAATCCATAATGTCGCACTAATCCAGTTATAGATATGAAACTTGCGGCTATGTAAACCCGATAATCCCGCCATCATCGGTAATAAAGTACGCACAAATGCAATAAATCGTCCGATAAATAAGGCTTGTAATCCGTATTTATGAAATAAAACTTCCGATTTACGATGATATTTTTCGGGCAAATGTGCCATCCAATTTTGCACAATTTTAGTATTGCCAAGCCAGCGCCCCTGCGCATAACCAAGCCATGTACCAAATGCGGCGCCCGCAATTAGAATTAAGTTTATTAGCCCAAAATGAAAAACATCAAGACTAATCAATACACCGGTTAGAAACAGTAAACTGTCTCCCGGTAAAAAGGCTGCCGGTAATACACCATTTTCTAATAAAATGATAACAAAAAGCATGCCATATAATATCCATAACACATCTGGATTTGAGAGTGTTGCAAGATCCATATGAACAAATGCTTGATAGAGTGTAATGATTGTATCCATTTAGCTTAATTTCTCATTAATGTATTATTGTTAGTGGTTAATAGTACCACCTACTGTTAAATTATTCACTTTTAAAGTCGGTTGTCCAACACCAACCGGTACACTTTGCCCTGCTTTACCACAAACGCCAACACCTGAATCTAATTCTAAATCATTCCCTACCATTGAAATCTGTTGCATAGTTTCAATACCAGATCCAATGAGTGTTGCACCTTTAACCGGCGTAGTAATTTTACCTTTTTCAATTAAATAAGCTTCTGAAGTTGAAAAAACAAATTTACCCGAAGTTATATCAACTTGCCCACCAGCAAAGTTAGGGGCATATAAACCATAATCAACACTTTGAATAATATCATCAAAGCTCGATGTCCCTGCAAGCATATAGGTATTTGTCATTCTAGGCATTGGTAAGTATGCGTAACCTTCACGACGACCATTACCAGTCGAAAGACAATTCATTAATTTTGCATTAAGCTTATCAAACATATAACCTTTTAAAATGCCATTTTCAATTAATACCGTTTTTTGGCTAGGTGTACCTTCATCATCAATAGAAAGCGAACCTCGACGATTAGCGATGGTACCATCATCAACTATCGTACAAAATTCTGAGGTAACTTGTTGACCAATTTTACCGGAAAATACCGAACTATTTTTACGATTAAAGTCACCTTCTAATCCATGACCTACTGCCTCATGTAGTAATACGCCGGGCCAACCTGCGCCTAACACCACTGGCATAGTGCCTGCCGGTGCAGGCTTAGCTGAAAGCAATACTAAAGCTTGGCGCACCGCTTCGCGAGTATAACTATCAATATGGCTTTCACCTGTTTTAACGTTAGTCGTTAAAAAATAGTCATAACCAAATCTGCCACCGCCACCACTGCTACCTCGTTCACGTTTACCATCTTGTTCTACAAGAACTGATACCGATAAGCGAACTAATGGACGAACATCCGCACATAAAGTACCATCAGTAGCCGCAATTAAGATATCTTCATAACTACCAATTAAGCTTGCCGATACTTCGATTACTCTTGAATCGAGCGATCGAGCTAATTTATCCACTTGCTGTAATATGGCAATCTTTTGTTCTTGAGCAAAACTGTTTATTGGATTTATCGAAGGATAGAGCGTAATATTTTCCGCAGTTTTAAATGGTGTAACTGCTATAGGCGTTTGCTGTTTAGTAATTGAATTAGCAGCCAATACACTTTGTTCTAAGCGAGCTAATGATAATTGATCGGTATAAGCAAAACCTGTTTTTTCACCAATAATTGCTCTCACACCTACACCTTGATCACGATGGAAAGAAGCATTTTTGATTATACTATCTTCAAGTGACCAACTTTCATAATAACCGGATAGAAAATATAAATCACCAAAATCAATTTTTCTTGAACTTAACATATCAAGTAAATTCGCTATATTTTGTTGATTTAAGTTATTTGGGTGGAGTAACCTTTCACTCACTTGAGTTACTTTCATAAATTCCTTAATTTACTGATTATAAAAATAAAAAAATTTGTTTCTGACTATCACTTATCAATAGATTTTACTTAGTTTTATGGTTAATACAATTAAACTAATTACATAAGTACAACATCATACTGTTCTTGTATATAAAGTGGTTCAACTTTTACTTCAACTCGTTTACCCACAAAGACTTCAACTTCGGCTAAAGCATGAGACTCATCATTGGTTAATGCATTAGCTACTGCGGCTGATGCATAAACTAAGAAGTACTCCGAGCGATGAGCTTTATAAACACGGACAATCTCACGCAATATTTCATTACATACTGTCTCGACAGATTTAACAATACCACGACCTTTACAAGAGGGACATTCTTCACAAAGAATATGGCCAATACTTTCACGTGTACGCTTACGTGTCATTTCAACTAACCCTAAACCAGAGAAAGTATTAACGGATGTTCGTGCTCGATCTTTAGCTAAAAAATCTTGTAATGATTGTAATACCCGCTCACGGTGAATATCTTCTTGCATATCGATAAAATCGATAATAATAATGCCACCTAAATTACGTAATCTTAATTGGCGAGCAATTGCAATCGTTGCTTCGATATTGGTATTGAAAATGGTTTCTTCTAAATTACGATGACCGACAAATGCACCAGTATTGATATCAATGGTAGTCATGGCTTCGGTTTGGTCGATAATCAAATAACCACCAGATTTTAATTTAACTTTTCTATCTAGTGCTCTTTGAATTTCATTTTCAATATCATAAAGATCGAAAATTGGAATATTGCCACGATAATGGGTTAGTTTACTAGTTACTTCAGGCATAAATTCCTGAGTAAATTCAAGTAACAAGTCATAAGTTAATTTCGAGTCAACTAATATACGTTCGATTGGATCACCAACGAAATCTCGTAATACTCGTTGCGATAAAGCTAGCTCTCCATATACTAAATTTTTACTAACCGGACGAGCCATTCTTTCTTGAATTTTTGTCCATAGCCGTTTTAAAAAATTAGCATCTTGTTCAAGCTCATGGGCGTTTGCCCCTTCTGCCGCGGTTCTAACAATAAAACCGCCTTCATCAGAGACATACTGTTCAACGATTTTTTTCAGCCGTTCTCGCTCTTCTTCAGATTCTATTCGTTGCGATGTAGCAACATGAGTCGAATTTGGTCCTGGCATTAAAACTAAATACCGTGAAGGTAAAGTTATGTCAGTAGTCAACCTTGCACCTTTAGTTCCTAAAGGATCTTTAACCACTTGCACCATTAAATCTTGACCTTGGCGAACCAGTTCAGAAATATCTTTAACTTGAAATTGCTCTTGATCGCTATCGGAGACACATTCAGTATGTGGCATAATATCTGAAGCATGCAAAAAAGCAGCTTTTTCAAGCCCAATATCCACAAAAGCGGCTTGCATACCAGGTAAAATACGAATTACCTTTCCTTTGTAAATATTGCCAACAATTCCGCGACGTGACTCACGGTCAACATGGATCTCTTGTAAAATACCGTCTTCAATATAAGCAACACGAGTCTCTGAAGGTGTCACATTCATTAATAATTCAACAGACATAATGATTCCTTTTTAATTGATAGCAAAGTTCCGTCTTATTATTCGTAAGAATAGATAAATCACTATCCATAGTAGCCCATCAACACAACTAGATACTAAAATTAAAGGCGAAATCGTTATGGTGTGATAAATAGTAACCTGAAACATAAATACTAAAAAATTGTAACAAAGTGATACAGCAAAGATGACAATTGCTTGCTGCCAGAGCGCTAAATTACGAATTAATTGAAATTTAAATAGTAGCAAGTAAGCCATACAGGAAAAAATAAACGCATGAATACCGAGAATAGATCCGGAAAATAGATCCAAGACTATGCCTAGTATAAAAGCCATGCCCATTCCAATGCGATGAGGAAGTGCTATTAACCAATAAGCCATAATTAACATTAATAAATGCGGTTTAAGCATATTATAATCAGCTGACCATGGAATAATCTGCACACATAAACCAATCAACAGTGTTAACCAGATAATCAAAATACTAAATCGATTATTCCCCCTCATGCTTTACTCCTTGCTCGCCCCATAGTAATAATAAATAGCGTAAACGTTTTAAATCCGCAGTAGGTGTAGCAGAAATAATTGGAGTTGAATCACTAATATCAAGTTTCACTGAGCTTACCACAGCCACTGGATAGCCTTCAGGGAAGCGACCATCAAGTCCCGAAGTAACTAAAACATCACCAACTTTGATATCAACATTGTTAGGTAAAAAATCAAGGGTTAAATCATTACTACATCCATTACCAACTGCCACCATAGAAATATCGTTTCTTAGTACTTGTACAGGGATTGCATGTTGATAATCACAGACTAATATCGCACGGCTGGTTGATTGGGCTGTTTGATAAATTTGTCCAACAATTCCTTTCTCATCTACAACTGGTTGGCCAACATAAACACCATTATTTTTCCCCTTATTGATCACAACTTGATAAATATAAGGATCAGTATCAGCCAGTAAAACTTGAGCAGCCATTTTATGTTCATCATGCCTTAACGGTGAGCCTAATAATCCTCTAAGGCGATCGTTTTCATGTTTTAAATGTTCAAGTAATAGTAGATCACTTTTCTGTTGCATTAATGTTTCTTGCAATTTGGTATTTTCATTAATTAATGCTTCTTGTGTTTTTGACATTTCATAAAGGGAGTCAAATGATGATTTTGGCGCATTTGAAACATTATAAAGTGGTGAAATTATGGTATCTAAATAATAACGAACCTCTTTAAAAGGACGATAATTAATATCTAATACGATTAGCACCAGAGCGAGTGTTAGTGCAATAAATAATTGTACACTCAAAGGCGAACGCTTAGAAAAAAGTAATTTCATTGTTCAGTATTTACCTGTTATATACTTAGTAGCTAACTATTCTAATATATGACTCCGCCGACAATGTCGGCGGATAAAATGAAATAGTTGGTTACTTATTAGTAATTATTTAATGTTATTCTTCACTAAAGAGATCACCACCATGCATATCAACCATATCAAGTGCTTTACCACCACCACGCGCTACACAAGTTAGTGGATCTTCAGCGACAACAACATGGATACCAGTTTCAGCGGATAACAATTTATCAATATTACGTAATAATGCACCACCACCAGTTAATACCATACCATGTTCAGAAATATCTGAAGCAAGTTCTGGCGGACATTGCTCAAGTGCTACTTTAACCGCGCTGACAATGCCACTTAATGGCTCTTGCAATGCTTCTAATATTTCATTTGAATTTAAGGTAAAGCTACGTGGTACACCTTCAGCTAAATTACGACCACGCACCTCAATTTCAAGTACTTCATCACCAGGATAAGCACTACCGATAAAGTGCTTAATTTTCTCAGCAGTTGCTTCACCAATTAATGCACCATAATTACGACGAACATAATTGATAATTGCTTCATCAAAGCGGTCACCACCAATACGTGCCGACGCAGAATAAACCACACCATTTAACGAAATAACCGCGACTTCAGTTGTACCACCACCGATATCAACCACCATTGAGCCAGTCGGTGCTGAAACAGGTAAATCAGCGCCAATAGCCGCAGCCATTGGTTCTTCAATTAAATAAACTTCACGTGCGCCAGCACCTAATGCTGATTCACGAATAGCCCGGCGTTCAACTTGAGTAGCACCTACAGGTACACAAACTAGTACACGCGGACTTGGTCTTAAAAAACTATGACTATGAACTTGTCGGATAAAGTACTGTAACATTTTCTCAGTTACGGAAAAGTCTGCAATTACACCATCTTTCATTGGTCTAATCGCTGCAATATTACCAGGTGTTCGTCCTAGCATCTGTTTCGCAGCATGGCCAACTGCAGCAACACTTTTAGGTGTTCCAGAGCGATCTTGACGAATGGCAACAACTGAAGGTTCGTTAAGTACAATGCCTTGCCCTTTAACATAAATAAGCGTATTGGCTGTACCTAAATCAATCGATAAATCATTTGAAAACAAGCCGCGAACTTTTTTGAACATAATAAAAACTCTTCCTAGAATTAATCTTGTTTGTATATATTTGAGTATTTAGAAGCAAACTAAGGCATCTACAGAATATATATTTCTAAATTTTATCCGATAAATAAGAGATTATTTAGCAGATAAAAACCACAGCCAGCCTCAATTATAATTAAGGGTTACTATTGTATCGCAATTCTAAAATAATACCTAGAAAATAGTATAACAAGTGTTTGTAAAGGAGATATATAATGACAAATTACGATTTACAGTGTATCCTTCCGCGTTAATGTTGAGTTACAAACTTAGTATCGTATTAAAAGGTAACTTTTAAAGTATTAAGTATACATTAAAATAATTTTTATTTATTTCAAATAAACACGGTGTAATTCATGGATATACGCAAAATTAAAAAGTTAATTGAATTAGTAGAAGAGTCAGGTATTTCTGAACTTGAAATTTCTGAAGGTGAAGAATCAGTTCGGATTAGTCGAGCTATGCCTGCCGCAAACTATTCTGCGCCAGTGCAAAATATTCAAATTCCTCAACCAACTCCAGTTGTGGTTGCCCCAACGGTTGAAGCAGAAGTCATCGCAGATACCAATACAATTAATGGTACAACAATAAAATCACCAATGGTTGGTACATTTTATCGTACCCCTAGTCCGGAATCGAAAGCATTTGTTGAAGTCGGCCAATCGGTAAATGTTGGTGATGTGCTTTGCATTGTTGAAGCGATGAAAATGATGAACCAAATTGAATCAGAAAAAGCAGGGACTATTAAAGCTATCTTAGTTGAAAATGGTCAACCAGTTGAATTCGATCAACCGCTATTCATTATTGAATAATCAGAAATTATTTATTAACTTAGACGATTAAGAGATTGAATATGCTTGATAAAATTCTTATTGCTAACCGCGGAGAGATTGCTCTTCGCATCTTACGAGCATGTAAAGAACTTGGAATTAAAACTGTCGCTGTTCACTCTTCGGCAGATAAAGATTTAAAACATGTTTTACTTGCAGACGAAACGGTTTGCATTGGTCCAGCAGCTTCTGCCAAAAGTTATCTTAATATCCCTGCCTTAATTTCTGCCGCCGAAGTAACTGGCGCAGCAGCTATTCATCCAGGATATGGTTTTTTATCTGAAAATGCAGACTTTGCTGAACAAGTCGAACGTTCTGGCTTTATATTTATTGGTCCAAAACCAGATACTATCCGCTTAATGGGCGATAAAGTATCGGCAATTGAAGCAATGAAAAAAGCCGGTGTACCTTGTGTTCCTGGTTCTGATGGTCCACTTGGTAGCAATATGGACACAAATAAACAGATTGCGAAAAAAATTGGTTATCCAGTGATTATTAAAGCATCTGGCGGTGGTGGTGGCCGCGGAATGCGTATTGTTCGAGAAGAAAAAGACCTCGAACAATCAATCAAAATGACTAAACTTGAAGCGAAAACAGCGTTTAATAATGACATGGTTTATATGGAAAAATTCCTTGAAAACCCACGTCATATTGAAATTCAAGTGCTATCTGATGGTCAAGGTCATGCCGTTTACTTAGGCGAACGTGACTGTTCAATGCAACGACGCCATCAAAAAGTCGTTGAAGAAGCACCGGCTGTTGGCATCACACCAGAAATGCGTAAATTCATCGGCGAACGTTGTGTAAATGCATGTATTGAAATTGGTTATCGTGGTGCAGGTACTTTTGAATTTTTATTTGAAAACGGTGAATTCTATTTCATTGAAATGAATACCCGTATTCAAGTAGAACATCCAGTTACTGAAATGGTGACAGGCGTTGATCTAATTCGTGAGCAGATTCTTATTGCTGCTGGGCAACCTTTATCTATCAAGCAAAGCGATATTGAAATTAAAGGTCATGCCATTGAATGTCGAATAAATGCTGAAGATCCAAAAACGTTTATGCCATCTCCAGGTAAAATCACTCGCTTCCATGCACCTGGTGGGTTTGGTATTCGTTGGGAATCTCATATTTATGCTGGTTATGCGGTACCACCTTATTATGATTCAATGATTGGTAAGTTAATCGCTTATGGAGAGACTCGAGAAGTTGCTATTGCCCGCATGAAAAATGCATTAGCAGAACTGGTTATCGATGGAATAAAAACCAATATCGAACTTCATATAGAAATTATGAATGATGAAGGCTTCATGAAAGGTGGCACAAACATTCATTATTTAGAAAAGAAATTAGGTATTTATGAGTAAAAATAAGCCCTCACTACGTTGAGGGCTTATTGCTGTATAGAAGTAAATAAAGTATAGGTAACACATATGAAGAGTTGGAAAAAAACCGCTGAGGAAATCTTAACATTAGGCCCTGTTGTACCGGTTATTGTTATTGAACGTTTAGAAGATGCTGTTCCATTAGCAAAAGCATTAATTGCTGGAGGAGTTAAAGTTCTAGAGGTTACATTAAGAACTGAATGTGCACTTGATGCCATTAAAAAAATCATCAAGGAAGTGCCTGAAGCTGTAGTTGGTGCAGGAACAGTAACCACTGTTGAACAACTTAAACAAGTAACTGAAGCTGGTGTTGAATTTATTATTACACCAGGGATTACAGATTCAATTTTAAAAGCAGCAGTTGAAGGGACAGTTCCTGTTATTCCAGGAATAGCAACAATTTCAGAATTATTAACCGCTCAAGAATATGGTTTGACTGCATTAAAATTCTTCCCAGCAGAAATCAATGGCGGTGTTGCGGCGTTAAAAGCTTTTGCCGGTCCTTGTGGTTATATGAAGTTTTGCCCAACTGGCGGTGTAAATCCGAAAAACTATCGCGATTATCTAGCTCTTGATAATGTACTATGTGTTGGTGGAACTTGGTTTATCCCTACCGATGCAATAGCTAAAGGTGATTTTGCTAAAATCACTGAAATGGCCAAAGAAGCGGTTGCCGGTGCTCAATAATACTTTCCCGCCGACATTGGTCGGCGGTTTATTTTGATTCGCTATTCTTTTAATTAACTTCTAAGTCCTCTGCCACTTTCAATAAATTTCCACGCTAACAGATATAATATACTGACAAACAGTAATAACATTGAAAAAGTAATTATCAATGACACATCACTAACACCTAAAAAGCCATAACGAAAACCATTAATCATATAAACAATTGGATTAAGTTTAGAAACCCATTGCCAAAAAGTAGGTAACATGGTGATTGAATAAAACACGCCCCCCAAATAAGTTAATGGAGTCAGTACAAAGGTCGGAATAATGCTAATATCATCAAATGTTTTGGCAAATACAGCATTTAATAACCCTGCTAATGAAAACAAAATTGAGGTTAGTAATAAGGTGAAAATGACAAAAGGCCATGAATAAACTTGGTATCTTACAAACAATAGCGACACAATAGTAACTAAAACGCCTGTTAATAAGCCACGCATGACGCCGCCACCGACATATCCCAAAATAATAATATGAGTAGGCACTGGTGCAACTAATAGCTCCTCAATATTACGTTGAAATTTAGCACTAAAAAATGAAGAACAAACGTTAGTATAAGAGTTTGTAATTACCGACATCATAATTAGACCTGGGACAATAAATGCCATATAGCTAACCCCCCCCATGTCTCCAACTCGAGAACCAATCAAATTACCAAAAATAACAAAATAAAGTGACATAGTAATAACTGGAGGAATCAATGTTTGGATCCAAATCCTTAAAAATCGGGTAACTTCTTTACGCCAAATACTTTTTAAGGCAATCCAGTATAAATTATTCATCAATAGCTCCTTTAGCTTTTGTATCGTTATGTAATAAATCTACAAATAATTCTTCTAATCGATTGGCTTTATTACGAACACTAATCACTTTAATATCTTGTTGATTGAGTTGTTCAAATAGTTGATTTAATCCATGTTGTTTATCTACTTTAACCTCTAACATTCCTGACTCAACATCCGTAAAAGTATAACCATTTAGCGCAATAGGTGTAGCGGTCGGAACATAATCAATAACAATGGTTTCAGACTGACTTTTAGCTAACAAATCACGCATTGATGAATTAGCAACTAATTCACCACGCTGAATAATACCTATGTGGCGACATAGCATTTCAGCTTCTTCCAAATAGTGAGTCGTTAATATAATGGTAATACCTTGACGATTAATTTCTCGTAGAAAATCCCACATAGAACGGCGTACTTCAATATCAACCCCTGCGGTTGGTTCATCAAGAATGAGTAATTTTGGTTCATGGATAAGTGCTCTAGCTATCATCAGCCGTCTTTTCATTCCGCCAGATAACATACAGGCTCGACTGTGTCGTTTATCCCACAAATCCAAAATACGTAGATATTTTTCTGCTCGTTGCAAAGCTAATTTGCGTGGCAAGCCATAGTAACCACCTTGATTAGTAACAATTTGTAAGACTTCTTCAAATTGGTTAAAATTGAACTCCTGCGGGACTAGACCTAATTGCCTTTTTGCATTAACAACATCGCTGTCTAAATCATATCCAAAGATTTTAACCTGCCCAGAGGTTTTGGTAACTAAAGAACTAATTATACCAATGGTGGTTGATTTACCTGCACCATTAGGACCGAGCAAAGCGTAAAAATCCCCTGCTTGCACGGTTAAATTAATTCCTTTTAATGCTTCTACACCATTTTTATATTTTTTCTTGAGCGCTATGAGCTCTAGTGCGGGCGTTGATGACATAAAATGAATCCTAATTCTATAATTTGTTATTTATATAATATGATATCATGTTTGACCAATCGACAATATTGTTATGATTTTAAGATTAATTCAATTTTTAATGCTATCAATATAATGATTAGATGAATATAAGATTAAGGATTACAAGTTATGATCAAAATTGGTTTGGTTTCAGTATCGGATAGAGCATCGCAAGGCGTTTATCAAGATGAAGGTATTCCAGCGCTATTATCATGGTTACAGACAGCCTTAAAAACACCATTTATTACCGAACAACGTATTATTCCTGATGAACAACTAATCATTGAAGAAACTTTATGCGAATTGGTAGATAAGTTGCAATGCCATCTAATATTAACTACTGGCGGTACTGGGCCAGCAATTAGAGATGTTACTCCAGATGCAACCTTAGCAATTGCTGACCGATTAATGCCAGGTTTTGGCGAACAAATGCGGCAAATTAGTTTGCATTTTGTTCCTACGGCAATTTTATCCAGACAAGTGGGTGTCATTAGAAAGCAATGTTTAATTTTAAACTTACCAGGCAGGCCTAAATCAATTAAAGAAACCCTTGAAGGCGTGAAAGATGAACAAGGAAATACTATTGTCACAGGTATTTTTGCAAGTGTTCCATATTGTATTGATTTATTAGATGGTCCTTATATCGAAACTCATAATCATGTTGTTCAAGCTTTCCGACCTAAAAATGCTAGCAAATCTAATCTTTAATTTTATGCAAACATCATGCATAATTATGTAAATTAATCTTTTAACAGCGCTGGTATGATAATAGCAACATTACCTCAATGGCAAATAATGACGTTATTTAAGATGATAATTAGGTAATTTTAGATAATGAGTTAATATGATTAATAAACACTACTGGCGTAATAGGCCATAAATTTAATTTAAAGGAACAGTATGAAACAAAATGATCTCACTAAAACTTTTAAAGAAATGTTATTACAAGAAAAGTTTAGTTCTCAGATAGGTATCGTACAGGCCTTACAGGAACAAGGGTTTGATAATATAAATCAGTCCAAAGTATCCAGAATGTTAACCAAATTTGGCGCAGTAAGAACTCGCAATGCAAAATCTGAAATGGTCTACTGCTTACCAGCCGAAATGAGCGTACCAACCACTAGTAGTCCACTGAAGAATTTAGTATTGGATATTGATTACAATAGTTCAATGGTCGTTATCCGTACCAGTCCTGGCGCAGCTCAACTAATTGCTAGACTTTTAGATTCAATTGGTAAATCAGAAGGGATCTTAGGCTCAATTGCTGGTGATGATACGATTTTTAGCACTCCAACTAAAGATTGTTCGGTTAAGAAACTGTATCAAACTATTATTGAATTATTTGAGCGAAGCTTATAAAAAAGAATTTATTTTAAGCCAGACCAATAATTTTTTTTAATATTTAAGCTATTGACACACTTGGTTAAATCGTTAATCCTATATAACACTGATTTTGTAACCAATATTACAAAAAAAAGAAGAGGCGCATTACTCAGGTAGATCATTTTAGGAACTGGAACCGTAAAAAGATGATTAAGGGGGTGTAATGCCGAGGTTCGATTGTTATTCCAGAAAGCAATTGAATCGGCTACAAGGGCTGAATCCCTTGGGTTGTCACCCTAACAGGTGGAGCGCTTCACGGTATGTGTTTTTTAAACGGTAGTAAGGCATGCCCGCTCTATCTCTGTTAAAAATAAGAATTTTTAATATGAGGAATCCATGGAAACATCATTTATAATTGCTAAATTTGGTGGTACTAGCGTTGCAGATTATCCAGCAATGGTCAACAGTGCCAATATTGTTCTAGCTAATCCTAATGTCAAAGTTGTCGTATTATCTGCCTCAGCAGGTATAACCAATTTATTGGTAGCATTAGCTGAGGGTCGTGATGCCAATGTCAGAGCAAAACACATCGCCAAAATTCAATCAATTCAATATAATATCTTAGAAAATCTACCTGAAAATCAAGCTCTACGCACTGAAATTGACCAAATTATTGCCAATATTGCTTCATTATCTGAAGCCGCAAGTTTAGCAACCTCACCGGCATTAACCGATGAATTAGTTAGCCATGGTGAAATAATGTCATCAAAACTGTTTGTTGAGATACTAAAACATCAACAAAAAAATGCCATTTGGTTTGATGTCCGTAAAGTAATGCGCACCGATGATAAATTTGGTAAAGCAGTACCGAAAATTGATGAAATCAAACAACTATGTTGTGCACATTTAAAATCCCTCAATCCAGAAACTATCGTCGTTACTCAAGGATTTATTGGCAGTGAAAGTTCAGGTAAAACCACAACCTTAGGCCGAGGCGGAAGCGATTATACAGCGGCTTTACTTGGCGAAGCATTAAATGCTACCCAAATTGATATCTGGACCGATGTTGCTGGTATTTATACCACTGATCCTCGGATTACCTCTGCTGCAAAACGTATTGATGAAATATCGTTTGCCGAAGCCGCTGAAATGGCTACTTTTGGCGCTAAAGTTTTACACCCAGCAACACTAGTACCAGCGGTGCGTAGCAATATTCCGGTTTTTGTTGGATCAAGCAAAGCACCACAAGACGGAGGAACTATTGTCTATAATACTCATAGTATTAAATCTTCATTACCTTCGTTCAGAGCATTAGCACTTCGTCGTCAACAGACATTATTGACTTTAACCAGTTTAAATATGCTACATGCACAAGGCTTTTTAGCGAATGTATTTACTATATTGGCTAAACACAATATCTCGGTCGATTTAGTGACAACCTCTGAAGTCAGCATTGCATTAACCATTGATACCACAGGCACAAATACCAATGGTAACAGCTTATTAACTAAAGCGTTATTTGATGAGTTATCAACGGTTTGCCATGTTGAAGTTGAAGAAGATTTAGCGTTGATTGCTATAATTGGTAATAATCTGACCTCAACTAAAGGTATAGCAAAAGAAGTTTTCGGTGCTTTAGATGATTTTATTATTCGACTATGTTGTTATGGTGCTAGTACGCATAATCTTTGCTTACTAGCAAGAAGTAATGATGCAGAAGATGTGATCAAAGTTTTACACAAAACTATTTTTGAATAATGACTTAATGGGAGCGATTATATTATCGCTCCTTGTAAATAATGATATTAATCTTCACTTAAGCAATACTAAAAATTTCTAGAATATTTGAAAAAATAATTGTAAACTACACTCAATATTTGTATGGAAGGCTATTGTAGGTAATGCTGTGACATACATTTATCGCTACACACAGTTCTTAGTATTAATCATTTTTCTTCATTCTTTGATAACAATTTTTTTAAAGCTGTAAATATTACGTTTTATTAATTAGTTATATCTTTCACAACGATTATTTTCATCTTCAATATGTTTTAAGCTATACAAAAAGTAACTTTTAACTTAATTAGACGAAGGAAACTATCATGGGTATTTTAAGCTGGATTATTCTAGGATTAATTGCTGGATGGATTGCTAAGTTTTTTATGCCATTAGGACAAGTTGGTGTGCTTAAAACCATTCTACTTGGTGTGGCTGGTGCATTAGTTGGTGGTTACATTAGTACATTCTTCGGTTGGGGTAGTGTAACTGGTTTTAACTTCCCAAGTTTATTTATTTCGGTTCTTGGCGCTATTTTATTGATTTATATTTATCGGTTAATAAAATAGAATTATTTAATAAAATGACGAGGACATTTACTCGTCATTTTATATCAGATTCAATCAAATCCTCTTCTAACAATTTTAATCTGCACTGATTAAACCATAAACAATTTTAATACAATCACTATTTGTACTGTTTTTAATCTTTAAGATTAGCAAAAGTCATTCCGCCATACTCTGATTTTTGTTATATTAACGATTAATCACAATCTGACATGAGCAGTAATTTATAATGTTAAAAATCTTTAATACACTAACTCGAGAAAAAGAGATATTTCAACCTATTACAGCTAATAAAGTTGGACTATATGTCTGTGGCGTTACCATTTATGATCTTTGCCACATTGGCCATGGTCGTACTTTTGTTGCATTTGATGTTGTTACTCGCTATTTACGTTTTTTAGGTTACGATCTGACTTATGTGCGTAATATTACCGATGTCGATGACAAAATCATTAAACGTGCGCTTGAAAATGGCGAAACCTGTGATGAATTAACAGATCGCATGTTAAAAGAGATGTATGCCGATTTTGACGCACTGAATATAAAACGACCTGATGTAGAGCCTCGTGCAACTCGTCATATGTCGCAAATTATCGAGCTTGTAGAAGAGTTAATCAAAAAAGAGCATGCTTATATCGCTGATAATGGTGATGTCATGTTTTCTGTCGATAGTGATCCTAACTACGGCATTTTATCACGTCAAAATTTAGAACAGTTACAAGCAGGCGCTCGCGTTGATGTCGTTGATGTAAAACGCAATCCAATGGATTTTGTACTTTGGAAAATGTCAAAACCTAACGAACCGAGTTGGGATTCTCCATGGGGTAAAGGCCGCCCAGGTTGGCATATTGAATGCTCGGCTATGAATAGTCATCAGTTAGGCAATCATTTTGATATCCATGGTGGCGGATCTGACTTAATGTTCCCACATCATGAAAATGAAATCGCCCAATCAACCTGTGCCCATAATGGTCAATATGTAAATTACTGGATGCACTCAGGTATGGTGATGATTGACCAAGAAAAGATGTCTAAATCACTTAATAATTTTTTCACCATTCGTGATGTATTAGAGCATTATGATGCAGAGACTGTGCGTTACTTTTTATTATCAGGTCATTATCGTAGCCAGCTTAATTATAGTGAGGAAAATTTAAAGCAAGCTAGAACTGCTTTAGAAAGACTTTATACTGCTTTACGAGATACTGATACTCATTATCCACATAACACGCCTGATAGTGATTATTATCGACAATTTTGTCAGGCAATGAATGATGATTTCAATACTCCAGAAGCATATTCAACCTTATTTGACTTAGCTCGAGAGATAAATAAAGCTAAAGCAGAAAATGATATGCAATTAGCCAATGAACTTGCTGCTGAATTACGCTATTTATCTTCTGTACTTGGTTTACTTGAACAAGATCCAGTTAAATTTTTACAAGGTAGTAATCAGGATGATAGTGAAACACAACTCATTGAAGCATTAATTAAACAACGTAATGATGCTCGTGCTAGTAAAAATTGGGCTTTAGCTGATGAGGCACGAGATAAACTCAATCAAATGAATATTATTTTAGAAGACGGTGCTAACGGCACAACTTGGCGTAAAAAAAGTTAATGCAATAAACCTAAAATCCCCTAGATTTAATAAAAAATTACTAGGGGATAGATTAATTATTTTTTATCTATTGAGGTTAAAATTCCCCTTAATATATTCAGTTCTTGTTGTTCAATACGGGCACGAGTAAATAATCTTCGTAAACGCCCCATAATTTGTCCCGGATGATTAGGATTAATAAAACCTGTTTGTAATAAGGTTTGCTCTAAATGCTGATAAAATCGTTCAATATCTTCATCTTTAGGATATTGTGTGTCATTTATATTCTGATCAGCTAAGTGTGATAATGAGTCTTGAGCAGACAACATCGACATCCTGATTTCGTAACAAAGAACTTGTACTGACATGGCTAAATTTAAAGAGCTATAGTCAGAATTAGCAGGAATACCGACATGGAAGTGGCATTTTTGTAATTCATCGTTAGTTAACCCGACCCGTTCACGACCAAAAACTAAAGCCACTTGAGCATGATGAGAAGCTTCGGCAATTATTTTATCCCCACACTCTTTTGGTGTTAAATTTGGCCATTGTAGGCTTCGAGGCCGAGCACTAGTACCAATAACTAAAGAACAATCGGCAACAGCTTGTTCTAAAGAGGAAAATATTTGTGCCTGTTTGATAATATCACTGGCGCCAGCTGCCAGTGAAATAGACTGAGAGTCTGGCTTTATTATCGGATTAACCAAACAGAGATTAGTTAATCCCATGGTTTTCATTGCACGAGCTGCAGAACCCATATTACCAGTATGGGAAGTTTCAACTAAAACAATCTTAACATTATTTAAATAATTCACATATTCCTCATTAAATAACACAACTTATACTTCAAATTAACACAAATAAACTACAGTATATAATAAAAATTAGTTTAAAAGCAGTTTCACAAAGGTTAATCGTAACTAGAGATTCATTATTTTAGACAAAGTTCACAAAAAGTTTAATCAAATTGAAATAACCTATTGACGAATTGCAAAAAATTTGTCAATGTAATCAATAGAATAATTATATTAGCTCAATTTGTAAGTAAACATAGTGGAGGTCAATTATGACTTTAAGTATTACCAGTAAACAAATGGATATTACCCCTGCAATTCGTAGCTATCTAGAAGATAAGTTTTCGAAATTAGATAAATGGAGAGCACTGTTAATTAACCCTCACTTTATTTTATCTAAAGAACCTGATGGATTTATTGTTGATGCGACAATTGCAACCAAAGGTTCGCCACTAGTTGCTTCCGCTAAACACTCAGATATGTATGCTGCAATTAATGACTTAGTTGCTAAACTTGAAAAACAACTGAATAAAATCCAACATAAAGGCGAATCTCGCCGTGCATTTGACAGTATAAAAAATGCAGTAGTTGAAGAAGAATATTAATTAATAATTCAAAAGTCATAAAAAGGCACTTTAATAGTGCCTTTATTTTTTAGCTTGCTATAATATTGCCCATCTATTTTTTATTATATTAATGAATATGACTACCAATCCTTTATTGCCTTTACGCGAAAAAATTAACCGACTCGATCAAAAATTAATTGAAATCCTTGCTGAAAGACGTCAAGTTTCAACCGAAGTTATTCAAACAAAAATAGCGGCTAACATACCTTTGCGTGATTTAGCTCGTGAACGCTCACTCATTAAGGCATTAATCGAACAAGGTAAACAATACAATCTTGATGATATTTTAATTAAGCGCCTGTATCAAATTATTATTGAAGATTCAGTGCTATTACAACAGAAACTTTTACAAGAAAAATTGAATCAAGGGGCTATTTCCTCAGCAAATATTGCCTTTTTAGGACCCAAAGGATCATATTCACATTCTGCAGCCCGCCGTTATGCGAGTACCCACTTTGATCAGTTAACTGAATCAAGCTGCAGTACGTTTAAAGATGTGTTTGAAAAGATCGAATCAAAAGTTGTTGATTATGGAATTTTGCCAATAGAGAATTCTAGTTCCGGCTCTATCAATGAAGTTTATGATTTGTTACAAAAAACCAATTTACATATTATTGGTGAACTATCATTACCGATTGATCACTGCGTTTTAGCCATTCCTAGTGCTAAACTTGAGCAAATAGATACCATTTATAGCCACCCGCAACCTTTCCAACAATGCAGTAATTTCCTAGAAAATTATCCACATTGGAAAATCGTTTATTGTGATAGCACTTCATCAGCAATGGAAACTGTTGCTAAATTAAATCAACCTAATATTGCTGCTATGGGTAACAAAGACGGGGGTGAATTATACGGTTTACAGGTTCTTGAGCACAATTTTGCTAATCAAAAAGAGAATATTACCCGTTTTATTGTTTTAGCGCGCGATCCAATCGAAGTTTCCGAACAAATTCCAGCTAAAACCACGATCTTAATGAAAACAGGCCAACAAGCAGGTGCTCTAGTTGATGCCCTATCCGTTTTACGTAATCATAATATTGTTATGACAAAACTTGAATCACGACCTATCCATGGTACACCATGGGAAGAGATGTTTTATATTGATCTACAAGGTAATGTTCATGATTATGAAATGCAAGTCGCGCTTAAAGAATTAGCTGCAATCACTTTATATACCAAAGTACTTGGCTGTTATCCTAGTGATTCAATTACCGCTATTATGTAATGACTAGCATGACAAAAAATTTTGCAAATGCTGTACTTGATTGGTATGAACAGTACGGTAGAAAATCACTACCATGGCAAATTGAAAAAAGCCCCTATCATGTTTGGTTATCCGAAGTCATGTTACAGCAGACACAAGTAGCAACGGTTATTCCATACTTTAAGCGTTTTATTGCACAATTCCCTAAAATTACTGATTTAGCTAAAGCGCCAATTGACGATATATTACATCTTTGGACCGGACTGGGCTATTATGCTAGGGCACGCAATTTACATAAAGCAGCACAGGTTATCGCTGAAAATTTTGATGGCAAATTTCCAACTAAATTTGAAGATGTGATTGCCTTGCCGGGAGTTGGGCGTTCAACCGCTGGTGCCATTTTATCTCTATCACAAAATCAACATTACCCGATACTTGATGGCAATGTAAAGCGAGTTTTAACCCGATCTTTTGCAATAGAAGGTTGGCCTGGGAATAAAATTGTTGAGAATCAACTTTGGCAATTAAGTGAACAAGTGACACCTAAACATAACGTTGCAAAATTTAATCAAGCAATGATGGATATTGGTGCAATGGTCTGTACACGTTCGAAACCAAAATGCAATTTATGCCCATTAAACTACTCATGCCTTGCTTATCAGAGTGACCGTTGGCAACAATATCCAACCAAAAAACCTAAAAAAACTATACCTGAAAAAATGGCCTATTTTTTAATGCTCGAAAATAGTAAAGCTATTTGGCTAGAAAAAAGACCTCCGGCTGGGATTTGGGGCGGTTTATATTGCTTACCACAATTCTCAAGCGAGCAAGCATTAACTGACTGGCTGGAAAAGCATGGTATTGAAACCAGCAAACCTAAACAGTTAATAGCCTTTCGTCATACGTTTAGCCATTTTCACTTAGATATTATCCCAATTTACTGTGAGATGAAAAATAACACTAAGTGTTTGGAGGATTCAAATGGTTATTGGTATAAACTTAACTCGGAGAATACCAAAATTGGCTTAGCTACGCCTGTTTATAATTTATTGAATCAATTAGCTTAAACACCACTATTTAACAGTATCTAATAAACTTTTGATATATAATTAGTCATTATTTATTTTCTTATCTTTTTACTATGAGTCGCAAACAATCCCAAGGGCTATCTGCGTGGTTAGTTTTTTTGATGGCTTTTGCCATTGGCATTACAATTGCCAGTAATTATTATGCACAACCGCTATTACATTCAATAACTGATGATTTACATATTGCAGTTAAACATGCAGGTTTAATCATTATGGCCGCTCAATTTAGTTATGCTGTTGGTTTACTATTTATCACCCCACTCGGAGATAAAATTGAACGTAAACAGCTAATACTTACATTAATGATATTATCAATCTGTGGACTAATAATTAGTGCGATATCAAAGCATTTATGGATGTTGATATTAGGTACTGCAATGACAGGCCTATTTTCGACCGTTGCCCAAGTACTCATTCCTTTTGCTGCAACGCTATCACGTCCTGAACATCGAGGTAAAATTGTCGGCACACTAATGAGCGGTATGTTACTTGGTATTCTACTAGGTAGAACATTTGCGGGTTTTGTTTCATCAATAGCCGATTGGCATTATGTTTATTGGATTGCCTCGTCAATTATGACCTTAGTCACTTTATTACTTTGGTTATCATTACCAACTTATAAAAACAACATCGACATTAACTATTTCCAACTGTTATTGTCAATTGGTTCATTGTACAAACAAGAAGCTGTTTTACGCATCAGGTCATTGTTAGCGATTATTTCCTTTGCTTTATTTTCATTATTATGGACACCGCTGGCCTTCTTATTAAGTGATGCTCCTTATCATTATTCTGACTTTATTATTGGTTTGTTCGGTTTGGCTGGTGCAGCAGGCGCATTAGGTTCCCCCATCGTAGGCAAATTATCAGATCAAGGAAAAGGCTGGTTAGCCACTTCCATTGGTTTGACATTATTACTTGCTGCTTGGCTACCGCTTTCTATTGCCAAGTATTCTCTCGTGGCCTTAATTTTTGGTGTAATCTTATTAGATTTTGCTGTGCAAGTTACCCATGTATCCAATATGAATGCTATTTATCAAATTCGTCCAGAAGCTCGTAGCCGTATGAATACTGGTTACATGGTCAGTTATTTTATCGGTGGTATGTTAGGCTCTATTGCTTCTACTTACTTGTATAGCAATTATGGTTGGATAGCAATAATTATTTCCGGAACCGTTTTAGGACTCTTAGGTATACTCTGTTGGGTCTATTATCTTAGAACCGTTCACCATCCTAAACATAAGGCTTAATTAAACTAAAAATTTTGAGGAACGGGGTTTTTAACCATTATCCTCTTTAAGTTTCAGATATTAAACACCATATATTATTTATCTGTTAATATAACTAGTTAGTATTTGAACCATTATTAAAACAGGAGTTACTTATGGCAAAAATATCTTATCTTAATACGCCATTTAAAGTAAAAAATTTATCACTCAAAAATCGCATCGTTATGCCACCAATGTGTCAATATCAAGCAAAAGATGGGTTAGCTAATGATTGGCACTTTGTTCATTACGTTTCTCGGGCGATTGGTGGTGTCGGCTTAATTATTTTAGAAATGACGAATGTAGCGCCTAATGGGCGAATTACACCTAACTGTTTGGGATTATGGAATGATAAACAACGCGATCAACTGAAAGGTATTGTCGATGCTGTTCATGCACAAAATGGTAAAATTGCTATTCAAATTGCTCATGCTGGTCGAAAAGCTTTAGGTGAGTCTGATGTGGTTTCATGTTCTGCCACCCGCTATGATGGCAATGTCGAAGCTAATCCGGAATGGCAATACCAAATGCCAAGAGAATTAACCAAAGATGAAATTATCGACATCATCGAAAAATTTAAACAATCAACGAAACGAGCAGTGGAAGCAGGTTTTGATGCCATTGAATTACATGGTGCTCATGGTTATTTAATTCACCAATTCTGTTCGCCAAAAACGAATTTAAGAACCGATGAATATGGTCAAGATAAATTATTATTCGCTGAACAAGTTATTAAAGCTGCAAAATCTGTTATGCCAAAAGATATGCCATTAATTGTGCGCTTTTCGGCTAAAGAATACGGTACTAACGGTTATGATATTGATTATGGCTGCCAAATTGCCAAACGATTAGCTCAAGCTGGTGCCGATGTTTTAGATGTTAGTGGTGGTGGAGATGGAAAACTGGATCCAGAACGCACACCTGATTTTCATGCTGGTTACCAAGTTTATCTAGCCCGAGCAATTAGACAGGTAACCGATTTACCGATTATCACTGTTGGTATGCTTGAAGATCCTTATGTTGCCGATTATGTGCTAAGCACTGGGGATGCTGATTTAGTTGGAATTGGTCGAGGTTTATTGAAAGATCCTTATTGGCCGTTACGAATTCCATCGTCACCATTTATACCAACTTCTTATCAAATATCTTTCAAATAATAGCTACTCATCCTGTGTTCACAAATACAGGATGAGTAATAGATTAAATTTGCATGGCGTATTTGATCAACTGTTTCTTTATTGGTGAAAAGTTGTCAATCGCATTCATACCAACCGTCCTAACCATCTTTTTAAAGGCATTATCGCCATTAAACATATCTTGGATCGTTCGCATAGCTGTTAGCATCACTAATGCATCTTTACGACGAGTAAATTGGAATGATTTTAAGTTTTCCACTAAACCAATATCTTTTTGCTCATCAATAAGCTTTTTAATAGTAGCCACCAACAATGCAGAATCTTGAAAACCTAAATTAACGCCTTGTCCTGCTAATGGATGAATAGTATGAGCTGCATCACCAATTAAGGCTAATCGGTGTTTAATAAATTGTTTGGCAAAACGAGCTTTTAATGGAAAGACCATTCGTGGATTAACCAACTGACATTGCCCTACTTTATCACCGGCTAATTTGAACAATTCGTGGCAAAAATCAGATTCTGTCAGCGAAGTTAAAATTTCTGTTTGTGCTGGTTTAGTTGACCATACCAAACAGCTTTTATTAGCTTGCCAAAGCGGTAAAAATGCAACAATACCATTCGGGTAAAAAATCTGTCTGGCGCATGCTTGATGAGGGAATTGTGTTTCAACAGTAGTAATCACTGCGTGGTGAAGATAATTACGCTCAAATACTGATATTTTTTCATGTCTACGTAACCAAGAATGAGCACCATCAGCACCAATAATTAATTTAGCTTGTAAAGTCGTATTATCTGCTAAGGTCAAAAAGGCATAATCATCAGTATAATTATTATCTATAGCCACCTGATTGAAAATAGTAATATTATCTGTTGCTGCCGCAAGTTGATACAAATGGTAAGCGATGAGATTATTTTCAATAATATAGCCGAGATTTTCATAACCATAATCTTTAGCATGAGCCGAAAGATGAGCTAAACCATTCTTTTCCCAGACACCAATTTCACTAAAAGAATGAACTCGATTGCTAGCACAAAGATCATGCCAAATACCAATTTGAGAAAAATATCTCTGGCTGGCACCATTTATCGCCGACGCTCTTATACCTATGTCATCAACATTAAAATCTTGCCATTCATCAACTTTAGTATCAATAATGGCTACCGTTAAATCGTATCTGCTTAATGCACAGGCTGTAGCCAAACCGACTAATCCACCACCAACAATGGCGACATCGAATTGCGTTTTCATATCAATATTTTGTTATTGCTTATCAAGCTTATTATCATTTTTGGTTTCAACTTCATCATCATTCATTGCTTTTTTGAAACCTTTTAATGCTGAGCCAAGATCAGAACCTAAATTGCGTAATTTTTTGGTTCCAAAAATTAACACAACTACAGCTAGAAAGACCAAAAGATGTGGGATGCTAAATGACATAATTAAAACCTCTTTTAAAGATATATCTCTATTTGGACTCTGTTACTCAGCAAATAGATTTTAAATAATGGAATTAATTATACTCTTTTTAAACTGGGATTTCATGACAAGTTAATTTTAAATAAAAAAAAGACCTGCATAAAAATTATGCAGGCCAACATGAAATATAAGGAATATAAGGAAAGAAAACAATGAAAAATCCTTACGCAGCTTATTATCCATTTTTTTTCGCCTCAGTCAACGTTTTTATTTGGATTTTAGCGAAAATAATCAAATTTACACGAATAATAAATAGCGTTAATAAAATATTAACAAAACAAACAGAAAATGACACAAATGTAATTTAAGCATATTTATTCAATACTTACTCACTAAAAAAAGCCATTTTTAGCCCATAAATCGGAAAACAACCTCGCGGAAAAACAAAGAAATACAACAAAAAAAACAACGAAATAAATTTATTAAAAAAACAAAAAACGTTTGTTTTTATATGAAAATTCAATAAAATAACAAAATATAAAACGAACTTTAAAGAATATTCATATTTAAAAACTATAATGTTAAGAATATTCATTTAATCACTTATATAAAACTCATAAAAAATACAATATAATCATAAATCGGATGAATAAATAAAAACGAGACAAAAATAAATATGATTAAAAATAAAAATGTCAAAACTTTTAAAGACAGACTCCATACTTCAATGCAAGGTCTATCTGTATCCGCTTTTGCAAAAAAATGTGATATGTCAGAAACAGTAATTCGTGATTATTTGTCAGGAAAAACTTATCCATCATTGACCCGTTTAGAAGTGATTGCCGAGAAATGTAACGTATCATTTAACTGGTTAGCAACAGGTTATAAGCTAGAAATTTTAAATCCTAAAGATGATGATGAAGTCTATAATGAAAATATCTATCGTATTCCGGTTTATAAAAAACAGTTACCAACTAAAGAAGAAGCACAAAACCAACGTTATGTTCGCGAAACTCCTCCTGTGATGAATTATCCTGTAATTGAAGGTTGGGCATCTCATCGAGGTTTAGATATAAAAAAATTAATTCTTTACTGGGCTAAAGGTGATTTGATGGCGCCTGATATCGAAAATAATAACGGCTTAATTATTAATACCGATGTAAACGAAATTATTGATGGTGCTATTTATTTATTAGAATATGAAAATTTTACATTATTAAGAAAAATACGCTTAACTCTCGGTAATTGGATATTAATCTGTAATAATGATCAATACCCAACAATTGAAGTACCTAAAGCTCATTTTGAAAAATACAACATTGTCGGCCGAGTAGTACAAGTTATCAAAGATGTCTTTTAAGACAATTATTAGTAATCTAAAATTTTTCAAGATATAATTTATTACATGAGGAAAGTATAAAAACCCCCTTTCCTCAAAACGTTACGTTTTTCATAACACATAACATCAGTTTAATAGGTATATATTCAAGTGATTTTAATTTACTAATTTCAGATTTATGTTTGCAACTACAGCAATAAGTATTTAGCAACACAAACCTCACTTTTTATATCATTGATAAATTATCAGTGAATAACCTTTTAACTAATTAGGTCAACTATGTATCGATTTTTTGAAAAATTGGTATCACCTTATCCCAAAGATGAACCACAACCAATGGCTAAAGATTTTTTTAGCTTTATTTGGCAATCCACTAAAGGAACTCGCGGTTTCTTATTACTATTAATAATATTGAGTGCGCTAGCTGGTGCCTTTGAGGCATTTTTATATGCAGCACTTGGTAAAGTTGTTGATTGGCTTGCTGCTGCATCACCAAATCAATTTTGGCAACAAGAAAAAACAACTTTAATCGTATTTGCCATCATTATATTAGCTAGCACGATTATTATTGCCTTACAAACCATCATTAAGCATCAATGCTTAGCTGGAAATTTTCCAATGCGTTTACGTTGGAATTTGCACAGATTAGTACTAAATCAAAGCATGCGTTTTTTTCAAGATGAATTCGCCGGTAGAATATCAGCAAAAGTCATGCAAACTGCACTTGCTGTAAGAGATACTTGCTTTTTAGTCGCTGATATCTTTATTTATGTTCTAATTTCATTTGTCACCATGGCAACAATCATAGGTCAATTAGATCTTTGGTTATTAGTTCCATTTATAGTCTGGTGTTTTTTTTATGGCATTGCTATGTATTACTTCATTCCACGATTAAGTAAAGTAGCAAGTATGCAAGCAGATGCGCGTTCAACCATGACTGGCCGTGTAACAGATGCTTACACAAATATCATGACGGTAAAACTGTTTTCTCATGCAGGTAATGAGGCAAAATATGCACAAGAATCGATGGATGAATTTATGGTTACAGTTAATAAGCAAATGCGTTTAGTCAGTAGCTTTGAAATTGTTAATCATTTATTGTCTATTTTCCTAGTACTGGGCACTACCGGCTTATCATTATGGTTATGGAGCAATGATTTCGTTGGTGTCGGTGCAATTGCAACCACAACCGCAGTAGCGCTAAGATTAAATGGATTTTCACATTGGATTATGTGGGAAATGGCTTCACTATTTGAAAACATTGGCGTAGTTAAAGATGGTATTAATACATTTTCTGCAGCGAAAACGGTTGTTGATCAACCAAATGCACCTACACTTAAAGTAACTGAAGGTAAAATTGAATTTAAACAGATAGATTTCAGCTACGATGAAAAACTAAATAATGCAATTATTGAGAATTTAAATTTAACCATCAAACCTGGGGAAAAAATTGGTTTAGTTGGCAGATCTGGAGCTGGCAAATCAACATTAATCAATTTATTGTTGCGATTTTATGATTTACAACATGGTGAGATCACCATTGATGGTCAGGATATTACTAAAGTAAATCAAGAGAGTTTACGTGCTCAAATTGGTATGGTAACCCAAGATACGTCTCTGTTACATCGTTCAGTAAGAGACAATTTACTATACGGAAATAATCATGCTACTGAACAAGAGATGATAATCGCTGCCCAAAAAGCCCATGCTGACAGTTTTATTGAAGGTTTAGTTGATGCTAATGGTAGAACTGGCTACGATGCTTTTGTTGGTGAACGAGGAATTAAATTATCTGGCGGACAACGTCAACGGATTGCTATTGCTCGTGTTATTTTAAAAAATGCACCAATACTGTTATTAGATGAAGCTACAAGTGCACTGGATTCTGAAATTGAACAAGCCATCCAAGAAAGTTTATATACCTTAATGGAAGGTAAAACGGTTATTGCTATTGCCCATCGCTTATCAACGATCGCAGCAATGGATCGATTAATCGTGTTAGATCAAGGTAAAATCATTGAACAAGGAACACATCAAGAATTACTCAGTAAAAATGGTCTTTATGCACAACTTTGGAAACATCAAAGTGGTGGCTTCCTAGCGGATAATTTCTAACTAAAAATATAAGGGCGATTAAACATCGCCCTTATACTAATTCTATATATTAATTAATAAAGTTTTTATAAAATTCAGATTCAAATCGCATAATTGCACCATTTTTTGGTTCACCTTGACTATCAGCTCGATAGCCGGATAATAACTGAACAAAGGCAATATAACGACCATCTGATTTTTGAATAAACCCAGCTAAATTATAGCTACCTTGAATATAACCCGTTTTAGCCATAACCGCTTCTTTAAATGGAGCTTGATTAAAACTTTTACGATTTTGTAACGTTCCATCTACGCCAGCAATCGGTAATTTTTCAATAAAAGCTAATTGATTATTATGTACAGAAATATATTGCAAAATCTCCATTAATTTATTCGCACTAACCAAGTTTAGACGTGATAAACCAGAACCATCGGCAATAACTAAATTTTCTAAATCAATTCCGGCTTTTTTACGTAAAATTTGTTTTACCGCATCACCACCATTACGCCAAGTTCCAGACACATTATAATAATGCGCACCTAAGGTTCTAAAAATAGTATCAGCATATAAATTATTTGATTTTTTGAGCATGACGGTTAATAACTCTGAAAGTGGCGCTGATTGGCTTGAAGTCAGTAATGTTAACCCACCTGCTGCTTTTTGTTTTCTTTCAACAACTCGACCATTAAAAGTAATCTTTTGTTGTTTTAGTTCATTTTTTAAAATTGTTGAAAAATATTCGGTTGGATCAATTACCGCAAACTTTAATGGTGTTTTATCAGCATTCGACGCGATACAACCAGATAAATGGTAACGATTTTTATCAGCACTAACATCAAGTTCACAATATCTATCATTTAAATCTTTGCTATTGGCAGCAATTGTTCTGACATCACCTGTAACCATAACCGGTATATTAGGTGATACTGATATCGAAGCTTTGGAACCAGTTTTACCTGGAGTAATGGTTGCAACAAAGCAGTTATCATCAATTGTTGCTGCCGATGCAGGGGCATTATAACAAGCAGTTAAATTATTCCATGACCAACCTTCTGCTTTATCATGACTAGCAAAAATAGAAGTATCTAAAATAACATTACCTGAGATCTTTTCTACGCCTTTTTGACGTAAAGCGGTAATCATATTCTTCAACCTAGCACGATTAAAAGTTGGATCCCCACTCAACTTGATAATAAGATCACCACTAAGCTGTTTATTATTTAGAGAACCATTGGTATACATACCAGTAATAAACCGAAAATTGTCACCAAGTTCAAGTTGTGCAGCTAATGCCGTTATTACTTTTTGCGTACTAGCAGGTTGTTTAAATTGATCACTTTTGTATTTTGCTAAAGTTTTAGGTTTTCCCTCAACAGTTTGCACTAAAATGGATAAATCACTTCCTTTAGGTAAGGATGAGATATATGGTTCCACTGACTGTGCTGGTAATAAACATGAAAAAAAAGTAACAATGAAGAAAAAAGATACCTTTATATTAGTCATGAACGTATGCTCACATGAGTATTGAATAATGATAGTTAAGTAAAGATGATAAATATATCTTTTTTTGCTTGGCCTATCAATATATACTCAATCACTTTTAAAAATATGTTCCAAATATCAATACTCATAATATTTTTCTATTTATTTCAAAAAAATAACTTAATATAGGTAACATAGCTATGATTCAACATTCATTAGGCTTTCCCATTGAAACCGTGCTGATGTTTATCGTTTTGGCTTTAGCTGCGATTATAATTGATTTATATGCTCATCATAATGATAAGCCCATTAGCTTAACTAGTGCGATTATTTGGTCTTTATTTTGGATTTTCGTGGCTTTAGGATTTGCGCTTTACCTATATATACATCACGGTAGTGAAATAGCTAGCCTGTTTATTACTGGTTATGTACTTGAAAAAGCACTCTCTGTTGATAATTTATTTGTTATTATGGCACTGTTTTCTTGGTTTGCTATCCCGAACAATTATCGACATCGGTTACTGTATTGGGGAGTGATTGGTGCAATCATATTCCGAGCTGTTTTTGTTATTATTGGTACTGGTCTATTATCCTTAGGATCTTGGATGGAGCTGGTTTTCTCTGTCGTGGTTGCCTTAACTGGATTGATGATGCTAAAAAACCAAGGCAATGATGATGAGATAAAAGATTATTCAGAACATTTTGCTTATCGTATTGCTAAACGTATTTTTCCTTCCTACCCTAAAATAGTCGGGCACCATTTCTTACTAACGCAAAAACAACTCAACATCGAACTAGCCAAACCAGAGAATAGTGAACTGACCAACAAAATACCCAAAAGTGCATTATATGCAACACCACTCTTCTTATGTATCGTTGTGATTGAGTTAAGTGATGTTATGTTTGCATTTGATTCGGTCCCTGCAGTAATTGCGGTTAGCCAAGAGCCATTAATTGTATATAGTGCGATGATATTCGCTATTTTAGGCTTACGAACCATGTATTTTGTTTTAGAGGCAATGCAACAATATCTTGTTCATTTAGGTAAAGCAGTAATTTGCCTATTATTTTTTATTGCCGCAAAACTTGCTTTAAATGCAACTGAACATCTATTTGGTTATGGAATTAGTATTAGCCCAACCACCAGTCTTTATGTGGTATTAGGTATATTATTGTTAGGTATTATTGCGAGTGTTATTTGGCCTAACCAAACAAAAAAATAAGATATGAGGAGATAATCGGCAGGCAACCTGCCGACTAAAAATTAAAAGTTATACCCGTTTTAATGATCGAATATAGTAACTAATACCTAAAATAACAAACCAAATAGGTGTTGCAATAAGTGCTTGGCAAGTATCTGTTTCAAAAGTTAATAACACAATCACAAAAGCAAAAAAAGCAAGGCAAACAAAACACATTAAAACGCCACCCGGCATCTTAAATTTTGATTCTAGATGTAATTTAGCTTTTTTACGACGATAGGCAATATAAGAAATTAAAATCATCGACCAAATAAACATAAATAATATTGCAGAAATAGTCGTTACAATGGTAAATGCTTCCATAACATTAGGTACTAAATAAATCAGAACTACCCCACCAAACAAGCAAGTACATGAAAATAGTAAGCCATTAGCAGGAACAGAACGTCTTGATAATTTACCAAATGGTTCAGGTGCATCCTGCTTTTTAGCAAGGCCAAATAACATTCGACTGGTTGAATAAATACCACTATTAGCAGAAGAGGCAGCTGAAGTAAGTACCACAAAGTTAATAATACTGGCTGCAGCAGGTAAGCCAATTAACGTAAACAACTCAACAAATGGACTTTTATTTGGTGAAATAAACTGCCAAGGCGTTACGCTCATAATGATAATCAACGCAAAGACATAGAAGAAAATAATACGGGCTGGCACGGAATTGATCGCTCGAGGTAAATTTTTATTCGGATCGAGGGTTTCAGCTGCTGTCGTTCCAACTAACTCAATCCCGACAAAAGCAAAAATTGCAATTTGGAAACCTGCAAAAAAACCCATAGTACCATGAGGGAAGAAACCACCATATTGCCAAAGATTAGAAAATGCAGCAGTAGTATTAGTTTGTTCCGAATGATAGGCGGTAACAACTAAAACAAGTCCAATAGCAATTAAAGCTAAAATAGCTACAATTTTAATCATCGAAAACCAAAACTCAGTTTCACCAAACATTTTTACCGTCAACAAATTCAAGGTTAATAGAACGATGACAGTAAGTAGCATCGGGATCCACGCTTGTAGCTCAGGAAACCAATGCTGTGCATATCCTGCGATAGCCACAACATCAGCAATTCCAGTAATAACCCAACAAAACCAATAGGTCCAACCAGTAAAAAAACCTGCCCACGGACCTAATAAATCGTTAGCAAAATCACTGAAAGATTTATAATTCAAATTGGACAATAAAATTTCGCCCATAGCTCGCATAACGAAAAATAAAACAAACCCAATAATCATGTAGACAAAAATAATAGATGGTCCAGCAAGACTAATCGTCTTTCCTGAGCCCATAAATAAACCCGTACCAATTGCACCACTAATTGCTATTAATTGAATGTGTCGGCTGGAGAGATTTCGCTTAAGATCTTGATTTGAAGACGTAGTGTTCATCTTATTGATTACCTATCGTTTTTACAATTTTCTATTTTTATGTGGAATAGATGACTATAAAGTTAATAGCCTTAAATCGCAAGCTGAATCGTTATCAAAACTTTTTATGACATTCTAATAATTATTGATAGTCTCTTATAATATAATTGTGTAGCATAACCAACTATATCATATAACTAACTACAATAAATTATTCAAAATGAAAGAAAACAACTGTAAATCTAATATTTTCATATTATCTATTTTATTAATTCTATCATTATTAACTGGCTGTCAAAGTGATTCAAATGCAAAAAGTAAGCAATTTAGAGATGGAAAACTAGCCAATGATTTCAATATCAGCCGTCCCCTGTTAGCCGTTCCAGTCAATATTTCTGATTATACTATTCAAATTGAAAAATTAAGAACAACATCACCTTCGCTGTATCAGAGAAATGAACATATTTATAAAGCCGTTGACGCTTGGATTAATCGTTCGCTAGGTTCAGCAGAATTCCATAAAGTAGGGCTAAAAAGCTATGAAATGGCAGGTAAAGATGGATATGGCAATGTTCATTTAACTGGTTATTATACTCCGGTAATCAAAGCTAGACACCAACCAACCGGTGAATTTAAATATCCAATTTATAGAATGCCAGCTAAGTCCAAAGGTCGCTTACCAAGTCGTGAACAAATCTATAATGGAGCATTAACCGGTAAAGGGCTCGAAATTGCTTACAGTAATTCATTAATGGATAACTTTATAATGGAAGTACAAGGAAGTGCCTATATTGATTTTGAAGATGGCACACCATTAGTTTTCTTCTGTTATGGTGGTAAAAATGGTCACGGTTACTCAAGTATCGGGCGTTTATTAGTTGAGCAGGGAGAAATAGCCAAGGAAGATATGTCCATTCAAGCAATTAAAAATTGGGCTAAAAATAAAAGTGAAAAACAACTTAAAACGCTATTGATTCAAAATCGATCATTTGTCTTTTTTAAACCACAATATAATGCTGAAGTAAAAGGATCTGCAGCAGTACCTTTAATTGCTAATGCTTCTGTAGCATCAGATAAATTATTAGTACCAACAGGTTCTGTCGTATTAGTGGATGTACCACTTCTTGATAATGATGGTCAGTATCGTGGTAGACGAGAAGTACGATTGATGGTGGCTCTTGATGTTGGTGGTGCAATTAAAGGCCATCATTTTGATCTTTATTTAGGCATTGGTGATAAAGCTGGTAAACAAGCTGGTTACTATAATCATTTTGGCCGAGCTTGGGTTATCAAACCTTAATTTACCAACATCGACGTCAACAAAAGAACCTGCTAGAATACGTTAAAAAGCAGAATTAAGGATAACTTATGAGATTATGTGACCGTGATATTGAAGCATATTTAGATAGTGGTAAATTAAAAATCACGCCACAACCAGAACTGAGTTGTATTAATGGTGCAACTGTTGACGTTCGACTTGGTAATCAATTTCGTACTTTTAAAGAACATACTACCCCCTATATTGATTTAAGTGGTCCAAAAGAAGAAGTTTCTGCTGTTTTAGAGCGTGTCATGAGCGAAGAGATGATACTATCTGAAGGTGATGCTTTCTATTTACATCCTGGCGAGTTAGCTTTAGCCGTAACGCTTGAATCGGTAACCATCCCTGATGATTTAGTTGGTTGGTTAGATGGGCGTTCATCGTTAGCGCGTCTAGGACTTATGGTTCACGTTACTGCCCATCGCATTGATCCAGGCTGGCATGGACAAATCGTTTTAGAATTTTACAATTCTGGAAAAATCCCTGTAGCACTAAGACCAGGTATGACCATTGGTGCACTAAGTTTTGAAACCCTTAGTGGCCCAGCTGCACGACCATATAATCGAAGACAAGATGCTAAATATAAAGACCAACATGGCGCTGTTGCCAGTCGTATTGATAAAGATTAATAACATTTATCACCTTAATATAGGAACATTCATATGATAAAAAAGATACTGGTTATTCTATTTATCTTAATTTTGGTTATTGTTATCAGCATTGTTTCTCTTATTGTGTTTGTTGATCCAAATCATTTTCGCGGATATATATCTCAAACAGTAAAAGATAAAACTGGTTATGAATTAACTATTGAAGGTGATTTACGCTGGCATATCTGGCCTCAGGTCAGCATCTTAACTGATGCAGTTAAATTATCTGATAACGGTGCAACAAAACCGCTATTAACTGCAGACAATATGCGACTTGATGTTGAACTTCTACCTCTTTTTTCAAAAAATTTAGCGATTAAAAATGTATTTATCAAATCAGCATTAATCAATATTACTGACGAAAGTAAAGGCGATAATGCTAAAAAATATACCCAAACTCTAACTCCTTCATCGCAACCAAACACAGATATATCTGAAAATAAAAAGAATGCATCTAATTGGAAATTCAGCTTAGATAAATTTGAAATAGCCGATAGTACGGTGGCCTTACAATATAATAATGATTTGATAAATTTCAGAAATATCAATTTGTTATTAGAGCAAAATAATGATAAGAATCTTTCAATCGAATTAAAAGGAAATATTGATAAAAATCAGCAAGACCTATTTTATTCGGTTAATGCCAATGTCGATTTAACTCAATTCCCAGAAAAAGCCATTATCGACCTTAAAAAGTTAGATTACAGCTTTAACGGCATTGCAAGTTCAAACAAAGCACTCAAAGGAAGTGCAACTGGTGTATTTAATTATCAACAAAGCCCTAAGCAATTAAATAGCCAAAAATTAGTTTTTTCCGTTAACGACAATAATTTTACCAGTAAAATCAATACTCTTTTTGATAATAAACCATACGTCGATTTACAATTGAGTTCAGAAAAATTAGATTTAACGCCTTTTTTACAACAAAATGCAAAATCAAACAAAGACATTCCCGTACAACAAACTTCACCTGTTGTTTCTAGTGTTGCCAAAGATAATAATCAATTAAGTATTCTTAATGCATTTGATGGCAAAACAACGATAAATATCAAGGAAATTAAAGCAAATAAAATCATCATGAACAATGTTAAACTAAACGTTGATAATCAGGATGGAATAGCGACATTTAAAGATTTAAATTTTGATTTTGCTAATGGACATATAACCGCAACTGGCACTGCTAACGGCAAACAGAAAACACCGCAGATTAAACTTAATACCAAAATTAACAATATTAATTTAAATTCTTTTTTTACCCAAATGGATATGGCGTATGATCTAGATGGTATATTTAATGCTTCAGGGATATTAGAAACCAATAGCTTAACAACAAATAAATTATTAGAAAGTCTCAAAGGTAATGCGAATATCGTCATTACCAATGCTAAATTGAATAACATTAATATTCAAAATATTATCGAAAGTGCAGCTGCAAAATATGGCAACGGCAATGACAAATCGGGTAATCAAAAGAAATATACTGAGTTTCATAAAATCAACACCAATGCTTATTTAAATCAAGGTAATATAGAACTTAATTCGCTCAATGCCAATTCAGAAACCTTAGATATAATAAGTGGTTCAGGCAAAGTGGGAATGCTTAATCATGATTTGGATGTTAATTTAAATATCAAGTTGCTTGGTGGTTGGAATAGTAAAAGCGACACCATTGCCAAATTACAGAAAGTGACTATACCACTACGTATATATGGTCAGTTTTCTAATTTACGCTATCAGTTAGATATAGTTCAAATACTGTCCGATGTGTTTAGTGATAAATTACAACAGCGTTTAGATAAACTACGTGATAAATTAGAAAATCGCAATGGCAAGGATAAAGACAAAGACAAAGACAAATTAAAGTCTAAAGCAGTCGATATATTAGGCGGATTACTAAAGAAATAAATTTCTCATTAACTAAATAATAAAGATAAAAAAGGTGAGTTATCTAACTCACCTTTTAATTTAACAACATCTTTTATTATAAAATGAACTTGCTCAAATCTTCATCTGCAACAAGCTTATCTAGATGATCACTAACATATTTAGCATCAATTGTGATAGTTTGACCCCCCAATTCACTGGCCTCGAAAGAGACATCTTCCATTAAACGTTCAAGCACTGTATGCAAACGGCGAGCACCAATATTTTCATTTTGTTCATTAACTTGCCATGCAGATTCAGCAATTTTACGGATGCCATCTGGTGTAAAGTCAATATTAACACCTTCAGTTGCCATTAATGCTTTATATTGGACTGTCAATGATGCATTCGGTTCAGTTAGAATTCGTTCAAAATCTTCGCTTGTTAACGCTTGTAATTCAACTCGAATTGGTAAACGTCCTTGCAACTCAGGAATTAAATCTGACGGATTAGCAGTTTGGAACGCGCCCGATGCAATAAACAAAATATGATCAGTTTTTACTGAACCATGTTTAGTTGAAACGGTACAACCTTCAACAAGTGGTAGTAAATCGCGTTGCACACCTTCACGAGAAACATCCGGTCCAGATGAATTACCTCGTTTACACACTTTATCGATCTCATCGATAAATACAATTCCATTTTGCTCAACAGCTTCAATGGCTTCGTGTTTAAGATCATCAGGATTAACCAACTTCGCAGCCTCTTCTTCTATTAGCTGTTTGAAGGCATCTTTGATCTTCATTTTACGCGCTTTAGTTTTTTGACCACCTAAATTTTGGAACATCGACTGTAGTTGGTTAGTCATCTCTTCCATACCTGGAGGAGCCATAATTTCTACACCTATATTGACGCCAGCTACTTCAATTTCAATTTCTTTATCGTCAAGTGCACCTTCACGTAATTTTTTTCTAAATGCTTGTCTAGCTGTTGAATCATTATTATTTTCAACTTGCCCCCAGCCATCTTTAGCTGGAGGAACAAGCACATCTAAAATACGCTCTTCAGCTAGTTCTTCAGCTCGATTACGATTTTTTTCGATAGCTTCTTGGCGAATCATTTTCACAGCAGAGTCAGTAAGATCTCGAATAATCGAGTCAACTTCTTTACCGACATAACCAACTTCAGTAAATTTGGTAGCCTCTACTTTAATAAAAGGTGCATGAGCTAATTTAGCTAATCGTCTAGCAATTTCAGTTTTACCTACCCCTGTAGGACCGATCATAAGAATATTTTTTGGCGTAACTTCATGACGTAATGCTTCATCAAGTTGCATACGACGCCAGCGATTACGTAAAGCAATGGCAACAGAACGTTTTGCTTTATCTTGTCCAATAATATGTTGGTTTAGTTCGCTTACAATTTCGCGAGGAGTCATTTCAGACATAGTAGTATTTCTCTTAAATCAGATTAATTAGTAATTAAGCTCTTCAATAGTTTGGAAGTTATTTGTGTAAACACAAATATCACCCGCTATTGATAGAGATTTTTGCACAATATCATGTGCAGATAATGAGGTATTATCTAATAAGGCTCTTGCAGCTGCTTGAGCATAAGGTCCACCAGATCCAATCGCTATTAAATCATCTTCTGGTTGAATTACATCTCCAGTACCGGTGATAATCAACGATGCGCTTTCATCTGCAACGGCAAGTAGTGCTTCTAATTTACGAAGCATTCTATCTGTCCGCCAATCTTTAGCTAGCTCTACAGCAGCCTTAGTTAAATGACCTTGATGCATTTCTAGCTTTCTCTCAAATAATTCAAATAGCGTAAAAGCATCAGCAGTACCTCCAGCAAATCCTGCAATCACTTTGTTGTTGTACAATCGGCGAACTTTACGAGCATTACCTTTCATAATAATGCGCTCACCTAATGTAACTTGTCCATCGCCACCAATAACGACTTGACCTTCACGACGAACACTGACAATTGTTGTCATATTCTGCTCCTTCTTTTACATAAAAACTTAATTCGGAAATGAATAGAGAATATATTGGGGTGATTAGTAAATTTTCAATATCAGATTATCAAGATGCGGAATATTTATTCATCAATAAATGACATAACATAAATAAATTTTAAAAATCAGATAACTATCAAATTATTTACTTTGGTTGAAATTCGATATTCATGGTTTTTACTTCACTATAAAAACTACTTGCTGGTTTTGGTATAACCGCTAATTTAGTTGCAGCAAGCGCTTCTCTACATAGATCAGCATCACCACCTTTTGAAGTGACATTAAGCAATAGTCCATCAGGTGCTATCTGAATTTGTAATTCACAAGTTTTGCCACGATAAACATTTGGTGGATTAATAAATTTATTACTTATTGCATTTTGTACTAACGATTTATATTTATCTAGCTCACCATCGGATACACCTTTACGACTGGCAGCTCCTCCAGAACTTGGTGTTCCTGAGGTAAGCCCACCTAAAAGATCGTTGAGAGCTTTATCTTTTTTAGCTTGCTCAGCCTTCTGTTTGGCTTTTTTTTCGGCAGCAGCTTTTTCTGCTGCTGCTTTTTCAGCGGCAGCTTTCTCTGCTGCTGCTTTTTCTGCTGCGGCCTTTTCAGCGGCAGCTTTCTCTGCAGCTGCCTTTTCAGCGGCGGCCTTTTCAGCGGCAGCTTTCTCAGCAGCGACTTTTTCTGCTGCTGCTTTCTCAGCAGCGACTTTTTCTGCTGCTGCCTTTTCAGCGGCGGCTTTCTCTGCTGCTGCCTTTTCAGCGGCAGCTTTTTCTGCTGCTGCCTTTTCAGCGGCTGCCTTTTCTGCAGCGGCTTTTTCAGTTGCTGCTTTTTCAGCGGCAACCTTTTCTGCTGCTGCCTTTTCTGCAGCGGCTTTTTCAGCGGCAGCTTTCTCTGCTTCCGCTTTTTCAGTGAGTTCTTTTATTTGTTTATCTAAAAGTTCTTGACTCTTTTGATCTGCTTTTTGTTGATTAGTTTTAGTCTGCAATTGTCTTTGATATTGTTCGGTCATAACCGATGGATCAATCATGATAGCATCAATCGAATTACCATTGATAGTACCATAGTTTTCACCAGTATCACTTACAAACTTATATCCCAAGGCAATAATTAATATGCCATGTAAAAGAATGGAAATGATAACCGGTAAACTTAATTTTGAGTTTAACTTACTAGACATTGCTGACATTTTTATATTTAATAATTATTAAGTTAAATTGGTTGAGTCATCAAACCAACAGATTTGACACCTGCTGATTGAAGCAAATTTAAAGCCTTTATAATCTCTTCATAAGGAACTTGTTTCGCACCACCAACTAAAAAAACAGCTTTATCATTAAGCGACATTTGCTGCTTAACTTCCGCAACAATTTGCTCTTGAGGAATATTCGATTGTCGATTCTGATCTATAATAATTGCATACACCCCTACCCCAGATACTTCGATAATTATAGGTTTATTATCAGAAGGCGAAACAGTTTTTGATTCTGTTGCTTCTGGAAGATCAACTTCAACACTTTGGCTTATTATTGGGGCTGTAGCCATAAAAATCAACACCAATACTAATAATACATCTAACAAAGGTACAATATTGATCTCTGATTTGGTTGAATAACGTGAACGTCTGCTCATAATTATTTCCTAACAGCTACTGCTTGACGTTGTAAAATTGATGAAAACTCATCAATAAAATTCAAATAACTTTGTTCCATTCGACTTACACGCAATGATAATCGGTTATAAGCTAAAACAGCAGGAATCGCGGCAAATAAACCAATAGCGGTCGCAATTAACGCTTCAGCAATACCGGGAGCAACCATTTGCAATGTTGCTTGCTTGACCTCGCCAAGTGAAATAAAAGCATGCATAATTCCCCAAACAGTACCAAATAAACCAATATATGGGCTAATTGACCCTACAGTACCTAAAAAAGGTATATGCAATTCTAAATTATCTAATTCACGATTCATCGCTAAACGCATTGAACGAGATGCGCCATCTAACGCTGCTTCTGGCATATTTGGATTAATTTGATATAAACGAGAAAACTCTTTAAATCCCGAATAGAAAATATGTTCTGTACCACAGATCTCTTCTTTATTGAATTTTGCTTTATCAAAGAGCACATTTAAGTCATCAGCAGCCCAAAAACTATTGTCAAATTGCTCAACTTGTTTTTTAGCCTTGCTTAAAACGCTACTACGTTGAAAAATAAAAGCCCAAGACATAACAGAAAACATGAGTAACAATAGCATAACGCCTTGTACTAAAAGTCCTGCCTGTAAAAATAGATCAATAATATTCACTTAAATTAACTCCAAAAATAATGACTTTGGAAGCGCACAAGGCTTCATTTTAGTCATATTGACACAAGCAATCACCACATCAGCACTGCTGATAATTTGCTTATTCTGGTTTAAAATTGTCTGTTTAAAAATAATAGACGCCTTACGAATTTGTTCAATCTTAGTGCTGATAGATAACATATCATCTAAACGTGCTGGAAAGTCGTAGCTAATATCCATCTTTTTAACAACAAAAGCAATACCTTCTTGCAGCAACTTTTGTTGACTAATATCAAGTTGCCTAAGCATTTCTGTTCTAGCTCGTTCAAAAAAAGCAAGATACCGAGCATGATACACTACTCCACCAGAATCTGTGTCTTCATAATAGACTCTTGCATTCCAATTGAATTGTTTCATATTGTTCGATCTAATTTAGCCTAAAAAATTGACCATATTATATATGAATATGAAATTCGCTGCACTATGATATAAAAATAGTTAAATGAAAACAATTATCATTTGTGAATTATTTATATTTCGTTCAGATCTATAAGTAAAAAGGTGACAATTTGCCACCTTTATATTCGTTATTTTATTATATTATTTATTGTTAGTTTCTTTTTCATTACTAGAATTTTCAACCAAAAGTCCAGTAACAACAGCTAACATACAAGCTGCAATTATTCCAATGAACCATAAAACGTAATACATAATTAATCCTTAATAAAGTGAATGTTTATTATTTTCTATATGGTTTTTATCTAAACGCCCAAACATTTTAATGTAAGACCAGATAGTGTAGAAAAGAACAATTGGTAAAAAGATTACTACAACACCAAACATAATATTAAGTGTTAATTGACTAGAAGTTGCATCCCAAATAGTCAAACTAGCGTTTGGCATAATGCTTGATGGCATAATGAATGGGAATGTTGCAATTCCATAGGTAAGTAATACACAAGCAATAGTTAGTGAAGAAGATAAAAACACTAAGCCATTTTTATTCATACTAGAAAAGAAAATAGTTAATAATGGTAATAATACGCCTAATGCTGGAACCGCCCATAAAATAGGATAATTCATGTAATTGTTTAACCATGAAGAATCTGTTGATACAGTTTTAACTAATGGATTTGATACTCCATTATGATCTATAGCACTTGTAATTTCATAGCCATGAATACCGAATGCAACCCAAACACCAGCCAATACAAAAGCAATTAGCATAACCAAACTTGCTATTTGCGTTGCTTTTCTCGCTCTTAAGTAAAGTTCACCTGAGGTTTTCATTTGCAACCAAGCACCGCCATGAGCAACGATTAACATCAAACTCACAATACCAGCTAATATTGCAAATGGGTTCAATAATTCAAAGAATGAACCATCATAAAAAGCACGTTTAGTCATATCAAATCTAAATGGTACACCTTCTAATAAATTGCCAAATGCGACGCCGAAAACAAGTGCTGGTACAAAACTACCAAAAAAGATTGCGATATCCCACATATTACGCCATTTAGAATTTTCCAGTTTACTACGGTAATCAAAACCAATTGGTCTAAAGAATAGCGCACAGAGCACTAAAATCATCGCAATATAAAAACCGGAAAAAGATACCGCATAAGCCGTAGGCCATGCTGCAAAAATACCTGCACCACCGGTGATTAACCAAACTTGGTTACCATCCCAGTGTGGTGCGATTGCATTTATCATGATTCGTCGTTCAGTATCGGTTTTGCCAATAAAAGGTAATAAAATTCCTACCCCCATATCGAAGCCATCAGTGATAACGAAAGCGATTAAAACAACACTAATCAACACCCACCAGATGACGCGTACAATTTCGTAATCAATCATTGTATATACTCCCTATGCCTTATTCCGATATTGATTGTGTTTTTTCATAATGGTAGCTACCAGTACCTAATGAACTAGGCCCTAATCGTGCAAACTTAAACATCAAGAACAGTTCAGCAACCAAGAACAGAGTATAAAGTCCACAAATTAGCACCATAGTAAATAATACCTCACCTGCGGTTAGCGAGGAATTAGCGACACCTGTTGGTAGAATATCTTGAATTGCCCATGGTTGACGACCATATTCAGCAACAAACCAACCACATTCACATGCTAACCAAGGGAATGGTAAAGATAATAAAAGTAAACGATATAACCAACGTTTTTCACCAATTCGGCCTTTATAGGTTGTCCATACAGCAAGTCCGGTACCTAAAATCATTAATAAGCCCAAACCAACCATACCTCTAAATGCCCAGAACAGTGGCCATACGGTAGGAATTGAATCTTCGGTCGCAGCTTTAATATGTTGTTCTGTCGCTTCCGGAATTGTTAAATTATCACGATCAGTATAACGTTTAACTAAATAACCATAACCTAAATCAACTTTATTATCTTCAAAGGCTTTTAAGACTGTAGGATCCTGATCACCTTTCTGAATTTTTTCCAAATTCGTATAAGCGAGAATACCATTACGAATTCGAGTTTCATTATTAGTTAAGATATCTCTTAAACCAGTAACTTGGGTATCGAAGGAACGAGTAGTCATGATTCCCATTATATAAGGAATTTCAAGAGCAAATAAATTTTCTTTCTTCTCTTGTGACGGGAACGCGATAACATTAAATGATGCAGGTGCAGGTTGAGTTTCCCATTCACCTTCAATTGCCGCAAGTTTTGCTGGTTGTACAGTTGTCAACTCATGACCAGCCTCATCACCCATGATTGCGACAACAATTGACATAATAAAACCAAACACAGCTGCTACAGCGAAAGAACGTTTTGCAAAAGGCAAATCTCGTTTTTTTAGTAGATAATACGAACTAATACTTAAAACAAAGATTGCACCGGTTAAATATCCTGCTGCAACAGTATGAACAAACTTGTATTGTGCAACAGTATTAGTAATTAATTCAAAGAAACTGGCCATTTCCATACGAGAGGTAATTGGGTTAAAGTCTGAACCGATTGGAAATTGCATCCAACCATTGGCAACTAAAATCCAAAGTGCTGAGAAATTAGAACCAAAAGCCACACACCAGGTAACCATTAAATGTTTACCACGACTTAATCTATCCCAGCCAAAAAAGAATAAACCAACCATCGTTGATTCTAAGAAAAATGCCATTAATCCTTCAATCGCAAGCGGTGCACCAAATATATCACCAACATAATGCGAGTAATAAGACCAGTTAGTTCCAAATTGGAACTCCATGGTTAAACCGGTAGCAACACCAACGGCAAAATTAATACCGAATAGTTTACCCCAGAATTTAGTCATATCTTTCCAAACTTGCTTGCCACTAACCACATATACTGTTTCCATAATTGCAAGCATAAACGCCATACCTAGCGTTAATGGAACAAAAATAAAATGATACATTGCGGTGAGTGCAAACTGAAGTCTTGATAATTCTACAATATCAAACATAACGTGCTCCCTTTTATCCTTAAATACCCACAAATTTTCTGTCGTTATTTATTGTATTTTACAATATTATTGTAAAAATAAAACTTGATGAATGTCAAAAAAATGAAACTAAAGAAGTTTTTTTACCGTTTCACCGATTTCAGCCAAACTATTTACGACAATGATTCCTGCGGCTTGTAATGCTTTAGTTTTATCGGCAGCAGTCCCTTTATTTCCAGAAATGATTGCCCCAGCATGGCCCATACGTTTACCTACAGGTGCCGAAACACCAGCAATATAAGCGATAACAGGCTTAGTGACATTTTGTTTGATGTAATTAGCAGCTTCTTCTTCGGCACTACCACCAATTTCACCTATCATAACAATAGCCTCTGTCTTAGGATCTTGCTGAAGTAATTTTAGAATGGAGATAAAATCACTACCCGGAATAGCATCGCCGCCAATTCCAACACAAACTGATTGGCCTAATCCGATATCGGTAGTCTGTTTTACAGCTTCATAAGTCAAAGTACCCGAACGAGAAACAATACCTACTTTTCCTGCCAAATGAATATGTCCAGGCATAATACCTATTTTACACTCATCAGGAACAATAATTCCAGGACAATTAGGTCCTATCATAACAACATCATTTTCAACTAATTTTTGTTTCACGATAAGCATATCCAAAGTTGGAATGCCTTCTGTAATACATACTATTAGTTTGATACCTGCATCAATCGCTTCTAAAATCGAGTCTTTACCAAATGCAGCAGGGACATAAATTACCGTTGCGGTTGCACCCGTTGCCAGAACGGCTTCTTTAACTGTATTAAACACTGGTAAGCCTAAATGCATGGTACCACCTTTACCTGGCGTTACACCACCGACGATTTTTGTTCCATAAGCAATTGCTTGCTCACAATGGAAAGTACCTTGACTGCCTGTGAATCCCTGACAAATCACTTTTGTTTCTTTATTAATCAAAATTGACATAATAATTATTCTCCACCCATCCTATTATTGTGCAACAGCAACAATTTGTTGGGCTGCATCGACTAAACCTTTTGCTGTGATAACATTCAATTCGCTTTTAGCCAAAATCTCTCTTGCTAACTCAGCATTATTACCTTCAAGACGAACAACAACAGGCACGGTCAAACCAATCTCTTTAATTGCATCAATTATGCCATTAGCAATAAGATCACAACGAACAATACCACCAAAAATATTGACTAAAATGGCTTTGACATTTTTATCTGATAAAATTAATTTGAACGCTTCCGCTACGCGCTCTTTGGTTGTGCCACCACCTACATCTAAAAAGTTCGCTGGCTCACCACCATAAAGTTTGATCATATCCATAGTTGCCATCGCAAGGCCGGCACCATTAACCATACAACCGATATTACCTTCCAGTGAAACATAGCTAATACCTTGTTTGGCTGCTATTGATTCACGTTCATCTTCTTGGGTTGTATCTCTTAATATTGCTAATTCAGGATGTCTAAACATAGCATTATCATCTAAAACAACTTTAGCATCTAAACAAATTAATTCTTGTGAATCAGTAATAACTAAAGGATTTACCTCAGCTAATGAAACATCATTATTGATAAAAAGATTAGCAAAATTGACAAATAATTTGGCAAATTGGTTGACGAGTTTACCGCTAAGACCGAGCTTGAATGCGAGCTCACGACCTTGATAGCCACATGGTCCTGTTAATGGATCAAGCGATATCTTGTGAATTAAATGCGGCGAGGTTTCAGCAACTTTTTCAATATCAACGCCACCTTCGGTCGATGCCATCACCACAATACGTTTGCTACTACGATCAATTACTGCACCTAAATAAAGCTCTTTAGCTATATTGGAGGCCTTCTCAATTAAAATCTGATTAACGGGTTGACCTTTAGATGTTGTTTGATAAGTGACTAAATACTGGCCTAGCCATTTTTCAGCAAAAAGCTTTATTTCATTAAAATCCTTAGTACAAATGACCCCGCCAGATTTACCTCGCCCCCCAGCATGAACTTGGCATTTTGCCACCCAAGCGCTCGTCGTTGTTTGCGAGGAAAGTTCAGCCAATGTATCTTGTATTTCATCGATAGAGTTACAAACATAACCTTCAGGCACTGGCAAATTATACTGTTTAAATAAGTGTTTCGATTGATACTCATGCAGGTTCATAAATAAATCCCAAAGCTTTGATTGCCAAAAATAGTGGCTAATTTTAATTCAAGATGTAAAGATTGTGTAGTAAATAATTACTTATGTTTATAGTAATTGAGAATTATTGCTGATAACTACCGACAATGATATACTCAAAAAATATATTGATATTGTAAAAACAGTAAAGGTAAAAATATGACACAAGTTGGAATCTTTTTTGGTAGTGACACAGGTAATACAGAGAATGTAGCTAAACAAATCCAACAAATTTTAGGTACAGATAAAGTAGATCTTTTCGATATTGCAAAAACTACAAAAGAACATATCGAAAAATATGACTGCTTATTTTTTGGTATCCCAACTTGGTATTATGGCGAATCTCAAGCTGATTGGGACGATTTTTTCCCTAATTTGGAACAAATTGATTTTAATGGTAAAACTGTAGCAATTTTTGGCTGTGGTGATCAAGAAGATTACGCTGAATATTTTTGTGATGCGATGGGAACAATTCGCGATATTATCGAACCTAAAGGGGCAAAAATTGTTGGTCATTGGTCAACAGAAGGATACAGCTTTGAAGCATCGAAAAGTTTAGTTGATGATAATCATTTTGTTGGTTTAGCCATTGATGAAGATCGTCAACCAGAATTAACCGAAGAACGCATTAATAATTGGGTGAAACAAGTAAAAACCGAAATGAATATTTGATCTATCAAAGTGATTTATTTTATTTTCCGTACATATTTTTATAATATGTTTTATTAAACAACTCAACTGGAATGTAATATGACGAATCATGATAAAGATAATAATGCAGCACTGAAAAGTGCCGGCTTAAAGGTTACCTTACCACGATTAAAAATTTTAGAATTATTACGAGACCCTTCATGCCAACACATTACTGTAGAAGATCTTTATAAAAAACTACTTGATATGGGTGAAGAAATTGGCCTTGCAACGGTTTATCGAGTATTGAATCAATTTGACGATGCCGGGATTGTGACTCGACACAATTTTGAAGGTGGCAGAGCTGTTTTCGAACTTGCTTCACAAAAACACCACGATCATTTAATTTGTTTAGATTGTGGCGAAGTGTTTGAATTTCGAGATGAAACAATTAATCAACGTCAAAAAGAAATTGCAGAACAATATGGCGTTACCCTCACTTTTCATAGCTTATATCTTTACGGACATTGTAAAGCTGGTAACTGTAAAGCTCATCCCGAACTTCATACTAAAAAATAAGCCTATTTTATAGGCTTTTTTACTTATTGAGAATAATACATACTTTTATCTGTCAGGTTAATAATCACATGAAGCAGCTTTTAAATTTTATCCCACTTATCGTATTTTTTATATTTTTAACAATTTACGATATTTTTGTCGGCGTCCAAGCATTAATGATTGCCTCAACAATATCCTTTTTAATTATTCTTGTTATGTATAAAAAAATTGACAAAGTTGAGCTGATATCTTATCTGATGGTAATGATTTTTGGTGGCGTGACATTGTTAACTCGCGAACCTAATATTATCAAATGGAAAGTAACCATTATTAACTTTTTATTTGCTACTGCTTTATCTGTTAGTCAGTTTATTTTCAAGAAAAATCTTATACAAAAAATGTTAGGTAAAGAGATACAGCTTGATATAACAGTCTGGAATAAGTTGAATCTAATATGGATTGTATTTTTTATTGCCTGTGGAACTTTCAGTTTAATTGCAACATATTATGCAACAGATGACTTCTTCTGGATTTTTAAAGTATTTATTTTACCGGCTGTATCTTTAATAATGTCTTTGATCTCGGGTATTTATATTTACCGAAATATGAGTAAGGCCACTGACAACGGATAAAATTATATAGGTAGGAGTATTATCAACATGACACAAAATGACAACATCCCTAAGGGACAATTAGTATTACGAACCTTAGCTATGCCGGCAGACACTAATCCACATGGCCATATTTTTGGCGGATGGATCATGTCGCAAATGGACTTAGCTGGAGGTATTTTAGCTAAAGAAATTGCCAAAAGAAGAGTAGTGACAGTTAATGCAAGTAGTATTACTTTTCACAAACCGGCAATGGTTGGCGATGTAGTATGCTGTTATGCTCATTGTATAAAAACTGGCACTACCTCGATTACCATCGAGATTGAAGTTTGGATTAAAAAAGTAACCGATTCAGAAATTGCTACACAGCGTTTTCGTATCACTGATGCTACTTTTACCTATGTTTCTGTAGATAAACACAATAATCCAAAACCTTTGCCAGAAATATTTCAAAATTATGATTGTACCAAAGATCCTATTAGCAAATTAAACTTAACTTATAGTTGATAAATATGCAATTTACATCATTCCATGCATTAATAAGTACATTAATTTTTCTCGTTTACTGGTTGCTTATTGTGTCGACCACGCTACGTATTGTCTTCAAAAGAAGACCAACTACTTACGTGATTGCATGGATGTTGGTCATTTATATATTACCTATTATTGGCATTATTCTCTACTTCGCATTAGGCGAGACCCACTTAGGGCAACAGCGAGCTAAGCGTGCGCAAAAAATGCGCCCAACGATCACCAAATTTATTAAGCAATTATGCGCTTTTCCTGATATTTTTACCTCTAAAGTCAGTCAAGTTAGTAAGCCTATTTTTCAACTTTGTAAACATCAAACAGGACTTGACGGTATAAAAGGCAATCATATTGAATTATTAAGTGATACCGACACCATTTTCAATCGTCTTATTGAAGATATCAATAATGCAAACTCCAATATAGAAATGGTATTTTATATCTGGAATGAAGGCGGTAAAGCGGATGATGTTGAACAAGCACTAATACAAGCTACACAAAGAGGCGTTACCTGTCGATTAATGATTGATTCAGCAGGAAGTAGACATTTTATTAGATCGAAAGCCTGTCAAAGAATGCGTGATGCAGGTATTATCATTATAGAGGCATTACAAGTTAATCTATTAAGATTTATGTTTAGACGACTTGATTTGCGTCAACACCGTAAGGTAGCCATTATAGATAATTATATATCCTATACCGGAAGTATGAATATTGTTGACCCTAGATTCTTTAAACAAAACAAGCATGTTGGAGAATGGGTTGATATCATGATTAGAATGAATGGACCGGTTACCACCTTAATGGGGGCTATATACGCGAGTGATTGGGAACTTGAAACAGGGAAACATTTAGCTCTACCGCAAATTACGGATTTTGCTGAACCACCAGAAGAAAAGAAACATATTATGCAGCTTATTCCTTCTGGTCCTGGTTATACCGAAAACATGATCCATCAAGTGTTATTGACAGCAATTTATTCTGCTCAAGAAAAAATTATTTTTACTACACCTTATTTAGTACCTAGTGATGATATTTTACATGCAATCTGCACTGCCGCCCAACGTGGAGTTGAAGTTATTATCATTACGCCGAAAAAGAACGACTCATTAATGGTTAAATGGGCTAGTCGCGCTTTCTTTTCAGAATTATTAAATAGTGGCGTTAAACTTTATCAATTTAATGATAATTTATTACATACAAAAAGTGTTCTAGTTGATAATCAACTTAGCCTAGTTGGAACCGTTAATTTAGATATGCGCAGTTTATGGTTGAATTTTGAAATCACTACTGTAATTGATGACGCTCAATTTGCCAAATCACTATCACAGCTACTAAAACAATATTTATCACAGTCAGAAGAAATTAATATCCAAAAATGGAATAAACGACCAATCTGGCAACGTGTGATTGAAAGATTATTCTACTTTTTTGCCCCTTTACTCTAGGTAATTTTAGATAATTAACAGGCAAAAGAGCCCTTAATAGCCTTTTTGTGATATATCAGGTAGAAATTGATTATCCGCGATACGAAAAACTTTAGATTCAATCACCCCATCTTGATTAAGAATAATTTCTCGCCACCCAGGTGCATCTTCATTAGATAACTGAAAATCATAACAATTAGGTTTAAATTGAAAACATGTAGAAGGCGTCGAAAATGCATGACAATTATGCCAAATATGATCTTGTTGTTGGTGAATATGTCCCCAACCTACTCCTTTTATAATAGGATTATGCTTGATGATTTCTTCGAGTTTGTAACTATTTTTTAAAATATGCTCATCCAGCCAATCACAACCTGAGGAAATCGGATGATGATGCAAAAATACTAGTGCATTTTTATCGGCATGCGCAGTTAAAGTATTTTCTAAAAACTGCAATTCAGATTCAGGCAACATTCCATAAGCCTGCCCTACAACTTGACTATTTAATAACACAATTAACCAGTTATCGCCGAGTAATATACTTTTATTTTCAGCAAGTTGATAATTCGAAAATACCTCTTGCATATAACTATAGTTATCATGATTACCGGCTAACCAAACACATGGTGTAGCAAATTTTTGAATTTGCTCAGCAAAGCGTGCATATGATTTTTTAGCGCCATCTTGGACAAAATCACCCGTTGCAACAATCAAATCAAACTTCTTATTGCTACGCTCAATTTCAGAAATAACTGATAAAAAACTGGCATTTGACTTAACGCCTAGCAATGCGCCATTATCATCAGCAAACAGATGTGTATCAGTAATATGCAGTATTTTTGCACAATGCTTATTACGTATTTGAAGCTTCAAAAGTGACTCCAAAATCTACCTCTATCATTTATTATATGAAATCATGCCAGTAATAGAATTGATATTGTGATCAACATCACAATTTTTATTTTAAATCATGATGTTATATTAAATTGTAAAATAAATTCTATTTTTAGGAAAGTAATAATTGTTTAGTTTAACAAAAAACTGCTTATTTCCACTCATTCTTTAGTGTTAGATGATTAAGTTGTAACCACTGTAGCGCAATAATTGAAGCGGCATTATTAATTACTCCTTCTTCAACCCATTTATACGCTTGTTCACGACTCACTACATGAACCTTAATATCTTCGTTTTCTTCGGCCAAACCATGTACACCTTTTGCGGTCGAAGAATCAACTTGACCAACCAAAATATGCAACTGCTCAGTTAAGCCACCAGGTGAAGCTAAATAACTTATGATTGGCTTACATTTCCCAATAACAATACCTGCCTCTTCCATCGCTTCTCGTCTTGCTACTTCTTCAGTCGACTCATTATCATGATCCATCATGCCGGCAATTAATTCTAATATCCATGGGCTAGCTTGAGTATCAATAGCTGCGATACGAATTTGTTCTATAAGGACAACTTCATCTCGTTTATCATCATAAGCTAAAAGCACCACAGCATGACCGCGTTCTAGAATTTCACGCGAAACCATTTCGCTTACAGAACCATCAAACTTACGATATTGAAAACGATATTCAAACAACGAGAAAAAACCTTTATATAAAATTCGTTTAGTTAAATTAAACACATCTTTTTTGTTAAAAATTACTGGGGTAGATTTATATTTCATATTAAGTTCTCGATTTTAAGCTAAATTTTAATAAAAAGTGCGAATAACCAATATGGGCACTTTCTATATACTAATTATCTGTTAAAATTACGCAATTGAAAAATATTATTCTATTTTATTGCTTTTAAAGAGAAAGATTGATGAAAAAAACTTTAACCTTTTTAATTGGCTTAGCATTAAGTCAAACTGTGTTTGCTGAAAACTTAGTTCAAGTTTATGAACAAGCAAAAGAAACCAATCCAGATTTACGCAGTTCATTGGCTGAAAAAGATAAAGCTTATTCAGCAATTTCAGGTTCTCGTGCAAGTTTACTCCCGCAAGTGGGTCTAAGTGCTTCTTATGGGGTAGCGCATGGGCGTCGAGACAGCAGCGGTATTAAAACTAAAAGTGGTAGCTTATATCAAGTCGCCATATCGCAAAGTATCTTTAATTTTTCTAATTGGAAAGCTCTAGATATCACGAAAAAACAAGCAACTATTGCGGATATTTCTTATCAATATCAAGGACAAACATTAATTTTAAACACTTCTGTAGCTTACTTTAATGTACTTAAATGTCTTGATGCATTAAGCTTTATCGATGCACAGAAAAAAGCAATTGGTCGTCAATTAGAGCAAACTCGCCAACAACATAAAGTTGGTTTAGTTGCCATTACAGATGTACAAAATGCACAAGCAAATTACGATTTAACGGTAGCACAACAAGTTAATGCATTAAATGATTTGAATAATGCTATTGAGGCATTGCGTCAAGTTAGTGGCCGCTTTTACTCTAAACTAGCAAGTGTTGATACCAAAACCTTTAAAACTCAAGCGCCAACACAAATTAATACATTGCTAAAACAATCTGAAACAGCCAATCTTAACTTATTAACTATGAAGTTAAATCAAGAGATTGCTCGTGATCAAATAAAAATGGCACAATCAGGTTTTATGCCTACAGCAAGTCTTGATGCATCGACTAACTTAAATAAATCTGATAGTTATGGTAATGTAAATTATCAAAAACATACCGCTGGTAAAAAATATTCTGGAGAGAATAAAGTTGGTGTAAGTGTAAGTTTACCGCTTTTCTCTGGTGGTGCGACCGTTTCACAAGTTCAACAAGCACAGCATAATTTTGTCAGTTTTAGTGAAAAACTTGAAAGTACTAATCGTAGTGTGATTAACCAAGTTCGTTCATCTTATAACAATATTTCATCATCTATTAGTGCGATTAGAGCATATCAACAAGCGGTTGTTTCTGCACAAAGTTCATTAGAAGCTACATCTTCTGGTTATCAAGTGGGTACGCGTACTATTGTTGATGTACTTAATGCCACCACACAACTTTATAGCTCAAAACGAAATCTATCTGATGCTAAATACAACTATTTAACGAGTTTATTACAGCTGAAATATTCTGTTGGTACTTTAACTGCAAATGATTTAGTTTACTTAAACAATATGTTAGGTAAAGAAGTTAGTACAATTGCAACAATAAAATAATCAACTATAAAGTTAAATTAGACATAAAAAAGCGATCATAAGATCGCTTTTGCTATTTTGGGTGATTAATTTATCTAATTTAATTCAATTAATAAGTGTATCGCAATATTTATCAAGACAGAGCATTAACCATAAACTCAATAAAAATATTAAGTTTAGGTAACCTTTGCTTATCTGCTGTATATAAAAGATGAGCTTCTCTAGGCGGTGGCAAAAAATCTTGCAAAATAGGAATTAATTTACTTTGTTTTATCGACTCATTTAGTACTGACTCAGGTAACATCGTGATACCTAATCCTTCAATCGCGGCAGCAGCCAATGCGGTAGTATTATTACTTTGAAATGCGCCAGCAATTGCGATATTAGTTAACTTACCATTGATAGTAAATGGCCAAAAATTATCTTTTTTGGTCGGAGTGACATATTGATAAATTAAGCATTGATGTTTCTTCAAATCATCAGGTATTGATGGTATGCCATTCTGAGCTAAATAGCTTGGTGAAGCAGCAAAAATCAGCTGTAAGTCACTTAGTTTACGAGCAATTAAACTTGAATCATTTAACGAGCCAATTCGAAACACCACATCAAAATCATCTTTAACTAAGTCAACATAACGATCGCTTAATTGCATATCAATATTCACTTTCGGATAACATTTCATAAAGCGACTTATTACTGGTATCAAATTAAATTGACCATAACTAATCGGGGCACTAATCCTTAACCTTCCTTTAGGCTCTTGGCTAAATTGTTGGGCTAATGATTTTGTGCTTTTGATTTCACCTAGAATAAACAAACATCGTTCATAATACTGTTTGCCAAATTCAGTTAAATGTTGCGATCTTGTCGTTCGATTAAGCAATTTCAGACCCAAATAATTTTCTAAAAAAAGAATATATTTAGCAATCATTTGTGGGGAGGTATTTAATGAAATTGACGTTGCAGCAAAAGAGCCTGTTTTTACTGTTATAACAAATGCTTCCATACATTTAACTAAATCCATATTATTAACCCTCAGTTGTTAATAAATCAATTTTTATATTATTTATTGTCATTTTATCAATGAATATAATATAGATCTTCAATTAAATACGGAAATTTAGTGAGCATATAATCATCATTAAACAAAGTTTTGCTGATTAAATTTGCATAACTATTTTTATGTCAGCTAATTATCTAGTGATGTCAACTCATTAAAATATAGCTACCAATCTAAGTAACAAAAGGATTAAAAATGGAAAATAAAAAATATACTCTTATCACTGGCGCTAGCTCAGGAATAGGTTATGCAACAGCAATCGCATTTGCCAAAAGAAACAAAAATCTGATCGTAATTGCTCGAAGAAAAGAAAATTTAGAATCATTACAGCAACAAATTGCAGAGATAAATCCAAAAATTGAAGTTATTATAAAAGTTTACGATTTAACCAACATACAGTCTAATTATAATTTATTTGATGAATTAGAAAATTATTTTATCGAAACTTGGGTTAATAATGCCGGTTTTGGTCATTATGGCAGTATAAACGATCAAGATTTAACAAAGATTGAATCAATGCTGCATTTAAATATTGAAGCATTAACCATTCTATCAACGCTTTATGTACGTAAATATAAAGATAAAGCAAATACTCAGTTGATTAATATATCATCTCGAGGTGGCTATACTATTGTGCCAAATGCTGTTACCTATTGTGCCACTAAATTTTATGTTAATGCTTTCACTGAAGGGCTTGCCCAAGAACTGATACAGGCTAAGGCTCAATTAAGAGCAAAAGTACTAGCTCCGGCCGCAACACAAACGGAATTTGGCAAAAAAGCCAATAATGTTGATAAATATGATTATGATAAAAGTTTTGCTAAATATCATTCTGCTGATCAAATGGCTGAGTTTTTATTAGCCCTTTATGATAGCGACAAAATCATTGGCGAGATCAGCACGAAGGATTTCTCATTCAGTTTAAAAAATAATATATTACCTTATTCGGGTAATCCAGCAGAAAATCAGAAATAAATAATTAATAACAATTAAAGTTATTTATATAAAGGATTTTGGGGGTTCAAAAACCCCGTTCCTCAATTTTTTGTTATTTTAGTTTCGGACGTTTTGTTGTTTAGTGGTTGGTTTTATATGGTGATTACGTTCGAGTAAAGCGCATTTGAGCGAACTCTCTTTATCAATTCACGCGGCGACTAAGCAAATGGTCACAATGTAACTGCCTTCCGCCTTCGTTCGCTGTTAACGCACCGGCGGTGATTTGTTCCTGACTAACTACAACCCAGCCAAACATCCCTGTTTGCCATACTAATCTCTCTCAGTTGTCAGCACATTGCTCCTATCCTTATTTTTTAGTCCTTAGTCATTGAGCTGTTGAGTTGAAGATATGAAAAATAGCGTTAGGACATTAAAAAATAATTGCCTAGCAAAGGCAATGCCCGTAGTAGCTCGAACTAAAGTGATACACATAACCCGTGTGCGAGAAAAACGACAAACGGGTTATTACTATTTGCATCACTCGTCCAATAAGAATTACTACCAAAGCCAGCACCTGTGTAAGTGTACATGCTCCCCCATTCTGGGAAGAACCCTGCTTCAATATGACGCTGGTATATATTATTAGGTGATGATGATTTAACACCGACAGCATCTTGACACCCCCAAGAATTTGAATCCTGACAAACCGTATTAGTTAAATCCTTAACCTTAGGCAACCGATAATCACCAATTTTTGTACACCACGACGATGTACTCGAATAAGTGTAATAAACCTTACCACGATTGACGAACCACTGCTTTAATACAAAACCATACTTGACAACCGCATTACCTTTTCTATCACGACCAACTAACTCGAAAGTCTGAGGCAAAGATGGCCTTTTGATACGACGTGGATTATCTGAACGCTGTTGCGAAGAGTCTGTAACGGCAGGACCAGTTAGGGTGACACGAACGCTATTTTTTGTTGATTTGGTCATCTTAGCCTTAATATCACCATTAGGAGAAACCGCCTTCCAATATAAGGCCTGATTATTACCTGCAATATCCAAATCAAAAAACAAATTATGAGCGCCAGTAGTCGGAAAGTTTAAACCATAAGACGATGGCGTAACTGACTGAGTAAGAAATCCTTTATTAGGGTTCCAAATGTTAGCAGGACCAGTGTAATATGAAGAACCATTAACCAAGTTAGGCTTGACAAAACAAATCACTGGTGTTGCCTTAGGATTAATATAATAAGTGGCATTACTGGCACTAAAACGACTTTCATTAGGTATACCATAACGTGTTTTTAATGTACCACCAGTATTAGATAAGGTTAATTTATACGGCGACTTACAAATAGTCAGCACTTCATTACGGGCGACAGCCTGATTATATTTATCAACAATGGTTAAGCTTAAACTACCTGTCGCGGTTATATCATTAATCCCCTGACCATCACCATCATCATCACCCCAATAATTATAAGGCGTACCAATAAGTGAACTTAATGCAATAGAATTAGTATTTGTTGGCACTAACATACCAATATCCGCAAAAGTTTGACCAGCAATAGGCAACTCGATTGGTTTTGTTATACTCGAATTACTATACGATGGGGTATATTGTTCGCCATTAGATAAAGATATTGCAAGCAGACCGTCAGTATCAGTCACTCGTGTACGCCCACCATCAAACGTTAAATATGGGGCTGAGCCATGAATAACATAGGCAGTTTTAGATGTTAATGCATGATTAGAAAAAGAGATAGACAATAAAACAACAACGGTTAATACTAAAAAAACTTGCCGAGATAAAAAGACTAAACCAAGAAAGTTTGAAAAATTTTGCCGAAGTTGCTGGGAAAATAAACTATAGTGAAGTACTAGACGATGCGAGCTTAACTTTACTAACGTTAAATTAGAGATTGGACAGGTTTGGTGTTGTAAATTATAATACATACCCGAAGCCATTATTAACTTAATGATTTATTTGAAATTTTAAATCCTTTTGCATAAAAACTCATCCATTCATATAAATATTTTATAAAAGTATAGTGATTGAAAAAAACCATGCAACTTATTTCGACTGTTAAATTGTTAATTTTTGTAAAGTTTAATGTAATATTACACTTTAATTATTCCTTTAAAACCAATTTCGAAGAAGTTATTGGAGGATTTTTTGGCTTTAAAAACCCCGTTCCTTAATTTTTTGTTATTTTAGTTTCGGACGTTTTGTTGTTTGGTGGTTGGTTTTATATGGTGATTAAGTCTGAGTAAAGAGCATTTGAGCGAATCCTCTTTATCAACTCACGCGGCGACTAAGCAAATGGTCATAATGTAACGGCCTTCCGCCTTCGTTCGCTGTTAACGCACCGGCGGTGATTTGTTCCTGACAAACAACAACCCAACCAAACATCTCTGTTTGCCATGCTAATCTCTCTCAGTTATCAGCAAGTTGTTGATATTGCTAAATTAATTACACCAAACTGATTTATAAAAATAAACTTTTATTATTGGCACTAACAAATTCTATAACCACTTTAGCAATTCATTGGCTAGATTTTGACTTAAAAAAACCCGTTCCTCAAAATTTTTTATTTAAATTCTGAAATATTTTAACGATATATGATGAAAACTATAGTGACTAGTTGGTTATTGGTTCTTGAATATTATCGGGATTCTGATTAACTATAGCAATTAAATGGGATTTTATTCGCTTTGAAGGCAAAACTAAAATGGTTGCAAATTATTATTTTAGCAAACAATCAATTGAGTAACAGAACAAACTTATACTTGTAATATTATTTTATTTAAGCATCTTAACAAGCCTAATAGCTTGTTAAGATACAGATTAAAGAATTGATTACATATCTTTACGAGATTCGCATCCCCGGTTTAGCACCACTATCTGGTGATAATAGATAAACACCTTCATTGTCATCTTTACCACTAGCACAAAGCACCATACCCTCTGAAACACCAAAACGCATTTTACGAGGTGCCAAGTTAGCAATCATAATGGTTAAACGGCCGATTAATACTTGCGGATCTGGGTAGTATTGTTTAATTCCGGAAAAGACGTTTCGGGTTTCATCGCCAATATCTAGCGTTAATTGCAATAATTTATCTGAGCCTTCCACAAAACTGGCGTTTTTGATTAAGGCAACGCGCATATCTACTTTAGCAAAATCGTCAAAATTTATAGTTTCCGCAATTGGTTCGGCTACCTTTTCTTTTGCTGGTGTGGTTGCTGCCGCTTGCTGTTTAGTTTCTTCAATCATGGCTGTGATTTTATCCATATCAATTCGGTTGAATAACGCTTTAAAACTGTTAATTTTATGACCGGTTAAGGCTTTATCAATTGTATGCCATTGTAATTGACTATTTAAAAATGCTTCACTACGTTCAGCTAATGAAGGTACGATAGGTTTTAAATAGGTCATTAAAATACGGAATAAATGGATCCCCATTGAACAAATATCTTGTAACTGCTGATCTTGCCCTTCTTGTTTAGCAACCACCCACGGCGCTTTTTCATCAATGTAGCGGTTAGCTTCGTCAGCTAAAGCCATAATTTCACGTACCGCTTTACCTGATTCTCGTTTTTCAAAAGCATCAGCAATAACTTGCGATTTTTCCACAAATAAGGCGTAAAGTTCTGGTGCAGGAATATTATCAGATAATTTGCCGTCGAATCTTTTACTGATAAATCCAGCCGAACGCGATGCGATGTTAACCACTTTATTCACCAAATCGCTATTAACTCGTTGAACAAAATCTTCAAGATTAAGATCGATATCATCAATATGTGGCGACAATTTAGCGGCATAATAGTAACGTAAACAATCTGGATCCAAATGTTTTAGATAGGTACTTGCTTGAATAAAAGTACCACGTGATTTTGACATTTTAGCGCCATCAACGGTTACATAACCGTGTACAAAAATATTTGATGGTTTGCGATGTTCACTACCATCTAACATTGCTGGCCAAAACAAACTATGGAAATAAACAATATCTTTACCAATAAAATGATAAAGCTCGGTCGTTGAATCTTTATTCCAGAATTCATCAAAAATCGCTTTATTATTTTTATTACAATAGTTAAGGAAAGAGCCCATATAGCCAATTGGTGCATCTAACCAAACATAAAAATATTTACCTGGCGCATCAGGAATTTCAAAACCAAAATATGGTGCATCACGGCTGATATCCCAAGGTTGTAAACCAGCTTCAAACCATTCTTGCATTTTATTAGCAACTTGTTCTTGTAAAGTTCCTGAACGTATCCAAGTTTGTAACATTGTGGCAAACTCAGGTAAATCAAAGAAGAAATGCTCAGATTGTTTCAAAATTGGCGTCGCACCAGAAACAACCGATTTAGGATCAATTAAATCAGTAGGATTATAAGTAGCACTACAAACCTCACAATTGTCACCATATTGGTCTGCTGCTTTACAACGAGGACATGTACCTTTTACAAAACGATCAGGTAAAAACATCTGTTTTTCAGGGTCGAACAGTTGTGAAATAACCTTCGTTTTAATATAACCATTCGCTTTTAAACGTTTATATATTTGTTCTGATATTTCACGATTTTCAGGGCTATGGGTTGAATGATAATTATCAAAACTAATGTTAAATCCGGCAAAATCACGTTGGTGTTCGACTTTTACTTCAGCGATCATCTGCTCAGGAGTAATGCCTAATTGCTGAGCTTTTAGCATAATCGGCGTTCCATGCGCATCATCGGCACAAATAAAATAGATTTCATTACCACGCATGCGCTGGTAGCGAACCCATACATCAGCTTGAATATGTTCAAGCATATGACCTAAGTGAATTGAACCGTTTGCGTATGGAAGCGCACAAGTCACCAATATTTTGCGTTGAGTTGTCATGTTAAATTATTACCTTTAATTTCATAATGGCAGAAATAGTACAACAATCGTGTGATTATCGCTAGATTTATGCCATAATTTGCCTAAATTTCTTTATAAAACCAATCAATTTTGAACTGGTTGTATTTTTATTGGAATGTAAAAAAGATAATTTTGTAATTTATTGTCCATTAAAGTTATTGATAATATCTATAACAAATTGAAGTAAAATAACTAAATATATACCAACGAGCTAGATACAAGGTTTATTAACATGGAAGCAAAAAAAATTCTTGAGAATTTTCGTCACCCTACTTTACAGAAAAATTTGATTGAACTTGGCGCTATTTCCCAATGTGAACGGGTTAATCAAGAACTAATGATTAGCTTGACCATGCCTTTTGCTTGGCAAACTGGTTTTGAAGATCTGAAAACAACAGTTACGCCATTATTACTTGAATTAGATGATGTTGAAAATGTGAATTGGAATATTAACTATAATATTGCCACATTGAAGCGAGCCAATAGTCATCATGCTATTAAGAATATCAAAAATATTATTGCGATAAGTTCCGGTAAAGGGGGAGTTGGTAAATCCTCAACTGCAGTTAATTTAGCTTTAGCGTTACAAAAACAAGGGGCTAAAGTAGGTATTTTAGATGCTGATATTTACGGCCCGTCAATCCCAACAATGCTTGGCACTGAAAAAGAACAACCATTAACGCCTGACAATAAACATATGTCAGCGATTATGGCTTATGGCCTTGCTAGTAATTCTATTGGCTATTTAGTTGATGCCGATGGTGCGATGGTTTGGCGAGGACCAATGGCAAGTAAAGCGCTTTTGCAAATTTTACAAGATACACTCTGGCCTGAACTTGATTATTTGGTTATTGATATGCCACCAGGTACTGGTGATATCCAATTAACATTGGCACAAAACATTCCTGTTACAGCAGCAGTTATTGTTACCACACCACAAGATATTGCATTAATTGATGCGCAAAAAGGCATCACGATGTTTAATAAAGTGAATATTCCAACCATTGGTATTATTGAAAATATGAGTTATCACATCTGTGAAAATTGTGGTCACCATGAAGCGATTTTTGGTGAGGATGGTGCTAAGCGATTAGCTGAAAAATACCAAACAAAATTACTTGGTCAAATGCCGCTTCATCGTTTATTACGCCAAGATCTCGATTCTGGACAACCAACGGTAGTCAGCCATCCTGATAGTGAATTTACACAACTATATTGTAATATTGCCGCACAAGTTGCTAGTCAACTGTATTGGCAAGGAGAAACAATTTTGCCAGATATATCATTTAAGGCATTATAACGGAAATTTATATTGGTTGTTAAAGGATAACAACCAATATAAATAAATGATTTAGTTGTCCATTAACACCCTATAGTTATAGAAATTGATTTAGTTCAGCTTTTGCTTTAGCTAATTGCTCAATAAATGCAGAATTAGTATGTAATTGTGCAACTACTGCCGCCGCCATGACTCTTGCGGCATCAACGTCACTTTGCCAATGATAACCACAAATAACTCGGCTTTCACCAACTTCGTAACCTCGTTTTAAAATTTCATTTTGCCGTTCTGGATGTATTTCAGCTAAAACTAAGGCTATAGCAAATCCCATTGTGGTATGTCCGGAAGGATATGAGCCATTAGTCGATAATGTTTTTTCGTCTTCTGGTCGACAAGTGGCTTCATTAAAGAATGAGAATGGTCTAATGCGGTTGTAATACTGTTTAGCCGATCGAGTAGCAAGATCACCAGCATCTTCTTTCATTGTGGTAATAAGTTTATAAATCTCAGGCGAGGTATCAATTGAAATATCATATCCAAAAGCGGCTGAAAACTGTTTAGTAACATTATTTTTACTAGAATCAGCATCAAGATAAGCTTGTTTACCTCGCTCAGTATTTCGCATAGATTTTCCCCAATCATACATTGCTTTATCTCGTAAAAAATCAATGCTATTAAATGCAGGCGGTGGCGTTAACAAATGTAAACTATCTGGTACTTGTTCTTGGGTAAGATAAAAATCATTCGGATTCGTGGTTACATCTTTAACGTCAATGGCATGGACACTAAAACAAAATAAAATAGATACTACTAATAAATATAAAAAATTTTTACGCATAGATATCTCCTAAGTACTATTTTAATTAGTGATGACAACGCAACTTAATAGAACAAATAAAGAAACAACAAGTTTTATATATAATGAGATTAGCAATAATTATTATAAATACAGCACTGTTTGATAATAAAACAGTAAACATTAGTTAGCAAAAATCTTTTTATGAAGAACAGCACATTACTATTTATTACTTAAGATTTTTGATAACCGAATAATTTATGGCGATGGATAAACATATTGTATAATATCCCGACTATGAATATCGCTATTAAGAGATAATTTTATCCTTGAACATAAAAAATACTGCTCCGAGCAAACATAAACCCGCCCAAATATAATCGGTTTTAAATGATTCTTTTAGAATGTAAACTGAAAAGGGAATAAATACAGACAAGCTAATCACTTCTTGAAGTATCTTTAATTGCCCGGCACTGGCGACTTGAAAACCAATCCGGTTTGCAGGGACTTGTAGTAAATATTCAAACAGTGCAATACCCCAACTGATAAAAACGGCAACAATCCAAACTTGATTCTTGATATTTAATCGAACGATTCATTGTAGGTGGCGATATTATATAACGTTATATGATTTAATGTCGTAAAATAGCTCACTGATTAAACAAAAAGTAACTAATTTAATCTGATGATTTATTTGTCATCGTTGTTTAATAGTCATTAATATTCAGCTATAATCAGCTTATTGAATCTCAATCCCTTCTATAACATTAATCATGAATAATGCTAATAAACGGTCTCGAATCTGGTCGTCGATTCTCTGCCTTGCCCTTGCTGCGTTTATATTCAATACCACAGAGTTTGTACCAGTTGGATTACTGCCGAATATTGCTGAAAGTTTTTCGATGGATGTTGCGCATGCCGGGCTATTATTAACTATTTATGCTTGGGCTGTATCGTTATTATCTTTACCTTTAACGGTATTAACCGCAAAAATGGAACGCCGTAAACTACTTATATTTCTATTTTGTTTATTTATTGGTAGTCACATCTTGGCTGGCTTTGCTTGGAGTTTTTATAGTTTAATGGTTGCTAGAATCGGCATTGCTTGCGCCCATGCTGTATTTTGGGCAATTACCACGCCTTTAGCGGTTCGATTAGCACCCAATGGTAAAAAAGCTAAAGCGATGGGCTTTATTGTAGTTGGCACTTCAATGGCAACAGTATTAGGGATTCCTATTGGAACAATGATCGGCCAATTAGTTGGCTGGCGAGTCACATTTTTATGTATCGGGTTTATCGCATTTTGTGTAATGGCTTCATTACTTTATTTATTACCAGCTGTTCCTAGTATGAACACAATTTCACTAAAAGCCATTCCTAAAGTACTTAAACGACCTGTATTACTAAACATTTATTTGTTAACTGCTATTATTATTACCGGCCATTTTACCGCTTATACTTATATAACCCCATTTATGCTTAATGTTGGTGGCTTTAGCGAACAAATTGTCGTGAGCTTATTATTAGCTGTCGGTTTTTCAGGCATGATAGGTAGTTTAATTTTTGCTAAATATGCTGAACCGCACCCAACCGCCATCTTAGTCATGCCGGTGATATTATTAATTATCTGTTTATTATCGCTTTATGTTTGTTCTTTTAGTCTCATAACCGCAATACTACAAGGTATGGTTTGGGGGCTTGCGATTACTATTATTGGTATGGTGATGCAGAGTAAAGTTATTGATGCTGCACCTGATGCTGCCGATATTGCGACCTCGGTTTATTCGGGTATTTATAATATCGGTATAGGTGGTGGCGCCTTTGTCGGTAGCCAAGTGCTAGTTTACTTATCAACCCATTATATTGGCTTTGTTGGCGCTATTTTTGTGATTATTGCCTTAATACTTTTTTACTTTTTATCAAGAAAAACTTGGTAGTCATGAATAAGCGCTCACATTGAGCGCTTATTGAGTTAATGCTTCTAACTGTTCCCAACGTTCAAATACCACTTCAAGCTCGGCTTCTTTATCGGCTAAAGATTGCAATATTGGGCTCGTTACTTCATGAGGTTGATTGAAAAAGTCACTATGACCAATTTGTGCTTGAAGATCCGCAATAGCTGTTTCTAATTCCTCGATTTTATTAGGTAACTGGGCGAGTTCTCGTTGTTCGTTATAGCTTAATTTAACCTTCTTTTTAGTCGCTTGCTCTGGCATTTGGTTTGAGCTATTGGTTTTGTTAGTGTCACTTTTAGCTGATTCATTGATCTTACTACTGGTGACTTGAGCACTCACTGGTTTAGCTTGCTGTTGTTGCTGTAATGCATCTGTATAACCACCAGCATAAATACCAATTCGTCCTTGTTCTTCAAAAAACCAACACTGAGTAACCACGTTATCGACAAATTGTCTATCATGGCTAACTAATAAAACCGTTCCTTGATAATCATTCACAAGTTCTTCTAATAGCTCTAAAGTTTCAATATCAAGGTCATTAGTTGGTTCATCAAGCACCAATAAATTACTTGGTTTTAAAAATAATTTTGCTAATAGTAAACGATTTCGTTCACCACCCGATAGTGCTCTAACCGGTGTTCGAGCTCGTTTTGGTGGAAATAGGAAATCTTGTAAATAGCCAAGCACATGTCTTGAGCGACCATTTACCATCACCTCTTGCTTACCTTCTGCAAGGTTATCCATAACGGTTTTTTCTGGATCAAGCTCTAATCGATATTGATCAAAATAAGCCACTTCAAGTTTGGTTCCGCAATGAACACTTCCTGAGGTCGGTGCTAAACTACCTAGCATCAGTTTTAATAATGTGGTTTTACCAATACCATTGGGGCCAATTAAAGCAATTTTATCACCACGTAACACTTGTACCGTGAAGTCCTTAACTAACACTTTATCATCGATTTGATAACTGACATTATCTAGCTCAAAGACAATTTTACCTGAACGCAGTGCTTCCTCGATCTGCATTTTCGCATTGCCCATGACTTGACGACGCTGTGAATATTCTTGTCTCATCGCTTTTAATGCTCTAACTCTACCCTCATTACGAGTTCGACGAGCTTTAATACCCTGACGGATCCAGACTTCTTCTTGTGCTAACTTTTTATCAAATTCGGCATTTTGTAACTCTTCAACACGCAGCGCTTCTTCTTTACCTAGCAAATAACTGTCATAATCACCGCCCCAAGAAGCAACCTTACCGCGATCTAAATCAATAATCCGAGTCGCCATTTGCCGAATAAAGGATCGGTCATGCGATATAAAAACAATACTGCCATTAAAGCTTTTTAAAAACTCTTCCAGCCATTTAATGGTATCGATGTCTAAATGGTTAGTTGGTTCATCCAATAATAGTACTGATGGTTGGCAAACTAGTGCCTTTGCTAATGCCGCTTTACGCAACCAACCACCCGATAACGAAGACAATAATGCCTCACCATCTAACGATAATGAGGAAATGACATTACGAATACGATTATCCAATTGCCAACCATTTTGATGATCTAGCTGTTCTTGCATTTTAGCTAATTTAGATAGATTACCCTCACTTGGATCAGTTTCAACTAAGTGTGACAATGCATAGTAATCTTTTAATAATTGCGCTTGTTCTTTTAAACCTTCCGCAACAAAATCAAAAACATTTCCTTGAATATCTCGAGGGGGATCTTGCTGCAATCGAGAGACAATAACGTTGTTTTCATAAACAATTTGTCCTTCATCGAGCGGTACTTCTTTATTCAGCACTTTTAGCAAAGTTGATTTACCGGCACCGTTACGACCAACAAGACAGACGCGCTCGTTAGTTTCTATCGACATATCAATATGATCAAGAAGTGGAGCATCACTAAATGATAAATAGGCATTGGTAAGATTAATTAATGACATATTTGTGGTTTTTATTTGGATATTAAATAATAAGGCGGTATTCTATCATAAAGTTGCAGTAGGCAACCAAAATCAATTATCAAAGATACAATTAACAGCTCTTAAAACGTGAGCATTCCAATTCTCTTCTAAAAAAATGAATACTGTTATAATTATTAATAATTGAATATATTAATAATATTTCGGTATGGAGGTGATTATGAGTCATACTTGGACATTTCAACGTGTTGGTGGATTAGATCAAATCGTATTAAAAAATGCCGATGACATTATCAATTTACCCAATTTAGATCCTAAATTATGGGTTGCACTCAGTTGCCCAACCACAGGGCTAGATTTTGATCAAAGAACATTACAATTATTAGATTCAGATAACGATGGTCGCATTCGTATTCCCGATATTTTAGAGGCAATTAATTGGCTTAAAGATAAAATAGTTTCTTTTGATAATATTGTTCAATCATCACAAACTTTATCATTATCGCAAATTGATGATTCAAACGAACAAGGTAAAAAATTATTAATTACCGCCCATAGCATTTTAGCGAACTTAAATAAAAGCCAATCTGATTATTTAACGCAAGATGATGTGCAACAATCACTTAAAATTAATGCCAGCAAACTCTACAATGGTGATTTAATTTTTCCTCCTTCAGCCGAATTATCGCCAGAGCTGCAAAATTTTATTCAAGCAGCAATAAAAACAACTGGTGCGGAAAAAGATATGAGTGGTCAGGATGGAATTAATCTAGAGATTGCGCAAACTTTTGTTAAAAACTTAAAAAGTTGGCAAAAATGGCAAAACGATATCAGTAATACCCAAACACCTTTTGGCGAAAACCGCTCAGAAATATGGAAATTAGTTCAAGAATTAAAGCCAAAAATTGATGACTACTTTTTGCGTGTTGAATTAGCACAATATGCACCTCAAGCACAAACGGCGTTAAATGTTGACGAGAAATATATTGTCCCATCCCAAAACGGATTACTTTCTGATGAAGCTTTATCTGAGCTACCTCTATCTAAAATAGATACCAATAACACATTAGATCTGGTTAATGGCCTTAATCCACTGTGGAAAACTAAAATCATTCGATTTAGAGATTTAATCGCTTCACACTTAGCCGATCCCAAACAACTAACTGCACAAGAATGGCAAGATATTCAGGCAGATCTTAATGCTTACACAACACTAATCAGTTCTAAACCTGAGATGCAACAATTAAGTGTAACAACTAAACCAACCGCTAGCATTGAGGATCTTACTGGCAATCAAATTGCTAATTTAGTTGATGATAATTTACTAAACGAATTTGAAAGCATGGTTGAACAGGATAACCAAACACCAATTTCAGCCTCAGATGTTTTTGTATTAGAAAAGCTAGTCTTATTTCAAAAACATCTCTATCGTTTATTGATTAACTTTGCTTCGTTTGCTGAATTCTTTTCACTTGACCATTATGCGGCATTTCAATTAGGAAAACTTTATATTGACGGTCGTTGTGCTACCCTCTGTGTTGCCGTAGATAATATAGCTAAACATTCAACTATGGCTAATTATTCTGAACTATGTTTATTATATTGTGAATGTACAAGGCATGGTAAAAAGCAGACAATTGCTGCAGCAATTACCGCTGGACAAGGTGATTTATTAATGGAAGGCCGCAATGGCGTTTTTATTGATAATGAAGGCAATGATTGGGATGCAAGTGTTGTTAAGATGATTACTAAACCAATTAGTATCCAACAAGCTATTTGGGCACCTTATCAACGTATTGGCCGTTTAATTACTGAACAAATTAATAAATGGGCAAGCAATAAAGATGCTGACATTGAGAAAACCAGTACACAAGCGGTACAAAATCCAGAAAGCAAATTTGATATTGGTAAAAGTGTTGGTATCTTTGCGGCTATTGGTTTAGCTGTTGGCGCCATTGGTACCGCTTTAGCGACTATTTTTCAAGCTATCTTTTCACTTACATGGTGGCAATTCCCATTAGTAATTTTAGGTTTGTTCTTGATTATATCTGGACCATCAGTAATATTGGCTTGGTTAAAATTAAGAAGAAGAACACTTGGGCCACTACTTGAAGCTTCTGGTTGGGCGATAAATGGACAAGTTAAAATCAATTTACTGCTTGGTGGTCTGCTGACCAGTAAAGCCGAATTACCAGCCAACGCAAGACGTAATTTAACTGACCCTTTAAAAAAACGTAATAAAAAAGCGCGAATACTATTTTGGTCAGCAATTTTACTAGGCATAGTAATCGTCGGTACGGCTTTTTGGTTTAAAAATGATATTGCCAATTATTTTAAACAGCAGCAACAGCTGTTAAGTCAGCAACAAAATAATACTACTGAAAAGCAATAGCAACTATTGAATTATACTTAATAATTTTTCGCCGACATTACGTCGGCGAATATTTTATGATTAATGTTGATAAACAGGTAATCGTCGGCAAATCGCCAACACTTTTTGTTTAACCGCTTGAATAGCTTGTTCGTCATCAATGTTATCTAATACGTCACAAATCCAATTAGCTAATTCACGAGACTCTTCTTCGTTGAAACCACGACGAGTCACTGCAGGTGTACCAATCCGCACACCAGATGTTACAAATGGACTTTGCGGATCATTTGGCACACTATTTTTATTCACGGTAATATTAGCACTACCTAAAGCAGCATCAGCTTCTTTACCGGTGATATTTTTATCAACTAAATCTATTAAAAATAAGTGATTTTTTGTTTCACCAGATACGACTTTATAACCACGTTTGATGATCACATCAACCATCGCTTGGGCATTTTTCACAACTTGTTGTTGATATTCTTTATAAGCTGGCTCCATCGCCTCTTTTAAAGCAACTGCTTTTGCCGCTATCACATGCATTAATGGACCACCTTGTGCACCTGGGAATACAGCAGAATTCAATTTTTTGTAAAGTTCTTCACTACCACCTTTGGCTAAAATAAGTCCACCACGTGGTCCGCCTAGTGTTTTATGCGTAGTTGTCGTCACAACATGAGCAAAAGGCACTGGATTTGGATAAACACCAGCCGCCACCAAACCAGCCACATGAGCCATATCAACAAACAAAAAGGCTCCTACACTATCAGCAATCTCACGCATGCGCTGCCAATCAACTACACCAGAATAAGCAGAAAAACCACCTATAATCATTTTTGGTTTTGACTCTAAAGCAATTTTCGCTAATTGCTCATAATCAATATGTCCCGTTTCGTCTACGCCATAAGCAACCACGTTATACAACTTACCTGAAAAACTGACCGGAGAACCATGCGTTAAATGCCCCCCTTGTGACAAGTTCATGCCCAGTACCGTATCACCTGGTTTTAACAATGCCATATAAACAGCAAAATTGGCTTGTGAGCCAGAATGCGGTTGAACGTTAGCATAATCAGCACCAAATAGTTCTTTAGCACGATCAATAGCTAACTGCTCAACAATATCAACATATTCACAACCGCCATAGTAGCGCCTACCAGGATAGCCTTCAGCATATTTATTGGTTAGTTGAGTACCTTGTGCTTGCATCACTCTTGGACTTGTATAGTTTTCCGATGCAATAAGTTCTAAGTGATCTTCTTGGCGTTGTTCTTCGCCTTTAATGGCATCCCATAGCTCTTGATCATAATCGGCAATTGTCATTTGTTTAGTAAACATATTGGCTCCTTGTAGGCAATTACATCAACGTAACGATTTGTTACTGTATTTAATTAGCACAAAAAAACATCATGGGTTACTATCCTTACTTAATCGACCTTTAATTTCAATCTTTTTTTGAAGTTATAAATAATATTTATAGATAGTTAGAATAATAATTAAAATGCTTTACAGCACAATATCATTTAGCCTACTAAAAACCCCTTTCCTCAAAATTTTTAAAACCATTATCATTGATAAATTATCTAGTTTGATAATGCAAACAATCTATTAGAGAATAATAATCTTATTAATCATTATCTCTAGCTCAATTGCAATTGAGTATCTGGAATATCTTGGTAGAATAAGCAAAAATTTTATTTGGTATAGCATGCAACTTCATTTAGTCGTTAATACATTTGGTTCCGATTTACAACGTCGCTATGGTGAAAAAATCTATAAGCTCACTTTACACGGTGGTTTTAGCTGTCCCAATCGTGATGGTACCATAGGGCAAGGTGGGTGTACCTTTTGCAATGTAGCGTCAATCATTGATGAGTCTATACAGGTGAAATCAATTTCACAGCAGCTTATGTCTCAAGCGCAACAGATGAAAAAATCGAAACGATACCTTGCTTATTTTCAGGCTTATACTAGTACCTATGCTGAAGTTGAAATACTTAAGAATATGTATGAAGAAGCGCTGAATAGTGCTGATATTGTCGGGCTTTGCGTCGGCACTCGTCCTGATTGCGTTCCCGATGAAGCTCTTGATTTGCTGGCACATTACCAATCCAGCGGTTATGAAGTTTGGTTAGAACTCGGATTACAGACCGCACATGACAATACATTACATCATATTAATCGTGGTCATACCTTTGCGGATTATCACCAAACGGTACAAAAAGCACGACAATTAGGCATAAAAGTGTGTACTCACCTTATTATTGGCTTACCCAAAGAGAATAAATCTGACAATCTCATCACTTTAAACAAAGTCTTAGACAGTGGCGTTGATGGTTTAAAAATTCATCCTTTACATATTGTTGAAGGCAGTATTATGGCCAAAGCATGGCGAGCTGGGCGGATCAATGTGTTATCTCTTGAAGATTATGTCGATATTGCCGGTGATATTATTCGACAAACGCCAGCCAGTATTTTATATCATCGGATTTCAGCCAATGCCAGAAAACCAACCTTACTGGCCCCTGATTGGTGTGAAAACCATTGGCAATCAATGAATGCAGTTGATCATAATTTACGACAGTTTGGTGCACAAGGTAGTGCTATTGGTGATACTTACTCTTTCAAACAATAAAATACCATCAACATGACAAAAATTTTGAGGAAAGCCTATTTTTAGTCCTTATAATTGCGATAACAATTACATTTGTTAACTAAATTATATAAATTTCCACTTCAAAAACCCCTTTCCTCAAATTTTTTAGCCGACATATTTACTCGTTAAATATTGAACTTATAAATTCATCAGAATACGTTTTGAAAATAAAATCAGCAAAATACTATAGTCAATTTACTTTTACTATTATGGCTAACTTTAGCCTACCTACTACTAATAAAATCCGTTCAAAATAAAAGCTTTAATTTTTATCGATTATTATTAGATAGCAAAGATGCTAATGAAAGCTATTTCTAGATTTGATTGCCACTTAAATTGGCTTTGTTTCTAATCAAAAATAATAAATTAAAATATAGCGATGTATTCGTCTCAATAGGCTATTTAATCAGGTATTTTTTCGTTTCGTTGCGGTTCAAATAATAAGTTTATTTTATATTGCCACATAGAGGTATGTTTGAAATAATTATTAACATCTGAGTATTTTTGTACCTTTATTAACAACAAGTATATAATGATGTTTTATCATTTGAGATAATCTGCATGCAACTAGCTTTTTGTATTTATAAATTTTTCCCTTTTGGCGGTTTGCAACGCGATTTTTTGCAAATTGCTACTGCTTGCCAAGCTCAAGGTCATCAAATTCGTGTTTATGTATTGGATTGGCAAGGCGATAAACCAGCTGGTTTTGATATCATCATCGTTCCTAAAAAAGGATTATCTAACCATAGCCGTAATCAAGCTTATTACCACTGGGTAAAGGCTCACTTACAAAGCAATCCTGTAGATTGTGTGGTAGGCTTTAACAAAATGCCTGGATTGGATGTCTATTTTGCTGGCGATACATGTTTTGCTGAAAAAGCCGCACACAAAGGCTTTTTTTATAAACTGTCGAAACGTTGCAAACATTATTTAGCTTTTGAGCAGGCGGTATTTTCCCCTAGTTCACAAACTAAGATTATGGCGTTAACCAAACAACAGATTCAAGATTTTAAAAACCACTATCATACTCAAGATAAACGATTCTTTTTATTACCACCCGGCATTGCTTTAGATCGTAAATATAACATTGATGCCCCTAACAAACGTGAACAATTTCGACAATCTAATCAAATTGGCCAAGATGATTTTGTGATTGTGCAAATTGGCTCTGATTTTAAACGTAAAGGCGTTGATCGCTCTTTGAAAGCGATCGCAACCTTACCTAATGAACTAAAACAAAAAGTTACTTATTTGGTGGTTGGGCAAGATAAACCAGAGGCATATCAAAAGTTAGCAGATGAATTAGGTATTGCTAAACAGGTGAGATTCTTCTCTGGTCGCAATGATATCCCTGATTTCTTATTTTCAGCTGATTTATTACTACATCCTGCAAGGCAAGAAGCGGCCGGTATGGTTTTGATTGAAGCGTTAGCGGCAGGGGTTCCTGTGATCGTATCAGGTATTTCCGGATATGCTTATCACATTAGCCAAGCTAATGCTGGTATTGTATTATCAGAACCTTATAAGCAAAACATTTTAGATCAAGCGCTAGAACAATCAATTAGAGATAAAGAGCAATGGCTTAATTGGCATAACAATGCCATTACTTATAGTAATAGTGAAGATTTATATCATTTAGCCCAACGAGCAGCAGACATTATTTTAGGATGTCATTATGAATGAGATTAAACTTAAAACCCCCTTTCAACAATTATGGCAAGGTAAAGATCCATTTAATGAAGTGGAATTAATTTCAGGTAAAGTTTACCGCGCAGTCAAACAACGTAAAACTCTTAATTTTCAATTAGAAGATCAATCATATTTCATTAAAATTCACCGTGGTACAACGGTAAAAGAGATTGTAAAAAACCTCATTTCGCTACGTTTACCGGTTTTAGATGCTAAACAAGAGTGGGATGCAATTCATCGTTTAGAACAAGTTGGTGTCAATACTATGGATGGACGAGCTTTTGGGCGTAAAGGATTAAATCCGCTTACTCGGCATTCATTCATTATTACCAAAGACCTTAATCCGACTATTAGTTTAGAAGATTTCACAAAACCATGGCTAACCAACCCACCTAGCTATCATTTAAAACGTTCATTAACTATTTATTTAGCAAATATGACCGCTAAAATGCATGGTGCTGGCGTAAATCATCGTGATTGTTATTTATGTCATTTTTTATTGGATTTACCTTTGTTTGAAAATAATCAGCAAATAAAACTTTCTGTGATTGATCTTCATCGTGCACAAACACGTAAAAAAGTTCCAACTCGTTGGCGTGATAAAGATTTAATTGGGCTCTATTTTTCATCAACCAATATTGGACTTAACCAACGTGATATTTGGCGTTTTTTAAGAAACTATTTTAATAAACCAATTAAAACCATTTTGCGCGATGAACATAAATTAATTGATAGTGCTAAGCGAAAAGCTGAGCACATCGCTAAAAGAACTGAAAAATATCATCTTTAATCATAAGGAAATGACATGTTTATTGAACAAATTGATATCAAAGGGTTTAGGGGGATTAAGCAACTTTCATTAAGGCTTAATGCTAAATCTAGTGTACTTATTGGTGAAAACCAATGGGGTAAATCGAGTTTAATCAGTGCATTAAAATTGCTAACTCTTGATAATAAATTTTATCAATTTGTTAATTCAGATTTCTATTATGATAAAGATGATGGTAATCACATCTCAATAAATGTTGTTTATTGTGAATCTTATGCAACTCAATTAACTGAACAAGCTTATCAACCTTTGACAGCAGTTAGTTATCGCTCACCAGCAGATAATCTATATCGAATTACGTACCAGATTAATGCCCAAAAAAATGGTGATACTATTATCACTGAACATAATTTGCTGAATGAACATGGCGAAACGTTAAATCTGGATAATCCAAAATTATTAATCGCTATTTTGATTAACTTAAATCCGGTCATGCCGCTAAAAAATTCAGTGAATGCTAAGGATTTACCTGTCACAAATGAACCTTTATCACAATACTTTATTGAACAACTATCTGATCAATTAAAAGCACACTCGGCACAATTAAGTCAAGATGAGCTTAATCGTGGCTTACAAGCTGCTCGTTCGTTATTAGAATACTATTTTGTTGATTCTCAAAAACGATTTAACTATAAACAATTAGTACAAAAAAGTAATCCCAAAACCGAAGATTGGAATTCGCTCGAACGAATCAATAATGTATTAGATGATTTAGATAATGATTATCTTCGTACCGCACTTTTAGGTATATTTGGTTCGATTGTTAATGCTAAAGGGGATAATCCTCTCTCTCATAGTTCAGTGCCAATTTTAGTTTTAGAAGAACCAGAAAGTCAGTTACATCCAATTATTTTATCGGTTGGCTTCCGACTGTTAAAAAATTTACCTACCCAAAAAATCATTACCTCTAACTCAAGTGATTTAGTTTCTCTGTTTCCATTAGAGAGTATTAACCGATTGATCCGCCAACCCGATCAAATTGTGAGTAAGTACATTGCTCCTCATTCATTAAGTGTTGGCGATAGCCGACGTATTTTGTTCCATGTTCTTTATCGACGCCCTACTGCGCTATTTGCCCGTTGTTGGTTGCTGGTTGAAGGTGAGACTGAAGTATGGTTACTCAGAGAGCTTGCCGAACAAAGTGGCTATCATCTAAGTTCAGAGGGGATCCAATTGTTAGAATTTGCACAATGCGGTTTAAAACCATTAATTCACTATGCCAACAAAATGGGGATCCGCTGGTATGTCATTACTGATGGTGATATGGCAGGGAAAAAATATGCTGAGACGGTACAATCACAATGTGCAACCGGCGAAAATTTAAATGACTATATCACCGTATTACCAGCCCGTGACATTGAAAATTTTCTATTTAAACATGGTTTTAGTCACGTATATAAATTAGCTGCTTATAATACCGTTGCTCATATTGATATGTCGGTACCAAAAATTATTCAAAAAGCGATCCACAAAAGTTCTAAACCAGATTTAGCGATTGCCGTTTGTGATGATGCAAAAGCTCGTGGTATTACAGCCATTCCTAGATTATTAACCGATACCTTCGCTAAGTTAGTTAAAACATCAAAATCATTGCTTTAAAAGTTGATTATATGGCTATGATAAGACAATCCGCCGATAACATCGGCGGTAGATAAAATAGAACTTAAAAGCTACTTGCTAATTCGTTTATATTTAGCTCGTTTAGGTTCAAGCGCCTCTGCCCCTAAGGTACGTTTTTTCCACTCTTCATATTCAGTAAAGTTACCTTCGAAGAACTCAACATGCCCTTCGTCTTGATAATCTAAAATATGAGTAGCAATACGGTCAAGGAACCAGCGGTCATGCGAGATGACTAATGCACAGCCCGGAAACTCTAATAACGCATTTTCAAGCGCACGCAAGGTTTCGACATCAAGATCATTAGTCGGTTCATCAAGTAATAGTACATTACCACCAACTTGTAATAATTTAGCTAAATGTACACGCCCGCGTTCACCACCAGACAGCTCACCAACACGTTTTTGCTGATCAACGCCTTTGAAATTAAAGCGTCCAACATAGGCACGACTTGGGATCTCAAAATTACCAATACGCATAATATCTTGGCCATTGGAAATTTCATCCCAAACGGTTTTTTTATCATCCATGCTGTCACGGAACTGATCAACAGAGGCAAGTTGTACTGTGTCACCTAAAGTGATCGTACCGGAGTCCGGTTGCTCTTTACCTGATAACATTCTAAATAGCGTCGATTTACCAGCACCATTAGGCCCAATAATACCCACAATGGCGCCTTTCGGTATGCTAAAAGAAAGATTATCAATTAATACACGATCGCCATATGATTTAGTTAAATTAGCCACCTCAATGACTTTGTCACCTAAACGTTGCCCAGGTGGGATAAAGAGTTCATTAGTTTCATTACGTTTTTGGTAATCATTGCTATTTAATTCTTCAAAACGTGCCAAACGTGCTTTACTTTTTGCTTGACGACCTTTTGGATTTTGGCGTACCCACTCCAATTCTTTTTCAATTGATTTACGACGAGCCGATTCCGTTGCCGCTTCTTGAGCTAATCGCTGATCTTTTTGTTCAAGCCAAGATGAGTAGTTACCTTCCCATGGAATGCCTTCACCACGGTCTAACTCTAAAATCCAACCGGCAACATTGTCTAAGAAATAACGGTCATGGGTAACTGCAACTACAGTTCCTTCATAATCATGTAAAAAGCGTTCTAACCAAGCAACAGATTCAGCATCCAAATGGTTGGTTGGTTCATCAATTAATAACATGTCAGGTTTCTCAAGTAATAATTGACAAATTGCAACACGACGTCGTTCTCCACCGGATAAGTTCTCAATCTTAGCATCCCAATCTGGTAGGCGTAAGGCATCAGCTGCACGCTCTAATTGGTTATCAAGATTGTGGGCATCTTGCGATTGAATTATTGCTTCAAGCTCGGCTTGTTCTTTCGCTAATTTATCAAAATCGGCATCAGGATCGGCATAAGCGGCATAGACTTCATCTAAGCGGGCCAATGCGTTTTTAGCATCACCAACAGCCTGTTCAATTGCTTCACGTACAGTTTGTTTAGGGTCAAGTTTAGGTTCTTGAGGTAAATAACCGATTTTAATGCCTGGTTGAGGACGAGCTTCACCTTCAATCTCGGTATCTACTCCAGCCATAATTCGTAGTAATGTAGACTTACCGGCTCCATTTAAACCGAGAACACCAATTTTAGCTCCCGGAAAAAAACTTAAAGAAATATCTTTTAAAATATAGCGTTTAGGAGGAACAATCTTCCCCACGCGGTTCATGGTATAGACATATTGCGCCATAAAACATTATCCGTTTAATTAATTAAAACTAGCAAAAAGTAATGCTATGTGATTGATGGCCTATATTGTAATGATTCTAGCTGTATGGTCTAGGGTTATTTATGAATTATGTTATAAATGTAGAAAAACTATCAACTAACATATAATTCAATATTCAATTAATATATGATTGTTTACTGGATAATCTGTATAAGCATACTAAATAATTTATAAAAATTCGTAAGGAATAAAATGGAAAAACAAACTGTAGTTATTGAATATTATGTTAATACCCAGTATTGGTTAGATGCTTATTATGCAAAATATGGCGTATTAGATCATGATTTCGCGCAAAAATTGAATGATTCAACACCAGATAATATGCGACACTTTACTATGTCATTTAATAATGAAAAATTAGTCATTCTTAATAAAGATAAAAATGAAATTAATACTTTCTATTATAAGGATTTTTTTTGCATTAAAAAAAACTGAAAATGGCTATTTATTTTTTATCAATAATCAAGATTTTTATTTTGTTAGTCAACAATCTTTAAAATCCGACGAACTAGAAATCATTTATGATTTTTTATGTGATTATTTAGGAAAAAATTTAGAAACGCAAATAGCAGAGATAGACACCTATAAAATGGATATTAATAGAATCTATTATTGTTTTTATTATTTACTATTTAAAAAATCTATAATGGCCCCTATTTATATACTTGTAATGTTTTTACCATGCTATCTTTTAATAAAAGATTCTAGCCATGCATTATTTTTCGTTTGTATTACAATTATATATTCAATTGCAATCTACTTCAGTATCAAACCTGGTTTAAAATGTTCAGCTGAAAATTGGTGTAAAACAAGTTATAAAATTTTTATTTGTTCAAAGGTAATTTTTTATGAAGATAGATTTACAATGACAGCTAAAACCCAATTAAGTACTACTGTTATAAAGTATGATCAATTACACAAAATAAGAAAAATAAAAAAAGGTTATCTGTTTATTATAAATTGTAATAGTGGTTATCTATTTTATAACGAGGATTTTACATCCCAACAACGACAAGTTCTTGAAGATAAACTAATGCAATATAATAATTTTTATTTAAAATAACACTCGTAAACTTACCCCACTGTTCATCTGGTGGGATAAGTTATAGCGGTAATTTGTTATAAAAAAGTGAAGATTTGTTCTTCTGGTAAACGTGATTTTGGACGATGGGCATTACCATCATTTTCAGAACGATAACCTAATGTTGCAATAACTAGGCTTTTTAACCCCTTTTGTTTTAAGTTTAAAATTTCATCCATTTTTTCACAATCAAAGCCTTCCACTGCAGTAGAATCAACACCAATAGCAGCGGCGGCAAAAAGTAATTGTCCTAATGCTAAATAAGTTTGTTTACCTTCCCAACTTTGTTGGGACTCAATTGTCTTACTGTTTTTAGTGACAAAGAAACGTCTTGACTCATCCTGAGTTTGTTTTAGTTCGGATGATGGTAATCTGCCATCTTTCTCTTCTTGGTTAAGCAAATTAACTAAATGGGCATCTTCTAAAGGTGATTTAATACAAAATAAAATAGTATGAGAGGAATCGGTTACTCGTGGCTGATTAAATTCAGCTATAGCAGGTAAAATTTTATTTTTTGCTGCATCATTATCAATAATATAAAAATGCCAAGGTTGTGAATTAACTGAAGATGGACTGTTTCTTAAAACAGTAAGTAATTGTTCTATTTTTTCTTTAGGAATTTTTTTACTTTTATCATAATGTTTGGTGGTATAACGTTTTTGAGAAATTTCGACAATGTTCATCTTTTGACCCCATCTTATTAATTGTGAGTAAATAATAGTTAGTGTGAATTTTAAATTTGATTAATCAGATATCTTAGCCAAAATTACGATATAACTGCTCATAGGAATATAGCACCAATCAAATTTAATTAGTAGCAACTTAGTTATCATAATTGAATATTATTATATAGAAATATTTTTTACTTAAACAATTCATCGTTGCTAAAAGATACAAACCATTTTAGTTTTTTAAGAATATAATTTAAACAAAATAAACGATGAAATCATTTACATTAACAAAAATTAATATTATTATAATATAAGTGCTTAATAAGCATATTCGTTTAAAAGCAATGCAATGGAAAATGCGCTAATTAGAAGACGTTATCATGGATAGAAAATACGTTATTTTTACGAGTAAAGCTGTAGCAATAAAATTATACATACTTGTTATTATACTATGTCTATTCTATAGCATCCCTGTTCTCGCATTAAATGAAGTAACCGCTTCTAATATAAATGGTAATTCACCCTATATTACAATAAATCAAGATAGATCTCCTTCCGATATAATTGATTTACTCTGGATAGCAGTAAAAAAAGACGATAACCAAACGCAAATAGCACCGTCCACTAATGAACAAGGACCAGTTGAAGATCCAAATTTAATCTATTATCGCCCTGATTTTAACTCTTCCCCTGATGAATTAATCGACTTGCCTAGTTCTATTGACACATTTGATAAAATTATCACGTTGGTATCTGATTATAAAAAGGAACAAGAAGAGCTCGAAACAATTTTAACTGACAAACAATATTTTGAAGATAATGATGGTGATGATGGATTTAAAGCAACAGGGACGTTCAAAATTGAGATTAAAGATAGTGACAATAAGGCTGTTAAATTAAGTGATAAATTAGATGATTGCGTTGGCTTTTATGCTGTAACTTTAACTACCTCAGATTCAGAACTTTCAACCACTTATGGTTTACCTAATAATAAAAACTATCCTAGTGCTAGCAAAACTTACTATGTTAGATCATTAAGTGGTGGCTTACCCCATGTTTGTTGGTTACAACCTTCATTAGAAAAAGGTTATCCTCCCTATTCCTATACACAGCAAGAATATGATGATTATTTCAATGAATGGCCACGTTATAAAGACCAAACCACAGTTTGGTCGCCAACTAAAGGGTTTAAGCCGGCCGAAAAACACTTAGAACGCCCTTGGGCAAATTTTCCAACTACCGCTGCAGATAAATTATATTTTAATGTTGTGTTATCAGGTGCAAAATGGCAGGATGTGAGTTATACAAAAAGTCGAGAAAGTCAGGCTGTTGGATTAAAATTAAGCGGTAAAAACAATATACTTAGGGTTGAGTTTAGTGGTCCAACTTTTAGTGAAAAACCTGACGATGCCATTCTTGATGAATTATGGGATCTGGGGTTTTCATTAAAAGTAGGTAATAGGGTTATTTATAGTTTTGAATTAGAGTATTGGTTTTTTATCTCTACTGACACTGTCAAAGGCTTGAAATATGCTAATCAATATTGTCAGTGTAAAGGGGGAATCGCTATGTATCCTACAGAAAGATATGAGGCAACCAATGCTCTTTATCACACCGAAATTGACGAAGAAAATAATAGAAATAATTATATCCGTACAACCGAAACTCTCTTAGGTGAATGGGGTAATACAATTAATGAAGTTTACCCTAGTGATGATTTAGGTAATGTGATGTCAAATATGGTCTGGACATCGAGTAGAGTTTACGATGATGATTACAACAATTTAATTAGAAAAAGTCATAAAGTTAAACCAAAATTACGTATTACTGGTGACGATGACGACGATGATGATTGGGATGATGATGGCTGGGATGACGATGACGATGACGAATGCAAGGGGGAACCACGTGATTACGACCCCTACTATACACATTTTTACGCACTTGATCTCAATGATGGTAGTATTAAAAAGATGCCAAAAGAAACCGAAGGCTTAAGAGTAATTTGTGTATCTGATTAATATTTGATTTAATCAATATTTATTATTGACATTAAGTTTTTTTTTTGATAGAAATAGTATCAATATTTATACATAACACAATAATTGAGAAGTTAATGATTAAATGTACTAACCTCCTACTCAGCCTCCTCCTCGCATTAGTGTGCGCGGATAGCTTGTGTGTGGAGTAAAAGTGATTTAATAATTGACTCAACAAATTTACAAGAACCCGCGCTAAAGTGCGGGTTTTTTGTTTTCTTAACTTGAAATACCGGGATAGCGCTAAAATATAAAGGAAATAACAATGAGCGATCAAATTATTATTTTTGACACAACATTACGTGATGGTGAACAGGCGTTACAAGCAAGTTTGAGTGTTAAAGAAAAACTACAAATAGCTTTAGCATTAGAAAGAATGCAAGTAGATGTAATGGAAGTCGGTTTTCCAATCTCATCTCCAGGTGATTTTGAATCAGTACAAACTATTGCTAAAACCATTAAAAATAGTCGTGTTTGTGCATTATCTCGTTGTATTGATAAAGACATTGATGTAGCAGCTGAAGCTTTAAAAGTAGCCGATCAATTTCGTATTCATACTTTTATGGCAACATCAACGTTACATGTTAAAGACAAATTAAAAATGACATTTGATGATGTCGTTGAACAGGCAGTGCACTGTGTTAAACGTGCACGTAATTATACAGATGATGTGGAGTTTTCTTGTGAAGATGCAGGCCGTACCCCAATTGATAACTTATGTAGGATTGTTGAAGCAGCAATTCAAGCAGGGGCAACCACGATCAATATACCGGATACTGTCGGTTATACTGTCCCTTATCAATTTGGTGGCATTATTCATACCTTATTTGAACGTGTCCCGAACATTGATAAAGCGATTATCTCTGTTCATTGCCATGATGACTTGGGCATGTCGGTGGCTAACTCGATTAGCGCGATTCAAGAAGGTGCCAGGCAGATTGAAGGGGCGATGAATGGTTTAGGTGAACGAGCTGGTAATACGGCTTTAGAAGAGGTTATTATGGCGATTAAAGTCCGCCAAAATATCTTAAACGTTCACACAAATATTAATCATCAAGAGATCTATCGTACCAGTCAAATCGTCAGCCAAATTACTAACACACCAATACCCTCTAATAAGGCGGTAATTGGTAGTAATGCTTTTGCTCACTCATCAGGAATTCATCAAGATGGAGTGCTAAAAAATCGTGAAACCTATGAAATAATGACCCCTGAATCAATCGGCTTAAATCAAATTCAACTAAATTTAACCTCACGCTCAGGCCGAGCAGCGGTAAAACATCGCTTAGCTGAATTAGGTTATCAAGATAATGATTATAATTTAGATCAAGTTTACCAAGCCTTTTTAGAACTTGCCGATAAAAAAGGCCAAGTTTTCGATTATGATTTAGAAGCATTGATTTTTATTAATCAACTAAAAGATGATGAAGAGCATTATGTATTGGATTATTTTAATGTACAATCTGGCTCTACTGTCGTTTCAACAGCTTCAGTTAGTTTGATCATCGGCGATCAAAAATATTCAGATGCAGCAACAGGTAATGGCCCTGTTGATGCTGTTTATCAAGCGATAAATCGTATTACTGGCGAACCTATTTCAATTGTGAAATACCAATTAGCATCTAAAGGACAGGGTGAAAATGCCTTGGGTCAAGTCGATATCGTTGCCGAATATAAAGGACGTAAATTCCATGGAGTTGGGCTTGCTACCGACATTGTTCATTCATCAGCATTAGCATTAATTAATGTGTTAAATAATGTTTATAGAGCAAATCAGGTTGCAGAACAAAAACAGAAATTGCAGCAAGACTAAAAAGTAAACATTGTTTCGTTACTTAATAACGAAATACTTAAAATATAATTAGATTGTTAAGGAATAGATATGTCACAAAATTACCATATTGCAGTATTACCTGGTGACGGTATAGGCCCAGAAGTGATGAAACAAGCCTATAAAGTGTTAGATGTTATTCGACAAAAATATAACCTAGCCATTACAACTAGTGAATATGATGTAGGTGGTGCTGCAATTGATATTCATGGTTGCCCGCTACCAAAAGAAACACTAGAAGGATGTGAAAAAGCCGATGCTATCTTATTTGGTTCAGTTGGCGGTCCAAAATGGACAAATTTACCACCAGACCAACAACCTGAACGCGGTGCTCTACTGCCATTACGCAAACATTTTAAATTATTTGCCAATATGCGCCCTGCTAGTTTATATCAAGGTTTAGAAGAATTATGTCCGTTACGTGAAGATATTGCTAAGCGTGGCTTTGATATTTTATGTATGCGCGAGTTAACTGGTGGTATCTATTTCGGTTTGCCAAAAGGTCGTGAAGGAACAGGTCCACAAGAGCGTGCTTTTGATACTGAAGTTTATCACCGCTTTGAAATTGAACGAATTGCCCGTATGGGATTTGAAGCAGCCAAAATCCGTCGTAAAAAAGTAACGTCTGTAGATAAAGCAAATGTTCTACAAACTTCCATTTTGTGGCGTGAAGTTGTAAGTGAAGTAGCTAAACAATACCCTGATGTCACATTAGAGCATATGTATATTGATAATGCCACTATGCAATTAGTGAAAGATCCTGCACAATTTGATGTATTACTTTGTTCTAACTTATTTGGTGATATCTTATCAGATGAATGCGCCATGATTACTGGCTCAATGGGAATGTTACCTTCTGCTAGTTTAAATGAAGATGGCTTTGGTTTATATGAACCCGCTGGTGGTAGTGCACCAGATATTGCAGGTAAAAATATTGCTAATCCTGCTGCACAAATTTTATCATTAGCACTATTAGTCCGTTATAGTTTAAAACGTGATGATATTGCTAAAGCCATTGAAAATGCAGTTAATAAAGCTTTAGAACAAGGTACTCGTACTATTGATCTTGCTCGTGGTGGTAGTTATGTTTCTACCGATGAAATGGGCGATACCATTTGTCGTTTAATTTAATTTTTAAAGTAAGGGTTAATATATCTTATTAACCCTTTTGCAAGAATATTAAAGGAATATAAGCAATGTCTACAAAACCAAAAACATTGTATCAAAAATTATACGATGCACATGTTGTCTATGAAGCACCTAATGAAACGCCTATTTTGTATATTGATCGCCATTTAGTCCATGAAGTTACTTCTCCACAAGCATTCGATGGCTTACGAGCAATGAATCGTAAAGTTCGTCAACCACACAAAACATTTGCTACTATGGATCACAATACTTCAACGAAAAGCAATGATTTAAGTGCTTGTAGTGAAATGGCGCGAATCCAATTAACTGAATTAGCCAAGAATGCAGAAGAATTTGGTGTATCTTTATATGGGTTACAAAGTCCATTACGCGGTATTGTTCATGTTGTTGGTCCAGAACAAGGGATGACATTACCTGGTATGACCATTGTTTGTGGTGATTCTCATACAGCAACACATGGTGCTTTTGGCGCATTAGCTTTTGGTATTGGGACATCGGAAGTTGAACATGTTTTAGCCACTCAAACGTTGAAACAAGGTCGAGCTAAAACAATGAAAATTGAAGTCAAAGGTAAAGTAGCTGATGGTATTACCGCAAAAGATATTATCTTAGCGATCATTGGTAAAACAACCAGTGCAGGTGGTACTGGTCATGTAGTTGAGTTTTGTGGAGAAGCAATAACTTCTTTATCAATGGAAGGCCGAATGACATTATGTAATATGGCAATTGAAATGGGGGCTAAAGCTGGATTAGTTGCACCAGATGAAACCACTTTTGAATATTTAAAAGGACGACAATTCTCTCCTAAAGGCGATGACTTTGAGCAAGCTGTCGCCTATTGGAAAACTTTAAAAACCGATGAAGGTGCACACTTTGATACCATTGTTACTTTGGAAGGTAAAGATATTGCGCCACAAGTAACTTGGGGTACTAACCCAGGCCAAGTAACTGCTATTGATTCTCAAGTACCAAATCCTCAAGATTTTTCCGATCCAATTGAAAAACATTCTGCTGAAAGAGCTTTGGCTTATATGGGATTAACAGCCGGTACCAAAATGTCAGATATCAAGATCAATAAAGTATTTATTGGATCATGTACTAATTCCCGTATTGAAGATCTTCGCGCCGCAGCTGAAGTTGCTAAAGGTCGTAAAGTTGCCGATGGTGTTCAGGCCCTTGTCGTACCAGGTTCAGGTCCAGTAAGAGAACAAGCTGAAGCGGAAGGATTAGATAAAATTTTTATCGATGCTGGATTTGAGTGGCGTTTACCAGGATGTTCAATGTGTTTAGCGATGAATGATGATAAATTAGCTCCAGGTGATCGCTGTGCATCTACCAGTAATCGTAATTTTGAAGGTCGACAAGGTCGTGATGCAAGAACACATCTCGTCAGCCCTGCAATGGCAGCCGCAGCAGCCATTACTGGTCATTTTACTGATATTCGCAAACCATTTTAAGGAGGCTGTCATGGCAAAATTTACAACACATACAGGATTAGTCGTTCCTTTAGATGCAGCGAACGTTGATACCGATGCAATTATTCCTAAACAATTTTTACAAAAAGTTACTCGTACTGGATTTGGACAACATGCGTTTCATGAATGGCGATTTTTAGATGATGCCGGTAAACAACCTAATCCTGAATTTGTACTAAATAAACCACGATATGCTGGCGCGAGTATTTTATTAGCTCGTGAAAACTTTGGTTGTGGCTCATCTCGAGAACATGCTCCGTGGGCATTAACTGACTATGGATTTAAAACTATTATTGGCTCTAGCTTTGCTGATATTTTTTATAATAACTCATTCAATAATCAACTATTATTAGTTAACTTGTCTGAAGAAGAAGTTGATGAGTTATTTAAACTTGTTGAAGCAAATGAAGGAATTGAGTTCACTATTGATTTAGTTAACGAAGTCGTGATCGCTGGTGACAAACAATATTCATTTAAGATTGATTCGTTCAAACGCCATTGTCTATTAAATGGCCTAGATAATATTGGTCTGACCTTGCAACATGAAGATGCTATCAGCTCTTTTGAGCATAAAATTCCTACATTCTTAAATTAATTTATTTAGGCGCGCAAGCGCCTTGTATAGGAATAATTAATGCCAACCCATCACGATAAAGTAAATCAACAGTTCGGCCAGCAAGCTAACGCCTACTTAAGCAGTAAAGTTCATGCTCAAGGTGCTGATCTTGAATATCTAGCCAGTTTTTTAACTAATTATCCTAATGCTGAATTTTTAGATATGGGATGTGGAGCAGGCCATGTCAGTTTTATTGCAGCAAAACAGGTTAAACACGTAACAGCTTACGATCTATCGGAGCAAATGTTAGCGGTGGTTGAACAAACTGCGAATGAACGTAACTTAAAAAATATTACCACCGTACAAGGTTATGCTGAACATCAACCATTTGACGATAACTATTTTGATATTGTCGTCAGCCGTTATTCTGCCCATCATTGGCAGGATGTGGGTAAAAGTTTGCGTGAATTACATCGGATCACCAAACCAAATGGTAAATTAATTATTATGGATGTCGTTTCTCCTGGTCAACCTATTTTAGATATTTGGTTACAAACAGTTGAAGCACTACGTGATACATCCCACGTACGCGACTATACGCCTGGCGAATGGCTGACATTTTTAAGCGAAGCTGGATTTACTATTGATAAGATTCAACGCCATCGTTTACCCTTGACTTTTGATAGTTGGATAAAACGTATGCGTACACCGAATAATTTAGTGGATGCGATAAGAACTTATCAAATAAGTGCATCTCAAGATACAAAATCTTACTTCGAATTACAATCAGATGGATCTTTTACCTCTGATATGATGACTATCGAAACACAAAAAGTGATTTAAAAATTAATAGTAAAAGAATCGAAAACAGCCAATTATTATCAAAGCTGTTTTCGTTGATTTGACGGTGGTATCGATAAAGATTCACGATATTTAGCAACCGTTCGACGGGCAATAATAATCCCTTGATTTTCTAAAATTGAAACTAGTTTACTATCACTTAAAGGTTTTTTAGCATCTTCTTCAGAAATATATTTTTTAATTAAAGCCCGAATTGCTGTCGATGATGCTTCACCACCAGATTCAGTATTAACATGGCTAGAAAAAAAGAATTTCAACTCAAATATACCATTAGGGCATTGTAAATATTTTTGCGTTGTAACGCGTGAAATTGTTGATTCATGCATATCAATCGCCATAGCAACATCTGACAAAATCATTGGTTTCATATATTCAGCACCATTTTCAAAAAATTCTTGTTGGTGCTCAACAATAAATTGACTCACTTTTAATAGTGTCTCATTACGATTTTCGACACTTTTAATAAACCAATTTGCATCTTGCAAATGTGCGCGAATGTATTGGCTATCATTTTCATTACTAATTTTTTCCATTGCCGCATATTGTTGATTAATACGCAGAGTCGGAACAGTATCGCTATTTAATTCAGCAATCCATTTTCCATCAATCTTTTTAACCACAAGGTCAGGAATAACATAATCCGGAGGTAAGGTATTGACCGAATCACCAGGATAAGGTTGTAAATGCTGGATAAAATTAATGGCTTCTTTTAACTGTTCGTCCGTAGCATTTAAGCGTTTTTTCAATGTTCGATAATCATGATTTGCTAATAAATCTAAATAGTTATCAATAATCTGTTTAACTAATACTGGCGGAGTTAAATGCTGAGTTTGAATAGATAGACATTCTTGTAAAGATCTCGCTCCAACACCGATTGGATCAAAATGCCAAATTCGCTTTAAAACTGCCTCAACCTCATCAAGTTCAATTTGACTATTGCCTTGTTCTTCTAGAATTTCTTCAGTTGAAACGGTTAGATAACCTCTGTCATCAATAGCTTCAATAATCGAAACAGCAATTGCACGATCAATGTCACTAAATGGTGTTAAATCTAATTGCCATTTTAAGTAATCATGCAATGTTTCATGTGTTTCACCTTGATAGATTGGTAACTCATCATTACGATAATCTGAGTGAGTTCCTGAGGGAGTACCAGCTGTGTAAATATCATCTAATGAGGCATCTAATGGAATATCCTCGGGGATTTCTTGGCTATCTAATGCTTCACGAGTATCAATATTTTCGTTTAGTTCATCTTGTTCAACATTAATTTCATCATACTGATCGGCAATCTCTAATAATGGATTGTTTTCGAGTACAGTTTGAATTTCTTGACGTAATTCTAAAGTCGACAATTGCAACAATCGAATAGCTAATTGTAATTGTGGCGTCATTGACAACTGTTGCGAAACCTTCAGTTGTAAGCCTTGTTTCATCATAATCTATAATCTAAATTCATGTCCTAAATAAACACGTTTAACATAGTCATTATTTAATATACTATCTGGTGTACCTTCAGCAATTAAATGTCCCTTATTCACTATATAGGCTCGTTCACAAACATCAAGTGTTTCACGAACATTATGATCGGTAATCAGTACGCCTAAACCACGATCGCGTAGGTGTTTAATAATATTTTTAATATCAATTACCGAAATGGGATCTACGCCAGCAAATGGTTCATCGAGTAAAATGAATTTAGGATTTGCAGCCAATGCCCTAGCTATCTCAACTCGTCGTCGTTCTCCTCCGGATAATGATTGACCAATATTGTCTCGGATATGGGTAATATGAAATTCTTCGAGTAACTCCTCTGCTCGATTAATCTTTTCATTTTTATCAATATCATTGCGAGTTTCTAAAATAGCCATAATATTATCAATAACAGAAAGTTTCCTAAATATTGACGCCTCTTGAGGTAAATATCCTATTCCTTTTTGCGCTCTCTCATGTAATGGCAAAATACTGATATCATGATCATCAAGGTAAATTTTTCCGGCATTTAAAGTCACAATGCCAACCACCATATAAAAAGTGGTAGTTTTACCAGCACCGTTAGGGCCAAGTAAACCAACAATTTCACCAGAGTTTACGGTTAAACTAACATCTTCAACAACTCGTCGTTTTTTATAAACTTTAGCCAGATTTTCCGCTTTTAAAATTGCCATTTATTTATTCATCTCTTTTACTTGACTTGGAATGATAGTACTTTTTACTCGGCCTTTTTTACCTGGTTGAGCCACTATTTGCTGTTTTTTCACATCATAAGTAATAATTGAACTACTGATATGATTATCTTGTTGAAATAATTCTGCATCACCCTGTAATACTATATTATTTTCTTTAACATTATAGATAACCTGTTGTGAATGACCGGTCACAATTTTATTATTTTGAGGAAGAACTTGTTTATATTTTACCGGTTTACCATATGCTGTTATTTTCTGTTTACTTGTGTCTTGCATATCAGTAACTACAACTTTATCTGCCCATATCGTCAAACCTTCTTGGATAATCTGGACATTACCATTAAAAGTAATAATATTTTTTTCAATATCTATTTGCTGATTATCAGCATCAACTGTGATGGGTTTATTATCGGCAAACATTTTTTGATTTTGTGAGGCAGATGACGTGACAACATTAGGTTCATCAGCAAAACAAGCAAATGATGCGCATAGCATAAAAAATAATGGAAAAAATGTTTGTTTTTTTGATCTCATTTTTTATTGAGCCTCACTATTATAAAAAGTTTTTATATTTTCAAGTATATTAGCTGTTTTTTCCCGTAAATTACCAATTAATCCCAAACCAGTTGAGAAAAAACCAACTCCTCTAATTTTTACCGGGTCTTTAGATGTTACAATTTGCGTTGTTAAATCAACTACTGCATCATCGGTTAATACTTGCTGTAACTGAGAATCAGGTGTTAAATTAGTTAATGTCACATCTTGATAAAGGTAAATTAGTTTATCTTTTGTCAAAGTCGCTCGTTTTGCTTGAATATGCCATGTAGCAGCGTGATCCTGATCATAAAGTGTAACATTAGGTAAATCAAAATCAGTATTTTCATTATTATCAAAATGTTTTACTTTGCCCGATTCAATTTTATATACTACATTACCGGACAAATCATAAACATTAGTAACCATATCATCACTTTGATAAATTGGCGTTTCAAGCTGATTTGCATTTGGTGGCGTACTCAACACATCATCATTTTTTTGATAACTATAATAAACACCAACTATCAAAATAAGAAGTAATAGACAGATTAAATTTTTTTTATTCATAGTTTACGTTAATTACCTGAATAAGATTAATCAATAACGTAGGCACACCATTATGACAAATCATCTAAATATTAATTTATTTTACTTTATTTTTTATTAAATTAATATCTGACATTGCAAGAAGTTAAATGACATTCTGATAATAATTCAGATACTTTAATATTAATACCATAAATACCTCAAAATATACCAATAAATATATTTTAATGTATTTGATAATAGATTAATAATAATTATCATCTATTTGAATTTAAAGAAAATATAATGCTCTTCATTGATTGATTGATTAATTATTTACTATAATATATCAATTAATATATAAAATTTTTAGTAATATAGATCTATTATGTTTAATTTTTAAGTCTGAAAATTAGCTATAATCATTTAATAATGATTAAAAATATCAATAGGAAATCAATATGTTATTTAGATTAAAAAACAGTCTCTATTTATTAACTGTTTTATTAATGCTGGAAGTAGCTAGTTTTTATCATTATGCTTATGCTGATTTAAATGTTAATGAGAGTAAAATTGGCACAGTTGTCGACGAATTCAATGGAGTTAAAGTTTACTATAATGGCAATATAAATCATGTCAGTAGTCGCAATGTAGCTAAAGATGGTTATAATTTAGGTCTTAAATATCAATGTGTTGAATTTATTAAACGTTACTATTATGAACGTTTCAATCATAAAATGCCGGATAGTTATGGCCATGCAAAAGATTTTTTCGATGATTCTATTCCTGATGGCAAAATGAATACTAGGCGAAATCTACTTCAGTTCCATAATGGATCAACCACCAAACCTAAAGTAGACGATATTATTGTTCTAGGCTGGTCTCAATATGGCCATGTTGCTATTATCAGTAAAGTTAGCGACAATGAGATCGAAATTGTTCAGCAAAATCCAGGCCCTAACGCAAGCAGTCGGGTGACTTTTCCGTTAATTTATAAAGATGGATTATGGAAAATAGAAGGTTATCGTGTTTTCGGTTATTTGCGTAAACGTTAAACAACTAATTAGATAATGATTTATAAATAATAAACCTATCAATGTTAACTTTGTTTAACAATAGGCTATTATTATAAAATACCTTATTAGGTATAAAATTAATATTTGATATTAAAAGCATTTAATTGGTTTTCAGGAATCAATTCTGTAACATTTATCGCTGTTATACGGGCTGAAACTGGTCCGCCCTGTTCAAGCCATTGTATTAATTTAGCAATTGATATGCTATCCCCTTGTGCCACTATTTCTACATCGCCATTATCTAAATTTTTAACATAACCAACTAAACCCAGTTTGGTCGCTTGTTGATAAGTAAAGAAGCGAAAACCAACGCCCTGTACACGACCACACACTCGAATTTTAACTTGTCGTATCATAATAGAAAGTCTCAATTGTTATTTATAATGATTAATCTCATTATAAATATTTTTTCTTAACTTAATATTATTATTTACCTAAGCTAATCAACAAACCAATCATTACGTTGTTGTGACACTATATTTATTGTTTGTAGAATAGTAGATAAATGTTCATGCAGCGCCAATGCCGCCATTTCCTGATCATGTTTTTTTAGTGCCATAACGATTTTTTCGTGTTGCTTTACTAAGTCTTCTGGTGGAGAAATATCTTCTAAGGTGAGATAGCGAACTCTGTCCATCATTGCTTTGATATTTTCGACCGTTTCCCAAGCCATTGGACAATCGATAACATTCATTATAATTTGGTGAAATTCGTCATCTTTTTCCAAAAAAGAGCGAATATCTTTTCGCTTATTGGCATCTATTTGTTCGGCAAGATTTTTATCCAATAATACCAGATCGGATTCAGTAATTTCTTGTGCTACTCGTTTAATAATTGCACACTCAACGGCTTCACGAATAAATTGCCCATCAATCACTTTTTTAATGGAGATTTTTGTTACAAATGTGCCTCGCTGTGGCAAAATTTTAACTAACCCGGCTTCGGCTAACTTGATAAATGCTTCACGAACTGGCTGACGTGATACATTGAATTGACTTGAAATCTCTTTTTCAGAAAGTAAAACTCCCGGTAACACCTGACAAGTAATAATCGCTCTTCTTAATGCACGATAAACTTGCTGATTAACCGGCTCAGAAATATTTAATTCAATAAGTTTAAACATATACCATTTTTATGTAATAAATTAAATTACAATAAATAGTAGGTGATTTTTAAATATAAGAAAAGTTTTTTTAAAAAATACTATATATATTAAATAACTAGAAAGATGATTATAGAAGGTGTAATGGCTTAAATAAGCTATTACACCTTAGTTATTATCAATTATTGTTAGTTGCATTTATAGTACTAAAAAGTTCAGTTAAATTTTTAACTGTCTGTTTAGCACCTAAATCTCGCAATGCTAGGTAAGCATTTGTTACCTTATCGACAAAAAGTTGATTATGCGGCAAATCACTACCAAACACATGAGTTAAAGACAATAACGCTTCTACTCTATTTTCATCATCGGCACTATTTGCGACAAGCTCGTTTATTTGCATAATTGAAGGATCACTTACCTCAATAGATTTACCCGCATCATCAACCCCACTAACGTAGCGCATCCAAGCAGCAACACCTAAAGCAAGACAATCAAATGCAGTATTATTAGCTACATGATAACGAATTGAATCAAGCATTCGTTGAGGTAGCTTCAATGTTCCATCCATTGCAATTTGCCATGTACGATGTTTTAAACCGGTATTTCGATAACGATCAAGTAATGAATCAGCATAAGCAGAAAGATCAACATCTTTAACTCGCAACGTTGTTGCTTGTTCATTTAGCATTAAATGTCTAGCAGCTGTAACATAATTATTATCCTGCATACATTCATCTATATGTAAATAACCGGCTAGATAGCCTAAATATGCAAAAAATGAATGACTACCATTTAACATGCGTAACTTCATTTCTTCATATGGTAATACATCATTAACTAATTCTGCACCCACTTTTTGCCATTGGGGGCGCCCTGCCACAAAATTATCTTCAATAACCCATTGCCTAAATGGTTCACCAGCAATGCCCGCAGGGTCATCAATACCACCTAGTTGTTTGTTTATTTTTACCATAGTTTCAGGCGTTGCAGCTGGTACGATTCGGTCAACCATTGTAGATGGAAATGTAACATTATCATTGATCCATTGGGCTAAATCAGGATCTCGCTGTTTAGCCAACTCTAAAACAACATTACGTGTAACATGCCCATTTTCAGGCATATTGTCACAAGACATTACCGTAAATGGTTTTAGTCCTTGTTCTTTACGTAAACGTAACGCCTCAACAATGACACCCGGAACAGATTTAGGTGCATAAGGATAAGAAATATCATGACTAATTAATGGATTATTAGTATCTATGGATGCTGTCGAAGGGAGATAGCAATAGCCTTTCTCAGTTACGGTTATCGATACAATCGCAATTTCAGGACGAGTCATCACTGCTAAGACTTTTTGTATTCCATCAATATCTGCATGTAATGCTTCTTTTGCAATACCAACAACGCGGGTATTCCAATTATCATAAGACATTTCACAAACACTAAACAAGCAATCTTGTTGTTTTAAATCTTGAATTTGAGCTTCACCACCAATCAAGTTAACTTCACAGTATCCCCAATCGCTATCATGCTGTGTAGCTAGTATATCCGTATAAACAGCTTGATGAGCACGATGAAAAGCGCCAAAACCGAGATGAACAATTTTGGTTTTAATTTTGCTTCTATCATAAGTTGGAACAACTACCCCCTTAGGTAGTTGTGATAAAGTTTGATTTGATAATCTCATAAAAGTCTCTAATTAATAATTAATTAAACAATAATCATTTATTTTGTAGTTTTATTTTCCTACCCATTGCTGATATTCTTTTTTAATTTTATTAGGTGCTGTTTCAGGCAATAACGCAATACCAATAACAGATAAAATACCTAATGTACCAACATATAAGGCTAATCCAGAATAATGTCCACTACACATTTGTAAAATCTTAACTGCACAAAGCCCTAAAATACCACTTCCAATTAATGAACCAACCTGCCATATCAACGCTATACCACTACAACGAATTGCTGTCGGAAATAATTCTGGGAAGAATGATGCTTGTGGTGCATAACACATAGCATGTCCTATAGGTAAGACAATTATCATTGCTAACTGAATTAACATATAATTTTGTGTATTGACCATTAAGAAAAATGGAACTATAAAAATTACTTGCAGAAGAGCGCCAAGTATATAGACTCTTTTTCTTCCCCATTTATCCGATAAAGCGCCCATTAACGGGATAGTAAAAATCTCGATGACTACAGCAACAATTATTGCATCTAATACATAACTTTTATTAAATTGATTTACATTTACATAGGCTAGAACAATCACTGTAAACATGGCAAATGAACATGCTTCAATTAGTTTTGCACCAACCCCTTTAGCAACAATCCCCGGATAATTTTTCATAACATCTTTCAACGGCATTGAAGATTCAACAGCTTTAGTTTGTCTAATTTTTTCAAAAACAGGTGATTCGTCAATACGTAATCGGATAAATAATCCCAATATAACTAAAAGTAAACTTAATAAAAATGGTATTCTCCAACCAAAATCAAGCATTTGTTCTTCTGAAAGTAATGATGTTAATAAAGCAAAAAGCGCTGAAGGTAACAAAAAACCAAGTGGTGCACCTATTTGCACCCAACTAGAGAAAAATCCGCGCTTTTCAGGCGGAGAATATTCCGCTGTCATCAACACCGCACCTGCTTGTTCGCCACCAACACCAAATCCTTGCAGAACCCTAATTAAAATTAGAATTACAGGAGCCCACCAACCAATTGATGCATAAGTTGGTAATAAACCAATAACGAATGTTCCTAATCCAACAATTAAAATAGTAATGACTAACGCTTTTTTTCTTCCTACTTTATCGCCCATATGACCAAAAACAATACCGCCAATAGGTCTAGCAAAAAAACCTACTGCATAAGTAGCAAATGCTGCAAGAGTGCTAATAAAAGGATCATTACTAGGAAAGAACAGTTGACCAAAAAAGAGTACTGCTGCCGTTCCATATGCAAAAAAATCATAATATTCTGCAGCAGTTCCAATAGATGATGCAACAGCTACACGCCTTATAATATTCCGTTTTTCTTTTTCTTCCATTGTTTCTAAAGTTGACATATTAATTTCCTTCATTTTTTAATTACCAATTCCACAATGTGCCATCTTCTAGACGAGCAATTGGCAAATAAGCAGGATTGTATGGATATTTTGCTGCAAGTTTTTCATCAAAATCGATTCCTAATCCGGGTTTGTCACTTGGATGCATATAACCATCATTAAAGGTCCAATTAGGCGAGAAAACTTCTAACATCTGTTCGGAATAACCCATAAATTCTTGTACACCAAAGTTAGGTACCCACATATCAAAGTGCAGCGCCGCTGCATGACAAATTGGTGATAAATCAGATGGACCATGCGAACCAGTTCTAACTTGATAAAGAGCCGCAAAATCAGCAATCCGGCGCATATGTGTAATACCACCAGCATGAGTTATCGTGGTTCGAATATAATCAATCAGTTGTTCTTCAATTAATTGTTTACAATCCCAAATGCTATTGAATACTTCACCGACAGCAATTGGTGTTACGGTATGTTGACGAATTAAACGGAAGCACTCTTGATTTTCTGCAGGTGTCGGATCTTCCATCCAAAATAGTCGGTAGTCTTCAATACTTTTGCCAAATCGTGCTGCTTCAATTGGGGTTAAACGATGGTGCATGTCATGCAATAAATGTTCATTAAAACCAAATTTATTTCTTACTGCTTCAAATAATTTTGGTGTGAAATCAAGATATTTATCGGTTGCCCAAAATTGCTCTTCAGGATAATTACCTCGAGTAGCCGGCTCATAAGCTAAATTTTTACCTTTACTTTGGCCGTATGTGGTCTTCATTCCTGGTATTCCACACTGAACACGAATGGCTTTAAACCCCATTTCCTTATGTTTGGCATAATCATCCAACGCTTCTTCAATATCTTTACCAGTGGTATGGCAATAGACCATGACACCAGTACGTGAAGCTCCACCTAATAACTGATAAAGTGGCATATTGGCTACTTTACCTTTGATATCCCATAACGCCATATCAATTGCTGATATCGCTGACATGGTCACTGGCCCTCGACGCCAATAAGCACCTTTATAGAAATATTGAAATATATCTTCAATTTGACTAGCATCTCGGCCGATTAACTGTGGACAAAGATGATCTTTGAGATATGATGCGACAGATAATTCTCGTCCGTTGAGTGTCGCATCACCAACTCCATATACGCCTGAATCTGTAGTGATTTTTAATGTGACAAAGTTCCTTCCTGGACTACACACAAAAACCTCTGCTTTTACGATTTTCATTTGATACCTCTGAAAAATGATTAATGAGTAAACTTTAATTCTAATCATACTACCATACAAGTAGATTAGAAAAATTGTGTGATATTGATCACATAAATATTAACTTTATGAGAAATAAGTAATAAAAAACCCCGCTCCTCAAATTTTTGAGGAACAGGGTTTTTAAATGTCTAGTATAGTCGTAGATAGTTTTTTTAATAAGTAATTAATTACTTTATATAGCATCGCTTTTTATAATAAAATCACCAGTCACTCGTTAAAACCTCCTTTATTTATAATTATTAAGCATTGGGTACTATTTTGATTCTTCTAATTGATAATTACGATTCTTTTACTTTTAATATCTATGATTACCTTTGCCGTGCAGGAGCCGAAGTTATGGTCATCAAAAATGATGAAAAATCTATTGATGAATTAAAGCGATTATCGTTTTCCAAAATGGTCATTTCTCCGGGGCCGGGAACACCCGATAATGCCGGAATATCATTATCGGCGATCAATTGTTTTGCTAATCACTGCCCAATACTTGGCATTTGTTTAGGTCATCAAGCGATTGCCCAATATTTTGGTTATAGCATTGTTAAAGCCCCAGTACCAATGCATGGTAAAATTGATGAAATTACACATGATGAGCAAGGCTTATTTGTCGGGATTAAAAATCCACTCTCCGTGGTTAGGTATCATTCTCTAATTGCCCACCCTAATTTGCCATTAAATGAGTCACCTTTAATAGTTACCGCTAAAAATAGGCAAGGATTGATTATGGGATTACGACATAAAACACTGCCAATTGAATCGGTACAATTTCACCCAGAGGCAATTAAGACAGAATCTGGTTTAAAAATAATTAGTAACTTTGTTAATGGTAATTAATATGAAAATTTATATCGATTTTGAAGGTGAACGTAAATATTTTTGTGATCCAATCAAAATTATAAAATCAAACGATTATAGAGCTATTAAACAACGCATTGATGAAATAGAAAGCTTCACAAATAAAGGTTATTACGCTTGTGGTTATCTTGCTTATGAAAGTGCTATGGGGTTTAGTGAAAACAATAAAACCAAAGTTATAAAAAGCTCAAATCTTGATTTACCATTACTATTATTTGGTATTTTTGATAAGTATACGAGTGAGCCGATTCCAGATTCAAATCACTTTTCACCACTATCGTTAAAGTTATCTTGTGATACTGATATTAACGAATATCAGCAAAAAATTGACTATATTCACTCGCAAATTGAATTAGGTAATACTTACCAAACCAATTATACCATTCAATTTAGTGCACCATTTAATAGTAATCCTTTAGATTATTATTACTTTCTACAAAAAAATAATCTTGCCAATTATTGTGCCTATATAGAATTTGAAAATTATCATATCTTATCTATTTCTCCTGAGCTATTTTTTAAATTAGAAGATAAAACTATTACAACGAAACCAATGAAAGGTACTACCGCCCGAGGATTGACGACACAACAAGATAAACAACAAGTAGAGTTGTTGCAATCAGAAAAAAATCTTGCAGAGAATATGATGATTGTTGATTTACTGCGTAATGATTTGAGCAGAATTTCAAAACCAGGATCGATCACCGTCCCACACTTATTTACCGCAGAAAAATACCCAACCGTATGGCAACTAACCTCGACAATTCAAGGAATATTAAAAGATAATATTAACCTATATCAACTATTGCAAGCACTGTTCCCATGTGGCTCAATCACTGGAGCACCTAAAGCAAGTACCATGCATATTATTAGTAATATTGAGAATTCAGCTCGTGGCGTGTATTGTGGCGCAATTGGTTATATTGACCCTTTTATGAAAAAGGCGATATTTAATATTCCAATACGTACCTTAACCATTAATAATCAACAGTTGAATTATGGTGTTGGTGGAGGCATTACTTGGGATTCAAGCGCCAATGATGAATATAACGAAGTCCTAGCGAAAACAGCTATTTTGCATAGAACTTTATCTATACCTGAATATATTATTGAAACCTTATTGTTAGAAAATGGAGAGTTTTTGTTACTTAATGCACATTTGGACAGATTGGACAACTCAACACAATATTTTGATTTTACATGTGATATTCAAACAATCAAACAGACATTAACGAAGCTAGCCAAAAAATATCCATTAGGAAAATATAAAGTTAGACTTCTGCAATCAAAATCAGGACAATCAGAAATAAGTATAGATTTGCTTACCACCTCAATGGTGATTAATAATATAGCTTTTGCGCCTAAAAGTGTCGATAAACATAATGTTTTTCTCTATCATAAAACAACCAATCGACAACATTTTCCTCAATTGACAGTTGGTCAAGAATATATCAATTATAATCAAAATGATGAAATTACCGAGTTTGTTAATGGTAATATCGCCCTATTAATTAATGATAAGTGGATAACGCCTGCCATTACATCAGGACTATTAGCTGGCACTATGCGACAACATTATTTAGATCAGCATAAATTAATTGAGAAAACGATAAACAAAAAAGATATTTTACAGGCCGATAAAATAGCATTTATTAATAGTGTTCGAGGTTGGGTTGAAATTGAAGAGCAGGTATTTAGTGAATTGAAAAAACAGTTATAATAATTTGAAATTAACTATCTATGACATTCCGCCATTATATCGGCGGAATGTTAAACAATAACTAATATTTGATTGAATTCGCAAATTCTAACTCTTCATCTTGCCAGCCTTGCGATAAGGCTTTTACCAGTGCGCTATAGCCATTTTTTGCCAACGGAACACTGCGTTCAATAACTTTAGTCCTAATTTGTCCTTTATTATCTGTCACTACCCAGCGCCCTTTTATCACTGCATCCCCCTTATAACTACCATGGAAACCATCAATAAAAAGCTTAATTGTTAAGGTAGGTGTAGTAATAGATTTGGTTGAGACTAAATAATTAGGTAAAAGTTGGGTTAGATCCTGCGATAATCTATCTGCAAATTGTTGAGACAATGTTGAGGCCCATAAATTATTAGTTGCTGTAACATATTTTATATCTTGTGTTTGTAAAACAATGCCTGATTTATTTAAAAAACTGGCTACTTCAATAGACTCAATCCAAATAAACTTATTGGTCGAGCGAGTCGTCACTGAATCAACATTAACTAAATTACTCGTTAATTGAAAATAATTTTTTCTTTGGGTATTTGATGAACAACCCACCATTACCGCTAATAATGCTATCAATAGTGTAATTTTAAAACATCGAATCGATTTGAACATTATTTATTTCCTCTGGCTTTTGGTTCTTCATCTTTTTTGTTTGGTGAAGAGAAGATCAATGCGTTACTTTTATTATTTAGCGTATGAAGTAAAGGAGTTAATTCATCCATCATTTGCTGAATTTTCTGTAAACTTTCATTCATTTGTGTATTAAGTTGTGAACCTGGTTGTATTCCTTTCATCGCTTCATTTAATGAACGCATAGCTCTTTGTAAATCTTTAGGCATATTTTGCATCTCTTTACTTGCCATAATTTGATTTATGGTATTCATTAAGCGTTGACTCGATTCTAAGGATTTATTAAATTGCTCCATAGTATTGTTAACAGGTAAACTATTAAAATTATCTAATAATTGCAGGATTTTTGCTTGTATTTGTGCAAATCCAGTTGATGTAGTTTCAATCGTATCGTACCCATATTGTTTAGCTAATTTACTATCATATTTATCTTTTAACTCTGGATAAAAATCTAAATCAATATAAAGTGCCCCCGTAAACATATTTGAAGTCTTTAATGATGCTCGCAAACCATTTTTTTGCTCATTTATAATTAAATTACCAATATCTATCTTATCTTCTACCAATTCAGCTAATCTGTCAGGTTCGATTTTAATTAGTATCGGTACTCTTTGATTAAGAATTGATCTTTCTTGCAACATTTCTGTGGTATAAAACGGTACTTTACTTACTGTACCGAGCCTTATGCCATGATATTCAACTGGTGCACCTTCGGTTAATCCCGATATTGAGTCCGTAATCATAAGTAGGAATTCTTTATATTCAGTATATTGTGAATCTTGAATCGACTTTCTATCTTCATATAATTTATATACATCATGTTGCTTAGCCGGTTGTCCTAATTTTGCCCCATCAGGTAAATCAAAGCTAATACCGCCTGACATTAGAACATCTAAAGAAGGCACATCTAAACTGGCACCACGAGAAGATAACGTTAAATTGATTCCCCCTTCTTTCCAAAACCGTACGTTTTCAGTAACTAATGCATCATAAGGTGTCGTAATAAAAATTTGATACTTCATTTTACGCGCTTCAACATCAAACTGTGACGTTTCAACATTACCTACATGATAGCCACGAAACATCACTTTAGCACCGCGTGGCACAACACCACTTTGATCGCTATCTAAATTTAAACGAATTCCCTTTATGCTTGGATCTGATAAGGGCGGTGCATCAGATAGAATAAATGGATTATTTTTAAAGCTATGAGTATCATTCCCTGAAACAAGCTCAATATAGACACCCGATAAAATAGTTCCTAGCCCTGTCACACCATCACGACCAATTTCAGGTTTAACCACCCAAAATATTGAATCATTTTTCAAAAGCGGATTCATGTCGTTATAGATTCGACCTTTGATTACGACTTGTTTGTAATCATCAGATAATGTCACTTCATCAACAATACCAACATCAACGCTGCGATTTTTTATGACTGTTTTACCAGCTACAATACCACTTGCATCTTTAGCCAATAAGGTAAAAGGAGTACCTCGATCAGCAAAATGGGCATAGATAATCCATAAACCAACAACTGCGGTAACTATGGGAATAATCCATATTGCTGAAATTGCTCTAATTTTAATTATTTTTGCTGATTTATTTGAGCTTGCCATATTATTCCTATTATTTTATTTTCTAGTTGGTACTCGATCCCAAAGCAAACGTGGATCAAATTTTTGGGATGCAATCATTGTAATGATAACGACAGTAGCAAAAAAACTTACCCCTATATCAGGATATACGCCCATCATTTGTTGATTTCTCACTAAAGAACACACTACCGAAACCACAAAGATATCGATCATTGACCATTTACCAATAAATTCAACAGCATTATATAATTTCTTCATTTTTAGACAATTACGTTTTTTCTTATTCTTAACTGCCAAAGCAAAATAACAAAGCCAGCTAAGAGAAATAATTTTTAAAATAGGGATAACTACACTAGCAGCGAAAATGATTAATGCTACCGGCACATCCCCTGCTTGCCACATATAGATAACTCCATCCATAATCGTCGAACTCGATGGTGCACCAAAGACTTCAGTAATCATGATCCCAAATAAATTAGCTGGTATATAAATAATCAGTGAAGTAACTAAAAGTGCAATCGTCCACTGTACTTTATCTCTTCCTCTAAGTTGACTTTTTTGTTTACATCTTGGACACTTAGCATACTCAGCAGGAATAATTGCATGGCAACAGCTGCACAATTTTATATTTTGATAAATTCCCGTTTTACCTACTTCTAATGGTTTTAAAGTAAAATTATTACGATGGATTTCATTCCATATTTTACCTGGTGTAAAAATAACTACTGCTTTGATATAAAAGAAAACAAATAAACAAAATGCCCAAAAGGTCCCTGTAACACCAAGGCTGCCATAACTCATTAATTTAACAAAACTAACTAAAATTCCTGTCAAAAAAATCTCAGGCATACACCAATGCTGAAATTTTTCATAAACAATCAAAAGATCTCTTTTTCGATATTTAGTCAGTTTTATTTTGGAGCAAAGTAATACAATAATAGATAAATTGAGTAATGGAAAAACAAGCACAAATAAAACAAATAATGCGGAAATATAGCTATATCTATCAAAAAAAAGTATTTTGGGTATATCTAAAACACTTACACCATTAACATTACCGACTAAATTAATATCAATAAACACAAACCCACAAGCGACGATAAGCATAATTAATGAACAAAATGCATACATTGCCGCACGAAATTTCATATTGTTCTGATTTTTAAACAATGTCGTAGTACAGCGAGGACAAGTAGCTTTATGTCCAATTGCAACATCTGTTAATCCGATAACCAAATCACAATGGGAACACAATACATAATTTTGATTATCAACAGTCATCATTTTCCTTTATTTGATTGTGTATTAATTAGTAAAGATGTTTTTGATTAGCATAACGTTTATATATAAAAAATTGCCAATATTTGTTAAACGATTATGTTCTGTGGTAATTAATTTAATAAATTAATAATGGCCAAAAAGCTTCTTGATGCCAATCATATCAAATGCTTCTTTTTTATGAAAGTATTACCTAATTAAATTAGCATAATTTGATTATTATCATTTTTCAAATGGCGATATGAAGATCGTTATTCTAAATAACTCTCAAGATAATGTTTAATTAATTGCATAACGGGATTTAGTAATAAATATTAAGAAAATTTGTGAATAATTTCACATAATTAATCAATTTAATACTGTTTATAAAAAAAACTTGATACTGTATAACAATACAGTATAATGTATCTCATATCCTTACTTATTGGAATTTAATTATATGAATGAAAACAAACAACGAGCACTTTCAGCAGCATTAAGTCAAATCGAAAAACAATTTGGTAAAGGTTCAATAATGCGTTTAGGCGACACACAAACTTTAGATGTGGACGCCGTTTCAACTGGTTCTTTAGGATTAGATATAGCATTGGGTATTGGTGGCTTACCAATGGGCAGAATTGTTGAGATCTTTGGACCTGAATCATCAGGTAAAACAACATTAACATTATCTGTTATTGCACAAGCACAGAAAGAAGGTAAAACCTGTGCATTTATCGATGCTGAGCATGCTTTAGATCCAATCTATGCTGCAAAATTAGGGGTACAAGTTGACGATTTATTAGTTTCACAACCAGACACTGGTGAACAAGCTCTTGAGATTTGTGATGCATTGGTTCGTTCTGGCGCTGTAGATGTCATTATTGTCGACTCTGTCGCAGCATTAACACCAAAAGCGGAAATTGAAGGTGAAATGGGTGATTCTCATATGGGATTACAAGCACGTTTAATGTCTCAAGCATTACGTAAGTTAACCGCTAACATCAAAAATGCAAATTGCCTTGTCGTTTTCATCAACCAAATTCGTATGAAAATTGGTGTTATGTTTGGTAATCCTGAAACAACTACTGGCGGTAACGCATTAAAATTCTATGCTTCGGTGCGTTTAGATATCCGCCGTACTGGTGCAGTAAAAGAAGGCGAAGATGTTATCGGTAGTGATACTCGGGTAAAAGTGGTTAAAAACAAAGTCGCTGCGCCATTTAGACAAGCTGAATTCCAAATTCTTTATGGATGTGGTATCTCAAAAGAAGGGGAATTGATTGATTTGGGTGTTAAACATAAATTAGTTGATAAAGCCGGCGCATGGTATAGCTATAATGGCGAGAAAGTTGGACAAGGTAAAGCTAATTCAATTAAGTTTTTACAAGAACATGCTGAAATTGCTACCGAGCTTGAAACAAAATTACGTGATTTATTATTAAATAGCCCTGCTGTTTTCTCTGCAGAGGACGAAGAATCTACAATAGAAGATGAAAATTTCGAATAATGTCACACAATCTTAATAAATTAATTTTAGCCAAAGCTGTGCAATTACTTGCACAGCGTGATCATTCTTCATATGAACTTACCAGAAAATTAACTTTATTTTTTAGTAAAAAAATAAAATGTGCAGAAGATGATTACCCAGAACAATTAACTCAATTAAAGACACAAATAGAGCATGTCATTAAACATTGTGCCCAGCAACATTGGATGGATGATGAGCAATATATTGAAAAATATATATTTATGCGTGCTAATAAAGGGTATGGAAAATATAAAATTAGTTTAGAATTAAAGCAACGAGGTTTATCATCTGAGCTTAATAAAAAGCTTTTAAGCATAGCTGATATTAATTGGTCTGAGATAGCTTATCAACAATTGTTGAAAAAGTTTAAAGTTATCGATTCTAAAAATAATCAACAAAAACAAAAGGTAGTACAGTTTTTAACCTCCAGAGGTTTTACACAAAATGATATAAAAACTGCGTATAGTTTATTGACTTAAACCATTATAGTCCCTACAATACTAAGCATTATGAATGCCCATTGCGTAAAAAGCTCTCAAGATCTTTTAATTTTATTCCTTACTAATAGTAATTAGATCAATCGCTGTATTAAGAATATTTACTTTTCAACTTAAGTTGTAACGGGTATATTACTATGTCTAAAAATTTATCGTTTAATATGGAAGCATAAATGAAAAGCACTGCAGAAATTCGTCAAAATTTTCTTGACTTTTTCCATAGCAAAGGACACGAAATTGTTGCGAGTAGTTCCCTTGTTCCACATAATGATCCAACACTTTTATTCACCAATGCGGGAATGAATCAATTTAAAGATGTTTTTCTTGGTATCGATAAACGATCTTATACCAGAGCAACAACATCACAACGTTGTGTGCGTGCTGGAGGCAAACATAATGACCTTGACAATGTAGGTTATACAGCTCGGCATCATACTTTTTTTGAAATGCTAGGAAACTTTAGTTTTGGCGATTATTTCAAACATGACGCGATTCATTTTGCATGGGAATTATTAACTAGTGAAAAATGGTTTAACCTGCCAAAAGATCGCTTAACAGTAACCGTGTATGAAACCGACGACGAAGCTTATGCAATCTGGGAAAATGAAATTGGTATTCCGAAAGAGCGTATTATTCGTATAGGTGATAATAAAGGTGCGCCATATGCATCTGACAACTTTTGGCAAATGGGCGATACTGGACCTTGTGGACCTTGTACTGAAATTTTTTATGATCATGGTGATCATATTTGGGGGGGGCCTCCAGGAAGTGCGGAAGAAGATGGTGACCGTTTTATTGAAATTTGGAACATCGTATTCATGCAATTCAATCGTCATGCTGATGGTACAATGGAACCGTTACCTAAACCTTCCGTTGATACAGGCATGGGACTTGAACGCATAGCGGCAGTGTTACAGCATGTCAACTCAAATTACGATATTGATCTGTTTAAAAAATTAATAAAAGATGCTGCACAAATCATCCAAACCAACGATTTAGAAAGTAAATCATTACGAGTTATTGCTGATCATATACGTTCTTGTGCTTTTTTAGTTTCCGATGGAGTGTTACCTTCAAACGAAGGCCGAGGTTATGTATTACGTCGAATTATACGCCGAGCAGTACGTCATGGACATATGCTAGGTGCTAAAGATATTTTCTTCTATAAGTTAGTTAAACCATTAATTGATGTAATGGGAAGCGCCGCTAATGAATTAGCAAATAACCAAAAATTAGTTGAAGAAACCCTAAAAATAGAAGAAGAACAGTTCTTAAAAACATTAGAACGGGGCTTATTTTTACTTGATCAAGAGCTAGGTAAGATTACTAATGCAATACTACCGGGAGATGTTGCATTTAAACTATATGATACTTACGGTTTCCCATTAGATCTTACTGCTGATGTGTGTCGTGAAAAAAACATCACTATTGATGAAGATGGTTTTAATCAATGTATGGAAGAACAACGAAAACGAGCTAGAGAATCAAGTTCATTTACTGTTGATTATAGTAATATGATTAAACTTGATGATAAAACTGAATTTTTAGGTTATAAACTAACCGAATCATCAGGAAAAGTCATTGCAATTTTCCAAGATGGGAATAAAGTTGATGCTATCAATGCCGGCGATACCGCAATTGTCATCTTAGACAAAACACCATTTTATGGTGAATCAGGTGGTCAAGTTGGTGATAAAGGTGTATTAAGCTCAGCTAATCTAGTGTTCGGTGTGACTGATAGCCAAAAATATGGTAAAAGTATTGGTCACATTGGTAAAGTCACCAAAGGTACATTAAAAGTTGGTGATATCGTAACCGCTGCAATAGATGTAGAAATACGAGAACGTATTCGTCGTAACCATTCGGCGACACATTTATTGCAAGCTGCTCTACAACGTATTTTAGGAAATCATGTACATCAAAAAGGATCACTAGTTAATGACAGTTACCTTCGATTTGATTTCTCGCATAATCAACCTATTACGCAAGAACAAATTGTTGAAATTGAAAATCTAGTTAATCAACAAATACGTCGTAACTTACCAGTTGACATAGAACTGATGCCAATTGATCAGGCTAAAAATAAAGGTGCTATGGCATTATTTGGTGAGAAGTACGAAGATATTGTTAGAGTATTAACCATGGGCGATTTCTCTATCGAACTTTGTGGTGGCACACATGTTGATAGAACTGGAGATATAGGCCTATTTAAAATTACTTCTGAATCAAGTATTGCCTCAGGGGTACGTCGTATTGAAGCCACTTCTGGACAAAATGCGATGGAATACATACATCATGAATCCAATTTATTAAACCAAATTGGACAATTGGTTAAAAGTGATAAATCAGCGGTGTTATCACGAATAGAGCAATTGCTCGATCAAAATAAAGCATTAGAAAAAGCAATGGAGCAACTAAAGGCCCAACAAGCTAGCCAACAAAGTGGGCAATTGCTTGATCAATGCGAAAAAATAAATAATAAAAACTTGCTAATTGCTAAACTTGATAATGTCGAAGCAAAAATGTTACGCACAATGATTGATGATTTGAAAAATCAATTAAAAACCGGCGTAATTATTTTAGCGGCTGTTAATGGAGACAAAATCAATTTAGCTGCCGGTGTAACTAATGATTTATTAGGCATTGTTAAAGCTGGTGAATTAGTATCTCAATTAGCATTAAAAGTAGGTGGTAAAGGTGGTGGGCGGCCTGATTTCGCTCAAGCAGGTGGAATGGATCTTTCAGCGTTACCAGAAGCGTTATCTTCTGTAAAAAAAGAAATCAGTAATAAATTACAAGCAAGTTAGCCAGATGTGCTCCAGTGTTTGTTTGTTAATTAAACATTAGTGTATTTCTGTAAAATTCCGTCTTTCTATCTTATTGATGGGGGGCTGACGAAGCTATATCTTAAAATTGTTTGGATATATACTTAACTGATATTAGGAGATCTAATGTTAATTTTAACTCGGAGAGTAGGTGAAACACTTATAATTGGTGACGATGTTGTTATTACCGTTTTAGGCGTGAAGGGTAATCAGGTCAGAGTCGGTATTAATGCACCTAAAGAAGTTTCTATTCATAGAGAAGAAATATACAACAGAATTCATCAATCGCAAGATAAAAGTGATGAATCAGTTCAGCCCAAAGAGTAATATTGGGTACGAAATAAACAACTAGCACGAGTTCTTAAAAAAATGTTTGACTTATTTTTTCTAGAACGTAATATGTGCGCCACACATTATGATTTTGTTGTTGAAGCAAAGTCATAATGTTTTGGTGAGATGGCCGAGAGGCTGAAGGCGCTCCCCTGCTAAGGGAGTATGCGGTCAAAAGCTGCATCGAGGGTTCGAATCCCTCTCTCACCGCCATTTAAAAATTAAAATATGCATCCGTAGCTCAGCTGGATAGAGTACCCGGCTACGAACCGGGCGGTCAGGGGTTCGAATCCCTTCGGATGCACCATTTTAAAATATTCAATACGCATCCGTAGCTCAGCTGGATAGAGTACCCGGCTACGAACCGGGCGGTCAGGGGTTCGAATCCCTTCGGATGCACCATTTTTTTACGAACTTACACGCATCCGTAGCTCAGCTGGATAGAGCACTCGGCTTCGAACCGAGCGGTCAGGGGTTCGAATCCCTTCGGGTGCGCCATTAAGCATCCAAAAGCATTTCGGTTTCTTATAATCAAAAAAATAATAATTTATATCAACTATCAGCTTAACTGATAGCAATGACTTAATTTTCATTAGATATTTCTCTTTGTATATTTTGATAAAAATAGAATACTAAAATATGAAAATTATTTTGTTATACTCATCATCTCAGTTTATGAATTAAAATGACAAGTATTAAAGAATCATGCTTTAAATATATATCCAATAAAACTCTAAATATAATACACTTGATTAACTACCCTATCTTGATCCCTTAACTAACACAAAAACGGCTAATAATGCTCATTTAGAGCCTTTTACAAAGCATTTAATCTATAGCTATATTCTTAACCTTATCCGCCCCTAATCATTGCTATAAAATTCGAATAGGGCGAGATAAATAAAAAAGCTCAAAAGGCACTCTTTAAACATGCAAAAAACTCTAGATAAAACGTTTTATGGATTAAAAAGAAATAGTTTTATTATTAAAAAGATTACAACATAAATACGAATGTAAATTTGCAAAGAGAGAAAAGTAACAAATTTATTATATTTTACTTTTAGATTAAAAAAAGCCGACTTTGTCAGCTTTAATTAATAATGATTTTATCTTTTAGTTATATAATTAGGCAAATGATAATATTGCCGTACTAATCACAATTATCAATAAAACCCATAGTACAATAGCAATAATTCCGCAAACCATCCCGGCTGTAGCAAAACCTGCACCATTTTTATTATTATTTCTTATATCACTCTTAGCAATAGCACTTAACACTATAGCAACAATAGCCACAGCAATACTAAAAAGCCCCATAGGAATTAATGATACAATCCCACAAACCATTCCTGCTATAGCAAAACCACTTGTTGCCTTGTTCTGTTCTTGTTCCATTTACCTTCTACCCTGTAAAATTTTTGAAAAGTTAAAATAAATAGCAGTTAAGTATAATCTTGTCATTTTTGCAGATCAATATAAGATCCATTCAAGGCGAACTATCACCAATTATCAAATATCTCACTAAATTTCTCAAAAAACTTATAAAGGATAGTTGATGAGAAAAGAATCTAAAAAAGCATTTTGGCTTTTTTCATTGATTATTTTGACTTTTATATAGGATTTTGAGGAAAAAATTATTCAGAATAATAATCCAAACGATACAGCTTAAAATTTTAATAAGAGATAAATTAGAAAAATATAGTTCCTGCAGTAAATAAATTATTTGGAATTTGATTTAATATTGTTGAAAAATAGAATAAAAGATTACCTATAAAACAACGTTTTTAATATTACATATTTTCTAAAAAATAACTGTTAATAACTTGTATTTGTATTTGCTTTTAATAATAATAGTCACCTTAAAATATCAAGTAAGATACGCAGCAGTAACAAACACAAAAATAATAAATTTTATATGTATAGAATTTTGACATATAACGAGTAATTATTTTCTTATCCAAAAAATAAATTTATAAATATCATTTAGCATTGTTCGGACCAGCCACTCCGGTTGAATCCCGAAACAATTCTAGTATACTTAACTCACGAATTTCATATGTGTTATTAATCATACTTTTTTATTTATATGTTTTGTTAGCTGTACTAAAATAAGAAATTAAATAACATTTATAAACAATAATGGACTCTTTTTATGTTGGACCCAAATTTACTTCGAAATGAATTAGATCTCGTTGCTAGCAAATTAGCTCGCCGTGGATTTAAATTAGATGTTGAGACTATTCGACAACTTGAAGAAAAACGTAAAACACTACAGGTTGAAACAGAAAACTTACAAGCGCAGCGTAATGCTCGCTCGAAAGCAATTGGTGAAGCAAAAGCACGCGGTGAAGATATTTCAACTGTGCGCGAAGAAGTAAACAAATTAGGTGAAAAGCTTAACAGTGCAAAAACAGAACTTGATAAGCTCCTCAACCAAATTAAAGACATTTCTGCCAACATTCCCAATATTCCTAATGATGCTGTGCCAGATGGTAAAGATGAGAATGATAATGTTGAAATTTCTCGTTTTGGCACGCCAAGAACCTTCGATTTTCCTATTCAAGATCATGTTGCATTAGGTGAACGTTTTGGTGGTCTTGATTTTGCTGCTGGTGTAAAACTAACTGGCGCTCGTTTTGTGGTAATGAAATCACAAATAGCCCGTTTACATCGTGCAATTACGCAATTTATGCTAGACCTACATACTGAACAACATGGCTATGCTGAAATTTATGTACCATATCTAGTGAATCAAGCTACGCTTTTTGGAACAGGTCAATTACCTAAATTCGCGGGAGATCTATTCCATACCAAACCGCTTGATGAAGAGTCAGAAAGCAGTAATTATGCACTAATTCCCACTGCAGAAGTACCTGTTACTAATTTAGTACGTGATGAAATTCTTGATGAAAGCGTATTACCATTAAAAATGACAGCTCATACGCCTTGTTTCCGTTCTGAAGCTGGTTCATATGGTAAAGACACCCGTGGCTTAATTCGTATGCATCAATTTGATAAAGTCGAATTAGTGCAAATTGTTAAACCAGAAGAATCAATGCAAGCATTAGAAGAATTAACTGCACATGCTGAAAAAGTTTTACAATTATTAGAATTGCCATATCGTAAAATTATACTTTGTACTGGGGATATGGGCTTTGGTTCTTGCAAAACCTATGATCTAGAAGTTTGGGTACCAGCACAAAATACTTATCGTGAAATATCTTCATGCTCAAATATGTGGGATTTCCAAGCACGTCGTATGCAAGCTCGTTATCGCAATAAAGCTGATAATAAAACCTATTTAGTACATACCCTAAATGGTTCAGGTTTAGCCGTTGGACGTACACTGGTTGCTATAATGGAAAATTATCAACAAGCAGACGGAACAATTAAAGTACCATCAGTATTAGTACCATATATGAATGGCCTTGAAGTTATTGGTTAGTTTTATAATTTCAAATATTCATTGTAGCGCTATTCATTAGCGCTATTTTTTTATTAATTAAGGTAAATAAGATGATAAAAGGTGTTGCATTATCAATCCTAGCATCATGTCTTTTTGGCTTGCTGTATTACTATCCAGTATTATTGCAACCTTTATCTGTAGTAGATATTTTTTGCTGGCGATTGTTAACATCTTTTCCGGCTATTATTGTATTAATTCTGATTGAAAAGCAATGGTCATCTATATCTGCCCTTTTTATTCGAATTAAAGATAAGCCATTTCTTTTAGTTGGGTTATTATTTTCTTCTTTTCTACTAACTATTCAAATGCTTATTTTTATTTGGGCACCAATTAATGGTCATGGATTATCGGCTTCACTTGGCTATTTTTTATTACCATTAAGTATGGTGGTCTTTGGGCAAATTTTCTATAAAGAAAGGCTAAGTATTTTTCAAAAAATTGCAGTATTACTCGCTAGCATAGGTGTTATATCAGAAGTCTATATTACTGGCGCTTTCTCTTGGGAAACTGCTGTCATCGCCTTGGGTTATCCTATTTACTTTATGACACGACGCAAATTACAGATAGAAGGTATTGCCGGAACCTTTTCGGACTTCTTTTTTATATTTATAGGCTGTCTGATTTATTTTCTTTTACATTATCCATGTAATAAGATTATAAGTGACTTATCTCATTTTCATATTTTTATTCCAATGCTCGGTATTATTACTGCCATCGCCTTTGCTATGTATTTTGTCGCTAGACGGCTGTTACCGCTTGGACTATTTGGATTACTAGGATATGTAGAGCCCGTATTACTTACTGTTGTTTCTGTATTATTTTTACATGAATCAATATCCACAGAGCATATTTTACCATACGGGCTTATTTGGTTATCAGTTTGTGTGCTAGCTCTGGAGGGAACTATTTATATACTACGAACAGTAAAACGAAAAAGATTAAAATAGTAGATAAAAAGGCTCCATAATAGATGCCTTTTTACTAGTTAATTAACTTTATTTACTAAATGTCACATACTGACCATAACTTTCAATAATTGCTTGAATTCGATCCAATGTTTCTCGTGGTGGAGCTTCTACACCTTCTAACATATATTTATCACCCAGTGTATCCCATTTATATGCACCGAGCTTATGGTATGGGAGTAATTCAACTCTTTCAATATTATCCATTCCTTGAATAAATTGACCAAGTAAATGGGCTGAATTATCATCATCCGTCCATCCTGGTACAACAACATAGCGGATCCAAGTTCGTTTATTTATTTTTTGAAGATATTTAGCAAATTCTAAAACCCGTTTATTTGGAACACCTACCAATTTTTGGTGTATATCATCATTCACTTGTTTTAAATCAAGCATCACAAGATCAGTTACTTCCATTAACTCTTCAACGGTATGATCAAGTTGTCTTGCATAACCATTAGTATCTAAACAGGTATGAATACCCTCAGCATGACAAGCTTTAAACCACTCAGTGATAAATTCTGATTGTAAGGTTGCTTCACCACCAGATGCTGTTACGCCACCACCATTAGGCATAATAAAATTTTTATAAGTGATGATCTCTTTCATCAGCTCAGCAACAGTAATTTCACGCCCTGCTTTTAAATCCCATGTGTCACGATTGTGACAATATAAGCAGCGCATTAAACATCCTTGAAAGAAAACAATGAAGCGAATACCTGGCCCATCAACTGTACCAAAAGACTCAAAAGAGTGAATACGACCTTTAATCGGTTGTTCTGTTGTCATAATAATATTTTTTTCCATAACAATTCTCTGATAATTGCTTACATTGCTCTTTTTTCTTATTTTAACTCAGTTATGCTAATGCTTTCACCAATTACACCAATAAGTGAAAAACGATATAAATTCAATTATAACGAATTTATATTAAGACCATTAAGAAAAATGGCCTTGTATAATTTAATATTGTGTTTTGAGCAAAAAATTTCAATAACAAAAAAATAGCGCCCCTAAAGGACGCTATTTAAGTTAAGTTTATTATTAACTAATTACATTGATTGAGTGAAAGTACGTGTAATAACGTCTTTTTGTTGTTCTTTAGTTAATGAGTTAAAACGTACTGCATATCCAGACACACGAATAGTTAATTGTGGATATTTTTCAGGATGTTCCATTGCATCTAATAATGTTTCACGATTTAATACGTTAACATTTAAATGTTGACCACCTTCCACAGTTGCTTCGTGATGGAAATAACCATCCATTAAGCCGGCAAGATTACGTTTACGTGCATCATCATCTTTACCTAATGCATTAGGAACGATTGAGAAAGTATATGAAATACCATCTTTCGCATAAGCAAACGGTAATTTAGCAACAGAAGTTAATGAAGCTACCGCACCTTTTTGGTCACGTCCGTGCATTGGGTTAGCGCCTGGTCCAAATGGAGCACCTGCACGACGTCCGTCTGGAGTGTTACCTGTTTTCTTACCATATACAACGTTTGAAGTAATGGTTAATACAGACTGTGTAGGAATTGCATTACGATAAGTTTTAAGTTTTTGAATTTTCTTCATGAAACGTTCAACTAAATCAACAGCAATGTCATCAACTCGTGGATCATTGTTACCGAATTGTGGATATTCACCTTCGATTTCAAAATCAACTGCAAGACCATCTTCATCACGAATAGTTTTTACTTTCGCATATTTAATTGCAGATAAAGAGTCAGCTGCAACAGAAAGGCCTGCAATACCACATGCCATAGTACGAATAATATCACGGTCATGTAACGCCATTAATGAAGCTTCATAACTATATTTATCATGCATATAGTGAATAGCATTTAGCGCAGTTACATATTGTTTAGCTAACCAATTCATAAAATGATCTAAACGAGCGAATACTTTATCAAAATCTAAATATTCGTCTGTAATTGGATCTTCTTTAGGCCCAACTTGCATTTTTAATTTCTCGTCCACACCACCATTGATTGCATAAAGAAGAGTTTTTGCAAGGTTAGCACGAGCACCAAAGAATTGCATTTGTTTACCAACAATCATTGGGCTTACACAACATGCGATAGCATAATCATCGTTGTTAAAATCAGGACGCATCAAATCATCATTTTCATATTGTAATGAAGATGTATCGATAGATACTTTTGAAGCAAATTCTTTAAATCCAGAAGGTAACTGTTCAGACCAAAGAATTGTCATATTTGGCTCTGGAGAAGGTCCCATGGTATATAAAGTGTTTAAGAAACGGAATGATGTTTTAGTCACTAATGTACGACCATCAACACCCATACCCGCGATAGATTCAGTTGCCCAGATTGGGTCACCAGAGAATAATTCATCATATTCAGGAGTACGTAAGAAACGAACCATACGTAATTTCATAACGAAATGGTCGACAATTTCTTGTGCTTCTTCTTCAGTAATTAAGCCAGCTGCAAGATCACGTTGGAAGTAAATATCAAAGAATGTTGAAGTACGACCAAGAGACATAGCCGCACCATTTTGAGATTTAACCGCCGCTAAATAACCAAAATAAGTCCATTGAACAGCTTCTTGTGCTGTAGTTGCTGGTGCTGAAATATCAAAACCGTATTTCGCAGCCATTTCTTTAATTTGACCTAGTGCGCGATGTTGTTCAGCAATTTCTTCACGACGTTGCATAGTCATTGGTAAATCAACGCCATTTTCAAAGTCAGCTTGTAATGAAGTGAATTGCGCAAATTTATCTTGCATTAAGTAATCGATACCGTAAAGAGCTACACGACGGTAGTCACCAATGATACGACCACGACCATAAGCATCAGGAAGACCGGTAATAACGCCTGATTTACGACAACGAAGAATATCTGGAGTATAAATATCAAACACACCTTGGTTGTGAGTTTTACGATATTCAGTGAAGATTTTTTTGACTAATGGATCTAAAGTTCTGTCGTAAGCTTTACAAGAGTTTTCGATCATTTTGATACCACCAAACGGGATAATCGCACGTTTTAGTGGTTTTTCAGTTTGTAAACCAACAATTTTCTCTAAATCTTTTTCAATATAACCTGCATCATGGGCAGTAATAGTTGAAATTACACTGGTATCAAAATCAACTGGTGTATGAGTGGAGTTTTCAAATTTGATGCCTTCCATAACTTTATCCCACAATTTAGTGGTAGCATCGGTAGCGCCAGCTAAGAAAGATTCATCACCCTCATAAGGTGTGTAATTTGTTTGAATGAAATCACGAACATTGACATTATTTTGCCAATCACCTTCTTTAAATCCTTTCCAAGCTTTTGCTTGTACTTCGTTTAAATTACTCATAATTATTAACCTCAGGTTTACATAAATACCTATCTACTCTTATATAAGGGTAAATATTATAAAATCAATGTGGCTTACGAAGATATAAAGCCCAATAAGGTAGCGCTACAGCTAAACCACCCAATATATTCCCAATTGTTACCGGGATTAAATTATTTAAGACAAAATGCTCAACTGTTAATGAATTAAACGTATCAGCAGATACGCCTACCGCCGTCCAAAATTCAGGTGATGCAAAGTTTTTAATGACAATGCCCATCGGAATCATAAACATGTTTGCAATGCTATGCTCAAAACCACTGGCGACAAACATAGCTACAGGTAATACCATAATTAACATTTTATCAAGTAAACTACGACCCGCATAACTCATCCAAGCCGCTAAACAAACCATTAAATTAGCGAGTAAACCTAAGCATACGGCTTCAATAAAGGTATGGTGTAATTTATGATCTGCAGTTTGTAATACATTCAATCCCCACAAACCATTGGCTACCATATATTGTCCAGAAAACCAAATAATTGTTACAAATAGTATAGCACCAATAAAGTTACCAATATAGACAAAAATCCAATTACGAATCATTTTTGTCCAACTAATTTTATGGGTCATTTTAGGTAATATAGTTAATACTGTTGAAGTGAAAAGATCAGAGCCACAACCGACAACTAACATTAATCCTAACGAGAAACAGATACCACCAACTAATTTAGCCAAACCAAAAGCAACTGTAGCTGTCCCAGTCGTAACAGTGATATAAAAGACAAAAGCTATTGATATGAATACACCAGCGATGATGGCAGATAAGATAGTACTACTAGGGTGTTTATTTACTTTATAATTGCCAATTTCTTCGGCAATTTGGGTCATTTGTGCAGGAGAAAATGAGTCCACAAGCTTATCATTACTCAAGTTGACATCCTCAAAAAAACTAGGGTTTTATGAGACGCATAGTATACTCAAAAATTGAAGTAGATCACGTTTTTTTTATTAAAAATCTTTAAAACTTAAAAAATCATTAGTTATTAACATTGTGAAATGTATATAAAATAGCCACTCTTCATATCTTTTATTCAGATTTAAAAAAGTGGCTAATAATCATCAATTATTTGTTATCTAAGATTTTACTCACTTTCACCAAATAATTACGTGATTCTTGGGAAACATGTGAGGTCACTAATTTTCGATAAACTTGTTGGGGTGTCATTGAGTTAATAATATTAATGGCTTCATTCCTATCATTAGAAAAAGTACGTAATACACTACCAGCACCACCATTATAGGAAGTTATCATTGCATATCTTAATGAAATTGGATTATTTATACCGGCTAAATATTTATTTTTTAACAGTGATAAATAAGCGGTTCCCATATCAACATTATTACGTGGATCCAGTAAAAATTGGCGACTGGGTTCGCCTGATTTGCCTCGAGATTTAAATATATCTCGACCAGCGGTATGTTGTTGAACTTGCATTAATCCTAACGCATCAGTACGACTGACTGCATAAGGGTTAAATGCAGATTCTACTTCCATAATGGCTAAAATTAATCGTTCATCAATAAAATAACGATTTGATGCTTCAGTAACAAGTGGTAAGAATTTTCTTGCACGTTCATTAATATGATTTGGAACTAACTTGATTTCAACATAGGTAATTTTATGAGAACCAGATGAACGAGCTTTTAGATTATTGGCAAGTAAATAATCAGCAAAACTGTTCGCCCTGCCACTCCAACGAATGGGTTGTCTTTCTTGGTCAAGAACCTGATTATATAAAAATGGTTCTTCTGATAAGTTCTGACTTATTTTATCACGGCGGATGATATCAACCGGTTCTGGCATAAGTAACGTCGAAACAATAGCATCTTTTAAATGGGCAAGTGGGGTATCAGATAAAGTCTCAATTGTTATTACGCCTGAAACAAAATTGATGTGGACGCGTGTTTGCAAATTATCTTCATACTGAACATAATCTTTTGGTCCGGCAATAAGAATTTCTTTAGGCCCCCAAATTTGTTCTATATTATTTGCATACTGACTGATTAAAATATTAAATGCATTGGTATCCTTTATATAATAATCTTCATCGGTACTTTTGTTTTTTGAACCAGGACAAGCTGTTAATAAAGTTACGGAAACGAGTAACGTAATAATTTTATAATTATTTTTCATTTTAGCTCTCAATTTTCAGGTTTATACCCATCAACAACAACGTCTTCACCTTCAAACAAAAACTTAACCATTTCAGTTTCAATTTTTTTACGATGTTCTAAATTCATCATATTAAATTTATTTTCATTAATTAACATTGTTTGTTTTTTAAGCCATTCTTGCCATGCAATCTTTGAAATTTCATTATAAATACGTTTACCCAATTCACCTGGATAAAGCTGAAAATCTAATCCTTCGGATTCTTTTTTTAAATAATGGCAATAAACAATGCGACTCATATTTATTCCTATCTTATCGACAATTATTAATTAACCGTTGATTATACCCGAAAATAATTATAGAAAAGAACAAAATATATAACTTTCTTTTAAATGCATATAAATTCAATAATTATGAATAAATATTAACTTTACTATCTTATTAAATAACATAAAATATAAAATGATCGTTGGTTTAAATAAGGATTAAATAATGCAGCCCGAAATTACACGAGATCTGTTTGATAAAGTAATTCTACCCGTTTATTCGCCCGCTAACTTTATACCTGTGAAAGGAAATGGTAGTCGAGTATGGGATCAAAATGGTGAAGAATACATCGATTTTGCTGGAGGTATAGCTGTCAATGCTCTCGGTCATTGTCATCCTCAGTTGATCAATGCTCTACAGCAACAAAGCGAACAATTATGGCATGTTAGTAATGTTTTTACCAATGAACCGGCACTACGACTTGCCCAAAAAATTATTGAAAATACTTTTGCTGAACGTGTGTTTTTTGCTAATTCAGGTGCCGAAGCAAATGAAGCAGCTTTTAAATTAGCAAGATATTATGCTGCTGAAAAGTATAGTCCATATAAGACGAAAATTATCGCATTTTATCAATCTTTTCATGGCCGTACTTTTTTTACTGTATCAGTCGGCGGGCAAGCTAAATACTCCGATGGCTTTGGGCCGAAACCTGCTGATATCATTCATGTTCCTTTTAATGATTTAGATGCTGTTAAAGCCGTAATGGATGATCATACTTGTGCTGTAGTTTTAGAACCAGTGCAAGGTGAAGGAGGATTAACTTCTGCCACACCAGAGTTTTTAAAAGGTGTACGAGCACTTTGTGATCAAAATAACGCCCTATTAGTCTTTGATGAAGTACAATGCGGTATGGGGCGAACAGGCAGTTTATATACATATCAACAATATGATGTCATTCCTGATATTTTAACTTCCGCTAAGGCTCTCGGTGGTGGCTTTCCTATTAGTGCAATGCTAACTACAAATGAGATTGCATCGGTAATGCATCCTGGTGTTCATGGTACCACTTATGGTGGAAATCCACTGGCTTGTGCCGTTGGTTGTGCTGCTTTCGATATCATTAATAGCCCAGAAGTACTTGAAGGTGTTCAAAAACGTCGGGCAATGTTTATTGAACAACTTGAAACTATTAATGATAAATTCAAAGTATTTCGAGAGTATCGAGGTAAAGGCTTGCTTTTAGGTGCTGAATTACAACCTGAATTTCATAGTAAGGCACGAGATTTTTTAAATGTTGCTACCGAGTATAAAGTAATGATACTAAATGCAGGGACAAATGTACTACGTTTTACGCCATCTTTAATTATCTCGGAAGATGAAATAAAAGAAGGCATGAACCGATTTGGCAAAGCAGTCGAAAAAGTTGTCAATTCTTAAGTTTTTCTATACAGTAACGGCATTTTAAGTGATTAAGTGCCGTTAATGCACTTAAAGGATATTGTTTATGACTGACATTCGACCATTAAATTATGCTAAAACGCATTTTATCTTAAGTGCCCCTGACATTACACATTTACCAATTGATACTGGCGTTGAAATTGCATTTGCCGGACGTTCCAATGCGGGTAAATCAAGTGCACTCAATACATTAACCAATCAAAAAGCCCTAGCAAGGACCAGTAAAACTCCGGGACGAACACAACTAATCAACCTTTTCGAAGTTGAAGAAAACTGTCGCTTAGTAGATTTACCTGGTTATGGTTATGCGCAAGTTCCTGAAGCGATTAAACGCAAGTGGCAAAAATCACTCGGTGAGTATTTGCAAAAACGAGAAAGTTTAAAAGGTTTAGTTGTCTTAATGGATATTAGACACCCATTAAAGGATTTGGACCAACAAATGATTGAATGGGCTGTATCAGTAAATATTCCTGTAATGTTATTATTAACTAAAGCCGATAAACTGGCTTCTGGTGCACAAAAAAAACAAGTTAATATGGTCAAAGAAGCCATTTTACCTTTTCAAGGTGATATTACTGTTGCTCCTTTCTCATCGCCAAAACGTGTTGGTTTAGAAGCTTTAAAGCAAAAACTAGATGAATGGTTTAGCCAACAATAATGGAACATTATGAATAACAGTGCATTTTCTTTCCAAACATTAACGCCGGAGCTGATTCTTGATAGCTTAGCCGTCATAGGTATCTACGTTGATTCAGGCCTTACGGCTTTAAATAGCTATGAAAATCGTGTATATCAATTTTCTGATGAAAATAGCACTCGTTATGTCGTTAAATATTATCGTCCTCATCGCTGGGATAAATTACAAATTATTGAAGAACATCAATTTACTCAGCAATTAGTCCAAGCCGATATTCCAGCCATTGCACCAACAACAATTAATAATAATACCGTGCATGAATATCAAGGTTATCTTTTTACTTTATTTCCAAGCGTTGGCGCACAACAATATGAAATCGATAATTTAGAGCAATTTGATTCCGTCGCAACTATGCTCGGTCGAATTCATCAAATTGGCGCAAAACAACCTTTTGAACACCGTCCAACCATAGGTTTGCAAGAATATCTTTATCAACCTCAAGAAATTTTGTTATCTAACGCAATCGTCCCGAATAAAATCCAAACAGATCTTAAAATCATCCTCCGCAATTTAATTAAAACTGTTGAACAATATTGGCATAACGATTGGCAACCAATTCGATTACATGCCGATTGTCATCCGGGAAATATTTTATGGCATGATAAAGCTATTATTGTTGATTTTGATGATGCTAGAAATGGCCCTGCAATACAAGATATCTGGATGCTACTCAATGGTGATCAACAACAGCAGAGAATTCAATTATCAAGTTTTATTGAACTTTATGAAGAATTTTTCCCATTTAATCATGATCAATTAATATTAATTGAACCGTTACGGGCGATGCGAATAGTCCATCATTTGGCATGGATTATCGAACGCTGGCAAGATCCAGCGTTTCCTCGTGCTTTTCCTTGGTTAACCGATGTTGATTTTTGGCAACAACAATTAAAACAATTTAACCAACAAATTGAAGCAATTAAAGCTCCGCCATTACAGTTATTATCAATTATGTAAACAACCAATAATATTAAATAGTTTTCATATTTAGAAAAATAAATAATTCATTGAGGCTTGGAGAGATAGAAACTAGCTTTTCTTTTTGAATTTTGGTTAACTGTTTAATACGATATTCTACTTTCAACGCAGTTGATCTATCGCCAACACTTAGTTGATAGACGATAGCAAGATCCTTGTGCCCTTTTAGATGTTTTGCCCCTTTCCCCATTTGATGTTGATGTAATCTCCGAGGAACATCAGTAGTAATACCAGTATATAAAGATTGTTTTGCGGTTCTTATGATATATAAAAACCACACAGCAGCTTTGGTTTGCATAAAAAATAGTCACTGTTCATAATAAACAGATCATATCATTAAGTTAATTTTTATAAATAGTTAAATCTATTTTTTCTATGAACCAACTAGGTTACTCACTTTACTAAAATTTGCTTGTATTAATTTAGTTGAAAATCTTTAAAACTATTTAATATTCTGCCTATTTAACGTTGATGTATGTATTAATAACTGTCAGTGATTGATTTACTTTAAGTGGGATAATGTTTAAGATAGCTTAGTTTTTTATCTCGCTTAGGATTACAAAATTTGAATAACTTTGCAAAAATTATTGAAATTGAACGTGGCAATATAAAGTTTGCCTATGTGCAAAATGATGAAATAAATTATTTAGACCTTTTTGACCAATTTTTGGCTGAAGAAAGCCATCATGAATTACTCGATCCAAGTGATAGAATTGAGCGATATACTTATTTGATCAATCATGAGAAAACTAAATTCATTTTTAAAATTGATGGTGGTGTCGAACATCGTTTAGAGCGCCGTATTATAGCCAAACTCACTGGTGACTTTTATTTCAATTTAATTCATAAGCTAGCAAAAATATCATTGGACAAATGTGATATTGCTTATGAACTTTATCTAGTCGCATTTGATAAAGTGACTAAACGCCATTATATGATTTTTAATTTTATTGAAGGCCGATCATTAAAATGGGAAGAAATGGCAACTTATGGTGAACAAATAAAAAACTGCATTGAGAAATTACATAGTTATAATTTAGTTTCCAATGACATTCATGGAGGAAATTTTATTTTAACGCCAGAAGGAACAATTAAAGCGATCGATTTAACTAACTCTGGTTTTATTTGGCTTACCAAAGCTAATGATGCTATTGAATTGCGTGAACGTTTTGGTATTAAAATTAAAGTACCAGTTATGGCAATGGCAATAAAAAAATTCACTCATGGTTTTAAACGATTATCGCGAAAAATTCGTGGTAAAAAAGACTAATAATAAAATTGAGAGAAAAACTAATTTCTCTCAATTTCTCGCCAAAATTATTATTATTTTAATTTTATATAAAACAAATTACTGACTAATTTTTAATACTAAAAAATATTTATATTTTCATCTTTTAAATACTAGTAAATCCTTGTATAACCAGCTAGAATTAAACAAGTTAATCAAGCTAGGATGAGATATGAGAAAGTTAATTGGTTTTACTGTTTTAGTAATGTTACTAACTGGCTGTGCTTCTCAAAAGATGCAATCAATCTATCAAGCTCAAGGAGTAGAAATTGCCCAAAATGCTGACGGTGTTGATATAATAAATAAATATAGTATTTCTCGTCCTATTACTATTCTTCATTCTTCATTATCAGTTTGTATTGCCCAAGAACTTGATAACAGCCCTGTGGTTTTAAATAGCGACAACTATTTGGGGTCAGCATGGTGGCCATACTATAATATGCCTACGCAACAAGCCATTACCATCAATGGTGGTGATACCATCAAATTAGTTGAAGGTAATAATATTGTTGCCAATGCGATTACCGATTATCAATCACAATCTAAATACTTTATCAGTTATACCTTAACAACTACTCGTAATGCTAAAAATATTCATTATTTATTTAGTAACATCAAACAAGCTCAACAATATACCGGATCGATCGCTAATGATGGATTTCAAAATGTAAAAACGCTTGAAAGATCACATCCAGATTTAGTTATTGATGCACTTAATAAAGAAGTCGATAAAATTCAAGCTTGCTTATTACGCTAATCCTCACTCCTTCCTTAAAAAATTTTTGAGGAAAGGGGTTAGGAAATATAAAATTAATACAAAATTTTGTTGATTTTTTAAATATTATCAAAAAGTTCAATAAATTATTAATGTAAAAATGGATATGATTATTGAAGTAATTTTTGAAAAATTACTTTTGGGAAATTAGTCAAGTTATAAATGATAAAGCAGACTTATTCGAGATATCTATTCATTAAATTGTAAAATGATAAAAAGCGATTTATTAAATACTAGGCCTAGCAGAGAGTAATATTTCTCTTTTAATTACATCAAATGGACTACAACTACACTTCCCCATTATTTTTCCATGAATTCTAAATTAGATATTCATTTGCTGTAAAGCAAATAAAGCCCAAATAGCTTAATAATTAATCTATAAAAAATTAAGGAACAAGTTTTGATATACCTAAAAAGGGCAAAAATTAAGGATTGGTTGATTTCATTAGCTTAATGAATATAAGAGCATCCTAATAAATTAGTCATTACTAATTTTAGTATTTTAAAAATGGTTTAAATATAAATATCTTTATAAATCAATAATTATATTAGTAACATACTTACATTAATTACAAAATTAGTTAGATAACTTTCTTATTCTTCTGATTTATATCTACCTAACTATACTGCTTATGTACTATAAAAACATAAAGAGGTTTAGTTATGAGCATACTTCAAGATATAAAAGAAAATAAGATGTATATAGGTTCACTCCCCCTTCCTATATTTTTAGTTTGTTCCATTATAGTTATTATTGCCGCCCAACTGGACATGCTACCAAAAACATTAATTGGTGGTTTTGCCGTGATATTACCTTTAGGTTGGTTTTTGGGAACTGTCGGACAAAATATTCCATTTTTCAAAAAGTTTGGCGCTCCTGCTATTCTGTCATTAATTGTTCCTTCATTATTAGTTTACTATGGTGTATTTGATGAAAATACCCTATCGGCGACAAAAATGTTAATGAAAGAATCTAACTTTCTGCTCTTCTATATCGCCAGTTTAGTATGTGGTAGTATTCTTGGTATGCATAGAGTCATTTTAGTTCAAGGCTTTATTCGCATGATGATCCCAATGTTACTAGGAATGTGTTTAGCAGCACTAGTTGGTGTAGCTGTCGCTGTAGCTTTTGGTGATACTTGGGAACACGCCTTTTTCTATACCGTTTCACCAGTAATGGCTGGAGGAATTGGTGAAGGTGTTTTACAACTTTCTAATGCTTATAGCAATATCCTAAATCAAGATTATGATAGTTTTGTTAGTGCATTAATTCCAGCTACAGTAGTTGGTAACTTTTTTGCAATTACCTTTACAGCCATTATGAGCAGAATTGGTGAAGTTAAACCTCATTTAAGTGGTCATGGTCAATTGGTAAAAATTGAATTTGATGGATTAGCTGAAGCATTAAAAGATGATAAAACGCCACTTGATGCTCGTTCAATGAGTGGTGCAGTAATGATTTTAGCCACTTTATTCATTTTTGGAATGATTTTAGAAAAAATGATTCATTTCCCTGGTCCTGTTTTAATGATTATTGCTACTGCAGTAGTTAAATACTTCCGTTTATTACCAGAAAGTGTAGAACGCGGTAGCCAACAATGGTACAAATTTATTTCGGGCAATTTCACTTTCCCATTAATGGCTGGATTAGGTCTACTTTATATCGATTTAGCCAGTGTAGTTAATGTATTAACTATCCCGTATTTCATTACCATTATCGCTATTGTTTTTACTGTTTCAATGACAGGATTTGTCTGCAGCTTCTTCTTAAAAATGTATCCTGTTGAAGCATCTATTATTTCATCTTGCCAAAGTGGTATGGGCGGGACTGGTGATGTCGCCATACTTTCCACAGCAAATAGAATGAACTTAATGCCTTTTGCTCAGGTCGCAACCAGATTAGGAGGAGCTTTAATGGTGATATGTACTACAGCACTAATGCGTTATTTACATATGTAAATTCATATAAAATATAGAGTTAATTATTTAATTTATAAAAAATTTTAGACAAATTATTACGTTAATTTAATCTTACAAAATATCTAACATAGATTTAATATATTTAAAAAGGTAAATATTATGACAACAGTACAAGAAAAAGCATTAGCAATCAGTAAGCAAATGCATGGTAAATTTGAAACTCATTCTAAAGTGCCTGTTAATTCAATGGCAGATCTTAGTGTTGCTTATACACCTGGGGTTGCCGCAGTGTGTACTGAAATAGCTAAAAATCCTGAATCAGTTTACGAATATACGAGTAAACGTAATTTAGTAGCTGTTATTACAGATGGTTCTGCTGTATTAGGTTTAGGAAATATTGGACCAGAAGCAGCTATTCCAGTAATGGAAGGAAAAGCAATTTTATTCAAACAATTTGCTAATGTTGATGCAATACCACTATCAATTAATACACAAGATCCAGATGAGTTAGTTAAACATATTGCTGCATTGGCTCCTTCATTTGGTGGAATAAATCTAGAAGATATTAGTGCACCAAGATGTTTTGAAATTGAAAAAAGATTACAAGAAATATTGGATATACCTGTTTTCCATGATGATCAACATGGCACAGCAATTGTGGTATTAGCAGCACTATATAATGCCTTAAAAGTTGCTGGCAAATCGATAGAATCAGCTAAAGTTGTGATTAATGGCGGAGGAGCAGCTGGTTTAGCGATCGCCGATATGTTATTAGCTGCTGGAGTCTCCGATCTTAAAATTGTTGATAAAATTGGCATATTATCTGAAGATGATACTTCGTTACCGCCTCATCATTTAGCTATGGCGAAAAGAACCAATAAAACTAAACAAAAAGGTACATTAGAAGATGCAGTTAAAGGTGCTGATGTATTCATTGGTGTATCTGCGCCGGGAGTACTGAAACCTGAATGGGTTAAAACAATGGCCGAAAAATCGATTATTTTTGCTATGGCAAACCCTACACCAGAAATATTCCCTGATGAGGCCAAAGCTGCAGGTGCTTATATTGTTGGAACTGGGCGTAGTGATTACCCAAATCAAATCAATAATGTGTTAGCGTTCCCTGGCATATTTAGAGGAGCCTTAGATGCTAGAGCAAAAAATATTACATTAGCCATGCAACTAGCCGCAGCCAAAGGATTAGCTAATATCATTACACCAGAAAAACTTTCAGTAGATTGCATATTACCTAATGCTTTCGAACCCAATGTAGCGAAAGTTGTTGCTGAGAGCGTCAAAAATGCAGCAAAACTGTAATGATAACTTGAAAATAAATTAGATTAACTAAAAAACCTACTAATAAATTTATTAGTAGGTTTTGCCTGTTAATCAGTTAATATAGTTAGACGTTTATTTTTTATATATTAAATGATAATGAGATACCTATTTAACAAATTACCATTGAAAGTTAAGCTAATAAGCTTAATTTGTTTGGTTTTTATACTCTCAGTTATTGCACAAAACATTTATATTATTCATGTAGTCAATAACGAATATCTTATTAATTCTCGACAACGTGTAGAAAATATTGCCAGTATTATCTCAACTTCTCAGACTATCATTGATGAAATACAAAATCCTACTTTACAAAATATCACCACCATTCAGGCAACCACAGAGCAAGCTAGGACTCTCACTCAAACCGATTTTATTGTTATATTCAATATGCAAGGTGTTAGATACTCACATCCAGATAAAAATAAAATAGGCCAAACTATAGTAGGAGGAGATGAACAACGAGCGTTAAATGGTGAGTCTTATACTTCAATCGCAAAGGGTACGTTAGGGGATTCTGTTCGAGCATTTAAACCGATCATGAATGAAAAACATCAACAAATAGGTGCCGTTTTAGTTGGTCAGACGTTGCAGAAAATTAATCATTTAGCATCGAGAACAAGCCAACCGATTTGGTTATCCTTATTTGCCTCGTTAACTATCGCTATTATTTTAGCCTACTTGTTATCCCATAATATCAAGAAGATCCTGTATGGTCTTGAACCAATTCAAATGGCTCAGTTATTTGCAGAACGAAATGCAATTATTAGAACAGTAAAAGAAGGGATTGTCGTTATCAATCGCAACGGTTTAATAACCCAAATTAATGATGAAGCGATTAGAATTTTGCGTATAGATGATGATAAAGAAAATATTATTGGCTTACCTATTAACAATTTCATTCCTAATACTCGTCTACATGAAGTGATGATGAGTGGTAATGCTGAATATGATTGTGAACAAAATATCAATGGAGTGGTAATACTCACCAATCGAACACCTTTATTTGTTAATGATGCTTTAGTCGGAGCCATTGCCTCATTTAGAGATATGACAGAGGTTCGTAAATTGGCGGAGAATTTAACAGGGGTAAATCGATATGCTGACGCCTTACGTTCACAATCACATGAATTCAATAATAAATTACATGTTATTTATGGTTTAGCTTTCAATGATAATAAACAAGAATTAATGGATTACCTTGAACAAATTATTGGCAATCAACAGGCTGAATCTCAACTTGTTAGTCAATATATAAAAGATCCCATTATTGCCGGTTTTTTAAATAGTAAGTTTAGTCGAGCACGGGAATTAAATGTTACGTTAGAGTTCAATATTGATGGTGTTTTAGCCCCCATAACAGACACTTCTGTAATTCATAGTTTAGTCACAATACTTGGTAATTTAATTGATAATGGGTTGGATGCTGTACAGTTTTTAGATGATAAACAAATAAAAGTAAGTTTGGTCATAGATAACTCTAATTTTGAAATAGAAATTAATGACAACGGAGAAGGTATTTCAGAAAAAGATATTCAATATATTTTTCAAAAAGGCTATTCGACTAAAGGTGATAACCGTGGCTTTGGACTCTATTTAGTATTGGCTAGTATTGATGAATTAGATGGGCATATACAATTATGTGATCTTAATAATAAAAAAGGGACTTGTTTTAAGGTACTATTACCACTAAAAGAGATATATAGGAATAAATAAGCAAATGGTAGAAGTTTTAATCGTTGAAGATGATCCAATGGTGGCTCAATTAAATAAAAAATATTTACAAATGTTACCTGGTTTCAATTTGGCATCTGTTGTTAGTAATGGAGAACAAGCACTACATTTTATTCATGATAACCACATTGACCTGTTACTGCTTGATGTATTTATGCCAAAATTAAATGGTCTTGAATTATTAAAATACATTCGCATTAGTTATCCCAAAATAGATATCATAATGGTAACAGCAGCATGTAATACCAACGACATTCAGACAGCATTACGTTTAGGAGTCATTGATTACATAGTTAAACCTTTTACTTTTCAAAGATTTCGCACAGCCTTAATCTCCTATCAAGAACGAGTTCGATTGTTATCATCATCAGAAATACTAAATCAAGATCAATTAGATGATCGGATTTTTACCAAACACGTTAATTCTTCAACTAGGTTACCTAAAGGTATCGATTCACAAACATTACAATCAGTACGAGAGGTGATCGCTAATTATAAGAAAGATTTTTCAATGAGTGATATTGTTGAATTAATTTCACTATCTAGAATATCTGTTAAGAAATATCTTGATTACTTAGAAGAACTGGGAGAGATAGAAAGTCATTTGACTTACTTACCAATTGGTCGTCCAGTAAAGCGTTATATTTATCAAAAATAAATAAGATATACCTTAATTTTTTATCTTACTATTTAATAAATTAGTTATTAAAAAATAGATAAAGCTATTTATCCATAGTGATTTCATCTAAAGATAAACTAAAACTTGGTACAAATATATCTAAAAAGTAATCCATTTCAGGACTATTGCGTTCAGATAATGTTTTTTTCAGACGTTGCTCAGCTAACTTGAATTCATTATTGCCAGCGCTAAGTTCTTCGATGGTTTTAAGGTATGCACACAAAGCATCTGCTTGTTTTACGATATTCTTTTCAGACTCATTATAATAATCATCATCAATTAATGATCTAAAATCATCTTGCAACTCTTTAGGCAACATATTAATGAGTTTATTTTGAGCTATTTTTTCAATTTTTTTATATTCAGATGTGATTTGCGGATTATAATATTTAGTTGGTGTCGGTAAGTCACCCGTCAATACTTCTGATGCATCATGGTACATCGCTAATAATGCGATTCGCTCAGGATTAACATTGCCATTAAATCTTTTATTCTTAATGATTGCTAATGCATGTGCAACAAAAGCAACTTGTAGGCTATGCTCAGATACATTTTCTGTTCTCACATTACGCATTAAAGGCCAGCGATTAATTAATTTCAAACGTGATAAATGAGCAAAGAAATGGCTATTATTCATGTTAATATCTCATAATTATAAAAATAAAAAACGCCTCCAATTCGGAAGCGTTAATAAAGCGATTATTCTCGTTTAATGATTTATGCTAGAACAAGTTGTTTAGTACCTAAAGCAACAGGAACACTTTGCTCTTCAGTAAATGTGACATATTCCCATGCATCTTGTTTCGCCAATAAAGCTTGCAATAGTTGGTTATTCAATGCATGACCTGATTTATAGCAAACAACTTCACCAATCATATTGTGGCCACTCATATATAAGTCACCAATGGTATCTAGCATTTTATGACGTACAAATTCGTCTTCGAAACGGAGACCGTCATCATTAAGAACTTTATAATCGTCAACAACAATCGCACAATCTAAACTACCACCTAAACATAAGCCTTTAGATTGTAAAGCTTCGATATCTCGCATAAAGCCAAAAGTTCTTGCACGACTAATTTGGCGAATAAAAGATTCAGAAGAAAAGTCCAGTTGGTAACGTTGCGAACTACTATCAATAGCCGGATGACGAAAATCAATAGTAAAATCTAAACGGAAACCACTATATGGTCGCACTTCGGCCCATTTATCACCATTTTCAACACGAACAGTTTCTTTTACTCGTAAGAACTTTTTCAATGCATTTTGTTCAGCAATTCCAGCATCTAGTAATAAATAGATAAACGGACTTGCACTACCATCCATAATTGGAATTTCCGGAGCATTTACTTCAATAATAATATTATCGATACCAAGTCCAGCTAATGCTGAATTAATATGTTCGACAGTTGAAATACGAACATTATCTTCATTAACCAAACAGGTACAAAGCATTGTATCTCGCACTGATTTTGCATCCACAGGGAAATCAACATACGGATTTAAATCTGTACGACGATAAATAACACCTGTATTTTCCGGTGCAGGACGTAATGTCAAAGTAACTTTTTTACCAGTATGTAAACCGACACCAGTTGCTTGAATTGTCTTTTTTAATGTTCTTTGTTTCACTTCGCACCTACTTTTTTTATTTGTTACTATTGCATTAGACAATAATAAATCAAATAAGTTCAATACTAATTAGCCTGCTTACGAATAAATGCAGGAATATCTAAAATTTTACGCTCCTCAATAGGAGATACATCAGGTTCGTTTACAACCTTAGATATTGATGCTTCTTCTTGTTGTAAAGGCAAATGACTAGTTTGACCAAACAATGAGCCGTGATGAGCAGCTGGTTTAGTTATTTTAACTTCTGGACGTTTATCCATTCCAATACCTGTAGCAACCACAGTCACTCTAATCTCATCTGACATATCTGGGTCAAAAGTTGTACCCACAACAACAGTAGCATTATCAGAAGCAAATGCTCTTACGGTGCTACCTACTGTTTCGAACTCTTCAAGACCAAGGTCAAGGCCTGCGGTAACATTAACTAATACACCACGAGCACCTGATAAATCAATATCTTCAAGTAAAGGACTTGAAATAGCCATTTCAGCTGCTTCTTCAGCTCGATTATCACCAGTTGCACGACCAGAACCCATCATCGCATAGCCCATCTCTGACATGACAGTTCTAACGTCAGCAAAGTCAACGTTGATGTGACCAGGTTTAGTAATTAGTTCGGCGATACCTTGCACTGCGCCTTTTAATACGCCATTTGCTGCTGCAAATGCATCTAATAATTTAACGCCACGACCTAAAACTTTTAATAATTTATCATTTGGAATTGTAATAAGAGAATCAACATGTTTAGCTAACTCAGCAATACCTTGCTCAGCAAAAGCCATGCGTTTTTTACCTTCAAATCCAAAAGGTTTTGTAACTACAGCAACAGTTAAAATACCTAATTCTTTAGCAATTTCAGCAACAACTGGTGCAGCACCAGTACCCGTTCCGCCACCCATACCGGCTGCAATGAAGACCATATCGGCACCTTCAATCGCACTACGAATAACATCACGATCCTCTTCTGCTGAGTTTCTGCCAACTTCTGGATTAGCGCCAGCACCAAGTCCTTTGGTAACATTATTTCCGATTTGGATAGTTTGACCAACTTTTATTCTTTTTAATGCTTGTGCATCAGTATTTGCTGCAAAAAACTCAACGCCTTCAATATGTTCAGCAATCATATGCTCAACAGCATTACCGCCGCCGCCACCGACACCAATAACTTTAATGACAGCTGCTGGCTCATCATCCGCAACCATAGGCTCAAACATAACTTATCTCCAAATTTACGATCTAAGAACATTGTACAGATAACCAGCTACAATGTCTACGAAGTTATTAAATATATTAGCTAAAATTCTTTTTTGAACCAACCGGTCAAACGTTTAGCTATCCCTTTTAATGATGATTTATTGCTGTCTTTAGCATCATCATGTAATAAACTTTGTTTACCATAATGCAATAACCCTACAGTTGTTGAACAATATGGTTTTTGTACATAATCAGTTAATCCTGAAATATTTAAAGGTTGGCCAATACGCACTTGATTTTGAAAAACTTTTTCAGCACATTCAACCATACCTTTAATTTGAGCAGCACCGCCTGTTAACACAATTCCTGCTGCCAATTGATATTTAACATTCTGTCTTTTAAGCTCGTCTTGTAATACTGATAGCTCTTTTTGGACTAGTGATAAAAGCTCTGAATAACGAGGCTCAATGACATCAGCTAATGTTTGTCGCTGTAATGAACGAGACGGACGTCCACCCACACTTGGAACATCAATAACTTCATCTTTACCTACTAGTGAACCAACAGCACATCCATAACGAATTTTAATATTTTCTGCATCCATTGGTGGTGCACCAAATGCGTAAGCAATATCACTGGTAACAACATTACCAGCATAAGGAATAACTACAGAATGACGTAATGCTCCACCAGTATAAACTGAGACATCCATTGTTCCGCCACCTATATCTATGACGCAAACACCTAACTCTTTTTCATCATCAGTTAATACGGCATAACTCGATGCTAAACCAGAGAAAATAAGCTGATCAACTTTTAATCCACAACGTTCTACTGCTTTAACTATATTTCTTGCCATATCATTATGGCAGGTGACCAAATGAACTTTCGCTTTCATTCTTACACCAGATAATCCAATTGGGTTTTTAATACCTTCTTGTAAATCAATAGAGTACTCTTGGGCAATAACATGTAAAATTCTGTGTTCATCTAAAATACGCACAGATTTAGCGGTATGAACAACATTTTCAACATCTTCTGCTGTCACTTCTTCATCTGCAATCGGCACCATTCCAATTTCATTCTGACAACGGATATGTTTACCTGACAGACTTAAATAAACAGAAGATATTTGGCAATCAGCCATTAATTCAGCTTGATCAACGGCTCGTTGGATTGATTTAACCACTGATTCAAGATCGTTCACACCACCTTTATCAACGCCTTTTGATGGACAATGTCCAACACCAATAATGTTGACAATACCATCAGGAAGAACTTCACCAACGAGGGCAAGAACTTTCGAGGTGCCAACTTCAAGTCCAACAACCAATTTTTTCTCTGTTGCTTTCATACTTCAGCCTTTGTTTATTCCTTATTGAGAGATTTTTTCTCGTTGCACTGAAATACCATTTTCATAACGTAAATCAGCAGCCGTTATTTTTTCACCATCGGGTATTCTTGACTGAATTTCTGGAAATAATTTGATAAATTGTTGATAACGTTGTTCTATTTTTTCACTACCTAATATCAATTTTATTTCCTCATTTTCAGAACATAAATCAACTTTACATTGCTTTACCATTAATTGCCATGCATTACGTTCATCCGATATTGCCGCCTGAATTGTCAAAGTAGATTTATTATTAGCCCATTTTTTAGAGATATCCTCTAATCTAAAATAAGTTTCTAACATTGACTTGGCTTTACCTTCAGGACTATAAAGTCTCGGCAATGATAAATCTTTCAAACGATCCAATGGCACACTAAAAGTACTACCATTTTTATCAAGTAAATATAAATCATTCCAGTAAAACGCAGGTTTATATTCTTCAATGTATACAATCAACCTGTCGGGCCACTGTTTACGAACACTTGCTTGTTTTACCCAAGGATATCGCATAATTTCTTGCTGAATATCATCAACATCTTGGCCAATATAAGTATTTGGTAAACCTAATCCCAGAATTGCTTGTCTAAGATCATCTTCTGTCGTATAAGTATAATCACCACTTAAGGTCAATTGTGATAATACCATCTGATCAGGATCTTCCATCCAATCTTTAATACAATTGACAGCCCATCCACAAATAACAACTATTACAAGTAAGAACAAAAAGCCTAGCATTTGTTCTGTATTGCGAAAAACAAGCAACTTTCTTCTACTCTGGTTTTGATGTTTATGCGCTGCTTGTCGGACTTTTTTCATAAAAATAAAGCCAATTAAATGGTTGCTAATTGTAAAATACGGTTAACCAAATCACTGAATGACCAGCCATATTCTTTTGCCGCCATTGGAACCAAGCTATGATCTGTCATGCCTGGAGCAGTATTTACCTCAAGCAAATATGGCTTTTCATTTTCATCAAACATAATATCGACTCGTCCCCAACCTCTACATCCTACGGCTTTATAAGCGTCTAATGCCAATTTACGAATTTCTTGTTCTTTAGCATCACTTAATCCACTTGGACAAAAATATTGGGTTTTATCTGACAAATACTTTGCATCATAATCATAAAAATTGGTAGCGGGTTTAATGTAAATTGCAGGTAAAACATCATCACCAACAATAGCTACAGTAAACTCTGGACCAGCTAAAAATGATTCGATCATTACAGTATTATCATATTTAAAGGCAATATCAACAGCTGCTTTTAATTCATCTGCTTGATTAACTCTTGACATACCGACACTTGAACCTTCATGGCTAGGTTTAACAAACAATGGTAAGCCAAGTTGTTTAATTATATTATCAACATCAATTGATTGTGATTTATCAACCATTACATAATCAGCAACAGGTAAACCAAGTGATTTCCACACTAGTTTGGTTTTTAACTTATCCATAGTTAATGCTGAGGATAAAACATCACTTCCGGTATAAGGAATATTTTGATAAGTTAAAATAGCTTGGGTAATACCATCTTCACCACCTCGTCCATGCAAAATAACAAATGCTTTTGAAAAACCATCTTGTTTTAAATTAGTTATACAATACTCTTTTGTATCAACAAGATGAGCATCAATACCATTTGCTTTTAATCCTGCTAGAACAGCTTGTCCTGATTTTAGTGATACTTCACGTTCAGCAGAGGTTCCTCCATACAATACAGCAACTTTATCAACCATTATTATAAAACCCCTTTTGAAAATAATTGGCTGCCAGCTAATTGACGGGCAATCCGACCAACACTACCTGCGCCTTGTGTTAATAACAAATCTCCACCTTGTAATATTTCTTTCATAATTTCCGGTACAAGATCTAAATCTGAAACATAAATTGGATCCACTTTCCCTCGATTACGAATTGAACGACAAAGTGAACGACTATCAGCACCAGCAATAGGTTGTTCTCCGGCAGAATAAACATCTAACATCACTAATGCATCAACTTGAGAAAGTACTTGGGCAAAATCATCAAATAGATCCCTAGTTCGTGTATATCTGTGCGGTTGAAACAACATAACTAAACGCCGATCTGGCCAGCCATTTCTAGCCGCTTGAATTGTAGCATTAACTTCGCTAGGGTGATGTCCATAATCATCAACCATCATTATATCTTTATCATTTCCGTAAGGAAAAATACCTAATAGATCAAAACGTCGACTAGTACCGGCAAATTTAGCCAGCGCACGTACAATTGAATCATCATCAATTCCATCCTCTGTTGCCGCAATAATCGCTGCCGCAGAATTTAAAGCATTATGTTTGCCTGGAGCATTCAATTCAATGTGTAAATCATCTCTATCTGGACGGCAAACGGTATAATAGCTAACACCTCTTTCTTGGCGATAATTTTTAATTACAACATCGGCTTCTTCGCTAAATCCATAGGTGATAATTTTACGACCAACCACTGGTAATAACTCGCGATTAATCGGATCGTCATAACACATTACGGCTAAACCATAAAAAGGAAGATTGCGTAAAAAAGAGATAAAGGTTTGCTTAAGATTTTCTACACTTCCTTGATAGGTATCCATATGGTCAGGTTCGACATTAGTAACTATAGAGACCATAGGCTGTAAATGTAGAAATGAAGCATCACTTTCATCCGCTTCAGCAATAAAATAACGGCTACTACCTAGTCTAGCATGTGTTCCTGCCGCTTTTACTAATCCACCATTAACAAAAGTTGGATCAAGTTTAGCTTCTGCATATATAGAAGTAACCATTGCTGTAGTGGTTGTTTTACCATGGGTACCAGCGATAGCAATACCATATCGAAAACGCATTAACTCAGCTAACATTTCAGCTCTTTGAATCACTGGTATCCGAGCCTCTCTAGCTGCAATAACTTCTATATTATCCTGAGAAATCGCCGAAGAGATAACCACAACACTAGCACTCAGGACATTTTCAGCAGCATGACCAATGACAATTTTAGCGCCTAATGTTTCTAAATGCTGAGTTACAGGATTTTCAGCAATATCTGAACCGCTAATTTGATATCCTTCATTAGCAAGAACTTCAGCAATACCGCCCATGCCCGCGCCACCAATACCAACAAAATGGATATGTTTGACTCGTTTCATTTCTGGAATGATTGCTCTTAATTCAGCTAATTCCTTAGTATTCACACTTAAACCCCTAACTAGTTAGTTACTTCTTGTTTAGTATTTGGTATTTAAAAATTTATTGGACAATCATTTATCAAACAAATTAAGATTAAATATTAAACACATCAACAAGACAATTACTTAAAATTATATATAAAATTCACTATTTTACCACCGAAATAAGCGTTTCGGCTACTCTTTCCGTCGAATTTATAATTGATAAACTTTTTGCTTTAATAGCCATTTCAACTAAATCTTCGCGACTCAAATGTTCAAGTAACGTAAATAGAGAATCAACATTGAAATCTGGTTGTTCAATTATCTTTGCCGCACCAATATCTGCTAAAGATTTCGCATTCCAAAATTGTTGGCGATCTTTATGCATAAATGGTACAAAAATAGCTCCAATACCAACAACTTCAATCTCACTTACAGTTAATGCTCCACTACGGCAAATTACGATATCAGCCCAATCATAAGCTTCTTTTACATCTGTTATAAATTCTGTCACACGATTATTTGTCATATCACAATGCTGATATGATTTAAGTACTTCATCTAACATACCTTTTCCTGTTTGATGCCAAACAACATACTTATCAGATAATCTTGTAATTACTTGAGGTACAACATCATTGATGACCTTAGCTCCTTGACTTCCGCCCATAATCAAAACTCTAATTAGGCCTTGTCGATCTTTAAATCTTTCGCGTGGTTCTTCAATTGTTAATAAATCACTACGAACAGGATTTCCAACAACTTCTGCATTAGGAAATGCTGTTGGAAAAGCTTGTAAAACTCTGGTCGCAATTTTAGCTAAGGATTTGTTAGTTAAACCTGCTATACCATTTTGTTCATGTAATACAACCGGAATGCCTAGAGATTTAGCCGCAATTCCTCCCGGTCCGGAAACATATCCTCCCATACCTAAAACGACATCCGGACGATAATTTTTTAAGATCTTTCTTGCTTGCAAAACCGCTTTTAATATTTTGTAAGGCGCCTTTAATAAGGCCATTTTACCTTTTCCTCGCAAGCCTGATATTTGAATAAAATCAATATCAATACCATTTTCTGGCACTAAATGTGCTTCCATACGATCAGCAGTACCTAGCCACCTTACTTGCCAACCTTGCTTCATTAAATAATGAGCAACGGCAATACCTGGAAATACATGGCCACCTGTTCCACCTGCCATGACTAATAATTTTTTCATTATTTTATCGACCTTATTCTTGCTTGAGTTTGTTGTTGCCTAAACTCAAAATCTATTCTCAGTAATATTGCAACCGCAATACTCATCACAATAAGGCTTGAGCCTCCATAACTAATAAATGGTAAGGTTAAACCTTTTGTCGGTAACATACCGGAGGTGACACCAATATTAACAAAAGTTTGAAATCCAAACCAAATACCAATTTCACAAGCCAAATAGCCTGAAAATTGGGAACCTTCATTCAAAGCTCGATAGCCAATTGCTAATGCTTTAAAGGTTAAAAAGAAGAGTAATAACAATAATGCAGCAACACCAATATACCCATACTCTTCTGAAATAATTGAGAAAATAAAATCGGTATGACATTCAGGTAAATAACGTAATTTAAAAATAGAATTACCAATGCCTTGTCCAGTAATACCACCATTACCAATTGCCATTAACGATGCAACTAGCTGATAACCAGCACCAGTTGCATCTTGCCACGGATCAAGGAATGTCATTAAACGTGTTAAACGATAAGACTCATATAAAATAAGGCAAACTACAGCACCAACTCCAGTTAGTAAAATCGCAATAAATTGCCATAATTGAGCGCCAGCAATAAACAAGATGCCTATTGTTACCATGAATAATACAATTACAGTACCTAAATCAGGTTGTTTGAGTAACAAAATTGACAAAACCGCCATAACAACCATAGGTTTAAAAAAGCCCCAAAAGCCGCTTTGGACTTCTTCTGACTTACGGGCTAAATAACCAGCTAAAAATAAAAATAACGATAATTTAGAAAGTTCAGCTGGCTGAAAATTAAAAACACCTAATGGGATCCAACGAGACGCACCGTTAATTGAAGAGCCAATCCCTAAAACAACTATCAACATAACAATTGAAAGAATTAATAAAACTGATCCAAATTGTTGCCAACGTTGCATCGGAATATATAACGTTATACACATTAAAAAGAGCGACATTCCAATTTGAATCAACTCTCGTTGCGTATAGAAGAATGGATCACTCTCATTAAACGCCATTGATGAAGATGTCACCATAATTAAACCAAATACCATTAAACCAATTACAGTCCAAAGTAATTGGTTATCAAATGGAATATTTGGATTCACTTGTTTTTTTATCCAAAATAATGTCATTCATCACTCCTTGAACCGTACTGTTTGGCAAGTTGTGCAAATAGATTTCCACGCTCAATATAATTTTTAAATTGGTCTAAACTTGCACAAGCCGGTGAGAGTAATACAACATCATTTGCGACTATTTTTTTAGCTATACACTGCATGGCTTCGGACATAGTTAGCGTAACAGTTGTGATTTCAGGAGCTAAATTTGCTAGCAAATCTCGATCTCGGCCAAAACAGAAAATTTCGATATTCCTACTTTTTAAATAAGGAATCAAAGGGGTAAAGTCTGCTGATTTACCATCGCCACCTAACAATAAAAATAGTTTTCCATTACATATAACACTTTGCAATGCCGCTTCGGTACTACCTACATTAGTGGCTTTAGAATCATTAATCCATTTGACATTATTGCTATCAAAGACTAATTCAAAACGATGTGGTAAACCTTGAAAATTAGAAATTGTTTGTAAGCTTGAATCACGTGGGATCTGTAAAGTATCAGCAATAGCTAAGGCTGCTAATGCATTCAGATAATTATGACAGCCGATTAGTTTCATTGATTTAGTTGATAAAACAGGCTGATTTTTTGCAATTAAATGTTCATAATTCTCATCTAAATGATAGTCTCCACTATTTAATCCAAATGAGACACAATGGTGTTGTTTACCAGACGGTTTAGTCAATTTATCATCATAGTTAATAACACAACATTTTGCATTATGATAAATTCGTTGTTTCGCTTCAGTATATTGCATCAATCCTAGTGGATAACGATCCATATGGTCTTCAGAAATATTCAAAATCGTTGCCACAGAAGCTTGTAAACTTGATGTTGTTTCTAATTGAAAACTTGATAGTTCGAGAACATAAACATCACAGTTTTGTTGCAATAATGATAAAGCGGGTTCACCAATATTGCCACCCACACCAACTTTTATACCCGCGGCTTTTACAATATCACCAACCAAAGTTGTGACAGTCGTTTTACCATTTGCCCCGGTAATAGCAATAACTTTTTTATTTTTTTGTTGATTGACTTCACGGCAAAAAAGTTCAACATCGCCAATAATCTCAATACCGAGTTCTGCTGCTTTTTGTAATTCAGGTGTAGATAAAGCAATACCAGGACTGGCAATAATCAAGTCAGCTTCAAACAACCAATCAGTATTTAAATTACCTAAATGATACCTAACACGCTCATCTAGTTGTTCTAATCCAGAAGGAGAGGTACGAGTATCAATTACTTTTGGTATAACATTTTGAGCAAGAAAATAGTCAACGCAGGATAATCCTGTAATACCTAATCCGATAATAACAACTTTTTTACCTTGATAATCAACCATGATTTAATCCTGCTCTAATATTCTTTAGCGTAATTTCAAAGTTAATAACCCAATTACCACTAACATCAGTGAAATAATCCAAAACCGAACAATAACTCTTGGTTCAGGCCAACCTTTTAATTCATAGTGATGATGAATTGGTGCCATTCGAAAAATTCGTTTCCCTCTTAATTTAAAGGATCCTACTTGTAAAATTACAGATAAGGTTTCAATAACAAAAATACCTCCCATAACTAACAATAAGAACTCTTGTCTAAGTAAAACAGAAATAATGCCAAACACACCACCTAAAGCTAATGAACCGACATCGCCCATAAAGACCATTGCCGGATAAGTGTTAAACCATAAAAAACCAAGGCCAGCACCAATAATTGCAGTACAAACAATCATTAATTCACCACTAAATTTAATATATGGAATATGTAAATAGGCAGCAAAATTAACATTACCAGTTGCCCAAGAAACAAGTGCAAAACCAGCAGCAACAAAAACTGTTGGCATAATTGCCAATCCATCGAGACCATCGGTCAAATTTACTGCATTACCAGCGCCAACTATGACGACATAAGTTAGTAAAATAAACCACAATCCTAATTGTGGCATCACATCTTTAAAGAATGGAACAACTAGAACTGTAACAGAACTATCTTTTCCATAAGCATAAAGACCAAAAGCAACAATTAATGCAATAACTGACTGCCAAAAATATTTCCATCGAGCAATTAGCCCCGCAGTATTTTTGCGTATAACTTTTAAATAATCATCTGCAAAACCAACAATACCATAACCAAGTAATACAAATAATGTTACCCAAACATAAGGATTTCGCAGATCAGCCCATAAAAATACGGAAATTGAAATGGAGGCCAATATAAGCGTTCCCCCCATTGTTGGTGTTCCTTTTTTACTTAAATGAGATTCCGGACCATCATTACGGATAACTTGACCAATCTGCAATTTTTGTAACCAATCAATGACTTTTTGCCCCATAATTAGCGAAATGGTCAATGAAGTTAATAGCGCTAAAATAGCCCTTACCGTAAGATAAGAAATAACATTAAAGAAAGTAAAATATTTAACTAAATATTCTGATATCCACACCAACATAATTTTAATCCCGACCTATTTTTGTTTGAATTTCCACGATAAGATCTTCCATTTTTGCACTACGTGATCCTTTGACTAACATAGTTAAAGTTGGATATAGACGTAGTAAGTTTAATAAATAATCTACAGCACTTTGTTTATCAATAAAATGATGACCAACACCACTAAATTGACTGATTAATTCACTTAACTGGCCGACACTAACAACACAATCAATATTTTGTTGTTTAGCTAACTCGCCGATTTGTTGATGATAAATGCTTGCATCGTTACCCAATTCAGCCATATCACCAACGACTAATACTTTATATCCGGGCTGTGTTGCTAAAACATGAATAGCAGCAGACATTGAGCCTACGTTAGCATTATAAGAATCATCCCAAATTAACTGTGTTTGATTTAACCTAACAGGATACAATCGTCCTTTTACCGATTTTGACGCAGCTAAACCTTTTTTAACCTGTGTTAACGTTGCTCCTACAGATATTGCTAAAGCAGACGAAGCTATGGCATTTGATATATTATGCTCACCAACTAATGGTAAGGTAATTTCACTATCACCAATTGGTGTATGTAATGTGAAAGTAGTCTGATCCATAATTTCAATATTACTAGCATAAAAATCAGCAGCAGAATTATGTATCGAAAAGGTCCAGACAGTTTTATTTTTGAGCATTGCTAACCATTTATCAGAACAACTTTCCAAATTAATAATTGCAATTCCGTTATCAGCTAATCCTTCAAAAATTTCACCTTTAGCTGTTGCTACACCATCAAGAGAACCAAATCCCTCAATATGCGCCAAAGCTATATTATTAATTAGTGCACTGTTTGGTTTAACTAAGCGTGTAGTATAAGCAATTTCACCTATATGATTAGCACCTAACTCAACAACCGCAAATTGATCTTGCTTCTTTAATCGTAGTAAAGTTAGTGGCACTCCTATATCATTATTAAAATTACCTTGAGTATAAAGAGTCTCACCACATTGTTGTAAAATATTGGCAGTCATTTCTTTGACGGAGGTTTTGCCCGATGAACCAGTTAACGCAACAAATTTTGCTGAACTTTGATCTCTTACAAATTCAGCTAGTTGACCTAATGCTATATAAGTATCATTGACCACTATTTGAGGAATATCATCATCGATTTTACGATTTACAATTACCGCAATAGCACCATCGTCAATAGCTTGTTTAGCAAATAAATGACCATCAAATTTTTCCCCGACCAATGCAATAAATAGTGATTGATCAGTAATTTTTCGTGAATCAGTACAAATTTCATTAATAGCCAATTCTTCATCTGGAAGATGATAAGATGTACCATTGACGATTGTTGCAATTTGTTTAATAACTAAAGGAATCATGATAGATTCTCTACTCCTAAAATCTGTTTTACCGTTTCTTGATCTGAATAATGATGCTTGGTTTTACCAATAATTTGGTAATCTTCATGTCCTTTTCCGGCGATTAAGATAACATCATCAGGTTTAGCCTGAGCAAGCGTTTCTCGAATAGCTGTAACTCTATCAGTAATAACTTGTATATTTTTAATATTGCTTAAACCTTGCTCTATATCATGAATAATTTTAGTCTCATCTTCAGTACGTGGATTATCATTTGTTAATACAATTTTATCAGCAAATTGTTCCGCGACTTCGGCCATTAAAGGTCTTTTACCGGTATCTCTATCGCCACCACAACCAAAAATCACCCATAATTGGCCTTTACAATGAATACGACTTGCTTGTAATGCTTTTTGTAATGCATCTGGGGTATGTGCATAATCAATAATGACTGTTGGACTATTTTTTATATGTATCACTTCCATACGACCACAGATCGGCTTAAGATATGATGCCATATTAACAACAGCAAAAAATGGATAATCAAGAGTCAACAAGGTTGCGATTGCTAACAGTACATTTGATACATTAAATTCGCCTAATAATCGGCTGTGAATAATAGCATTACCCCAACTCGATTCCATATGAATTTTGGCCCCTTTATCATGATATTCAATCATTGATACACCAACATAGGTTTTATCTAATGTTTTTAAACGGCGCAATGATTTAGGCTGACATGACACAACCGTAACACTTGATAATTTATCTATCCAACGCCGTCCGTATTCATCATCATAATTAATAATTGATTTACCTGAACTAGCAACTTGCTTTTCGTGTTCATCACCGCTGAATAATGACCATTTTGCTTTAGCATATTTATTCATGGTTTTATGATAATCAAGATGATCACGGCTTAAATTAGTAAACACTGTTGCCGCACAATTTAGTGCTTTTACTCGATTCATCGCTAAACCATGGGACGAAATTTCCATGGCGACAACTTGAACTTGTTGCGTAACAAATTCGGCTAAAGCTGATTGAACTTCAATAGCAGATAAAGTCGTATTTACTGAAGGTTCAAGTTGGTTATAAATACCATTACCTATCGTACCCAATAACGCAGCTTTTTGATTTAATAAAGTTACACATTGTGCGATAAGCTGAGTTACCGTTGTTTTACCATTAGTTCCAGTTACACCAATAACCGATAAATTTTTAGATGGTGAAAAATAAAAATCGTTTGCAATTTTTGATAATTTTTGAGAAAGCTGAAATATACTAATTTGTGGAATAACCTTCTTATTTTTTTGTTTAAGATAATCAATTTTCAAATCATTTGATTTTCTATTTGTTTCAATTAGAACTACAGCAGCACCAGATGAGATAGCTTGCGGAATAAAATCCCGACCATTAACGGTATACCCTTTAATAGCAATAAAAACATCATCTTTATTTACTTTTCGACTATCAATTATCAAATGATTAAGTGAGAAATCATCTATTTCCAGATCACTCCCACCTAATAATTTATATAACGTTTTAAATGTGTTTGTTGCCATTATTTGTTACCTACTAATATACGATCATTTGGCCATCTACTTGGCGATCTGGTTTAACGTTCATTGTTCTAAGAACGCCCCCCATAATTCGACTAAAAACAGGTGCGGAAACAGAGCCGCCATAATATTGCCCTGCTTTTGGATTATCAATTACCACAACTAGTGAATATTTTGGCCCTGTTGCCGGTGCAATACCTGCGGTATAAGCTAAATACTGGTTGACATATCGACCACCAGCTAGTTTTTTAGCTGTACCCGTTTTAACGCCGACACTATATCCAGGAACTGAGGCTTTAGTTCCGCCACCGGTTACGGCTACAGCTTCCATCAATTGCACTACAGTTTTAGCTATTTTTTCGCTTACAACCCGTTTACCTTCTACTGGTTCGTTCACTTTCAATATTGAAACTGGTCGATAAACACCATAGCTACCAATAGTTGCATAAGCTCTCGCCAATTGTAATGGAGTAACGCTTAAACCATAACCAAAAGAAAATGTTGCACGCTCTATATCAGCCCATTTTCTTGTTCTATCGGCAGCAATAGAACCACTAACTTCACCACCTAAACCAAGTTCTGTTGGTTGACCTAAGCCAAAACGACTATAAAACTCAACCAGATCACCTGATTGCATTTGTAGTGCTAATTTACTTACCCCTACGTTACTTGATTTTTCCAAAATACCAGCCAAATTTAGTGCTTTTTGATAAGAGACATCTTTTATTTCATAGCGGTTAACTAAAAAAGGTCTAGTATCTATGATAGTGTTCAAGTCGGCTATTTTCTTTTCTAATGCAGCCATAACAACTAAAGGTTTAACTGTTGAACCCGGTTCGAATGCATCTGTTATGGCCCGATTTCGTAACAAATTATAATCAATTGAAGTTCGATTATTTGGATTATAGGATGGACTGGTTGCCATCGCTAAAATCTCACCAGAATGAACATCGATCAAAACAGCTGTACCACTATCAGCTTTATTAAATGCTACTGCTTGGCTAAGCTCGCTATAAACTAGCGACTGTAAACGCTCATCAATGCTTAACGTTAAATCAGAGGCAATTTCACTTTCTGTTCTTTCGAGCTCCTCAATAACACGACCAACTCTATCTCGTCTAACTATACGTTGTCCCGATTCTCCAATAAGCCATTTATTAAAACTTTTTTCAATACCTTCAGAACCTTTTTCAGTACCGTTCTCATCGATATCAGTTAAGCCAATTAATTGGGCAATATTTTCTGCTGCAGGGTAATAACGTTTTGAAGTCTTAGCAAACGATATTCCAGGTAATTTTAATTTTTTTAAATAATCCGATATGGTTGGTGTAATTTGTTTAGATAAATAAACAAAACGCATCGATGGATTACTCAATTTTTGTTCTAATGTCGATATTGGAATATTTAACGTTTTCGCTAATCCTTGCCAACGAATATCATTGGCATCAACACCACCTTTTTGCACAACTATTTTCGGATCAGCCCAAACATCATACATTGGAACGCTAACGGCCAAAGCTCTTCCATTACGATCAGTAATCATAGCTCTCGGCGCACTCATTTCTTGATGACGAATTGAACGTTTATTGGCTTCAGCAATAAGTTTATCGGGTTCTATTATTTGTAAAACAGCCAATCTCACCAACAAACCAATAATTGCTAAAATAATAAAGCCATATACAAGGTAGAATCTATTAAGCGTAAAAACTTGTTTTTTACTGTTTAATTTATTTCCTTTATTCGATTTCGTATTAAGTCTTACGTTATCTTTTTTATTTTTATTGGCAAACTTCATTATTTACTCTTTATCACAATAACGGTTTCATTTTGTGGTGTCACATAAGACATTCCTAATTGATTTTTAGCTTTTTCTTCAACCCGTTTGGGATCTGCAAGAACATTTTCTTCAATAACTAAATTACGCCATTCACTTTCTAATACATCTTGTTCAAGCAATAATTGTTCACGTTCAAATAATTGTTTACGTACCTGCTGAGTAGTTATTAATACAGCACCAGCAGAAATAATAATAAGTAACAATAACAATAATGAAATTTTTTGATGGCCAAGCAAATCATTAAGGATTAATCCAAATAAACTTTTGCTTGGTCTTTTTTGATTGTGTATTTCTACATCAGTTCTATTGTAAATTTCATTGTTTTGATTACTATTCATTTTTCCTTTCTGCTACCCTTAATATTGCGCTACGTGAACGCGGGTTACCATATATTTCATCATTACTCGGCTTAATTTTGCCAAGTGATTTTAGTTTAGCATTACCATATTGTTTAATTTGTTGTTCTGTTAATGGTAACCCTGCAGGTAAATCTGGGCCTTTACTCTGTTTATTAATAAATTGTTTTACAATTCTGTCTTCTAAGGAATGAAAACTAATCACAGCCAGTCTGCCTTGATTAGCCAATATCGATAAACTGCTATTTAATGCTTGTTCAACTTCCTCTAGTTCACTATTTATGTAAATCCTAATAGCTTGAAATGATCGTGTTGCAGGATGTTTATTTTTATCTTTCTTCGGGGTCGCTTTTTCAATTAAACTCGCTAACTCTAAAGTTCGAGTGATTGGTGCCACCTTATTTTGCTCAACAATTGCACGTGCGATACGTTTAGCAAATTTTTCCTCACCAAAAGTTTTTAATACCCATGCAATATCATTTTCATCACTATTTAGTAACCACTCACTTGCAGTTACACCTTTATGATTATTCATTCGCATATCAAGTGGTCCATCTCTCATAAACGAAAATCCTCTTTCTGGATCATCTAATTGAGGTGATGACACACCTAAATCTAACAAAAAACCATCAACGCTGCCTAACAACCCTAATTCATTAATATATTGATAAACATTAGAAAACTCACCACGAATAAAAGTAAATCTAGGATCATTTATCTTAGCTGCTGCTTGTTCAGCTCGCTCATCACGGTCAATTGCAATTAATTTCCCTTTATCCCCTAATTGTTCGAGGATCAAACGAGAATGACCGCCACGACCAAAAGTCCCATCAACATAAATACCGTTTTTTTTTAAATTCAATGCCGTTACAGCTTCATTTAACAAAACTGTTTTATGTTGATAATCCATTGTTATTTACTCTTATTAAATTGTTAGATTTTTTAAATTATCTGATAAGTTTTCAATATCTGTTGGTAACGCAGCAATATCATCACTAATTTGTTGATACCATATTCCTTCATCCCAAATCTCAAATTTATTGGATTGGCCGACAAACATAGTATGTTTTTCTAGTTTTGCATAAGTACGTAAAGTTGGTGGTAGTAAAATACGTCCAGCATTATCTAAATTACATTCCGTTGCATAACCTAATAGTAGCCTTTTAATTCTTCTTTCTACTTCAACAATAGTTGACAATGTTGATAGTTGTAATTCAATTTTTTGCCATTCAGACATTGAATAAAGTGTTAAACAAGGATGATATAAACCAATGGTACAAACTAAGCCGTCAGACAAAAAATCACGATAGCGAGTAGGAATTGCTATTCGCCCTTTACTATCTAAACTGACTGAAATTGCACCACTAAACATGAAAGCACCATAATTAACAATTTTTATTATTTTTAAACTATAAAAAAATCAATATGTTAATTGCAATCCTATTTTTTACCACTTTACCCCACTTTTTACCACAAAAGTTAATAAAATAATAGATGTTTAATTAATTTATTTCTGCCAATGTAAAAAATGTTTATAACTGTTAGTAAATACTAACAACTGAAATAAAGTAGCAAAAAATATTAAAAGGAATTATAGATATAGTTTTTAATACTAAATTGATAATTTATAATAAAAAGTTATATTTATCAATATATTATAGATATAAAGAACCAATAATTTTAGGTAACAACAGGTTTTAGTACCTGACTGTCAATTAGAACCTTACCAGTCAAAACTAGTAAGGTTGGTGTTAAGAAGCGGTCCAAAAACCAATAACATTGACCCTATTCTGCTGCAAGACTGCACGAATAGGCATTTGATTAATATCATCGCCTTGTTCTGCTTGCTCAAGCACTTGCATCTTACTTTCACCGACTAAATGTAAATAGATATTTTCACTATCTAAAATAGTAGGTAATGTTAAGGTAATACGATCAAGTGGAGCGGTTAATGGTGTCATACCGATAACTTTGCGACCGGATTTCATATCTAATCCCGCCATTAAATTAGCTGTACCAGGAAAAAGCGAGGCAGTATGTCCATCTTCACCCATTCCCAAAATTAACACATCAAATGGCATCGGAATTTTATTTAATATTTTATCGGTAATTTCTGCGCCGTCGAATGGATTATCACAACTATTTTTCAAGCCGACAAAATTAGCTAATTTAGCCTTATTTTGTAGTAAATAAGTTAATACTAACTTCTCATTACTCGCATCATCAGTATCAGCTACCCATCGATCATCAACTAATGTAATAAAAACCTTATGCCAATCTAAATCTTGTTGGCTTAATAATTTAAATAGTGGTATAGGTGTTTTTCCACCAGACACGGCAATAGAAGCATGTCCTTTTTTCTCAATAGCCTTTTTTAGTTCTTTAACAATATGGGAGGCTAAATCTTCAATCAATAGTTGACTGTTTGAGTATTTATTTAATGTAAACATTTTCGTAATTCCTCTATTCAAATTCATGCCATGAATGACCATCTTTGGTGATCAAAGCCACTGAAGCGACAGGTCCCCAAGTACCTGCAGGATAGTTTTTTGGTGATTCATTATCTACATTCCAAGCACTAATAATTGAATCAACCCATTTCCATGCTGCTTCAACCTCATCACGGTGAACAAATAAAGCTTGTCTGCCACGCATCACTTCTAATAGTAAACGCTCATAAGCATCAGCACTATGTTGATGAAATGTTTCTCTAAAACTTAAGTCGAGTTTAGTGGTTTGTAAATTATGAGTACTATCTAATCCAGGTACTTTATTTAAAATTTCAATGTCCATACCTTCATCTGGTTGTAAACGGATGGTTAGTTTATTTTGTGGTAATTCTGAATAAGACTCGCTAAATAAATTAAGAGGCAAAGATTTAAAATAAACGACTACTTCAGAACATTTACTCGGTAAGCGTTTACCTGTCCTTAAATAGAAAGGAACCCCAGCCCAACGCCAATTGTCTATATCTACACGAATAGCAACAAATGTTTCAGTATTACTTTGCTTATTTGCGCCATCTTCTTCTAAATAACCGGGGACATTGATACCATTAACAAATCCGGCAGTATATTGTCCTCTAACTACTTTTTCACGAATATTAGTTTTATTAATTGGACGTAATGCATTAAGTACAGCAATCTTTTCTCTACGCAAACTATTATCGTCAAGATTTGCTGGAGGAGACATGGCAATCATAGTAAGAATTTGCAATAAATGATTCTGCACCATATCGCGCATTTGTCCAGCTTTATCAAAATAGCCCCAGCGCCCCTCAATTCCAACTTGTTCGGCAACAGTTATTTCAACATGATCGATTGAATTTCTATCCCAAAATGCAGCAAACACTGGGTTAGCAAAGCGTAATGCAAGTAAATTTAAAACTGACTCTTTACCTAAATAGTGGTCAATACGATAAACTTGTGACTCACTAAAAAATTTTGCAACTGAATCATTAATCTCTTTCGATGATTGTAGATCAAAACCTAATGGCTTTTCCATGACAATTCGATTTTGAGATTGGTTCATACCTGCAGCTGCTAAGCCTTGGCAGATAGTCCCAAATGCATTCGGATGCATAGCAAAATAAAAAATAGCAGGATGCGATTTTTCAAGTTTATTTTTTAAAGAATCAAAGCCTGATATATCATTAACATCTAATTTATGAAAGTTTAGACGCTGACTAAGTCGTTGCCAAACAGTTTCATCTAAAGGCTCGGACATAAATGAGATCAACGCATCTTTAGCTACTTCAGCATAAGCCTTTTGATCCCAATCAGCACGGCCTACACCTAGAATTTTTGTCTGTTTTGGTAACTTTCCATATTTTTCTAATTGATATAGAGACGGTAAAAGTTTACGCCTCGTTAAATCCCCTTTAGCGCCAAAAATAACTAAATCGCAAGCTGGGATATCAGACATGAATTTCTCCTAAAATGGTGTCATCTACAATTTATTTTATTATGTTTGACTACCAGTATACATCAAGTTAATAGAATAAATCATAATAATAGATACTTGTCTTTTTTAGACTCAAATAAAAAAATAAAAGGCCACCAAATTGGTGACCTTTTATCTAAAGATGTGTTGAATAATAATTCAACAAATAAGTAATTATGCGCGTACAAAATCCATATGAACTAATTTTGGCTTAAATGGATGACGTTGTACTGCTTGTACTTTAACTTTAACTGCTTTACCATCAATTTCAATAGTTAATACTTCAGAATAAAATTCTGGTTTTTCTTGCATATTGAACACTTGGTTGTGATCTAACACGATAGAAACTGCAGGTTCTGTTCCACCATAAACAATAGCTGGGAACTGACCAGCGTGACGCAGGCGGCGGCTCGCACCCTTACCATGCTCTTTTCTTACTTCAGCTTTAAATGTAAACATATTGATTTCTCTTATTTATTCAAAATAAAAACCAATTACAGGCGACCCAGTAGTTGGTTATAAAATTAGTGCTTTAAAAAGCGCTAGGGATTATAAAGTGTTATGCTAGTAAACGCAATCAAATAATCAATCCTATAAAGATAAAATCACATATTGATTGCATTTATAATAATCAAAAGATAATGGTTAAATCACTTCAATCTTAAACCCATATACTGATTTTTGTGTTGCCGCTAATTTTAATGGTTTATTAATACGACAAGTCTCAACACATACCATAGATTGGTATTCTTGATCAGCAAAATCAGCCATTGCTTTAGCTTTATCTATCCATGGATTCCAAGTAACGACATCACTTGCATTAACATTAGTTAATTTAATGGTTCGCTTACCATCAAAGACGGTGATTGATTCATCAGCATCAGTATAAACACGATCGACTTCTTGATTAAAGGTTAGTTGTCCTAGAATAGCCGGTTTATTTTCAACTGGTAAGCGATCTTGATAAGAATCCCCTAAACCTTTAACAGTAACATTATCAATATTATTAATACCAAAATAAGTATGTAATGCACTTGTTGCTTCAAAATCTCCTTGGCAAGATAATGTCACTTCACAAGTTTGTCCCACATGGATGGTTAACCATGCCTTAAAAGGTTTTGTGAAAAAACGTTCTGTCTGTTGGTTATTAGTTAATGATAAAGTTAAATCCACACCATTATTGTCTTCTTTACAAGAATCTAATTGCCATTCAACTAAACGAGCAAAACCATGCATTGGATCACCCAATTTACCAAACCATGGCCAACAAATTGGCACTCCACCTCTAATTGCCATTTCTTTTTTAAAATTCGCTTTTTGACTCAACCAAATAACCGGTGTAGTTTCTGTTGAAGGTTGCCAAAATAGTAAATGAGCACCTTGTAACGATACTGCTGCTGAACATGTAGGATGTTTAATCACTAGGACAGGTAATTCACCAAATATATTTTGATGGACTGATAAACTCAATGACGAACCGGTAGCATAACTATCTAAAATCTGCTTAATAATACTCATATTTACTCCTAACTATTTAATTTGCTTGGCGAATACTGCCTATAATCTATATCTAATTGTACGCATATTACTCGAATTATAAAAACGGAATACAGACAATAAAAGCTTTTTTTACTAAATTGGAGTAATATAGCCAGCTATTTCTTATCAGTTACTCACGCTTTGTAAAAAATTTGAGGAAAGGCATATGTTTCAGTATAAAATTCCACTGAGTTTATATATACATATGCCATGGTGTGTGCAAAAATGTCCATATTGCGATTTTAATTCACACAAAATGAAGAGTGCGCCGGATTACTCTGCATATATTGATCATTTAATTAATGATTTAAAACAAGATGTATTGCTTACTCATGATCGTTCCATTCATTCAATTTTCATAGGTGGTGGAACCCCAAGCCTGTTTTCTGCAGAATTAATTAATAACTTATTGGCAAATATAAACAAAATAATACCAATTAATCATGATGCAGAAATTACTATTGAAGCAAATCCTAATTCCGTTGATGTTGAAAGATTCAAAGGATATCAGCAAGCAGGTATCAACCGTATATCGATTGGAGTACAAAGCTTTCAATCAGATAAACTTCAGAAATTAGGACGAGTTCATAATCCACAAGAAGCGATAGATGCAGGAAAGTTAGCCCATGATTTAAATTTAAAAAGCTTTAATTTAGACTTAATGCATGGCTTGCCAAATCAAACAATTCAGGATGCATTGCATGATCTTAAACAGGCAATTGCAATCGCTCCACCACATCTATCTTGGTATCAACTAACAATTGAACCGAATACCTTGTTTGGTTCTAAACCTCCTGTTTTACCTGATGATGATATGCTCTGGGATATTTATCAACAAGGACACCAATTGCTAACTAACCATGGATATCAGCAATATGAAACATCGGCTTATGCAAAACCAAATTATCAATGCCAACATAATCTAAATTATTGGCGATTCGGCGATTATATCGGTATTGGTTGTGGTGCTCATGGCAAACTAACACAAAATGACGGTACCATTATTCGTACGGTGAAAACAAAACATCCACAAGGATATATGCAAGGACGTTATTTAGAGCGCTCTTATACTGTAGCTAAAGATGAATTAGCCTTTGAATTTTTTATGAATAGATTCAGACTATTTGAACCAACACCTAAAATCGAGTTTGAGCAAAGAACATTTTTACCTATGCAATCTATTGATCAACCGATTTCTCTTGCTATAGAAAAAAATTATTTAGTTGAAGATGACAAAACTTGGCAAATAACAGATCACGGCAAGTTATTCTTAAATTCATTGCTAGAAATTTTCTTATAACAAAATTAATTAAAATAAGACAACAATTTTATTTACTATATATTAACAAAAAAGATACTAAATATTTAAACAAATATATAAATTTCTTTACTTACATTTTTTCAGAAAAAGAGCATACTAACTTCTACAATGCATTTATTTCATTGTTTTTCCTATTCCTTATGTTTTCCCAATAACAATGTTATTGGGATTTTTTTGTAATAAGGAAAATTAAGTTTTCGTTACCAAATTAAATAGTTGTATGTTGTGATAAAAACTGTTGGATTTCGGTAAGTGAAGACGTTCCTTCCATCGGCCCTTGTTTTGATACAGCCAATGCACCGCTCACGTTAGCAAATTGTAGTGCGGTTTCAACAGTGTACCCTGCTAATAATAAACTCACAAATGTCGCACCAAAACAATCTCCAGCGCCAGTTGGATCGACTGAATCGACATTAAAACCATCTACATGAATCATTTTTAAGCATTTTTGTTCATCTAAACCATAATAATTGGCTCCTTTAGCACCACCTTTTACAACAATATGCTTAATACCATTGTTTAGCAAATTTGACATAGTTTGTTGTTCACTTTCATCATTCTGAGCAAAATAACAAACCTCATTTTCGCTAGGTAAGAAAATATCGGTATACTCCATAATATAACCAAAAGATTGTTCCATTTCTTGAATGTTAAACATCTCTTTGCGTAAATTAGGATCAAACGAAATTGTTCCACCTTTATTTTTAATGAGATCCAAGGCTTTTCTCATCGCATCAATAGCTCGAAAAGAGTACAACGAAGACCCCATAACATGCAAATGATTACAATCTTTTAACAATTTTTCATCAATATGATTAAATGATAGTAAACCACATGCACTATTAGGAATATTAAAAATAAAATCTCTGTCACTATGGTCTTGATAACTAACAAATGCACTACCAGTATTAGCCATACTATGTGAAGTAATACCGTCAATAATCACCCCATCTTTTTTAAGCCGATTAATGCACATTTTTCCAAAACTATCTTTTCCCACACAGCTAAATAAAATGACAGGAAAACCTAATTTAGCGACTTGATCAGCAAATATTGCTGGAGCACCACTTGGATAAGGACCAATAAATTCACCTGTTTGATCAAAGCGTTGATTATTTTCCTTTGCCAAAAATTCAACCAGCAATTCACCTACAGTACAAATTTTAAATTCCATATTAGTTATGTCCCCAATAGATTATGATAAGTCATACAATATTTATTAATCGCAATTTGTTTAAAATTAGAATTTAACAATTGGTGATGATACTCAGTCACCGCTGCTTTAGATAATATTGTGACATCTATATGTTTTAATTTACCAATACTATGATTATCAGCAAGTAAAGATCTTTCTAATAAAAGGCCAATAGTATGTTTAGAATATTTTAAGATTTGTTGATATATTTCTTTTTGTTCACAATTTTCAATAATCAGAGAATTATCTCCATCTATGGCTGCTAATTCGATAATGAAATGAGAAATGGCATACTTATTGCCAATGCTAATCAATTCATTACAGCTTTTTATAATATTTCCTTCACATAAAACGCCACCAATTAAAATGACTTCTGCATCGGAAAATTCACGTACTAATTGTGCATTTCTTATATCATTCATAATGATACGTAATGATTTTTTTTTATGTAAAAAAGGAATTAGTTTCCGAGTTAAAAAACCATGTCCTAAAAAAATAGTATCACCATCATTAATATAACTTAAACACGCTTTTGCTAAATCAATATCAGAATTGCCCTTAGTTTGACTTGAATTTAATGCAACAGAATTGTGAACTTGCCCCTCAGGAGAAATATAAATAGCGCCACCAAATGAACGTTTTAAATATCCTTGTTGTTCAAGGTAAGTTAAATCTTGTCGGATAGTAACATGAGAAACCTTTAACTGATCAGACAACTCATCAACTTTTACTTCACCATTTTGGCGTACAATTTTTGCGATATCCAATCGACGTTTCAATAGAGCTGAAGATGCTTTAGCCAATTTTCACTTCCTATGTTAATGGTAAATACTTCGTACAAGACTCATAAACCTCATCATATAAATGATCTACAACAAACCATAACCGTTTAAAACTGTAACTATATAATTTTCATATATATGAAGAGTTATTCTCTATTCTAGGTTAATCGAAAATATTTGACAAAAAAAATACTCAATTACATTTCTTATTCAGAGATAAAAGTCAGTATTTGTGATCCATCTCACAATATTTACACTAGTATAACTTTCATTTTGCAATCATAATTAACAAAAAATAATTCCAATTTGAAAGAAACTAAAGATTATGAGGTTCACTATAGTTAAGGAGCAGTAAAATGAGTATTATCTCAAGTCATAATATGTTAAAAAAAGCCCAAAAAGAGCAGTATGCTATTCCCGCCTTCAATATCCATAATTTAGAAACAATGCAAGTAATTGTTGAAACAGTGGCTGAATGTCAATCTCCGGTCATTTTAGCTGGTACGCCAGGAACATATAGTTATGCAGGAACTGAAAATATCATTGCTATTGCTAATGAATTATCAAGAAAACATAATGTTCCATTAGCTGTACACTTAGATCACCATGAAGAATTCAATGATATAACTAACAAAATAAATGCCGGTGTTAGATCGGTAATGATTGATGGTTCACACTTTCCTTTCGATGAAAATATTGCCCTTGTAAAACGGGTTGTTGATTATGCTCACCGATATGATGTAAGTGTTGAAGCTGAACTCGGTCGCCTTGGTGGTGTCGAAGATGATCTTGTTGTCGATGCTAAAGATGCATTATATACAAATCCACAACAAGCTATAGAATTTGTTAAGAAAACAAACATAGACTCGTTAGCTATTGCGATAGGTACAGCACATGGAATGTATAAATCAGAACCAAAACTTGATTTTGAACGTTTATCAGAAATTCGTTCAGTAGTAGATATTCCATTAGTTTTACATGGCGCTTCAGGCGTTCCTGATAAAGATGTTCGTGAATGTATAAAACGTGGTATTTGTAAAGTTAATGTTGCAACAGAATTAAAAATTGCTTTTTCTGATGCCCTAAAACAATACTTTATTGAAAATCCAGATGCTAATGATCCTCGGCACTATATGAAACCTGCTAAAGCGGCAATGAAAGAAATTGTTAAAAAGATCATTACAACTTGTGGATGTGCAGGTAAATTATAGAGCGTTAAATGATATATGCTTTAACGCTGAATACTGCAATTGATATGAATATTTATTGCAACGACCTAAAACCTAATTCAGTAAACCGAACATCATATACTGAATATAGTCCTAAATGGTAAAGCAATCAATGTTTTAATTGTATTGCATAAATTTAATAAAACGAGTTGTGCATTAGGTTTTTTTGGGGGATTTTCGGGGAAGTATATTCTCGATGAATTAGCCAAGATGCAAATACAAACTATCCCTTGCTTAATTGATGATATTACTCAAATTAATGTTTTCATTAGCAATGGGAAAGATGAATACAAATTGGTAGAAAAAGGACCTTTCGTTCCCGACCACAAAAAAACCGAAATGCTAACTATTATTGAGTCTCTCAATAATGATAGCTAGTTAGTTATTAGTAAAAGTTTACCACAAAATATCAAACCAGAATATTTTCAATCCATTTTAAAAATTTGCCAAAGTAAAAATATCGAAATAATTCTAGATATTAGTCATCCTATATTACAAGATTTATTAACATATAAACCTCTACTTATCAAACCTAATAATGATGAATTGACAGAGATTTTTGGTTTAACCATTGAAATAACTAAACGAATTATTATAACCTTAGAGTATATAAATTCGAAAGGCGCACAAAATATATTATTAACGATGGGCTCAAAAGGACTTTATTTTTCAAATGCAAGAATATTTGGTTCTGTAATTCAGTATCCATAAAACAATTAAGTTCAGCTTGTACAGGAGATGCATCACTGGCCGCATTTCTTAGCGAATGGTTTCCTACTCAAAGCAACTATGAACTAGCCATGAAAAAAGCATCAGCAACTGGTACCAATGTTGCCGAATCAGATGGTTTAGGGCTACTAGATAAAATTAGTCTCTATATCAATCAACTTGAAGTAGTGCAGATAAAATAATAGGTTGCAAAATTAAAACCATGGTAATTAGTTAATCCATTTTTATAGTTCAGTGATTAGTTCCATGTTTTTATTAGATAATTTAATCAATATAGCAATATACAAAATAAGGTAAATAATATTTGAAGAAAATTAATTATTAATAAAAAGAATATGCAAATCTTTTTGCCACATACTATTAAACTCGATATCAATGATACCTGTTAACAAAATGGTGCTTAGATTTAAAGAAATTAAAATCCTTTTAAGTAGCAAAAATCTCTAGACGATTATTGATAATACTTTCATCCTTAACTAATTCAAATGAAACTAAATCACCTTGCCAATTGATGCCTAAAACTAACAACATTCCTTGAAAGTCATAGTAATAATTCATTTCATCTTCATAAATAGAATATTTAAATATGTAATTATGATTAAATTGTTCTGTTAATTCAAATGGGTGACCAATTTTAAACTCAAAGTCAAGGTAACTTAAAATTTGATTGGCTTTATCAACTAAAAAAGGATTCCCTACAACATCATCAATCGATAATACCGCGATATTGTCTGAAAGATAAAAAAATACAATTTGATAACCACAGACCTTGGCAATACCTTCTATTTCGGCATAAGAAAAATCATCAATTACCTGGTATTCATTTGTGTTAAGAAATTGCTCAATATCAAGAGTTGTAAACCGTTGCTTTTCATACATATTGCCAATATCACGATTCATTTTTTAATCCTTATTTTCAGCGAAAATAGGTTATTATTTTCTTTTTAATACCACTCGTAAATCATCACCGACAACGTCAACAGACTCAAATTGGAATTGAGGCGCGAATGAAAGTTTTTGTAGGTTAGGCAATACGCACATATCTTGGGCATTATGACCTAGCAATTTAGGAGCATAATATATGATTAATTCATCAACCAGATCTTGTTCGATTAGCGCACCGGCTAAATGAGATCCAGCTTCAACCCATACAGAATTCATTTGTTGCTTAGCTAATATGGATAACAACTCTGATAAATCAACTTGATGATTAGTTGATGATTCAATGATAAGTTTGCTATTTGAAGATAATATTGGCAGATTTTGCTTACGAACAATCCAATTTTCACCAGAATTGTTGAAAATATTTTCATTACCAATCATTTGATTTTGACTATCGATTATCACTCGTACGGGTTGACGAACTTCATCGAAAGGATAAATTTCTTTAATTGAATCAGGCAATTCATTAAATCTAACAGTTAAACTGGCATTATCAGCTTGAACTGTTTTCCTGGTGCTCAATATACAACTAGCTTGAGCTCTATATTGTTGTACATCTTGTCTTGCTAATGCTGATGTGATCCATTTGCTTTCACCGGAGGCCATAGCAATTTTACCATCCAATGAAGCGGCCATTTTAAGTTGGACGTATGGCAGGCCGGTCCGCATGCGTTTTAAAAAACCTTTATTAATTGCCTCAGCTTGCTCAGTTAAAATGCCAACTTGAACTTCAATTCCAGCATCTTTTAATCGTTTAATGCCATTACCAGCAACGTTAGGATTAGGATCTTGCATAGCAATAATTACCCGCGTTATGCCAGCTTGAATAAGAGCATCAGCACAAGGTGGAGTTCGACCAAAATGACTGCAAGGTTCTAATGTTACGTAAGCCGTTGCCCCTTTTGATTGGTCACCAGCCATTCTTAATGCATAAACTTCGGCATGGGGTTGGCCAGCTTTTTGATGATAACCTTTGCCAATGATCTGATCATTTTTAACAATAACACAACCAACATTAGGATTAGGGGTAGTGGTAAAGCGACCGAGTTCAGCAAGCTCAATAGCTTGCTGCATATAATATAGATCTTTATCCATAGCTATCTTTTAAATTAAGATTATTTTTGTTGCAACTTCGCTATTTCATTACTGAATTGTTCAATATCATCAAAACTGAAATAAACAGAAGCGAAGCGAATATAAGCAACTTTATCAAGATTTTTGAGCTCTTCAATTACAAAATCACCAATTAATTTTGCTTGCACTTCACGTTCGCCTGTAGCTCTAAGTTTTGATTTAATACGTGTAATAGCATCTTCAATTGCATCAAAACTAACCGGACGTTTTTCAAGAGCTCGTTTTATACCATTACGAAGTTTTTCTTCATTAAAAGGTTCTCGAACCTTATTACTTTTAATAACATTAGGCATAATTAATTCAGCCACTTCAAAGGTTGTGAAACGCTCATTGCATTCCACACATTGTCGACGACGACGAACTTGAAAACCTTCACCAACTAATCGAGAATCAATAACCTTTGTATCATCAGCATTACAAAACGGACAGTGCATAAATATATCCTGAAAACGTTTAACTTACATTACAATAGCCGAAATTATTATTTTAAACAAGATTTAAGCTAAGTAATATAAATTCTGCATACTATTTCTAATGGCAGTAAACTCAAATGAATGTTAAATTTCCGCCACCTATTCGGTGACGGAAAATTGATTTACCATGTTAATGAGATTAAAAAATCGCGTAATTTTGCAAAATCATCAGGCATATAATGAGAAAGCAATGGCATCTCAGCCCTTTCAGCTAATGCTGGTGGTAATGGAATAGACCTACCAAGAATATCTTCTACCACTTCTTTAAACTTGGCTGGATGTGCAGTTCCTAAAAATAAACCATACTCCCCTTCTTGCAATTGATCGCGTAAAGCTCGATAAGCAATAGCACCATGAGGCTCAGATAAATAACCTTTTTTATCCAATTCTTGAACAGTTTGTACAGAAACCTCATCAGAAACAGCTGCATGACCTAATGATTTTAATACCCAACCTTCTCGTTGATAAATTTCCTCAATTCTTGGCCAGTTATTAGGTTGACTTACATCCATAGCGTTAGATAGTGTAGCTACAGTTTTATGTGGCTCCCATTTACCGGTTTCTAAATAACGAGGAACAGTATCGTTGGCATTAGTTGCTGCAATAAAACGTTTAATTGGCAACCCCATAGTTTTAGCCAGCAATCCGGCAGTTAAATCACCAAAGTTACCACTTGGCACAGAAATAACTAATTGTTTTCGTTGTTTTGCTGTCAATTGAGCATAAGCTTCAAAATAATAGCAAATTTGAGCTAAAAGCCGACTTATATTAATGGAGTTTGCTGAGTTTAAACCAATAATATTTTTTAACTCTTCATCATCAAACGCCTTTTTAACTAATGCTTGGCAAGCATCAAAATCACTTTGAATAGCAATGGTGTGGATATTATCACCTAAAGTACAAAATAGTTTTTCTTGTAAAGGGCTAATTTTACCTTCTGGATATAGAATCACTACGCGAATATTAGGTAAGTGAAAAAAAGCATGCGCAACAGCTGCACCTGTGTCTCCAGAGGTTGCCGTTAAGATTGTGATTTTTTTATCCGCAGCGACTTGAACTAATGCTTGTGCCATAAAGCGGCCACCAAAATCTTTAAATGCTAATGTTGGACCATGATAGAGTTCAAGTGAACCAATATCATCTTCTACTGATTTGACTGGAGCTGGAAATTGGAAGGCATTTTGTACTAATCGATGCATATCGTTATCACTAATTTCATTACCAATAAAAGCCGATAATATTTTGGCACTTCTAGTAACAAAATCCATGTTTAGCAATGACTCTATTTCTGCATCTGAAAATTTTGGTAATTGCTCTGGGAAAAATAATCCTTGCCCTTTACCTAATCCTTGTTGTACGGCCTGAGCAAAACTAACTTGTTCAGAATGATCTTGTAAGTTATACAGTTTCATAATTTGTTCCAACTATTTTATACTTTAATTGTTTTCTTTTTGATTTAATCTTATTGTCCAATTTAATAACAATTAACTTAAATCACTCTTGCACCTTGTGGATCTATTTTACAAATATGGGTAAAACCATCTTCATTTTGTAGATAAGAGCTTTTTAATAATGACTCTATCTGCTGTGCCGTTTCAAGATTATCCGCCACAACAAACATCGTCGGTCCAGATCCTGATATCCCTGAAGCTAATGCGCCAAGTTGTTTTACTTTCTTTTGTGTTTCGTCAAAATTAGGTAGCAATTGTTTACGATAAGGTTCAGCAATATTATCAATTAACATTGCCGCAGCAAGTTTAGGTTGTTTAGTATAGCAAGCATGTAAAAAACCACCGACATAGCGACCATGAGCAACACAATCAGCTTTTTGGTATTGAGCAGGCAAAATAGCTCTGGCTTCTGCTGTAGAAACTTTAATACCAGGATAGGCCATTACCCAATACCAATTTTCAAAGTGAGGAATCGACTCACTGATAACACCCATTTCATCTAAAATAAGTTGCATACCACCTAAATAACAAGGTGCCACATTATCATAATGCACACTACCAGATATACGCCCTTCTAGCTCTCCCATCATCGAAAGCATCTCAAACTCATTAAATGGTTCATTGAAAAACTTATTTAATGCAACAAAAGCACCAACTACTGAGCAAGCGCTTGAGCCTAAACCAGAACCAATTGGCATATTTTTTTCAAGAGTTATACTCACAGGTAATGTTTTATTCATAGCCTTACAGAAACGCTGCCAACATTGATAAACAATATTGAACTTGGGATCTTTTGGCAGTTTTTTGACAAACTGCCCTTTGCAAGTAAGGTTAAACTCAGTTGCAGACTCAATAGTAATACAGTCACCTAACATTGCACCACTAATTGGATTGATTGCCGCCCCCAAAATATCAAAACCAACACTAATGTTTGCCATTGATGCAGGAGCATAAACAGTTAATGATTTATGACTCATTTAGCCTCCAATTTTTCCCGATGTGGTTCGTAAAATATCAGCAAAAACACCTGCTGCAGTTACATCATTACCAGCGCCATAACCACGTAATACTAATGGAATTGGTTGATAATACCTAGTATAAAATGCTAACGCATTTTCACCATTTTTAACTTTATAAAGTGGATCATCTGCATCAACAGCTTCTATTTTGACGCTACATTTACCATCATCAATACTACCTACATACCGTAATACTTTCCCATCTTTGGCTGCTTTTTCTGATTTTTCTTTAAATTCAGCATCTAGTTGTGGCAGTTTTGACATAAACTCATCAATATTACCTTGAGAATATTCCGCAGGAAGAACAGATTCAACTTTAATTTGATCTAATTCCAGTTGTAATCCTGCTTCTCTAGCTAAAATCAATAATTTTCTAGCTACATCGGTCCCAGATAAGTCATCACGAGGATCTGGTTCGGTAAAGCCTTTTTCTTTCGCCAATTTAGTCGCTTCTGATAATGACATACCTTCATCTAATTTACCAAAAATAAAAGATAACGATCCAGATAATATGCCGGAAAACTTGATCAGTTCATCACCTGCATTAAGCAGATTTTGTAAATTTTCTATTACAGGTAAACCAGCACCAACATTGGTATCATATTGAAACTTACGCTTACTATTGGCCGCTTCTTGCCGTAAGCGAAGGTAATAAGCCATTGAACTTGTATTAGCTTTCTTATTTGGTGTAACCACATGGAAGCCATTAGCAAGGAAATCAACATATTTATCTGATACGTCACTACTTGAAGTGCAGTCAACTAAGATTGGATTAAGTAATCGATTGTTTTTAGCAAATTCAATAATACTATTTAAAGTATAATCTGTATCACTTTGTTTTATTTGATCACGCCAATTAGCTAAATCAATACCATCACGATTCAGTACAGAATGTTTGGAATTGAATAAACCACAAACCCGTAAATCTATCTGTTTATTTTTGAGCCATTTTTGTTGGCGACCAATTTGATCAACCAATGCACCACCAACACCACCAACACCAATAACAAACACATCTAGCATTTTATCTGTACCAAAAAGCATTTGGTGCGTTACACGTACCCCCATTACAGCAACATCATTATCAACCACAACCGAAATTGAACGCTCAGATGAACCTTGTGCAATTGCCACAATGTTAATATTGGCTCGAGCTAATGCAGTAAAGAAGTTAGCAGATAAACCACGTAACGTACGCATACCATCACCAACAACAGAAATAATTGCCAATTTGTCAATCACTTCGATAGGTTCTAGTAAGCCATCTTTTAATTCTAAATAAAATTCATCACTTAATGCCTCTTCAGCACGATATAGTTCAGTTTGAGGAACACAAAAACTAATACTATATTCAGATGATGATTGGGTAATTAGTACCACCGAAATCCCAGCATAAGTCATAGCAGAAAATACTCGAGCAGACATACCAACCATACCTTTTAATCCTGGTCCTGATACATTAATCATCGCCATATTATTTAAATTGGTTATACCTTTTACTGGAGTTGAACTATCCACAACATTTGCACCAATTAAAGTCCCTGGAGCATCTGGATTATTGGTATTTTTAATTAAGCATGGAATTTGAAATTGGGCAATTGGCAAAATTGTTCTTGGATGAAGCACTTTAGCACCAAAGTAAGATAACTCCATTGCTTCTTGATAAGACATGGTTTTTAGTAATTTGGCATCAGGTACAATTCTAGGATCACAAGTATAAACTCCATCAACATCGGTCCAAATTTCACAGCTACTTGCACGTAAACATGCTGCTAAAACTGATGCCGAATAATCAGAACCATTACGGCCAAGAACAACTAATTCACCTTTTTCATTTCCAGCAGTGAAACCTGGCATCAAAATAATATTTTCTGGTGGAATACGCATCTCGCTGATGCGATGAGATGATTCAACAATATCAACCGTTGATTCTAAATAATCACCTTCGGCAATTAACATTGCTACCGGATTAATTACGGTCACTGCATGACCTTTTGCTTTTAGCACCTCTTGCATGATTGCAATTGAAAGTTTTTCACCTCGGCAAATGATAGTGGCATTAATACTGTCAGGACATTGACCTAATAACCAAATACCTTCTAACAATTGTTTGACATTATTTAACTCATTGAGTGCAAATTTTTTCATCTCTTCATAGGCAAAATTAGGCAATGCTTGTGATATTCCTGCTAAGAGATCCGCAAATATTTTTTCTGCATCATAAATATTTGTTTGTATATCTTGCCGTGCTACAGTTTTTTCAACCATTGCGACTAAATGATTGGTAATTTTAGCTGGTGCAGATAAAACTGTTGCTGTTTGTTCTTGTTTAGCATTATTCTCAATAATCTCTGCTACACGCAAAAAGCGTTCTGCGTTGGCAACAGATGTTCCTCCAAATTTTAAAACTTTCATATCACACCTTACTTATTTTTCTAATTTATGCCAATGACAATTCAAAATGCAATTTTTTTAAATTACCTATAAAATCAATATTTTGAATTCTTTTTTTCTGTTATTAATGTTTTTGAACATTTTTTATTTTATAAAACAAAAAAACCCGCCTTTTTTGGCGGGTTTTTCGATATTTTTTAAGGAAAAATCAACCCGCCCTATAATTAATAATAGTGCCGGTGGTGCCAATAATACCTGAAATCATCATCATCACAGTTTTCATTATTTTTCCTAAAAAATCCCTAAACAAAACAGCCCGACATTTTCATGTCAGGCTGTAAAAATTAAAAAACTTTTTTGCTGTTTTCGTATTCATTCACTACCTTATTTAAAGCTTGGTAGATACTTTCTGCATCCTGTTTTTTTAATGCTTCATCAAGTATATTGAGATACGATAACATCAGTTTTTGATTGTCTTCAGCAAATTGTGGTGAAACTTCCTGATCTTCATATAACATGACATAAGTACGCGCAAATCCAAAGATTAAAAAATAAACTGATGCATTTTTTGGATCATCTTGGATTAAAGTCCTCATAGCCTTACGTAATTTTACATACGAATCGGTACCAGGTAAGCTTGTCGCAAATGTTTTTGTTACGTCTGAAAATGTCATTGCTAAAACCTCAATCAAAATCACAAGCGAAAAGAATAGCAATCCATTAACATAAGTGCAAGTCTATTTTGATTTTCAATTCTATTTTTTTATTATTTTTTGTTTAACGCATTGATATATATCAATGTAAGTTTTGTTAAATGTTAAACTTGCTTACAAACAGATAATCCTGCCGAAGCTTGGGCAACTGGCATAATTTCAATTGAATTCACATTAAAATGATTAGGTGTATTTACTAACCATGACACCGTATTAGCAATATCCTCAGGAGTAACATAATCAACATCTTTATAAACTGTCGCAGCTTGTTCATCATTACCATGGAATCGTATATTTGAAAATTCTGTTCCACCACATAATCCTGGTTCAATATTTGTTACTCTGATTCTTTTACCCAGTAAATCTGTCCGTAAATTAGCACTAAATTGCTTAACAAATGCCTTAGAGGCACCATAAACATTACCACCTTTATAAGCATAAGTACCCGCCACCGATCCAAGATTTATTATGTAACCATAATTACGTTCAACCATACTCGGTAAAATTTGATGTGTTAGGTGAATTAAGCCAATAATATTTGTTTGAATCATGGTTTCCCAATCATTATAGTTCGCCTCATAAGCAGGTTCTAATCCCAATGCCAATCCAGCATTATTGATTAATATATCAATTGGTTGAAATTCTTTTGGTAGTTGCAACAAAATAGTTTCGACTGCATCTTTTTTGGTGACATCAAACGTTAAAGGTAAAAAATTATCCCCCAACTGATCAGCAAGTTTCTGTAATTTATCACTCCGTCTAGCTGCACCTATTACTTTATAACCGTCAGCAATAAGCTTTCGACAAATAGCTTGACCAAAACCAGAAGAAGCCCCAGTAACTAAAGCGATATTCATATTCAATCCCCTTTACTCATGATAATTGTCTGAATTTACCTTTATAATATTGAAATAAATGATAAATTATTCTGCATTAAATATAAAAAAACCCGCTACGTAGCGGGTTGACATCCAATATTTCATTTAGCCGGTTCTTCGGAAGGCTCTTCATCTTTCAAAGGAACAATCAACGTATCAATATGGGTATTATTAATCAATTGTCGAGCAGAAGACATTAATTTACTCCAGAAATCTTGATGATGACCACAAACAACCAGATCTGCGCCATATTCATGGATAGCTTCAATTAATACTTGGCCGAATTCACCATTGCCAGAAAGAGTATGTGCAATTGGATAACCGGCATCATCAGCAAGTTTATTCAATGCAATATGGGCATCTTCAGTGATACGATCTTTCATATCATTCATATTAATATCAACTAAACCAGTATAAAGGTCTGAATAGTTGATACCAACATGAATTAGTGATATTTGAGCATTATATGGTCTAGCCATAGAGACTGCTTTTTCAACAAGAACTTCACTTTCTGGTGATAAATCCACTGCGACTAAAATATGTTTATAAGCCATAATATTCACTCCTTCCTATTTTTGACGCTCTAATTAAATTAGAATTTATACTTCCTTTTTACTACTAAATTAATTTTTGAGCAAGCCAAAATAATGACCCAGATAACAAAATTGAAATTGGCAAAGTAAGAATCCAAGTTAAAGCAATATTTTTAATTGTTTTACTTTGTACCCCACCACCATCAACAATCATAGTACCAGCGACAGATGAGGAAAGAACTTGGGTTGTTGATACAGGCATACCAGTATAACTGGCTATACCGATTGATAACGCAGTCGTAATTTGAGCAGAGACACCTTGAGCATAAGTCATCCCTTTTTTACCGATTTTTTCACCAATGGTTACTGCAACCCGTCGCCAACCTATCATAGTACCTACAGCAAGCGCTGAAGCTACGCCGATAATAATCCAAACTGGCGCGTACTCTACAGTTTTTAATAAATCATTATTTAACGATTTTAAGTATTGCTTATCTTCTGCAGGTACATTTGGTTGTTTAGCAACATGAGATACCGTATCGGATAAACATAATAAAATACGTCTAGCCTGAGAGCGTTGATCTACGTTAAGAGAACCATAATCATTCATTTTATTAAACAAATTATTAGCAATCCCTAATGTAGTAAACGAACGAGAGTAATCACAATGATATTGATTTAAATCATTTACAGGAATAGAAGTATCTGCAGCAGACTGTTTTCCTATTACAGTATTAAGTTCATCATTATGAGTAATAAAATATTCTTCAATATTATGAATGGCATTTCTGGTATTAGTAATTTCATAGGTTGATGCTCCCATATTTACAATAAAGCCAGCAGGCGCAATTCCCATCAATACTAACATTAATAAACCAATACCTTTTTGTCCATCATTAGCGCCATGAGAAAAACTTACCCCAGCAGCAGAAATGATCAACATTATACGAATCCAAAATGGTGGTTTTTTCTTACCATAGAGTTTTTCGCGTTGTTCTGGCGTCATAAAAATACGCTCTCTTTTTTTACTACGTTTTTTACTTTGACCTTTACGAGTCCAATATTTTCGCAGTAAAAAAATCATTAATCCAGCTATCACAAGACCAACAACAGGCGAAATGATTAATGATAAAAAGATTTGGATCATTTTAGGAATATTAAGTGCATCAATAATAGAAGTATCCATAATAAATGCATTAGCCAATGCTACACCAATAATTGCACCAATTAAAGTATGTGAGCTTGATGCTGGTATACCTACATACCATGTACCTAAGTTCCATATAATAGCGGCAAATAAAATCGAAAATACCATTGCCAGACCATGTGCAGAACTTACATTCAATAATAAATCAGTTGGTAAAAGATGCACAATTGCATAAGCAACACTAAGTCCACCAAGCAATACCCCAAAAAAGTTAAACATGCCAGCCATAAAAACAGCAAGCTGTTCTTTTAATGCTCTAGTATATATTACTGTCGCAACTGCATTTGCGGTATCATGAAAGCCATTAATTGCCTCGTAAAAAAGAACAAAAAATAGTGCTAAAACTAGTAATATAATGGTTGAAAAGTCTAAATCAGCAAATAGATGAAACATAATATATCTTTCTGTTGTTAATAGCGGCTCTATTATCCTTGAGAATACCATAATGAGCAAAACAATTTTTACATTTTTCGTTTCGCATAATGGGAAGCTAATACAGCACAGATCATTAATTGAACTTGATGAAAAATCATTAACGGCAAAATAATTATTCCAGTTATAGACATAGGGAAAATTACACTAGCCATAGGAATACCACTTGCGAGGCTTTTTTTAGAGCCACAAAATACAATTGTGATTTCATCTTCTTTGCTAAAGCCGAATAATCGCGAGCTGTAAGTAGTAATTAATAATACGATGGTTAACAAAATTATTGAATAAAAAATAATTTCTAAAAGAGATAACAAACTAACTTTTGCCCAAATACCATTAACTACCGCATCACTAAAAGCAACATAAACAACTAATAATATTGATATACGATCAGTTTTTGAAATAACACTTTTATATTTATCCACCCATTTGCCAATAAAACGTCTAGATAAATGACCAACCACAAAAGGTAACATTAGTTTAAGCATAATAGATTCTATAGCATCTAAAATATTCATCGAGTCAGCCGCTTGAGTATGCATTAATAGGCCGACTAATACAGGGGTAATAAATACACCTAATAATGTCGATGCCGATGCGCTACAAATTGCTGCAGCTACATTACCTTTTGCTATTGATGTAAAAGCAATTGCAGACTGGACCGTAGCGGGTAAAACACAAAGGTAAACAAAACCTAGATAAAGATCTTCAGATAAAAAAGTTGGTACAAGTAGTTGCATCATCATCCCTAGAATAGGGAACACCACGAAAGTAATAACAAATATCAATAAATGCAATCGCCAATTTTTTATACCAATAACTATTGCATCAAATGACAATTTTGCTCCATGCATAAAAAATAATAGACCAATAGCAAAAGTGGTGAGATCCTCAAAAACAACCTTAGCTTGTCCTTCACATGGAAAAATACTTGCCGTCATCACAACACAAATCAAAATCAGCAAGAATGAATCAATTTTAAAACGTTGAAGTATATTCATGATATTAGTTTGATTAGTTAAAAAAATCGCCACAAAAGTGGCGATATATCTAAAGTTATGCTGTTATTCTAGGAAGCTTCGCAGTACATCAGATCGGCTTGGATGACGTAATTTACGTAATGCTTTAGCTTCAATCTGACGAATACGTTCACGCGTTACATCAAATTGTTTACCAACTTCTTCAAGAGTGTGGTCAGTATTCATATCAATACCGAATCGCATGCGTAATACTTTCGCTTCGCGCGGTGTTAAGCCAGATAAAATATCACGTGTTGCACTACGCAGACTTTCAGATGTAGCGGCATCTAATGGTTGCTCAAGAGCTGTATCCTCAATAAAATCACCTAAATGTGAATCTTCATCATCACCTACTGGTGTTTCCATTGAAATAGGCTCTTTAGCAATTTTCAATACTTTACGAATTTTTTCTTCAGGCATTTGCATGCGTTCAGATAGTTCTTCTGGCGTTGGTTCACGACCAATTTCTTGTAACATCTGACGTGAAATTCGATTTAGCTTATTGATTGTTTCAATCATATGCACTGGTATACGTATTGTTCTTGCTTGGTCAGCAATTGAACGTGTAATTGCTTGTCGAATCCACCAAGTCGCATATGTAGAGAATTTATATCCTCGGCGATATTCGAACTTGTCAACAGCCTTCATCAGGCCAATATTACCTTCTTGAATAAGATCTAAGAACTGTAAGCCTCGGTTGGTATATTTTTTCGCTATTGAAATTACCAAACGTAAGTTGGCTTCTACCATCTCTTTCTTAGCTCGTCGAGCTTTTGCCTCACCAATAGACATTCGTCTATTAATATCTTTAATTTGCTCAATAGAAAGATTAGTTTCTGTTTCTATTTGTTGTAAACAATTAATTTCAGCCTCAATTGGCGCTTCAAATTCCATTAAATTAGCAGCAAAAGCGCCTTTACCAGTAACGGCTTTTTTATACCAACTCATGTTATTTTCGTTACCACTAAAATGCGTCATAAATTGTTTTTTCGGCATTTTGCACTGCTCAACACAGATCTTCATAATGACACGTTCATGTGCTCTTACGCGATCCATCATGCTTCTCATGTTATTAACAAGAATATCAAATTGTTTACCAACTAATCTGAATTGTTTAAAAACTTCAGATAAATTTTCAATTTCTTGTTGTGCTTTTTTATGGGCTCGACCATATTTTTTTATTGCAGCTGAGGTTTTATCATGTTGTTCTTTAAGTTCAGAAAATTTCGCTCTTGCCACTTCCGGATCAATTGAAACATCATCATCAGCTGAAGAATCGCCATCTTCTTCACTTTCATCATCGCTATCATCAATATCGATTTCAGCTTCACTCTCTTCCAACTCTTCTGGAAGCTCTTCGGTTGATTCTTCAGCATTAGGATCAACAAAACCGGTGATAAGATCAGATAAGCGAACTTCACCACTTTCCACTAAATTGTATTGTTCTAAAAGATATGTAATCGCTTCTGGATATTCAGATACAGAGGTTTGAACTTGATTAATACCATCTTCAATACGTTTGGCAATATCAATTTCGCCTTCACGGGTAAGTAATTCAACTGCACCCATTTCCCGCATATACATACGGACAGGATCTGTCGTTCTACCTATTTCTGATTCTACATTAGATAAAACTAATGCTGTAGCTGCTTCAACGGCCTCTTCATCCGGAACATTATCGGAAAGTAATAATTCATCTGAATCTGGGGCTTCTTCAAGTACTTGAATGCCCATATCATTGATCATTTGGATAATATCTTCAATCTGATCTGAATCAATGATTTCTTCCGGCAAGTGATCATTGACATCAGCATAGGTCAGGTATCCTAGCTCCTTTCCTCGGATGATCAGGAGTTTTAACTGTGATTGAGAATTTTGCTCCATAAAGGTATCCACATTTAGTTATTCGGTCATGTATATTATATATGTAGATAGAAAATAATTTTCTACATATACCCTGTATATTTAGTCTTTTTTTGATAAAACAAGTATTAATGTCGCTAATTCTTTTTTCTCTGCGGTACTTAATCCGGAGACTCTCTCTTTTGCGATCAGTTCATCTTGCCTTTGGGCGAGTATATTATCATATAACTCTTTTAAAGTATGAGAAAAAATTGACTCTATTTCATCATCTTGGTAATGGTACTCCCATGTAGCTAAACGACTTAGCTGTTTATAAAATGGTCGACTGATACACTCTGTTAATATCTGTGCTGTAGTTATATTTGGGTATTGTTGGCATAATTCAAGTAGCTCAATAAATATATCTATGCCAGCTAAATTAACTTGTCGCATAACATTAATATCTGAAACCATTTTAGCCATATCAGGATATTGCAGTAATAAACCAATCAAAATTCGCATGGTAGTTAATTTCATCTGCGGTGCAGATACTGGTTCAATAGGTTTATTTTCACCTTTGTTTTGATCTGTGGCAATCAGTTGTTCTATTTGTGATATATCAAGTAGGCCTAAATAACGACCTAATTCCTGAAGCAAATTAAGTCTAAATGCTTTTGCTTTGACCTGCTCAAGCAAAGGTATGGCCAGTGAACTCAATTTAGCTTTACCTTCAGCGGTTTTTAGATCAACTTGTTTTAATAATTCATCAAACAAAAATTCGGAGAGATTAGGTGCATTTTTTACATAATCTTCAAAACCATCTTTACCGACTTTACGTACGTAACTGTCAGGATCTTCATCTTGCGGTAAAAAAGCGAAAGTAATTTGTTTACCATCAATCAAACAAGGTAGTAATACGTTCAGTGCTCGCCAAGCAGCACTTCGCCCTGCATTATCACCATCATAACAAAATATGACAGAATCAGTTGCTCTAAATAATAATTTAATATGTTCTTCAGAGGTTGATGTACCCAATGCAGCAACTGCATAATCAATACCGTATTGGGCCAGTGAAACGACATCCATATACCCTTCAACCACAATCAGCTGTTCAGGATTTCGATTAACCTCTTGCGCTTCATAAAGACCATACAATTGGAAACCTTTATGAAAAATAGGTGTTTCGGGTGAATTAATATATTTAGCTGAATCATTGATAATCGTTCTACCACCAAAAGCAATGACATTACCTTGTCTATCGCGAATTGGAAACATTATACGACCACGGAAACGATCATATTGATTACCACTATCATTGGTAACTAACATGCCAGCTTGATTATATAATTTCGTTTCAGCTTTAGTTTTTACTACATTTTGTGAAGTTAAACGCCACTCATTAGGAGCATAACCTATTTTATACCTAGTTATAATTTCTTGATTTAAACCACGTTGCTCAAGATACATATGAGCATCTTTTGAAGTTGATAATGCTAGTTGTTGTTGGTAGAAATCGGTGATTTTTGCCATCAAGGAGTAGAGATCACGACGCAAATTACGTGATTCAATTTGCTTTGATTGGTCAGCTTGATTACTATCATCTTCCGTGTAAGGAACACGAATGCCTTGCATACTAGCAATTTCTTCAATGGCTTCAGGAAAGGTTAATCGTTCATACTGCATTAAAAAATTTACAGCAGAGCCTGATGCACCACATCCAAAGCAGTAGTAAATTTGTTTTTTTTCATTTAATGAAAAAGAAGCAGTTTTTTCATCATGAAAAGGACAACAACCGAAATAATTATTTCCCTTTTTTTTCATTTTAACGCGCTTACCTATCACATCAAGAATACTTGTGCGGGCAAGCAAATCTAAAATAAAATCGCGAGGAATAAGACCTTTCATGATAAAATTCAACCAATTATGGCATTATGAAAAGACAACAAGCCGTAATAATAATACGGCTTGTTAAAATTGTTTATATCTAGAATATAAATGAATTGTTTTTTTAAAACAATTTAAATTTTCAGTATAAAAATTAATATAGACGAGTGCGACGAGCGTTTTCTCTTTCTAATTTCTTAGCATGGCGTTTAACAGCAGCTGCTTTTGCGCGTTTACGAATAGTTGTTGGTTTTTCGTAAAATTCACGATTACGAACTTCAGCTAATACTCCTGCTTTTTCGCAAGAACGTTTAAAACGACGTAATGCTACATCGAAAGGTTCATTTTCACGTACTTTAATTACTGGCATGTGCCTCTCACCTCAAATTTGTTTAATATCACAAAGGACTAAAATTAGTGCGCAATTTTACTCCTAATTGATATGGGTTGTAAAGTAAAATATCGTATAATTACTATATGATAAATTAATTTGCTAATCTACTTTTTGAGTCAGATAATAAAATAGTTTAATTAAAGATATATAGGTGTTTTATGTCGTCTTTCTTTACTGGTCAATATCCACAAAAACGTTTACGTCGAAACCGTGCACAAGATTTTAGTCGTCGTCTGGTAGCTGAAAACCATTTGACGGTTAATGATCTTATTTATCCAGTATTTATCGTTGAGGGTAACAATATCAGCCAACCCGTGTCATCAATGCCGAATGTAAAACGGATGAGTATTGATATATTGGTGAAAGAAGCTGAACAAGTTGCTAAATTAGGTATACCGGTACTTTCATTGTTTCCTGCTATTGAGCCCTCCCTAAAATCACTATTAGCCGAAGAAGCTTATAATGAAAGAGGTTTAGTACCTAAAGCAATTCGAGCATTAAAAAAAGAAATACCAGAACTCGGAATTTTAACCGATGTAGCTCTTGATCCTTATACGACACATGGTCAAGATGGCATTATTGATGACAACGGTTATGTTCTCAATGATATATCTGTCGAAGCTTTAAAAAAACAAGCATTAATACAAGCAGATGCTGGAGCTGATATTATTGCACCAAGTGATATGATGGATGGCCGAATTGGCGCAATACGTAAAGAGCTAGAATCACATAATTTTGTTAATAGCCAAATTATGGCTTACTCGGCAAAATATGCATCTAGCTTTTATGGACCTTTCCGTGATGCAGTTGGTTCAGCCAATAATATCAAAGGTGGCAATAAAAAAACTTATCAACTTGATCCAGCAAATAGCAATGAAGCCTTACAAGAAATTTATCAAGATTTAAGTGAAGGCGCAGATATGGTCATGGTAAAACCTGGTATGCCCTATCTAGATATCGTTCGCCGAGTAAAAGAAACCTTTGCAGTACCTACATTTGCCTATCAAGTATCAGGAGAATATGCAATGTTGATGGCTGCAATCGAAAACGGTTGGTTAGATGAAAAGTCTACTATCATGGAATCTCTACTTTGTTTCAAACGAGCTGGTGCCGATGGCGTGTTAACTTATTTTGCTAAGCAAGTAGCTCAATGGCTTAATAACCAGTAATAGCTGCATTATATTTATCGTATCAATTTGCTAATTATAGTGAATTGATATGATTAACCACGGAAAAACAAGCACAATTTTTTAAAGCAAAATCGAATCTCTTTAGATAAAAAAATACTCCAAATTAGCTCAATCAAGCTTTTCCATAATTAATAACATCATTAATGTTTTTATTTTTTTAATAAATATTAAACTAAATCAATTACAAAATCTTAATTTATGGATAAAATATATTAAGTTACTTATTCTGGCACTAAAAATTACAAATTAGATGATGAGTGTGAAGATTTGTCTGATATGATGATCAAGTAACTATTCAATAATATAAATATTATTGCCATAGCTAGAATAAACTGATGAATCGAAATATTAATATCGCTATTAGATATAAATAAAATTTTAACCAATAACATTAAGAAGCCAATATTATGAAAAATTATATCTATCTTTTCTTATTAAGTCTCCTTTTATTAACTGGGTGTGATGATAAAAAAGACAGCCAATCATCATCTGATGCAACTCCATCGACTAATCAAAATAACGAAGTTAATACTGATACGCAAACTGATAAAACGACCAGTACAACAAACAAAAATGAAGACAATACAATAAATTCTAGTAGTGAAAATAAATCACAGTTACCAACTCAAGTAACTAATAGCTATCTATTTCATACCGAACCTGAGTTATTACCTAATAAGAAACTCATTAAACAGCAAACAATTCAAAGTTCGGACAAAAAGTCTATTAATTATAACGATCAAGGTTATGTTAAAGATTATGACTTGGAAGGATTATATGGCGAAATAAATTATGATACAGCTAAATACATTTATGGTATGAAAGATACCAGAAACAGTTATGACATTACTTTCGATGAATCGAAAAATATCATTGGTATGAAAAATAGTAATGATGAAATTGTTGCTATTAATGAATTTGACGAGCAAGGCCGTTTAGTTGAAACCACTTTATCTAACTTCGCTGATAATAATATTAATTTTACCAGTAAGATTATTTATGAAAATGATCTGGTCGAACAAGTCTTATATAACGCTTATGTAAAAATGGATGATAAAAAACAATTACCCGTTTTAGTAAGAGAAAAAGATGTTATTTATAATGCAGACAAACAATTAGAAAAAACGATTACTCGTACCTTCAAATTGTCTGCTAAAGGTGAAGTCATCATTAATGATAAAAATGAACAAGAATTAGAATCTACTGAAACTTGTAGTTATTCTGAATATAACCAAAATAATGACTGGACCAAAGCTGTTTGTGAAACAACGGGGAATGGTTCAAGTAAAATTAATTTAACCAGAACCATTGAGTATCTATAACTTATTAAATAAAGTGAATATGATCAGTTTTCACCAAACTCATCATATTCACGACAAAGTATAATTGTATCCTCAATTAAACGCCTTGCTATCGTGCCATATTCAGGTATTTTTGGTAATTGAGAATAATGGTACCAATCAGCTTCTACTAACTCATTTTTATCGATAGTAATCTCACCACTATCATAATCTGCTAAATAAGCCATCATCATAGAATTAGGAAATGGCCAAGATTGCGAACCGACATAACGAATATTTTTAATTTTTATTTTTGACTCTTCATAGACCTCTCTGGCCACTGTCGTTTCCATTGTTTCACCAATTTCAGTAAAACCCGCTAATACAGTATATAAATTATCTTGATTATGCCTTACATGTTTTGCCAATAAAATTTTATTTTTATTCCGAATAGCGACAATAATGGATGGTGAAATTTGTGGATAATAACGTTGATGACAATGATCACATAGACAACACCATTCTGTTTGACTAATATACATCTCATGACCGCAGTAGCCACAATATTTATGAGACCGATAAAACTCAGACAATTGTACCGCTCTACCAGCCATATTAAACAAAGACTGATCAGCTCCACTAAGTAAAGGTCTAATCGAGCCCATGGAACTACTCATTTCTTGACAAATTAACCACGCAGTTTGTCCATTCCATTCACCAATAGGTTGAGCGAGTTTATTGGTAAATCCTAATTCACTGGCGCTACCGTTGGGAACTTCGCCATTAGGTAACCATAAACGACCATTTTTACTCACAAACCAGTAGCCTTTTTCGTTACCGATTAAATTATATTGTTTTTGTATATCCATAACATCAACACCAAAAATTAAATATTAAAAAGGAGGATATTACTCCTCCTTTCCATCAAACTATTTCTTTTTCTTCTCATGAAGACCTTTTTTCTCAAGTTCCCAGTAAATTATACGTTGCTGAGCAATCGTAAATAAGTTACTTACAATATAGTATAAAACTAAACCTGATGGGAACCATAAGAAGAACACCGTAAAGATTAATGGCATATATGTCATTAATTTTTGCTGTAATGGATCGGTAACCGGTGTTGGTGACATCTTCTGAATTAAGAACATGGTACCACCCATTAATAACGGTAAAATATAATATGGGTCTTGCGCTGATAAGTCATAAATCCAAAGAGCAAATGGAGCATGACGTAACTCTACTGTATTACCTAACATATAAAACAGTGATAAGAAGATCGGCATTTGAATCAACAATGGTAAACAACCGCCAAGAGGATTAACTTTTTCTTGTCGATAAAGAGCCATTGTTTCCATACTCATTTTTTGTCTATCATCACCATAACGTTCTTTTAATGCTTGTAAACGAGGTTGTAATAACTTCATTTTAGCCATTGAACGATATTGTGCTCGTGTTAGTGGGAATAAAATACCACGCACAATAAAGGTGATAACAATAATTGAAAAGCCCCAATTACCTATAAAGCTTTGAATAAATTTCAATAAATAGAACAGTGGCTGCGATAAGAACCATAACCAACCATAATCAACTATTAAATCAAGATGATTAGCGGTTTCTTTTAACTGACTTTGGATTTCAGGACCTAACCATAGTTTCGCACTAACTGATTGAGTTTTACCTGGTTGAATAACGGCTGTTTCACCTTTAAAACCAATCGTAGCTTGGGAATTTTTAGCCGTAGCACGTGAATAAAATAGGTTGTTTTGATCCTGCACCGGGATCCAAGCAGAAGCGAAATAGTGTTGCAACATAGCAACCCAACCAACATTAGTTTCAACAGATAAAGCCTTATCTTTGATATCACCAAAGCTATATTTACTATAATTAGTATCAGCACTGGAATAAGCAGTACCACGGAACGCACTTAATCCTAATCCGCCACCACCTTCGGTAACAGCATCATCTGGTAAATCAATAGTTTGTTTTAACTGACCATACATCGATACTTCTATAGGATTTTGGCTTTGGTTATCAATATCATACTGAACATCAATAGCATATTTGCCACGATGTAAAATATAATATTTAGTATAAGTTACTCCATTAACTTGATACGTTAATGGAACTTTCAACTCATCTACACCATCAGCTAAAACATATTCAGATTGAGCAGTTTGATATACTGGACGTTTACTTCCTTGAATTGCATTATCTGGACCATCTTTACCTGTTAAGCCACTTTCAGCAATATAAATAAAGTCAGGTTTAGATGTTAATAATTGGAAAGGCGTACCAGAATGAAGAGACTGCTCATATTTTAACAATTGTGCAGCTTGTACATCGCCACCATAGGTATTAACCGTTAATGACAATACATCAGATTTTATCGTGATTGTTTTACCTTGTGCGAAATCCGCTGGTGAATCTTCACCTATTTGTTGCGTCAATTGATTAGCAACTGGCGGTTTTGGTGCATGATCTTCTTCCCATGCTTTCCAAAGCAGGAAAGAGACGAAAAGTAAAGCAATGACTAAAATATTACGTTGAGATCCCATTAGTGTTTTTCTCTATCGGTTTTAGTTTTAGGAGGTACAAAATCTTCACCTCCTTCATGTAAAGGGTGACATTTTAATACACGTTTGACAGTTAGCCAACTACCTTTTATTAATCCAAAGCGTCTTAATGCAATTACAGCATATTGAGAACAAGATGGAGTAAAGCGACATTTAGGCCCTAATAAAGGACTAATAATACGCTGGTATATTTTAATGACAAAAACAAAAATATTAATAATCAAATATTTAAATGCATAAATATGCTGTTTAAATATCAATATTAATTTATTCAGTTTCTTTGTTTTTTGATGATTTGTTGACATAGTTTGTCTAATGTCTCAACTAATTGTTGATTATTCAATTGTATAACAGGCTGTTTAGCCATCAAAATAAAATCGATATTAGGAAACTGATGTTGATGGTGACGAAAATATTCTTTAGCTAATCGTTTAATTCGATTACGCTCGTGTGCTCGTTTAACCTGTTTTTTAGCTATAGCAAAACCTAATCTAGCATGAGCCAGATCATTTTTCCGTGTAACTAAAGTAAGAAAAGGCGAACCTGCACGAATAGATTCTTGAAAGACGCGATTAAAATCGAAGGGAGTTAACAAACGTAACTCCCGAGGAAAAGTGAGTTTAGTCACTCAACTTTAAATTAGCTAGCAACGGTTAAACGAACACGGCCTTTAGCGCGACGACGAGCAAGAACTTGACGACCGTTTTTAGTAGCCATACGAGCACGGAAACCGTGAGTTCTATTACGTTTTAATACTGATGGTTGAAATGTGCGTTTCATGACGATTTATATCCAAATCTAATTTATCAACAAGTTGTAGAGTATAAACTCCACAGCATTAATTAAAGAGGCCCGAATTATAGAGGCTATTTTATTTTTCGTCAATGAGATTTTGATACATAAATTGTAAGGACTGTATTAAATGAATATATCGCCCTTATTAATCATTAATCGCTATGACTCGCTTACTTTTTTCACCACCGATTTCACGAGCTAATTTTGGCACAAGATAACCCGATACATTTTTCGCAAGTTGTCTCATAATTTGCTTAGCATTGTCATCATCCACTAAAAAATGAGCAGCTCCTTGCACTTTATCCAATAAATGGATGTAATAAGGTAAAATGCCTATTGAAAATAATTTATTACTTAAACAGGCTAATACATCAGCATCATCATTAACTTTTTTCAATAACACACTTTGATTCAAAACCGTTACCTGATGTTCCTTTAAACGCTTGATAGCATTAGTAACATTATCATCAATTTCATTTGGATGATTAATATGAGTAACTAATACAATTTGTAACCTGGTTTTAGCAAATAACCGACACAGTTCGCTAGTAATACGATTAGGTATCACCACAGCTAAACGGCTATGAATACGTAAACGCTTGATATGAGGTATTTTCTCTAATTCGGTTATTAAAAAAGCCATTTCGTGATCCTTAGCCATTAACGGATCACCACCTGAAAGGATAATTTCATCCAGTTCTGGATGGCTTGCAATATATTCCAATGCAGCACCAAGATTTTTTTTAGTGCCTTGATTATTGTGATAAGGAAAATGTCGTCTAAAACAATACCGACAATTAATCGCACATGCAGTTTTAGTCATTAATAATGCACGATTATGATATTTATGTAGTAATCCCGGAATGGTATTATTCTGCTCTTCTAAAGGATCTTCACTAAAACCCGCTACATTAATTAACTCTTTTTCATCACAAAGAACTTGTAACAACAATGGATCTTGACTATCACCTTTTTTCATCCGATTGATGAAAGCCATAGGAACCCTAAGCGGGAATTGCTTTCTCGCTTGCAACATAGGCAGAGAAATCGCCTCAGGATCTAAATTCAAACAACGATAAAGCTTTTTGATATCGGTAACGACATTAGCAAGTTCAAAAATCCACTCATCTTTATTTGGTTGTTCAATATTTTGCTGTATAATGTGGCTCATTTTTGTAATTCAGAATGATAGTTGGAGCTTTTATGGCATCTTTTAGTACTAATGAGTTTAAAGCCGGTCTTAAAATAATGCAAGATGGCGAACCGTGTGTAATTGTTGAAAATGAATTTTATAAACCAGGAAAAGGACAAGCAATTAACCGCGTAAAAATAAAAAAATTACTTTCAGGTAAGACTGTTGATAAAACATTCAAATCAGGTGAATCTGTTGAAGCCGCTGATGTTGTTGATATGAATTTAACCTATTTATATACTGATGGTGAATTTTGGCATTTCATGAATAACGATACATTTGAGCAACTTTCTGCTGATGCTAAAGCTGTAGGTGACAATGCTAAATGGTTAGTTGATCAAGCTGAATGTATTTTAACTTTATGGAATGGTCAACCAATTGCGGTAACGCCACCAAACTTTGTGGAACTAGAGGTTATTGAAACCGACCCAGGTCTAAAAGGTGATACAGCAGGGACTGGTGGTAAACCAGCGACACTATCAACTGGTGCTGTAGTACGTGTTCCATTATTTGTACAAATTGGTGAAGTACTTAAAGTTGATACTCGTTCTGGTGAATATGTTTCACGTGTTAAATAACATCAACGAGATATAAATGCTATTTTTAAAAAAGAGGTCAATATGACCTCTTTTTTATTTACTAAGTAAGAAAGTTAATATTTATTTTGAGGAAAGGGGTTTTTATTTCAATAATGAGGCACAGCTTTTCGACAATTACCTATCCAGCACTCAATCAAACCAGCGAATGCCAATAAACTAACAATATATAAATTAAGAATTTTAGTTTATTTAGCACCAATATAATTTAGTTGTCGCCATGATTCATAAACAACTACAGCAACAGAATTAGATAAATTCATACTGCGACTATTGGCGACCATTGGAATTCTAATTTTTCTATCTTGTGGTAGCTCATCAAGAATGCGATTTGGTAAACCTCGAGTTTCAGGGCCAAACATTAAAAAATCTGCTTGTTTATAATTAACTTCACTATGTGGTTTTTGGCCTTTTGTGGTTAAAGCATAAACTTGTGAAGCCAAATCAAGCTGATTTGCCTCTAAAAAATGATCAATATTTTTATAACGTTTTACATCAACAAATTCTTGATAATCAAGTCCTGCTCGCCTTAGTTTTTTATCGTCCCAAAAAAATCCCATTGGTTCGATAATATGTAAATTAAAACCAGTATTAGCACATAAACGAATAATATTACCCGTATTAGCCGGAATTTCAGGTTCAAACAACACAATATTTAAAGGCGCATTCAACACAATAATTTCTCTTAACAATTAATATTTTTGAAGTGGTAATACTATCACAATTTTCAGCCCACCTAACTGACTTTTCTCAGCTTTAACTGTGCCATTATCTCGAGTAATAGCATTCGCCACAATAGCTAATCCTAACCCAGTACCACCCGACTCTCGGTCTCGAGCTTCATTAGTACGATAAAATGGTCTAAAAATTTGCTCAAGCTCATTATCGGCAACGCCTGGACCATCATCATCAATAGTAATAGTCACTTTTTGTTGTTGAATAGTGAAATTCACCACAATCTTTTGATTTGAATAACGAAATGCATTTCTTATCACATTTTCAAGCGCACTACATAGCGCCTCTGGATAGCACAAAATTGTATGGTTAGAAGGAAAATTTTGTATAGAAAATTGTTTTGCTATTTGATTGGCTTCAAAAACCGCATTATCCAATACATTTTTAAATAATATATCTAATGGTTTAAATTCACGAACTTCATTATTATCATGTTGATTCCTTGCTAAGGACAATAAGTCACCTATCATCGAATCAAGCTTTAAAGCTTCATTATTTATCCGCAAAACCTCATTGCTTTCACCTTGCTTACGGCGCAATAACGAAGTTGCCAATTGCAATCGGGTCAATGGAGTACGTAATTCATGGGAAATATCAGAAAACAGCCGTTGCTGTAGATCTTGCAGCCGTTTCAATTCTCTGAGCATATGGTTAAAACTTGCTCCTGTGGCTTTATATTCATAAGAACCAACTTTTTCAAGCTCAGGCCACTGTTGTAAATTACCATTTGCAACCTGTTCTGCGGCCAATCTTAACCCTCTTGCTGGTTTAGCAATACTCCAAGATAACCACAACAAAAATGGTGAACTGGCTAACATGGTTAATGTCAAAAGTAAGAAAGGATGATCAAAAATCAAATTAACAAATTGAGATTGAATATCTGATGCAGGCTGTAACAAAAACAGTTGATATTCATCATTAGCATAATGAATAAGGAAAGGACCGATAATTTCTTGGTTATCATAAATTTTCTTAGCTGGATCATCAACATCATGCGATTTTTCACTAAAGCTTTTTACTAAATCAATATTTTTAGTATCCGCAGTAATAATTTGCTGATTAGGTGTAACAATAAATAGGACTTGACCAGTTTTTTGATAATTATCCATTACTACGATAAATCTCATCCACCAGCGAAAACTATCTTTCGGTATCTTAGCGAGATCCTTTTCAATCTGGCTTGCAAGAACTTTACCACTCTCTTTATCTTTATTCGCCAAATAAGTTAAATTACGTGAGTCGAGTTCAGGTAATACCATTACAAGCGCAAGGAAAAAAGCGATAGTAAGTAAGAATATTGTGAAAATTCTAATTGTCAGACGATCAAAAATCCACATAGATTCTTACCATATTGAAAAAAGCTAATTTTGCAACAAATTATCATTTTGATCTACAACAAATAGATATCCTTTTGAACGCAAGGTTTTAATCCATGGTAAACCATCACTTCGAGGTGGAAGTTTTTTACGTAAATTAGAGACATGAACGTCAATTGAACGTGCTAATGGGATAAATTCTTTTCCCAACACCGTTTCACTAAGAGTATCTCTTGAAATTGTCACCCCTTTATTTTCAAGTAATTTAAGTAATACTTGAAATTCTGTGCCAGTTAATTCGATGTATTTGTCATCAAAATAAACAGATTGCTGCTTAGTATTCACCACAAGTTTATCAATAGTGTATTGTAATGGTTTTTCATTACTTTCATTACCAACTGTATCCCATCTAGCTCTACGCAATAAAGCGTTAATTCGAGCAATCAATTCTCTATCATTGAAAGGTTTAAGAATATAGTCATCAGCGCCAAGTTCAAGTCCATTGATTTTATCGAGTTCGCTATCCTTAGCTGTTAAGAAGATAACAGGAACGGTGAATTTACTTCTTAATGAAGACAAAACACTTAATCCATTCATTTCTGGCATCATAATATCAAGTAAAACCAGATCGATGGAATCATCAAACTTTTCTAACGCTTCAATACCATTATTTGCAACTTCAACGGTAAATCCTTCCAATTCTAATAATTCACATAACAACGAAGCAATTTCTAGATCATCATCAACTACAAGTAATTTGCTCATTATAATCCTCAATAAGTAATAAAATCCTTAGTTTTTATATCTATTAAATAGACGATAACTAGATTTTATATTTTAGGAAATATTATATAGATATATGAGAAAAATATCGTAAATAATTGTTAAGATTCACAGTTTAAATACTTTAACATTGTTAAAACCTTGCTCGATTAAATAAAGCGCTTGTAGTTTACTCATTACTCCTTTAGCACAATAAAGTAAATATTGCTTTGATTGATCTAAATCACCAAATTGAGTTGCCAATTTATAAAATGGTATAAGCTTAACTACAACATTTTCGATTTCCAGTGGATGCTCCTCTTGCTCTTCTGGCGCCCGAATATCAATGATAACGTGATTATCTTCTAATGTTGTAACGGTATCAACCTGAGTAATAGTATTATTAGTTTGTTTAGCTATTTCACGAATATCAATATTTTCAGCTTCTGCAACAGCCTTATCTAAAATAGAAAAATCAAAATTTTGCTCTTCAATCTCTATTTTTTCTTTAACTGCTTTTACTGTTGGACTTTTCGATATGACACCACAAAATTCAGGCATAGTCTTAGCAATATCTTCAGTACCTATCTGACGAGCTAGATTAATTATCGTTTCTTTGTCATGGGTGATAAGTGGGCGTAAAATTAATGTATCACTGACATTATCGATTAAACGCAAATTAGTTAAGGTTTGACTTGATACTTGACCTAACGCTTCGCCTGTAACCAGAGCTTCAACATTATAACGCTGTGCAACTTTAGAGGCTGCACGAATCATCATTCGTTTTAAGATAACCCCCATCTGGCCATCATCAATTTTTTCTAAAATCTCGCCAACAACATCTGAAAAGTCAATGGCAATAAAACGAACCTTATGAGAGCTTCCAAATCTATTCCACAAATAATGAGCCATCTGTTTCACGCCAATTTCATGGGTTTTGCCACCTAAATTAAAAAAGCAATAATGAACTCGACAGCCTCGCCTGATCAGCATATAGCTAGAAACACCAGAATCAAATCCACCAGAAATAAGAGAGATGACATCTTCTTGTGTTCCGGTTGGAAAACCACCTATCCCGGCATGTCGTTCTTTAACTAGTAGAAGTTTATCTTTATCAATTTCAAGATTAACAGTAATATCTGGACGTGTTAATTTGACTTTAGCAGTAGCAACATGTTGATTAAGACCACCACCGACATAACGCTCTACCTCAATTGAAGTAAATTCGTGCTTACCTCGTCGTTTAACTCTTACACAAAATGTTTTATTCTCAATTAAAGGCGCATAGTGATTAAACGCTTTTTCATAAATATCATGTAAATCAGTAAAAGTAAGTTCTTCAACCACTAAAATATGATGGATACCTGGAATTCTTGTTAATAGTTCTAATATTTGATTTTCACTATTTTCAACTTTAGGGCGAACCTCAATAAAATCCCAATGACGAATAACTGCCACATCATTAATAGCATTCTTTAAAATATTACGAATATTACTAGTAAGAATTTTAATAAAACGTAAACGAACGGACTCACTTTTGATGGTAATTTCGGGGAAAAGTTTAACTATAAATTTCATACAACTGCATTAGCCAAGAATAAAAATGGCGACATTATACTGATTTTTCCCTTAAAAACGTACAATTGATTATGATAAATACAGAAAATAATAAAATATACTTGCTTGTTGCTCACTCTTTCGCTAATATTTCGCATCAATAAATTCTGTTCTATAACATAAAAATTGACAGGTTGAAATGTACGAACTTTTAATTATAGGTTATTTATTTATCGCACTTGCGATAATCGTTTTAGTGCTAATTCAGCGCGGTAAAGGTGCCGACATGGGATCATCTTTTGGTGCAGGTGCTTCTGCAACTTTATTTGGTTCATCAGGAAGTGGCAATTTTCTAACTCGCACAACAACAATACTTGGTGTGTTATTTTTTGTGTTAAGCATTATTTTATCAAATCTTGGTAGCTCAAAAAACACAACTTCAAGTGATGAGTTTAAAAATATTGGAGATAGTGCTCCAGCGACTACGCAACAAAATACTGAGAGCACTAGTGGTAATGGAGAAGTAATTCCAACTGCTGACCCAATTATTCAACCACAGAATATTAATCCTACATCAGATATTCCAGAATAAAAACGGCGCCGTGGTGGTGAAATTGGTAGACACGCTATCTTGAGGGGGTAGTGCTCTAAGGGCATGCGGGTTCAAGTCCCGCCCACGGCACCAATTCAATATTCATTAACATTCTTTTAAATCCTTTAAAACACATCAAAACTAACAAATACAAGGCTTAAAGCCTATTTTGTTATTTATTAAGCACCAGTATGATATATTTACAACCAAAAAGAATGGGGGTATATTTAGGGGTAAGATAAATTATTGTTTTGATTGAACCAGTGATATAAATTAATAAAAAGTAACAATAATTTAACCTCACTTAAACGCTACATTGTAATTATAAAAAATGCTACCTATTTGATTATTAGATCATTTAATTATGAATAGGACTATATATTTATATTAACTACTTTATTTTTAATTCTTATAGCAATTTTAGTGTTGTTATTTTTTGCATATAATAAACTTAGACGTTTATCTAAAAATATTAAACAAAATCAAATAAATACACATACCACCGTCAAAAAAGGACATGATATCACTCGACGAATTTCAGATATAGCTTCTAGCTATGGTGATCATGAAAAGTTGACTCATTTAAAATCGATGATGGAAAAATTTTAAGAGATACCATGGGTAGAATGGCGTCAGCGGCTAGCGAAAATGTAAAAAGAATAAAAAACAAAATCAATGATAATACAGAAAAAGATTCAACAGATAATCAGCAGTAATTAATTTAACAACGATGGGCATCTTTCTTTTAAAAAAAAGAGGCTCTTTTTTATGATTAATTGACAGAATTAATCTCTTCTTAAAAAACTCTTCGCAGAGTTTTTATACAAATGACTAATAGGCAAAAGCATTTTAACTATCTAATTAATGATAACCTCTTTTTCCAATTCATTTGCAATGAAAAATAGTTTGCAGTAATTTTGATAATAGGCTCTAACTTTTTTAATGCTCGAGCCCATTGATTAATCATTAGTTTTGAATGATAATTTTGTAACCTTGCATGCTCATATTCATTTCCATAGCTTGATTGATTTCTTTTAATGGATAGCGATGAGAAATGAGCTTCTCAATAGGCAATTTTCTTGCTTGTGCTTCTTTTAAGAATTCACAGGCGTGTACCCAATCTTTCGCTTTGTAAGTCCAGGAGCCAACAACTTTTATCTCTTTGTTACAAATATCAAAATGCGGGTTATAATTCGCCTCACCATTATTAACAAAAAAACCAAGTTCACATAAACTTCCACCTCGACGAATATATTTCCAAATAGTGGAAGCAGCTTTTGTGGAACCAGTACATTGAAACGCCATATCAACACCTTGTTTTGACAATTTCATAACATCTTCAATACTGTCATAACTTTTAATGAAATTAATGGTGTGTTGCGCACCCAATTCTTGAGCAAGTTGCAAACGACTATCCTCACCATCAACAGCAATTATATGGCGAACGCCCATAGTTCGAATAATGGTCAATAACAACAATCCAATTGGTCCACAGCCTTGAATTAAAACTGTTGAATCATGTTTGAAATTAAAGATTTCTTTCGCTTTTTCAATTGCATGTATTACAACAGCCGCTGGTTCAATTAAGACACGTAAATCAAGGCTCATATCACTAACATTAAAAACAATTCCTCCCTTATTTATTTTGATATAATCTCCAAACCAACCATTAAAAAAATGGTTCTCACCTGGCATTAAACCAAAAATTTCACCTCCATTGCATAAGTGAATTTGTTCTGGATGGTTTAAACAAATATCACACTTTCCGCAAGGACGTAAACCTGTAACGATTTTATCGCCGACAGCTAGTGGCTTACCAGTAAAGTCATGAGTAATGTTTTTACCAAGTTTTACTATTGTACCTGTTCCCTCATGCCCTAATTGAATTGGTATATAACCAAATGGATCACCCTTATATTCATGCACATCCGTTCCACATATACCACAGGCCTCAACTTTAACGAGTATCTCATCATCATTAATATTTGGTAATGTTAATGATTTTAATTCAATTTTTTTGTTACCAGTTAATATAGCTACGTTAGCTTGCTTTGGTAGATTTTCAATATTCATTTTATGTCCTTAATCACAATTTATTCGACGATAATCAAACAATACCTAACGTGGCTAATATGATACTCATTCCAACGATGCCAATGATGATGAAATTAAAACTTACCTTTTTACTATTCATTAAATAAAAACAAAGTAATGTTGTAGTTAATGGGATAATACCAACAAATATCTGATCAAGTATGCTTTGTAGTGATAGTGAAGAATTTTCACCTGAACTAATTGTTAATACAGAATTAAAAGTAACAATATTACTTGTCATTCCGCCTACCATAATTAATCCAAGGACACTTGCAGCCTTGGTCAAAATATTGATTAGGCCAGAAGCATATAATTCTTCAATATATTTAGAGCCTAATGAAAATCCAATTAATCCCAAAAAATAACGGCAAGCGATAGAGGGAATATTATAAACGAGTAAAAAAACAATCGGGGCAAGAAAGCTACCTTCTTGCGCTAAACTCAGCGCAACGCCAGCGGCAACAACTCTTAAAACACCCCAAAATAGAGAATCACCGATCCCTGCAAGTGGCCCCATTAGACTTGACTTGACCGCATTGATAGATTGAGCATCAAAATCCGCTTTAACACTATTTTCTTTTTCCATGGAAGCTGCCAATCCCATTACAAATGTTGACACATTTTGCGTAGTATTAAACCAAACTATGTGTCGCGTTAACGCATCTTTTTTATCCTGTAATTTAGTATAATAATGATTAATAAACGGCATTAAGGCATAACAAAAACCGGAAGCGCCATGTTTAGCGAAACTAAATGGAGCGAATATCGTGAAAGAACGAAAAAACATTTTTCTTAATAACTTTCTATCGGTAGTTGAGATTTGTTTAATTATTGATTTTAAATTACTCATGAGAAGAACTCCTCATCATCATCCATTATAGAATTCGAATTATTATTAGTGTGAAATTTATCCGACTTGAGATTAAGAATTTCATAATCTCGATAAGCGATTGCAACAGCAATAACTGTACCAATAATTGCTAATGCGATAAGTGGAATTTTGATATAAGCAACAATGACAAAACCCAAAATGTAATAAATAGAGAGCTTATTATTCCATAACATTTTTAGCAACATAGCAAAGCCGACTGCGGGTATTAATCCACCACAAGCAGCCAGACCTCGCATAATAACTTCTGGAATATTTTCGACAAAAAGTTTAACTGGAGTCGCACCTGACATAATTGCGATAAAAACAACTATCGCAAAGACAATATAGCGTAAAAACCATAACCCATAGTGCATTGCAACAATAGCTTTATCATTTCCTTCAAGTGCTAATTTATCAAAGCGACCGGCAAAAAAACTTAAAACAACACTCATGGTAGTTTCCAACAAACCACCTAACAATGCTAAAGGAATTGCTAATGTGATAGCAATTTCTACACCACCACCTGAGAGCATCGCAAAACCAGCACCGAGTACGGTACCAAAGGAAGGATTTAATGGTGTAGCACCCCCAACATTAACCGCCCCCATGAAAACAGCTTCTAGTGCCGCCCCCATTAACACTCCTGATTGCAGATCACCGAGAACTAATCCAACTAGTGCACCAACAACAATAGGCCTATCAGCCATATTTTGACCAATAAGCCAATTACCACCAAAAGTTATAAACATAACAACTGCAAGTAAAAAAGCTGACATTATCATAATACTATCCCTTTTTATGTAATAAAATTTTCCAAATTAATTACTCATTAGATCATGAAAAAGCTTTTCTGCATTATCAGGGACTATCTGATGAACAACTTTTCGATTACTAGCAAGCAATTGTTCTAAGGCAACTTGTTCTGATTTGCTAAGTAAGATCGTAGAACTCAATTTACTTTTTTCAGCTTCATCTACACCGTCAAAACGACCAACATTAGCAATATTGATTCTTTCTATGTCATCTATATTTTCAGACAAAAACAGTGCATCACAAATTGAATTAACTAATACAAAAATGCGCATATCTTTTGCTTTTGGATTATTTATCAATTGCACAGCATCTTGCATGGATTTTATAGCGAGTTTGACATTTTCCGGGGTTGCCATTTTCAATGTCATTTGTTGAATGTGATCTTTACTTGCATGATCATTTGCCACAACAATAGCTTTAGCATTGAGTTTTTTGGTCCATACTAAGGCTACCTGACCATGAATCAATCTGTCATCAACTCTTATTTCTACTATCATAATTATTGCTCCGTATTTTTATAATTATTCCTAAAACTTCTTTTTTATTTAATCATCAAAAAATTGGTTATCTTCTAGAAGTTTCTGTGGTTGTATATTAACCAGTTGCATCTCTTGCCTCGATTGTTCGATTATTTCTGTTAGATTTTCGTCAGAAAGTTGCACATCAGTGAGGATAACTTCTAATACAAGTGGTAAATTAAATCCTGTTATTAAGTGAAAAGAATAACAACTTTTTAATTGTGCAAATTTTTGATTGACACTACCGCCATTTAGATCAGTAAAAACGATGATTTGAGAATTATGTTGGTATTTTTTTAAAAAATCTTCCGCTTGAATCGTAAAATCACTCGAATCAATATAAGCATTAATATAGGTAATATCTTGTTTATCACCAATTAACATATTTATTGTATTAACAATACCTTCTGCTAATTTGCCATGGGTTACAATGAGGACTTTAATCATTAATTAGATCCTTTTAATTATAAATAAAGTTATTCAAACTAAAACTATGCATGATTATTAGAACCAAATATCAACATTTTTTTTAACGTAGCTTCACGTATCGCTTCTTTCATTGCGACAGCAACATCCGAGATACCTTTACCTTTAACATAAAGTTGATGAATAGCTTCTAATCCAGCGCAGTTAATATCAGTAAAAATATTAATTTTACTGACACCATGCTTTATACAATTTTGAAAATCGGTATCACTTAATCCTGAACCGCCATGCAAAACTAAAGGAGATTTAACAACTTGAGCAATTTGATCTAAACGATTTATGTCTAATTTAGGCGTTGATTTATAAGCACCATGAGCAGTACCAATAGCTACAGCTAAGGCATCTACTCCGGTTTGTTCAATATAATGCTTAGCTTCTAAAGGATCGGTATAGATACTATTATCTTGCTCACCATGACCTTCTGAAGCATGCTCATTAGCTCCTACATGTCCTAATTCCGCTTCAATAGAAGCACCATATTGATGAACCAATTTAGTAATATTGGCTACGCGTTTTATATTATTTTGATAACTATCAGTGGAACAGTCATACATAACTGAAGAAAAGCCTAATCTCAACGCTTCTTTAATTGCGTCTTCTGATAATCCATGATCTAAGTGAACAACAACAGGAACTTTAGATTTTTTCGCCATAGGGATTAAAAAATAAGCCAATTCTTGTAATGTGGATATATCTAAAAAACATTCTGCAGTTCCTATTATTACTGGCGATTTAGATTGTTCAGCCGCTTCAAGTACTGCTTTGGCCATTTCTAAATTTATAGTATTAAATAATCCTACTCCATACTGATTTTTTTGAGCATCTGATAAAACTTCACGTAATGTGACTAACATCCTTACCTCCAATAAAACGATATTTAAACTAGATAGTTAAAGTAATTATAAAGACAAATATTTCATTGCAAATTGCTGGCGAATATATTGATTAACAATCAAATTCGGTCATGTTAAACTTTAAAATATGATTGATATCGAGCAAATCTTAGTGATCTTGATCACAGTCATGTTGGAGGAAAGATGACCAGAGAAGATAAATTACTAAATATCATAAAAGAAAAGAATTTTGTGACAGTCAATAAACTTTGTAATTTGTTATTTATCAGCCAAGCAACTATTCGACGAGACCTTACTAAGCTTGAGCAACAAGGTTTAATAAGGCGAACTCATGGGGGAGCAATTTATGTTCAAAAAAGCTCGATAGAAACACCTATTACACTGAAAAATAAAGAAAATATTGAACAAAAAAGGTATATTGCTGATTTAGCTTTAGCATTTATTGAAGACGGTCAAACACTGTTTATTGAAGCTAGTAGTTCTTGCCTCTATTTGGCAAAAAGATTAAATGAAAAAAAAGGCTTAACTATACTAACAAATGGTATTACAACAGCTAACATCTTAGTTGAAGAGACCAATGCTGAGGTGTATTGTACTGGAGGTCGACTTCTACCTAAACATTTGAGCATCTGCGGTTTACAATCTTGTGACTTTATTTCACATTATCATGCTGATTTATTTTTTGCTTCATGTCGAGGACTTGATCCTGATATGGGAGCGACAGATGTTAGCGAAGCAGATTCCATGGTAAAAAAACAATTTTGTCGTAATGCAGAAAAAACAATTCTATTAGTTGATAGTAGTAAATTTAACAAAAAATTTTTCAACCAAACATTTACATTAAAAGATATTAATATCGCTATTTCAGATCAACCATTTCCTAACAGTTTAAAAAATGCATTAGAAAAAGAAAATGTTGAAATTCATTATTAGCGCATTAATATATAAAGGCTGACATACTTTATAAATAAAGTTTTTAGGTATATGACTATTAAAATTATTTAATTAATTTTTAGTTAAAAAACCCCTTTCCTCAAAATTTTTTCATTGGTAAAGTTTTCATTGGAAAACGCTTAGTTATTTATTGTTTGATGAGTGGCTTTATAGTATTGTTTTTTAAATTTTAATAAGGCCAATTGCTCATTTAGTTGAGTTATAGTATTGATTAATATCTTTTCTTGTTGATTAATGATAGTTAGACGCTCATCCAATGTTTCATCACCTTTAAGACACAGCTTGACATAGTGTTGAACATCTTTAATTGACATATTGGCGTTACGTAAACATTCAATCAATTTTGCCCACTGTAAATCTGCATCAGAAAATAACCGTTTTTCATTTTGATCGCGTTGTAAAAATGGAAATAGATTAAGTGAGTCATAATACCTAAGCGTGTGGGCTGACAAGCCTAATAGTTTTGCTGCTTTAGTCACCGAGTATTTAGGTGTTTGGTTTAATTCACTATTTTGTGCAATTGATGCAATACAATCATTTATATTTACCATATTTATACCCATGTTTTCATAAAAATCAATTAAATAGATTAGCAAGTATAATAATTTGGCCAAACTTGACTTAGAGTTACTCTAACCATTATAGTTCACGCCAACAGTTAAGAAAAGTATGGGAGAAATTAACATGAACCCAAATAATATAAGAAATTTTTGTATTATTGCCCATATCGATCACGGTAAATCAACACTGGCAGATAGATTAATTGAGATGACCAATACTGTCTCTGAACGTGATATGAAAGAGCAATTATTAGATAACATGGATCTCGAAAGAGAACGTGGTATTACAATTAAGTTACAAACTGTACGCATGTACTATAAAGCTTCTAATAATATTGAATATGAACTTAATCTCATCGATACCCCTGGACATACTGATTTTAATTATGAAGTTTCACGCAGTTTAGCTGCTTGTGAAGGAGCTTTGTTGCTAGTTGATGCAACCCAAGGCGTACAAGCACAAACAATCGCTAATTTAAAACTGGCTCAAGAGCAGAATTTAACTATTATTCCAGTTATCAATAAAGTCGATATGCCAAATGCGGATGTTGACAGCGTGATTAAAGAAATCGAAGAGTTAGATGGCATTAACTTAGATAAAGTTATTTTAGCTTCAGCTAAAACCGGCGTAGGAGTTGATAATATTTTAGAATCAATCGTTGAAAACATTCCTGCGCCAGAAGCTAATAAAGATAAGCAACTGCAAGCGTTAATCTTTGATTCTCATTATGATGTGTATCGCGGTGTCGTGCTACATGTACGCGTTTTTAACGGTGCTATTCATACTGGAATGAAAATTAAAATGCTCAAAAGTGATATTGAATTTGAAGCATTACAAACTGGCGTATTTTTACCAGCAATGAAAACTGTTGATGTACTTGATGCAGGTGAAGTTGGATATATTTCGACTAATATTAAAATCGTCGCAAATGTCAAAGTCGGTGATACCCTAATTGATCCTAATCACCCAAATACCAAAGCAGTACCTGGTTATAAAGAAGTCAAACCTATGGTTTATGCTGGATTATTTCCAATAAAAAATGAAGACCAAGAAAAACTTAAAGATGCGGTTGAAAAATTATCGCTAAATGATTCTGCATTTATTTATAAACAAGAAAACTCAATGGCCCTTGGCGCAGGATTCCGTTGTGGTTTTTTAGGCATTTTACATATGGAGATTATTCAAGAAAGACTTGAAAGAGAATATGGTATCGAAATACTCTCTACCTTTCCTAGTGTTGAATACCGTGTAACATTAAAAAATAGTGAAATCATCAATGTTAATAATCCTATGTTGTTACCGAGTTTTGAAAAAATTGACTATATTGAAGAACCATTTATAGATGCAGCAATTATTATTCCTATGGAAAATATTGGCGAAATTATGGAACTTTGTCAGGAAAAACGTGGTATCTATGTCGATATGATTTATCTGAATAATAAAATGGCAGAGTTGACCTTTAAACTGCCAATTTCAGAGATTGCATACAATTTTTATGATTCACTTAAATCGATTACTCATGGCTATGCATCTATAGATTATCGTGATAGAAGCTATATTGCATCGGATTTGGTAAAAATGGATATTTGGTTGAATGATGAAATTGTGGATGCATTTTCATTTATTTTACCTCGAGATAAAAGTTTTGAAAGAGGTAAACAAATTGTTCAAAAGATGAAATATGTTATTCCTCGCAAACTCTATCCAATGCCGGTTCAATCAGTAGTCGAAAATAAAGTTATTGCTCGGGAAGACATTCCACCTTTACGTAAAAGTGTCACCGGTCGTGGCTATTCGGGTTCGGCATCGAAAAAGAAAAAAATCGCTAAAAATATTAAAGAGAATAAGATTAGACAACGTAAATTTGGCGGTGTTGATATTCCACAAGAAGCATTCCATGCAGTATTAGATATCCATTAGCGTAATTGGATACTGATATCCTAATTAGAATTGACTTTTTAGCTTATTATAAACAGCAATTGAAAAGATAATTTCACCGGCAATCGTCGGTGAAATCTTTTAATGCGTTTTTGTTTGGATTAATTAATCTTTAAAATAAAGAAAAATTATTAAACTAATAGCTAGATTTTAGTAGCGATAAACTAGCAATAAAATTTACCATACTAAGTTCATTCTTATCTAATATACTGATCTTTAATGATTCACGGATGTGATATCAATCACTCGATCGGCACTTGCTATTGTTGATGTTCGATGAGCAATAATGATACGCGTTATTTTTAATGAAGATATTGCATTATTAATTTTAGTTTCATTATCTTCATCTAAATGACTTGTCGCTTCATCAAGAAATAACAAGCAAGGTTTACGATATAATGCCCTAGCAATCAATAAACGCTGTTTTTGCCCACCTGATAAACTATTACCTAATTCGCTGACTAAGGTTTCATATCCCATGGGCATTTTCATAATTTCATTATGAATGTTACAGTGCTTAGCACATTCAACCAGCCATTCATGATTTTTTTCATTATCGAAACTGGCGATATTATCAGAAATAGATCCTGCAAAAAGTTTATCATTTTGTAATACACTTCCAACAATATCTCTATAATTATTGACACCAAACTTATAAATATCAATACCATTTATAAGAACTTCGCCTTGAGTTGGTTCTAGTAGGCCATTCATGACTTTCATCAAGGTTGTCTTTCCTGCACCTGATGGACCAATAATTGCGACACTCTCACCAGCCTTAATTTTCATATTTATATTAGAAAAAATAGGCTGCGAAAGGTTATCATACTGATAAGCTATATTATTCAGTTCAAATTCAACAGGGATATCTTTCGGTAATTGATTTTTTGATTCAATATCGTTTTCAGTGTTAGTCAATACAATATCGGTTAATCGTTCGGTATGTAAATTTAGCATTTTCAAATCTAATACCATATTTATCAGATTTGCTGCTTGTTCTGAAAATTGAGATCTGTATGCAGTAAACGCAATAAACATACCAAGTGTCATTTTGTCATTCATTACCAGCGATGCACCAACCCATAATATTAAAGTTTGCTCAACCAGCATAATTAATGTATTTACACCATTAAATATCATATCTAATTTGGTTAGGCGAATATTGGCGTTAGTTGTATCAATATTCATATTAAGCCAATATTGAGCTCTAGACTCAGTGAGTTTTAATGATTTTAGTGTATCAATACCATATAAACTCTCCATAAAATGGGAATTAGCTTTGGCCTCTTTCACAATCTTTTCTTCAGATGCTTGTCGATAACGCTGATAAGTTACCACTCTTAATATTATATAAATTAGAGTAAAACCGCAGACAATCCAAACCAACCAGCCACCATACAGTAGCATCATGATAAAGACACCGATTGTCATCAAAATGTTAATAATACTACTTACGATACTTTTTGTTAGCGTTGAACGTATAACCTCTAATGAAACAAAACGAGACTGTATATCACCTAGTTTTCTTTTTTCAAAATAGGCTAAAGGTAACTTCATTAGATGCCCAAAAAGTCCTGCTTTCCATTGAATATCGACTAAAGATTCCATAACTAATGATGACCAAGATCGTAACATAGCAATAAAAGTTCTAAACAAAATAAAGAACAGTAACCCAATGCAGATTAAACCTAATAAACTATGATCTTTGGCAATAATTACATGGTCCATAACCAATTGCGTTCCAATCGGAAGTAATAAATTAATGGATTCAATAATCAGAGACAGTGACAGAATTTTAACTAAAAACCCTTTTAAACCATCAATTTGAAACAACATTTTTAGCAAACTGAGCTGACTACGTTGTGTTCGTGGTTGAAACTCTTTATCTGGCCATAACTCAAGTGCTATCCCACTGAAATGCTTTGACATTTCATTTATACCCACTTCTCGACGACCAAATGCTGGATCATGTAAAATAAATTTGTTTCTTTTAACGGCAACCAATACCACAAAATGGTTAAGATCCCAGTGTAAGATACAGGGAGTTTTTAACTGGTTTATCTCATTTAAATCTAAAGAAAGAGGACGGCTTTGTAATTGAACGCAAGCCGACATATTAATTAATGTCGCAAGAGTGACACCATGTGATGAAACCCCTATCTGATTTCGTAAACTAAATAAATCGACATTCATGCCATAATAGCGACAAATCATGGTTAAACAGGCTAGACCACATTCAGCAGCTTCGGTTTGCAAAATTTGTGGTATTTTTCTTCGCCATCCAAAATGTAAACTTTGAAGTATATGCTGAAATTGATTTCTAGCCATTGATTGGTCCTGTAATACTTTTCTGAATATCATAAAAAGGTGATAGCATCCATTGATAAATAGGTCTTTTCTCTAAAAATAGAGTAATATCAGCTTTCATACCATTAGTTAATTTAATCTTATTATTGAACTTAGCCATTTGCTGTTTATCAAGCGATACCATTACTTTGTAATATGCTTGGTAATTAATGGTGTTTTGCGATAGTGGAGAACTGCTATAAGTCGACATTTCTTGATTAGAAGCCGGCACCTTAGATATTGACATAATTTTACCGGAAAACTGACCAAATTTTTGATATGGATAAGCTTCATAACGAATATTAAGTTTATCATTAACCGAGATATAAGGAACGCTATCATTAGGAACCCAAAGCACTAAATAATAACCATTAGTGTTCGCAGGAATAATCTGTGCAAGACTATCATCATTTTTTACCATCTGCCCATCTGTAACACTTAGTGATTCAATACGACCATCACTAGGCGCACTTATAATTAACATTCCTCTGGCATTAACTTCAGTTAATTGACGTTGTAAATCATTTAATTGATATTGGTATTCAGATATTTTGTTATCAAAATCAGCTATCTTGGTCACTAATTCACTTTTGAGCTGAATAATACCTAATTTTTCTTGGATGATTTGATTCTGTAGTGATTGATAGGCGTTTTGTTGTTGATAGTATAAATATCTTTGATTATTAAATTGTTCATTATTAATAAGTCCCTTCTTCTGGTAAACAGCAAAATTCTGCATGCTTTCATACATATCTGTCATACCTTTTTCGGCATTTTTGACCAAAGATAAAGATTCTTGATGGGATTTATTATACTCGTCTATTTGTTGCTGTAGCGCATTTAATGTGATCTGCTTGTTTTCAGTTAGTGTGGCAATAATTTTCGATATATTATTAATTTGATTATTAATTGCTTCAACTGTTATTTGGGTTACATTACCTGACTGTGTGGTTCGGCTTACATCTAATTCATAAATAGGATCGCCTTTTTTAACTATATCGCCAACTTTAACATGACTATTAGTAATGAAACCTTGCTGTGGTGCAAATAGATTAATAGCTCTTGGTTGAGTGGTAATTTCACCAGCGACATTAATTCGTCGAGTATAGGTGCCGAATATTACCGTGAGTAATAAAATGATAATAAAGATAATTGATAATAAGAAAACTAACCATGCTGAACATCCTTTAAGTAATAATGCCTTTCCCATCCATTTAGCTTTTTGGTAATTAACAGCTTCTTGACGAAACAATCGATTATCTTCCATACAATATGTTACCTATTTTTCCTTACCATTAAGTAGCTACGATATATTTATTATTTCTATTTATATAGTTAAGTATGTAAACTTTATTTTTTATAAGACTATCATATTGAAAATATGCTAATTATTTTCGACTTTACTGTGATATTTCTATTTCTTAATGTATAAACAAACCAATTAGAGAGTGTTAATTAATTTTTAAAATAATTAAAACTAGCATCTAAATTAATTTGGCATTTTATAATTTAAAGATAATGACTTATTGAAAAATTGCTAAATCTTAGTTTAAGATGGCTTTGTTTCAATTCACTAGATGACATTTCAAAATAAAACGAGAAACGAATCTCGCTTCCCGTTTTACCACTTTAAACAATATAAATTAAGGACAATCAGCTACTACTATCTTTTACCAAGACCGATTAGGCCTAAACCTGCACCGATAATTTGGCTAATAGCACCGATACCAGCTTCAACGATTTGACCGATACCTTGGCCTAAAGCGCCACCAGCTTGTTGACCTAAACCACCATTGTTTGGATTTTTAGCATCAATGATCCAACCGATACCTTTACCTAAAGCACCACCTGCATCAGCGATGAAACCAGCACCAGATACTTGTTCAACTTCTACTTTGTTTAATTCTTTCATTTTGTTTTCCTTATTCCAAAAAATTAATTTTAAATTTAAATCTAACCGATACCAATTAACACATGGTATCGCTTAAATTCCTTTTTATTTAAGCAGAAAATAAAATGCCGATCAAGTCAAATTTTAACAAAAAAAACCTTATTTATAAATAATTTAATTATTTCAATAAAATAAGGCAAATAATCAAACAAATTAGTGTAAACGTTAACAAATTATGCTGATTAAAAATCACTCGTTTTAACGAAATCAGTAACAAAATAGGTAATTTGGTTAATTCTCATTCAGAAACCAAAATAGAAATTCTTAACAACGCTTTTAACCGAAATTGTGACGTATATTTTCTTCATTTTTAGCTGTTTTGGTGATAATTTTTATACATCAGATGCAACTAGCTAAGCTAATTTAAACTTAGACAAAAATTAGCCTAACCTTTTTATTAAATTTTTTATTTTTTATCCCATAATAAAAACTATAGTCACAATATAGTTAATAAAATATCATCAGATAAAAATATTAAATTGTCGTTAAAAGTGTCAATTTGCAAGCTAAATAATCGATTTAAAGACTATCTAAACGAGAAATTTCGACAGTTTTCATTTTCAATAGATTAAAATAAGCATTTCTTTTATGACGCAAATTATCCAATATTACTAGATAAGAAATCATGTTTAATTATGATCTATTGAAAACGACTATTTGATTGATTTGAATGTAATGGACAAGTTAAGCATTGGCTCACTTTTTAGAAAGTACAAACTCAGTGAATTTATATAATTAACACTTAAAGCTATCTACTAATCTATAAAATACAACTACATCCAATATTCATATTGCAGATAAATCCATATATCTTTATGAATTTTTATATCAAAATAAGATATTGCTGGTAAATACCAGCAATATTTTTATAAAATACCATAGCTAACTTTATTAAGCAAAACCTTTCAAGCCAACAACATGAACATGTTCTTGGTTATTGATAACCTTACGAACTAGTTTATAGGTTGTACCTTTTTCTGGGCTAATGTTTTCTGGTGCAGCAATAATAAGCTGCATTTCTAATCGTTCGCATAACTCAAAGAGTGTAGCAATCGATTTGGCATCAAGACGAGCGGCCTCATCCAAAAACAATAATCGACATGGTGAAATATCTTTATTACGTAGACGTTTAGACTCTTCTTCCCAACTTTGAATTACCATTAGTAGAATAGACATACCTGTACCAATCGCTTCACCGGTTGATAAAGCACCACTTTCAGCACGTAACCAACCATCAGCACCACGATTAACTTCCACATCCATCTCTAAATAGTTTCGATAATCTAGCAACTCCTCACCAATATTTTGTGCAGTTCGTTGTCCCATATCAATATGTGGATTTAAACGTTGATAAAGTTTGGCTAACGCTTCAGAGAAGGTAATACGATTATTACTAAATAGATCCTGATGTTCATTTTGATCATCAGCTAATGCAGCTAATAATGAAGAGTGTGCCTCACGAATACTAACATTCAAACGAACACCATTAACCTGACCAAATGCCACCGCTTGTAATCCTTGATTAAGCATACGAATACGGTTTTGTTCACGTTGTATAGTTTTACGAATAATATTAGCTACACTTTTTGAACTAATGGCCAATTGTTGTTCTCGTGAAGTAAGTTCTTCAGTTAAGCGTGACAACTCAATTTCCATTTGTTCAATGGCTTCAATTGGGTCATCAGTTTTGACGATATCTTGGCGGATCCGTTCACGTAGATGTTTATAAACCGCAATATAAAACTGGATTTTACGTTCTGGTCGTTTCGGATCTTCGGATAATCTTAATATATCACGTAAGTGTTCATTATCATTTACCGCTAAACGCAATGAACCAAGTGCCTTATCCGACATAGAACGTAGTTCATCAGCACTGAGATAAGCCAATTCTCGTCGATGTAATCGTCGTTCTACACTATTTTCTTTAACAAGTCGTAACACTAAACACCAACCAGCTTTTGCTTCAACAACTTGTTCACGTAATTGTTTATAATCACGCAGTGTTTGTGTTAAGCGTTTTTGCATTTGCGTCATTTCGCTTTCACACATAATAAGTTGTTTTTCCAAAGACGTACATTGTTGGCGATTACTATTGAGTTTTTGATGAATTTCATCACGACGGATACGAGCTCGCTCTTCAGTGATTGCATCCGCTTTAACACCAATTTGTTCGATCTCTTTATGCAATTCATTAAGCATGTCTCGCTTAGTTTCAAATGCACTTTTAAGGGATGCTAATGTTTGATTGTATTGATTATATTTATCTTGATACTGTTGCATTTGACGACGAGCTTCACCTCGTTGTCCTTCAACAACTTCTAATCGAGCACGTAATTTTTCATTGAGATCACTATTTTCATTCAACATACCCGCTGAATCTTCATAGCTAAAATGTGCACGACGTTGCATCACTTCCGTTAAAGCAAAAACTTGTTGGCGAATGGTTTGCTGCTGAGCTTTAACCGAATTGTACTGCTCACGTAACGATTCATTCTGCTCAGGATCACTTTGCAATACTGCAACAATGGGTTCAAGTTCTGCAATAGTATGGCGATGACGACTAACATATTGCGCGGCCTCTTGCGCTTCAGCAACTTGCTCACGTAGATCATCAACCCGATCCGCTAAATCATCATCAGCCAATAAATGCATTTGAGCTACCAATCGATTTACAGTGATTAACTGCTCTTTACAATTTGCAACTTGTTGTTGATTTTGTTTATCAATACTTTCTTGTGCCAAGAGCTGACGTTCGATTTCATTACGTCTTGTCGATAACTTTTGCGCTTCGGCTTCAGGATCGATATCAAATGCTACAGATAGATATTCACCAATAAACTGGCCAACATTTTGCTCAATACGTTGTAATTTTTGCAGATCAAATGAAATTGTTGCATAACGTTCATGTAATTCATCGCGTTCTGACGATAATTTTTCAAGATGAATTTCACGTGCTGCTCGGCCAAATAAAGGGACCTTAGGAAAACTGGAAAAGCGCCATTGACGATCACCGGTTTTAACTAATACTGATTTAGTCATCTCTTCACAATCAAAAACACTATCGTCAAATGAAGATGGATCACCTTCGATAAAGTAGATATCTTCTGGATAATCTTCTTCACTATTTGTCAGGCTTTCTAGTTGAGCTTTTACCAGTGATAAATCAGGTACCACAATAGCTTGTCTTGATGGACCATATAATGCTGAAAAGTAAGGCGCATCATCAATCGTTACATCTTCATAAATTTCAGAAAGTAATACACCATTAAACCTTTCCGCTAACGTCGATAAACGACCATCATCAACACCACTTGGTTGATTGAGTTGTTCAATTTGTGCATCAAGTTGATTGCGTTTGAAGTTTATTTGATCTCGTTGTGTAACTAAAGTACGTTCCTGTTCAAGCAATTGTTGCATATGTTGCGTGACAGCATGACTGTTAGTAAACGTTTGCTCTGTTTGTTCTTGCAATGCGATAAGTGCATCTTGGGCTTTTAACCATACAGGTGCTTTTTGTCGATAAGCACCAATTTGCGTTTGAATTTGCTCAAGCTCTTGTCTAAATTCAATACGTTTTTCACTTGATTCATTGGCAAGCTCTGCATTTTGATCTAGTTGAACTTCTAGCTCTTGTTTGAATTCATCAAGCTCATCATAGTTAAGTTGACGACCAAAACGCTTACAAAATTGAGTTAATAATGATTCAGCTTCTTTTTGCTCAAAAAAGCGTTGCTCTAATTCATCTAATTGTAGTTGTAAATGTTCTACTTGATCGGCTTGGTAACATTGTGAAGGCCACTGCTTTAATACTTCTCTGGCGGCACTCCAAGCATCACTACGCACCACGTCACCCATTAATTTAACAACTAGTTGATAAGCTCTATCAAATTGATTAATTGCGGCATCAGAAACACTTAGTCTTTGCTCTAATTCTAACAGTTGTTCAGTAACTTCTTTTTGTTTTTCTTCAAAAATTTCAAAATGATTTTCAACGTTACTTATATCTAATTTTGGTAATTGGCATAGTTGTTGAGCATTTTTTAAAGCTTGAATAGCTTGTTGGTATTGGATTGCCCGAGTCTGCTGCACATCTAAAGCTTGTTGATAATCAGCTAATTGAGTTTTTATTTCATCAACTTCTTGCTCAGTCTGCTCAACCTGATCACGGTAAGTTTGATACTGTTCATTGGCTTCGAGGACAACTTCATTTTGCTCTTCAAGTTTCAAATTCAGATCATCTAAGTCCGCTTGATAACGGTCTATTTTTTCTTGTTGACGTAAAGCCGTTTGCGCAAGGTTAAGATGATCATTGGCTGCCTGAAGATCCGTTTCTAAGTCACTTTGAGCATCTTGATATTCTTTTAATTCTTTTGCCATTTCAACTTGGCGGAATTGATTACTAATCAGCAGATCTTGCGTCTTAAACATGTCACGACGCAATCCTAAAACCGATTCGATATGGACTCTACGTTCATTAGCATGACGCATATAATCAGCTGCAACGTAGTTTGTAGACTCAGTAATAAGGTGTTTGAATAAATCACGATCCGATTGTGTTACTCGAATAGCTTCAAGTGTCATTCTATTTTCACGTAATGCTGCTTCCATATCTTGGAAGGCTTTTCTGACACCACTATTTTCCGGCAACAAATAATCACGTAATGATCGTGTAATAGCACTTGAAATCCCCCCATATAGAGAAGCTTCAATCAAGCGATAATATTTACTTCGATCAGATGAAGAACGTAACCGTTTCGGTAATATACCAAAATCAAACATGACTGAATGATAATCGGTAATAGAGTTAAATTGTTTAAAAATAATGCCTTCCATTGACTCAATTTTATCTTTTAATTCTGGTAGTGATAAAATTCGAGCCTGTTTATCATTTAAACGTTCCGTTACCAATTCTGTTGGACTAATATTGACAGGTAAACCTTGTATTAAAAAAGGTTTAATATCTACTTTTTTGTCACGCCCTGCTACTTGCTGTAAACGTACACCACAGATAATTCGCTGATTACGAGAGTTGATAACATCTAGCATTGAGTAACAAACACCAGGCTTTAACTTACCATGTAAACCTTTATCTCGAGAACCTGAAGTTGCACCCGCTTCAGTGGTATTTCTAAAATGTAATAAAGTCAAATCAGGAATTAGCGCTGTGACAAATGCAGCCATAGTCGTTGATTTACCTGCGCCATTACCACCTGAAAGCGTGGTAACCAGCTGATCAAGCTCAAAGGTTCTGGCAAAAAAACCATTCCAGTTAATTAATGTTAATGAGTGAAATTTACCGTGTCCCATCATCATTATTCAATCTCCTCATTAACATCTTCATCTTGTTCTTCACTATTATCATCATCCAAAATAAGTGATGATTCTATTTTAATCGCTTCACCATCTCGAATTAAGCGTAATTGCGCTTCTTGCGCATCATCACTACTACGAACATCAGCACCAAAGCGGAAAATAGATTCATTTATACGAAATCGACTACTATCATTACCTACAATAAAGAAGATCATGCCTAGTCGACGTAAGCGATTTAATGCGGTTTTTACTTTATCAAATAGTTTTTGACGATCTAAGTCAGATCCCGTTGAACGTTGATTAACTAATTTCAACAATTTACTTTCATCCGCTAAGGAAACCAGTTCATCAAAAAGTTCTTGCAAAGTGAAAATCCCTTCATGTGCTAATCGTTCTGGGCTTAAATAGAGATAGCACAATACCTTACCAACTAACATGTCTAATTCAGAAAGAACTGAACGGGGAATTAAAGTGGTTGAACGAGGACGAAGATAAAAAAAGCCTTCTGGTGCACGAATAAGCTCAACATTATAACGTTGATAAAACTGTTCAAGTTCAAATTGAAAATCCATCAAAAATGCATGATTATCCAGTTCATCAATACCAATATGGCGGCCTGAGCGTAATAAACTATCTAGTTCAGGAAAAATTGGATTGGCAATAGCTTGAGCCAATTTCACTGGCATATATTTATCTATAGACGCTTGAGAACTTGCAGCAATACGTCCCATGACTTCATCGAGATGATGAGCAGTTTGTTCCATTTCTATATCTTTAGTATCTGTTGATGACATGTGCTTGTACCTTAGCTCCATAATCGTTAATAGGTTTCCATTCGGCAGGAATACCAAGTAAATCACTTTCGGCAATACCTAATCGAATAGCCTGATCAATAAACAATCTTGCAATATCAAAATGCTGTTCTCGTGGGAACTGTGCTAAATAACTATGAATAGCAATACTCATATCAAGTGGTTTATTTTCTTGTTTAAAGATCAATAGATTTTGTTCAATATGTGCAACTATATGCTCTTGAATTTCTTCAATCATTTCAAATTCGAGTTCAGAAGGTAACTCACCAGTCACTTCAGCTTCATGTAATGCCAACTCTTCGTCACGCATATCCAGTAAACGTTCAGCATTCGCAAAAGTAAGTGACCATGGTGAATCAAAATAGCTTTGGATCGATTTGCGTAATCGTTGAGAAAAAACTCGATTCTTATCTAAATCAATTGCAGTACGAATAAATTTATGAACGTGCCTATCATAACCTATCCATAGGTCTATTGCTTTTTGTCCCCAACCGATGATTCGGTCTAATTTACCTTGTAAATCAATAACTACATTATTAATTTTATCTAACTCAGGATTATCTAAAGTCGCATCTTGTATTAAAAGCAAACTAGCTTGTAACTTATCGCCAGCCGCTGCTAATGTATCTTGTAATTCACGTAAGGTTTGCGATGTTTCTGTCAGTAAGCCCTCACAACTACTAATTGCCGCCTGCCAATCTTGACTTAATAATGCAGAAATATTCTGTTTTACATCAGCTTGTTGTTCATCCATCACTCGCTGAGTGATATCAATGCTATCAAAAATTTCAGCTACTGAATATTTTAAAGGTGCGAAAACATTACGATGCCAATGCAAATCATCACCACCTTCAAGAGCAGCATCAGCAGCACGTTTTAACTCTTGTGCCACAATTGAAAGCTGAATTGATAAACGTAAAGTCGAGAATTCGCGTTGACGAATATAGTAATCAGAAATACCAATTCCCAAAGGTGTCAATCGATAAATAGAATAACCATCGGTCATTTCGCTAGCGAAACGTGTGATTAAACGCTGGCGTACTAAATCATTAATCGCGTTATTAGCACGGACAGTAATAGTATCTTCACTTTGCTCAAAAATGTGTGAAACATGTCGAAAACCATCGATTAATTCAGATTCAGTCATTTCGCCATCAAAGCGTTCACTGTTTAATACAGCTATTGCCAATAAAAAGGCTAATCGCTCAACAGGCAAAGCAATCGAAAAATCATTTTTTTTTGCCCAAGAGACCAGTTCTGGCACTGATTGGGAAAAATCCATCATAGCGATTCCTTAATTAAGGATGTTCAGCAAACCTGACATCTTAAAATAATATGAGAAACACAATATATTGTGTTATGGACAAAATTTTATCGATTATATAACAAATTGTAGTAGTTAAAAATAGCTAAGTTTAGGATTTATTATTAGATGTAATATACTATATTCCAATTTCTTAAATTACTTTTACTCCCTTAATCAAATTGGCTTCTATAGATAAAAAAATAAAAAAATATTAACCTACAACTGGTGCCTTCTATAAATCCAACAGAATTGAAGCGCAATGACAATTTATCAATTACTAAAAATAAAGAGGGTAAACTGCTGACCAGTACTTCTGTCATTGTTGATGTAGTTAATAATTTAGATAAAACAGAAATATCCAATGATAAAGGATAAGCAACTATTATACCAAATCAAAGGTCAAATGTTATTGGATTAAAATTGACTTGCTAGTAAAAAATAACAAATTAGCGACACAAGATTAATTTATATATAAAAAACGGGATTAATATCCCGTTTCCTATTAATCATCTGATTAAACTTCAGCATTAATTGGACGAGGTATAAGAAAACTACAAATTAGAGCTAATACCGTAATCGCTAATCCAAGTAACATGCCATTAAAATAACCATCAATTGAACTACCATTCATCATCTGAATTGCTGGTAATAAAGCAAAACTTAAGCCTGCGCCTAAATTAAATGCACCAGCATTCATTCCTGGTAGAAAACCTGGGTTTTCGCTAGGTGATAAAACAACACCTAAGCCATTTAAGATAATATTGGCCATGCCTGCGTAGAAAATACCTAACACAATAACCCCTACTGATAAAATAGGTAGAGAATGAATGCCATAAAACATAATAACTAAAATGCCAATAACACAGCCCACAAGACCTAATTTTAACACATTGTTATAACCCATTGTTGGTGCCAATCTTCCGGAAAATGGTCCCACAAACCAACCAATTAAAGCATAAGGAGTTAGAAAAATGAGTGAAGCCCAATCAGCTTCTAATCCAAAGCCAATCTCATGATTTTGAGCAATTGACATGACCAAACCATTAACAATGGCGAAAATACCTGTCATGGTTAAAGTAGTTGTTAATAACAAAGCCCATGTAGCACGTTTTTTCAAATGATGGGTGGTAACAAGGGGTTGTTTATTTCTTTTTTCTACATGCCAAAACAGAATAAAACATAAGATAGCAAATAGTGTTAATCCTACCACAATCAACCAATTTGCATTACCCAGTTTACCCGCTTCATTAAGCGCGAGTAATAGCGCAGCTATGGTTAAGACAATTAGCAAAACACCTAACCAATCCATTTTGGTGCCTGCCGATGGTTTGGATTCAGAGGCAAAACGATGAACAAAGAAAGTGGAAATTGCAGCCACTATAGCTATAACCCAAAAAACAGAACGAAAACCGAAATGAGTTGCAAGTAGACCACCAGCTATCGCATCAACACCAGCTATACCACCATTTACTGCTGTTATTATTCCCATTAACATACCATATTGTTTAACATCTTTTACTTCAAAACTTAACATTAACAAGCAGAGAGGTACGACTGGTCCTGAGACACCTTGAATAATCCGCGCGGCATATAACACTTCAATATTTGGTGCAACAGCAGCTAAAACTGTACCTAATGTCATGATTAATAACATAGCAGTTAAGACTTTTTTTCGCCCTTTTATATCACTTAATCGTGGTAAAAATAATGAAAATAAAGCTGCTGCTGTGAAAAATGAGGTTTGCGATAGCCCAACAGCAGCATCATTCGTTCCTAACTCTTTTGCTATGGTTACTAATACAGGGCTTAACATACTAGCATTAAGTTGGAAAGCAACACATGCAGCAAGCAAAGCCATCATCAGTGTAAATACACTGGATTTACCTTTACTTTTTTCAATCATAGATTAACCTCACCTATTCGTTCTAGGGAGTCAACAATTAAATCCCAAAAACCAGTATGATCAAGTTCAGTTGCAACCTGAGTATGACAACTATCATCAGGAGGAAAACGAAAATCAGCCACGGTCATTCCTAAAGTTAATGTACCTGTCAATTCAATATCAACTGGCACTCGTTTAGTTTTTATTAATTCAGGATTTATAACATAAGCAACAGCGCAAGGGTCATGCACTGGCGGATAAGTAAAACCTTGAGCTTGTTTATACATTTTTCCGAAGAATTCCAGCATTTCCAAAACAAATTTAGCTGGTTTTGTTTTTATTGCAGATATTTTTTCAATTACTTCTGGTGTAGCTAATGCTTGATGGGTAAGATCTAATCCAACCATAGTAACAGGCCATTTTTCATTAAATACTATATGAGCTGCTTCTGGATCTATCTTGATATTAAACTCAGCAACAGCACTCCAGTTGCCAACATGATACCCACCACCCATCAAAACAACTTCTTTTACTCGCTCAACGATTTTCGGCTCTTTACGTACCGCCATTGCAATATTAGTTAAACCTCCAGTTGGGACCAATGTGACTGTTTTAGGGGGATGTGACATAATGGTATCAATGATTAAATCAATAGCATGCCTTTTATCTAATTGAATTGCCGGTTCAGGTAAAACGGGGCCATCAAGTCCAGAGTCACCATGAATATCAGGTGCCACTTCTACATTTCTAATTAAAGGTCTTACCGCTCCTGCAGCAAAAGGTACATTTGTAATATTAGCGATACGTGCAACAGATAATGCATTGCGAGTTACTTTTTCTAATGTTTGGTTACCAACAACCGTAGTTACCGCTAGCAATTCAATATTTGGATTACCATGAGCTAATAAAAGTGCGATAGCATCATCATGACCGGGATCGCAATCAAGGATAATTTTTTTTGGCTGATTCATCATAAATCGGTTCCTCAAGTAAATTTATATATTTGCCATTCGTTTAAGCACATTTTGATGCGATGGCATATTTGATGCACCTTCGCGCTCAACGGCTAAAGATGCAAAAGCTGAAGCATAAATTGCTGCTTGATAAAGGGTTTCTCCTTTAGCCAATGAAGCACAAAAAGCGCCATTAAAAGCATCACCAGCACCAGTTGTATCAACAGGAACAGCTAAAAAAGGCTTAATATGTTGATGATGTTTTCCATCATAGACAAGAGAGCCTTTACTACCTAAAGTAATAATGACTGTTTGAATCCCTAATGAATAGATTTTTTCTGCTGCAAGCTTAGCACTATCGAAATCATTAACTTCAACTCCTGACATTAAACTTGCTTCAGTTTCATTCGGAGTAACAATATCGATATAAGACAATAACTGCTGAATATCTTTAGAATAAGGCGCCGGGTTTAACACCACTTTAACCCCCATTGCTTTAGCTAATTTCATTGCATTTAAAACAGCATCAATATTATTTTCAAGTTGAACTAATAGAATATCAGATTGTTTAAGATAACTTTCTAACATTACAATTTCTTTATTAGTAATTGTTAAATTTGCACCAGGATAGATGGCAATCATATTCTCGCCATTCTCCTCAGAAACATAAATGACAGCATTGCCAGTAGGTTCTTTATCTGATTGATACAAAGTAAATGAGTTAATTTTCGATGAAGAAAGATGATCATGAGCAAATTGACTAAATTGGTCAGTTCCCACTTTTGCGACAAAATGAACTTTTGCATCGGCATGACTTGCAGCAAGCGCTTGATTAGCACCTTTTCCACCTGGACCAATCATACTTTTTTGCGCCAGAATTGACTCACCACCTTTTGGAAATCTTGCTACTTGCGCAACAATATCAACATTAAATGAACCTAAAATACAAACATTACCGTTCATTCTGTCTCCTATTTTTTTAAATTTCTGTTTTTTATATCTCGTCATTAATGAGGTAATACACTCTTTATCAGTAACATTGCTTACTAGTCTGTGCCTTTTTATCATGGCACCACCGTGACAACGAATAACTAATAATTGTTTCGCCAGCGTAGAAAGATCTTTTCTAATAGTCTCTTTAGATACTTCAAATATTTCCGAAAAATATTGAACACTACCTCTTTCATGTTTATCTAAATAAGCTAAGATAGCTTTTTGTCTTTCTTCTAAGAACATAAAGTAAACCTCTTGATGATTAAATCAAAGTATAGCTGGATTAAATCATTAAAAGAGTGATAATAATCATAACTTATGAGATAAAACAGAAGCAAACGGAAGTAAGATAGGTTGGACTCGACTGCTTTAAAAATAGTAAAATTTAATGAAAATTATTCATTTTATTATTGTCACATCTATTAGTAATAACTATCAGCAAAACAACTATACTTTTGCTATAACTCATAACGCTATATCAAGTTATCATAAAAAATAATAATCTAATTTTGATAATAAAAAATTAATTCCTTACTCGCACTGTCGCTAATTTATGCTAAAATCGCAAAACATGAATAATCTTTCTTAACATAAGGATGTAACGCAATGCATATCGGTATACCAAAAGAACGGTTAGCCAATGAAGCTAGAGTTGCAGCAACACCTCAAACCGTTGGACAACTGTTAAAACTAGGATTTACAGTTTCAGTAGAACAAGGTGCTGGGCATGCTGCTCATTTCGAAGACCAAGCTTTTATTGATGCTGGAGCCACTATTCAAAGTACAAAGGATATTTGGCAAAATGATCTTATTTTAAAATTTCATGCGCCAACTGATGAAGAAATCGCTCTAATGAAAGAGGGATTAACGCTTATCAGCTATATTTATCCTGCTCAACATAAAGATCTTTTAGAAAAACTTGCAACTAAAAATATCACTGTAATGGCGATGGATTGTGTACCTCGTATTTCACGAGCTCAATCACTTGATGCATTAAGTTCAATGTCGAACATTGCTGGTTACCGTTCAGTTATTGAAGCAGCAAACCAGTTCGGTCGTTTCTTTACTGGACAAGTAACAGCAGCAGGTAAAGTACCACCAGCAAAAGTGTTGGTAATTGGTGCGGGTGTAGCGGGCCTTGCTGCAATTGGTGCGGCAGTTAGCTTAGGTGCTATTGTTCGTGCATTCGATACCCGACCTGAAGTTGCAGAACAAATTAATAGTATGGGTGCTGACTTCTTAGAATTAGATTTCGAAGAAGAAGCTGGTTCCGGTGATGGCTATGCTAAACAAATGTCTGCTGCATTTATTGAAGCAGAAATGGCATTATTTGCTGAACAAGCGAAAGATGTTGACATCATTATTACTACAGCATTAATTCCAGGTAAACCTGCACCAAAACTTATCTCCAAAGAGATGGTTGAATCGATGAAACCAGGCAGTGTTATTGTTGATTTAGCAGCCTTAACTGGCGGTAACTGTGAATTAACTAAACCTGGTGAAGTATTCGAAACTGATAATAATGTTAAAATTGTTGGTTATACTGATTTAGCGAACCGTATGCCAGCACAAGCATCACAATTATATGGCACTAACATTGTTAATTTATTAAAACTACTTGCCAAAGAAAAAGATGGCAACATTGATATCAACTTTGATGATGTAGTGATTCGTGGTGTAACTGTAGTTAAAGATAAAGAAATAACTTGGCCTGCTCCACCTATTCAAGTTTCAGCCCAACCACAGAAAAAAGCGGTTGAGCCTGTGGCTAAACCTGAACCTAAACCAATGTCACCAACCAAAAAATATGGCATTTTAGCTTTATTTATTATTGCCTATTTCTGGTTAGCAAACTCAGTACCTGAAAGCTTTTTAGGTCACTTTACCGTATTTGCATTATCATGTGTAGTTGGTTATTACGTAGTATGGAATGTAACTCATTCATTACATACACCGTTAATGTCAGTTACTAATGCAATATCGGGTATTATATTAGTCGGTGCAATATTGCAAGTCGGTGATGATAATGGCTTAACTACGGCGATTGCCTTCGTTGCTATTTTGATTGCTAGTATCAATATTTTTGGTGGATTCTTTGTTACCCAAAGAATGCTAAAAATGTTCCAACGTGGCAAGTAAAGGAGATTATTGATAATGTTAAGTCATGGAATCATTCAAGCAGCTTATGTTATTGCTGCATTACTGTTTATCTTTAGTTTACGAGGCCTATCAAATCAAGAATCAGCTAAATCTGGAAACATTTATGGCATGATTGGTATGGCAATAGCACTTATTGCTGCTGTTGCTAGTATCAAAGGTGGACTGCACTGGATCATTATTGCTATGGTTATTGGTGCCGCTATCGGTCTTTATCTAGCTAAAAAAGTAGAAATGACCCAAATGCCAGAACTAGTTGCACTTCTCCATAGTTTTGTTGGTATGGCGGCCGTTCTTGTTGGTATAAATAGTTTCTTAGATCCGCACATGGTTGCACCGAATGAAGTAACAATTCATTTAGTTGAAATTTTTGTAGGTGTATTTATCGGTGCAGTTACCTTCTCTGGATCAATTGTAGCATTTGGAAAGTTAAATGGTAAAATTAGTTCAAAACCATTATCTCTCCCATATAAACACTACCTAAATCTAGCTGCAATAGTTGTATCAGTTATCTTGATGTTTATATTTATTAATGTACAAACTGGCGCAGGTGCATTAGTTTGTTTACTTATCATGACAATTATTGCATTAGTGTTTGGTTTCCACCTTGTAGCATCAATTGGTGGTGCGGATATGCCTGTTGTTATCTCAATGCTTAATTCCTATTCTGGTTGGGCGGCAGCGGCGGCAGGTTTTATGTTACAAAACGATCTTCTAATTGTAACTGGTGCGTTAGTGGGTTCTTCTGGTGCAATTCTTTCTTACATTATGTGTAAAGCAATGAATCGTTCATTTATCAGCGTAATTGCCGGTGGTTTTGGTAGTGATGGCAGTTCATCAAGCTCTTCAGAAGAAGAACAAGGTGAATACCGTGAAATGCAACCAGCAGAAGTTGCGCAAACCTTAAAAGAAGCTCGCTCAGTAATAATCGTACCTGGTTACGGTATGGCCGTTGCTCAGGCTCAAGGTGCAGTAAGTAACATTACTGAAAAACTTCGTGGTATGGGTATAGAAGTTCGCTTTGGTATTCACCCAGTTGCAGGACGTTTACCTGGCCATATGAACGTATTATTAGCTGAAGCAAAAGTCCCTTATGATATTGTATTAGAAATGGATGAAATTAATGATGACTTCCCTGATACAGATGTTGTTTGGGTAATTGGTGCTAACGATACAGTTAACCCAGCGGCAGAAGAAGATCCTAATAGCCCTATTGCAGGAATGCCAGTTCTAGAAGTTTGGAAAGCAAAAACTGTCATTATTTCAAAACGTTCTATGAATACCGGCTATGCTGGCGTGCAAAACCCACTATTCTTTAAAGAAAATAGCTACATGTTATTTGGTGATGCTAAAGATAGTGTTGAAAAAGTATTACAAAATTTATAATAATGTAAAAAACTGCGACTTAAGTCGCAGTTTTTTTAATGACAATTTTTATTTTTTGAATGTTTTAGATAAAAAACCAATAATGAGATCGGTAACTTCACGATGTATCTCCCCTCTCGCACGATAACCACCATCTTTACAAATAATACTTTCATCTTGTTTCTCTTGATTTAAGATATCTAATGCATTGGATTTACAAATTTGAATAAAACTGAAATGCATTGCATCTGGAATAATAATATAATTGGAGGACGATTTTGGTAGAAATTCTTGTACATAACCTGATTCAAGTTTGGCATCCGTATCATCTATATCTATTCCAGCTCCAATAATAAGAGCAGGAATTTTAATTTTTTCTAAGCTATCTACGGTGAATCCTCTTGTCAAACCCGCATCTAAAGATATGAATGCCTTTATCCTAGGGTCTAACATACTTTTATTCAGTTCTGGATTTGCTAAACCAAGTTCTGACATCAAATGACAACCTTTTAAATATGAATACTTTTTACAATCCTCATTGAAAGTGTCAGTATTAAATCTAGCGCCAGAAAGTGCAATTATTGACCAACTACCTAACGAATGGCCTATAGCGACAATCTGATTAAAATTAATAATATTTGTGAGTATTTGATCTTCAGCCAGAGCATCAATAGTTTTGCTTAAATCCAGCGGACGTAACCATAGTTTAGCTGACTGCTCAGCATTCTTATCAAATATGGTTGTTCCCAGATAATTGGGAGCTGCACCAATATATCCTTTTGCAGCTAATTCATGTGCAAACCAGCTTAAATTTTGCCAACTGCCACCATAACCATGTGAAAGTAAAATTAATGGAGATTAACTGCTCTTTATTTCCTGTCCTGCATCAGCAATAACTTCAGAACTCCAAAAAATAAAATTATCAGCTATAGTTATTAAATTTTGCTTATTATTAGTTGCATACCAAACAGCAATATCTAATGGTCTTCCATCTTGTATATCATAGTGAATTCGCTAGAAACCAATATGTTCTGATGCGTTGGAAATAAGAGGAAAAAGTACAATAAATAAATTAATTACTCAGAAAAGGGGCTTTACCATACATTATCCTTAACAAGGTTCTTTTTATTATAATTGAAATCTAAATTATAATTTGGGTATAAATATACAATGAAAGAAATGATCAATAATTTTCAAGTTTTACTTGTTCTTTATGATAAAGGTAATAGGCTCCTCGAGAAACCATTCGAAGTTGAAAAATAAGATCTTCTATTAATTTTTGACGCTGAATACTATCAAAGTCAAGCGCTTCAGCACCAGCATTAAAAGCAATGGTAACCATCGCTTCTGCTTGAGCTTCATTGTAATGATGTGGCATTTGATTAGCATTATCTAAATAGTCAACAAGCTCGACGATAAAATGCTGAATTTCACGTGCAATCGCCGATCGAAAATCAGAAGATGTTCCGGCTTTTTCACGCAGCAATAATAGAAATACTTTAGGGTTTTTATCTATAAATTCAATAAAAGTGGTTACAGAAGTCCGAAGCACACTGCCACCTTTTTCGATACGTTTTCGAGCTTGTCTTAACAATTGGCGAAGCGTTAAACCGCTTTCATCAACCATCGCTAAACCTAATTCATCCATATCACGAAAATGTCGATAAAATGAGGTGGCGGCAATACCAGCTTCACGAGCAACCTCACGCAAACTTAAACTGGCAAAACCCTGTTCAGCATTAAGTTGATTAAACGCAGCATCAATTAAACTTCGACGAGTTCTTTCCTTTTGCTGCGCTCTGATACCACCGGTTTTAATGTTTTTCATTTTCAAAATTCAGCATGATAAAAATATAAGTTATCAGTTTGTTTGCCCTAATAATCGCTCTTTTTCTGCAAATACTTTTGGCATATGATCGCGAATAGTTTTAGCTATAGTTTCATAACGAGCTCTTAGTGGAGAACCTGGTCGATAAATCAAAGCAATACTTCGCGTCGGTATAGGATCACTACAAGGAATATAACAAATATTATCGCGAGTACGCTCATTCGGTGCTGCCAACTCTGGAAATAAGGTAATACCTCGTCCAGCAGATATCATACTACGCAATGTTTCTAAACTTGTTGCTTTAAATTGTTTGTCTTCATCGATTCCGACTTGAAAACAATATCCCATTGCGTGTTCACGCAAACAGTGACCATCTTCTAACATTAAAAATTTTTGCCCTTTTAAATTAGAAAGTTTAACTGTTTGTTTAGTGGCTAATTCGTCATTTGCAGGAACCGCTAAAAACATTGGTTCATTAAATAACGGTAATTCAATAAATTGTGCCGTTTCTTTCACTTGAGCAATAATCGCACAATCCAGTTTTCCACTCTCAAGTTGAGCAACAATATTTGCTGTTTGAGCTTCATGCAAATAAAGTTCTAATTGAGGAAAAGATTCATGTAATACCGTAATTACATGCGGTAATAAATAGGGTGCAATGGTAGGAATCAAACCTATATGCATCGGGCCAGACATCTCTTCACCTTGACGGCTAGCCATCTCTTTTAAAATTTGTATATTACGTAAAATTTCTTTGGCTTGCTCAACAAGCATCATGCCAGTTTGGGTAAATAACACTTTGCGACTAGTTCGCTCAAGTAACATTACACCTAATTCGTCTTCAAGTTTTCTGATTTGACCACTTAATGTTGGTTGACTAACATTACAAGCATCTGCTGCTTTACGAAAGTGCCGAAATTCAGCTAACGATACAAAATATTCCAAATCACGAATATTCATAGTGTCCCCAAAAAATTATCAGTTAATGGTTATATACTCAGAAATCTAATAAATAGATATAAAAAACTACTGTTTTTCGGATAAAAATCATTTATAAAATAAGAGTATCAAATTCAGTAAAATTAATTAGTTATTTAAATACAGATAAAATCTGTTGTTATGCATAATTTCTTGATGCTTAATAGGCTAATTTCATTAATTGTACTATATAAACTGCTATTGTTGATAATTATGTTTAAAAAATCAAATAGAATCTTTAATGATTATAAACTATATCTCTTTATTCTACTTACCATAACCATATTAAGAAAAATGGAAAGTTAACCGTAATTACGATATAATCGCGCGCTAGATTGCTATATAGACTATTATTAATTTGAGGTGTGCTATTTTTAAACAAGTTTCTCGCTTTTATCGTAAAATGTTTCAGCATGAAGAACAGCAAAAATCACACTATGTCTGCATTTCTCGTAATGAACATAATATTTCTCGCAAAAATATAAGCGAAAATGCCTTAAAAGTTCTTTATCGCTTAAATAAACAAGGATATGAAGCTTATCTAGTTGGTGGATGTATTAGAGATCTTCTCTTAGGTAAAAAACCTAAGGACTTTGATATTGCCACAAATGCTACTCCTGAACAAATTCAAAAGGTGTTTCGTAATTGTCGATTAATTGGAAGACGTTTTCGCCTCGCCCATATTATGTTCGGTAAAGAGATAATTGAAGTTGCTACTTTTCGTGGTGACCATGATGATCAAAGTGAACAGGCCAATATCTCTAAACGATCGCAATCTGGCATGCTATTACGTGACAATGTATATGGTACGATTGAACAAGATGCTATTCGCCGTGACTTCACAATGAACGCCCTTTATTACAATGTTAAAGACTTTACTATTCGTGATTACTGTGGCGGATTAAAAGATCTAAAAAATGGTGTTATTCGATTAATTGGCGATCCGCAAACAAGGTATCGTGAAGATCCGGTTAGAATGTTAAGAACAATTCGTTTCGCGGCCAAACTTAACATGAAAATTGATCAAGCATCGGCAGATCCCATAAAAAAACTTGCTCCATTATTAAAAAATATTCCATCAGCACGACTTTTTGATGAATCTCTAAAATTATTGCAATCTGGTCATGGTTACAACACTTATATTTTATTAAAACAGTACCAACTATTTGAACAACTTTTTCCAGTGGTTGAACGCTTATTTGTACAAAATAATAATAGTAATCTGGAAAAAATTATTGCTCACGTATTAAAAAATACTGATTATCGAATAGAAAATAAGCAACGTGTCAATCCAGCTTTTTTATACGCTGCCTTTTTTTGGTATCCAATTATAGAACAGACTCAGATTAACAGTATTGAAAGTGGTTTACAGTATTATGATTCTTTTTCTATGGCCATTAATGATGTATTAAGCGAACAATGCCGAATTATCGCTATACCCAAACGATTAACAAATGTAATGAGTGATATTTGGCGCTTACAATTAAGAATGAAAAAGCGTGAGGGAAAACGCGCCTTTGCGATTTTGGAACACCCAAAATTTCGTGCCGCTTATGATTTACTAGAAATGCGATCATCTATTGAAAAAGGTGAATTGTTAGATTTAGCCAAATGGTGGGATGAATTTCAACATGTATCCACCGAAAGAAAAATATCTATGGTTAAACAACTTGGTAAAAGCAATAAACGACGTATTAAACGTTAATTTTCATTCGCACTTTTATAAATAACCGCTATAATGTTTTAATTAAAATAATCATAATTACACTCTAATCATTGATGAAAAAATTATCACTCTCTCTTATTGCTATAGCTGTTTCATTTTCTTTGTATAATTATGATAGTACTAGCTATGCAATTGGCATACCTAAAAACGAAACGAGCAATCCTCAGTGTCTTATTAATGTACCAAAATTTGAGCGCCCAATAGTAAACGGTGATATAAATTCATTACCGGTTAATGCAGAATCTGATAAATTTGAAGCAATTTATCCTAATTTAGCTATCTATAGTGGCGATGTGTATGTTGAACAGGGTAACCGCACCGTTTTAGCAGATAAAGTAACTATTGATTCTAAAGATGCAAATAACCGTATGGCAATATTGGATGGAAACATCACTTATCAAGATAATTTGATAAAAATGAAAGGTAATCATGCGGCGATAAACCTCAATAATAATGATTCAAATATGAATCCTAGTGAATATCATTTAGTTGATCGGCTTGGACGAGGTAAAGCTGATGAAATGAAATTGGAAAAAAATCGCTATATAATTCTAAAAAATGGTAGTTTTACTTCTTGTCCGGTAGATGATAGTACTTGGAATATTAAAGGTACTACTGTAATTCATGATAACGAGGAACAATTACTTGAAGTTTGGAATGCAATATTTAGCATCGGTAAAGTCCCTGTTCTATATTCGCCTTATTTACAATTACCTACCGGCAATAAAAGACGTTCTGGTTTATTAATGCCAACCTTTAATTATGATAGTACCGATGGTATTGATTTCGCTTTACCTTTTTATTGGAACATTGCACCAAATTATGATGCAACATTAACACCAAGAGTATTCCAACATCGTGGTGTGCAATTACAAACCGAATTCCGATACTTGAATCAATTAGGATTAGGAACTATCGCATTTGACTGGTTACAACATGATAAAAAATACCGAGAAGATAGAAAAATATTATTAAATGGTAATAATTATGATGATAATAATAATCGATGGTTATTCCATTGGAAAAATGATGAATTAATAAACTATAATTGGCGCTTATTTACTGATGTTACACGGGTTAGTGATAACCAGTATTTAACTGATCTTAATCCTAAATACGCTTCTCAAACAGCTGGATACTTAACACAATTTTATAAATTAGCATATAATAATGAAAATTGGGATATTGCTCTAGGTTATAAACATTTTCAACAATTTCATTATAAAAATCTTTACCAAACTCAACCTCAATTGGACATTACCTACTATAATTACGATTTGGGTCCACTAAAATTCAAGACATTTTCACAGGTGTCTCATTTTATAAACGAAGCCAAAAATAAACCCAATGCATGGCGAGCTCATATTGAACCAACTCTCAATTATACAGTCACAAATTCATGGTCTTCGTTAGCAACTGAAACAGGTTTGATGGCAACTCACTACAAACAACAAAATCTTAAAAGATATAATAGGGTAAATAAAAGTTCAGATAAAAAGTTAGATAGTAATGTGAATCGTTTCATACCTAAATTTAGCCTAGATGGTAAAGTTATTTTCGAACGAGATTTTAAGTTTATGGATGGTTATAATCAAACACTTGAACCTCGTATTAAATATACCTATATCCCCTATCGCAATCAATCCAATATCAATAATTACGACTCAAGCTTTTTACAAGCTGATTATGTCGGTTTATTTAGAGAACAGTCTTATAGTGGTCTAGATCGTATAGCATCAACAAATAAACTCGCTACAGGAGTGACTACACGTTTTTATGATAGTAATAAGATTGAAAAATTTAACTTATCTCTTGGTCAAATTACTTATTTCACTAAATCTAAAACCAGTGAGAATAATAATGAATTAGATAAAAATTCAGATACTGGTAGTATTACATGGGCAACGGATAATTTTTGGCGTATCAGTAATGATATTATTTTTCGTAGTGGCATCCAATATGACACTCGGATTGATACTATTGCTTTAGCCAATACAACTTTTGAGTATCATCCTACTAGTGATAAATTTATACGATTATCTTATCGATATGCAAACCATGATTATATTGCTACAGTAGACGAAAGGTATAAACGTTCATCAGATAAACTTTATAAACAAGATTTGTCTCAGGCGGGAGTTATGGCTAGTTGGCCATTATCAGAAACAATAAATGCTGTTGGTTCTTATTATTATGATACTAAGTTAGACCAAATTGCTGATAGCTTTATTGGTTTACATTATAGTGACTGTTGTTGGGGAGTGACCATGCAATATGGCCGAAAACTAACCGATTGGGATAATACAACGCATATAAGTAAATATAAAAATAAACTTTCAATTAATTTTGAATTACAAGGCTTAGGAAATAATAATGATAGTACAGCCAAAATGTTAGATTTTGGTAAATTACCTTATATATCAACATTTGAATAAACTAACTAATAAATTTTTAGTGATAAAATTAATATCACAACAATAATGAGTTGAATAAATATGAAATTATTAAAGCTTTTTATCGCATTAAACTTAAGTATTAACGTAGCACTGTTTACACCAATTTCTGCTCATGCTGCTCCAAAAGTTATAGAGCAAGTTGCCGCAGTGGTTAATAATAATGTCATTTTAGAAAGTGACGTTAATGATATGTTAAAAACCATTAAAGCTAGTGCCGACCCAAGAACTTTACCTAGTGACAAAGTGCTCCGAAAACAAATCATCGATCGGTTAATAGTTGAAAATTTAATTTTACAAAGGGCTGCTAAAGCCAAAATTACTATTAGTGATGATGAAATAACTGGTGCAATTGATGGTATCGCTGCTGAAAATGGCATGACAATCGATCAACTACGAAGTAGATTATCAGCAATGGGAATTAGCTATAGTACTTATCGAGAACGCATTCATAATGATATGTTGATTGAGCAAGCTCGTATGCATGAGGTTAGACCAAGAATCAAAGTTTCACCTCGAGAAGTAGAACAATTAACCAAGACAATGACAAATCAACCAACCAACAATATTGATGTCAAAATTAGTCATATTTTAATTTCTATTCCAGAAAAAGCATCTAAACAACAAGTTGACAGTGCCACAAATAAAGCCATGGATATTATTAATCGAGCAAAAAAAGGGGAAAATTTTGCTAAATTAGCCACATCATATTCTAATGATGACCTAGCACTAAAAGGTGGTTCTATGGGTTGGCGAAAACTCAATGAACTACCGACTATCTTTGAAGAACGTCTGATTCGTGCAGCAAAAGGTAGTGTAATTGGACCTATCCGTTCAGGCGTTGGAATTCATATAATAAAAGTTGATGATACTCGTTCTGAAGCGCCGAAAAAAATTACTCTTCAAGAAGTGAATGCTCGACATATATTAATTAAAACTAACGTATTAGTTACCGATCAAGTTGCTAAACAAAAATTAACTGATATCCGTAAAGCCATTACTAGTGGAGCAACCACATTCGCAGCGGCGGCAAAAGCGAATTCTGAAGACACCGGTTCTAAAGACAATGGCGGTAATTTAGGCTGGAATAGACCTGAAGTTTATGATAATGGTTTTAAAAGTGCATTATTACAATTAAAAAAAGGTGAAATCAGTCAACCAATAAGATCATCTTACGGTTGGCATTTAATTCAACTAATTGATACCAGACAGACTGACGGCACCAATATGGTCAAGAAAGACCAAGCTTACCGACTTATTTTTAACCGAAAATTTGCCGAGGAAGCACAAGTTTGGATTCAAGAACTTAAAGGTGATGCTTATATTAAAATTACAGGTGAAGGAAAGAATGAATAGTCGTGTTCACCAAGGGCATTTTGCTCGCAAACGATTTGGTCAAAACTTTTTACATGATGATTATATAATTGAAAGTATTGTTGCAGCGATACAACCTAAACAAGGGCAAGCTTTAGTTGAAATAGGCCCAGGACTTGCTGCATTGACTATACCTGTAAGTAAACATGTTGATCATCTAACTGTGATTGAAATTGATAGGGATTTAGCTAGTCGATTGGTCGAAAATCCTTTTTTACAAAGTAAAATTAGTGTAATTGAACAAGATGCATTAACATTTGATTTTAATCTATTATTCGAGCAATTAGGTCAGCAACTAAGGGTATTTGGTAATTTACCTTATAATATTTCGACGCCCTTAATGTTTCATTTATTTGAATACGCGCCTATTATTGCTGATATGCATTTTATGTTACAAAAAGAGGTAGTTACTCGTTTAGTTGCAGCTCCAAATAGTAAAGATTATGGCCGCTTAAGTGTGATGGCACAATATTACTGCCAAATTATCCCTGTTTTAGAAGTGCCACCAACTTCTTTTAAACCAGCGCCTAAAGTTGATTCTGCTGTAGTGAAACTAACACCTTATAAGCAAAAACCTTATTTAGTTAATGATGTCAAAGTACTTTCACGTATTACTACAGAAGCATTTAATCAAAGACGTAAAACTATCCGCAATAGCTTAGGTAATTTATTTACGCCAGAACAAATGCTTGAATTAGATATTGATCCTAATTTACGTGCGGAAAATCTGACGGTAAAACAATATTGTCTATTGGCAAACGCTTGGAAGTAAACTTATGGCAAATCTAATAATTGGTGATATCCATGGTTGTTATGATGAATTTATGCGCTTACTTGAAAAAGCAGGTTTTTCGTCATCGGATACGTTATGGTTAACTGGTGATTTAGTTGCTAGAGGTCCTAAATCATTGGAAGTTATTAGATTTGTTAAACAATATAGTGAAAAAATTAGATTAGTGTTAGGTAATCATGATTTACATCTATTATCAATCTATGCCAATGTTACCCCTCCTAAGAAGAAGGATAACCTTGATGAATTAATTCATGCACATGATTTTGATGAATTAATGAACTGGTTACGTAAACAACCACTAGTCCAAATAGATGAAAAATTAAAACTTATTATGACTCATGCAGGAATATCACCACAATGGGATATGGAAACATTAAAAAAATGTGCCCATGATCTAAATGTCATTTTAAGCAGTGATTCCTATCCCCTTTTCCTTGACAAAATGTATGGTAATTTTCCCGATGAATGGTCAATGGATCTACAAGGATTAGATCGATTACGATATATTGCCAATGCATTAACGCGAATGCGTTATTGCTATGAAGATGGCCGACTTGATTTTTATTACAAAAATCAACCCGATCAAGCACCCTCAAAACTTAAACCTTGGTTTGCTCTGCCAAGAAAAATCCCCTCAGATTATAGTATAGCTTTTGGTCATTGGGCAGCGCTGAATGGAAAAGGGACTCCTGAGAATATTTATGCGCTTGATACAGGATGTTGTTGGGGTGGCAAATTAACTTGTTTACGATTTGAAGACAAAAAATACTTCAAAAAGAGAAATATAGAAACTAATTAAATTAGAAAAAGGCTATTTTATTATGTCTGCACTATCTGTTATCAAATCAATTTGGAAAATTATCAATTTAATCAGAGAAATTTTTCTTAATCTCGTTTTCTTAATCATTATTCTATTGATTTTTAGTGGTATCGCATTAATAAAAGAAGTAAACAAGAAAGAAGTCATTCCTCAATCAGGCACTTTAATTATGGATCTTGAGGGTGTTGTCGTTGACAACTCACTTTATAGTGATGAAATTTATGAAATACAAGATAAGATTTATGGCAAAAGAGTAAATCTATCTCGTGAAAATAGCTTATTTGATTTAGTGCAAAAGATATCTCAAGCCACATCAGATCCTAATATTAAAAGTATGGTATTGAAATTAGATAATTTTGTTGGTGCTGACATGAGTTCTCTACAATATATTGGAAAATATTTAACGAATTTCAAAGCAGCCAATAAACCTATTTATGCCATTGGTTCAAACTTTAATCAAAGTCAATATTATTTAGCCAGTTATGCTAATAAAATATACTTAACGCCATTAGGCGCTGTAAGCGTATTTGGATTATCAGCCAATAACTTATATTACAAAACATTATTAGATAATTTAAAGATAAATACTCATGTTTTTCGTGTTGGTACTTATAAATCTGCTATTGAACCGTTCATTCGAGACAATATGTCGGATGAAGCCAGAAGCAACACCTCTCGATGGTTAAATCTAATGTGGAATAACTACCTTGGTGATATTTCAGAAGAACGAAAAAAAGCGCCGACACAATTAATACCATTACCTGAAGACATGTTATCAGAATTAAAAGCAGCTAATGGCAACATGGCACAATACGCTTTAGCAAATGGTTTGATTGATGCAATAGCGACTAATCACGAGTTCGAACTTGAAATCAATATAAAAAATAGAGTAAGTATTTATGATTACCAGCTGAAAGAAAATGCTAAACCAGCAACTAAAGAACCAAAAATAGTCGTTGTTTTTGTTAATGGAACAATTACCAACGGAGAAAATAGCAGCAACGTCGCCGGAAGCCAAGATATTGTTGCGCAATTAAGAAACATTCGTAAAAATTTAAATAAAAATAATATACAAGCTGTCATACTTAGGGTAAATAGTCCTGGTGGAAGTGTTGATGCTTCAGAAGCAATTCGCAATGAATTAGAGGCTTTACGTAGTTACCAAATTCCGGTGGTTGTCTCCATGGGCGGAATGGCTGCATCTGGCGGTTATTGGATATCAACTGCATCAGACTATATTGTTGCCAGCCCAAATACTATAACCGGATCCATTGGCATCTTCGGTATAGTACCAACCATTGAAAATTCACTTTCTCATATCGGAGTCTATAATGATGGAGTATCAACATCACCGTTAGCAAATAGAAGCATAACTCAGAATTTATCCAATGAAATGAACCAATTTATTCAAATGAATATTGATCATGGTTATCACACTTTTATCTCTTTAGTAGCAAAAGCACGAAATATGACTACCGAACAAGTAGATAATATAGCCCAAGGTCAAGTGTGGCTTGGTTCAGAAGGAAGTAAAAACGGTTTAGTTGATAAATTAGGTGATTTTGATGATGCAATTGAAATGGCAGCCACATTAGCTAATATTTCAGATTACCAAATAGATTGGCAAAAACAAGAAGGTAATTGGATCAATGCTTTATATTCAGATATGATTGCAATGATGCCAAAATCAACAGCAGAAATATTGTTCGAACAACTACCAGAAATAAAACAGATCAAGCAACAAGTTTCGTTCTGGGACAAGTTCCAAGATGGACAAAATCGTTATATTTACTGCATAAACTGTGCTGATATAAAATAATTCAAATAATCCACCATTAAGGTGGATTATTATTTATTCTTATTGTTCTGTTTGGAAAAAATAACGCATATTATTCATTGCAGCATGGATGAGATTATAATTAGGAGTTTCATTTACTTCATTATTATAAGCATCGAAATAATGACTAATACCAAGACGATTAACAAAATAGATGTTATCTTTAGTTCGAACAGCATAAGAACTATAATTCGACATTAATAACCAATCTCGATTTAATATCGGGCTAAACAAATCATAACCTGTCGAATAATCACTAATATCATTTTCGACATGTAAATAATTCCGCATTATTGTTGGTACTACATCTTCATGACTAGTAAATTTATTTATGTTATCGCTCATGTGTTGAAGATCTTTTGCCCCAACAATAATAAAAGGAACTTTAGTTTGTGCATCAGTATAGTTACCATTATGCCCCCAAAAACCTAGTTTATTGTCATTCATTTCTTGTGAATGGTCACCGGTTATAATAATCAAGGTATTATCTAATGAACCAGACTGTTTGAGTTCATCATAGACTTTTTGCAACAAATAATCATCATAATAGACACTCTGTTTATAACGATTAAAAATTGGACCGGGATCCGTATTATTATTTAACGTCATATAATTGAGATCACCAACCGGTTTAAATTTTACCTCAAAATCATTTGGGAAATCATAACCATGTGGCGCATCAAAAAATAAAAAGGAAAAACTCGGGTTGGATTTATCCCTAGATCTATACCAATTTAGCCAGTCATCAGTTATCTGTTTATCACGACTTGATGCAAGGCCTTTTTTACTACTAATTCTTAAATTTTTAATAGTTGAAAAAACAGTACGATCAAATTCAGGAGATGAAACTTTGGCTGAAGTAAAAATACCGATATTATAGTTCTCTTTTTGTAGGGTAGTTATAAATAATGATGGAATTTGATTTCTTAGAAATGAATCCCAGTATGTGCCGGGAATACCATAAAAAAGACCAAAAATACCGGTACGAGTTGCATTACCTGTAGAATAATGATTATTAAAAATTATACCATCATTCTGTTGAACAAAACGATAGGTATTGGGAGAAATATCTGGACTAAAAGTATCATAACGCCAAGAATCCAATACAATAAACACAATGTTGGGTGTTGCTTGTTTATCAGGATTAATCAGAAGTTCTCTTTTTGGATAGTAGATACTTGCGTGCTTATTATCTCTTTCAATGTGTACTTTACGTTGTCCTGATTTATCAAAATACCCCATTATCTTTTTTGAAGTAAATGGGCGATATAATGGAATATATTCTTTAACAACCATAATCGGTGAATAGGCATAATAAAAAGCAATCATATGTATCAGATGACTGATAACCAAACAACAAACAAGAAAAACTGTCGGTATAATTAATAATTTAGATCGAATATTATTAAGATTAAATTTCTTATCAAGTAGATACAGAATTAAATATTCCGCTGCAAAAAAAACGAATATCAACAAAAATATTAATATATAAGTCATAGCTGAAAAATCCACAACCTGACCAGAAAACACCATTGATAATACCGATTCGTTAATATGAAATCGATATTGCTGGAAAACAATAGTATCTATATATAAAATAATCTGAAATAAACTGAATATAAAAGCCAAGCAGATATTAGTTAATTTTTTATTCATCCAAAGAGTTGGAAGTGATAAAACAAAAAACAATAAATAAACTGAGAAAAAATGCCCCAGAACTGCGATGAATGAAAAAAGACAACCATCCCATGTAAACAACGCCCCAGGAATCAAAAAATATCGAACTGTTATTACTGACGAAATTAAAATATTTACTAACAGGAACAAATAAAGTTTTTTCATAGAAATCCATTAGGTAAAAAGCTGAAATTTTTTAATAATAATATTTTTTTTATTTTGATTTATTGCTTTCCGAAAAATTTTTAACAAAAAAACAATAAAAGTATAGAAATTAATATAAAATTAACAAAAAGGGCTCTTTGTAGAGCCCTTTTTGTTAAGAATGGTTATCTTCGATCAGCAAAGATGCGCAGTAACATAATAAATAAGTTGATAAAGTCAAGATAGAGTGTTAATGCACCTAATATCACATAACGCCTAAACATATTTTGATCGTCTTGTGATAAGTTAATACCCAATTGCTTAAGTTTTTGTGTATCATAAGCGGTTAATCCAGCAAAAATAAATACGCCAATATAGGTGACCGCCCACATTAAAGGTTCGCTTTGCAAAAATAGATTAACTAGAGAGGCGATAACAATACCAATTAATCCCATGAATAAAAAACTACCAAAACCAGATAAATCACGTTTAGTCGTATAACCATAAAATGCTAACGCACTAAACATTCCAGCGGTAATAAAAAAGACACTGGCAATAGAAGATGACGTATAATAAATAAAATATATAGAAAAAGTACAACCATTTATTACTGAATAAAGCATAAATAAAGTTGTCGCGGCAGCACCAGATAAACGATTAATCATTCCTGAAATAACAAATACTAATCCAATTTCAGCAATTAAAAGTACCCACATTACTCGTGATAATAAAATGAGAAACTCAAAACTAGTTGATGCGAACCAAGCAACAAAAGCAGTTAAAAGTAAACCAACAGCCATCCAACCATACACTTGACTCATGTATGTTTGTATACGACTACTAGCCTGTTCTATAATTGACCCATTCGGCGTATAACTTGACATCTCTTTCCTCTCATAAAAATAACATAACGACTCTATTATATATTAAATAGGGATTAATACCATTTCTTCAAGGCATTTACATCAGATTGCTTTGCTTCTACCCAATTTTCACCACTAGTAGTTTGTTCTTTCTTCCAAAATGGCGCTTCATTTTTTAATACATCCATAATAAATTCAGTTGCGGCAAAAGCATCTCTGCGATGTACCGAACTAACACCAACAAAAACAATACTCTCATTAGCATTAATTTTGCCCACACGATGAACTAATGCAACTCGATTTATTGACCATCTCTCTCTGGCTTGATGAATAATGTTGCTCAATACTTTTTCCGTCATTTGAGGGTAATGTTCCAATGTTAAACAAATCACTTGATTTTCTAAACTACGCACCTTACCCATAAAAGTAACTACGGCACCATCTTGAGGTAACTCATTTAACCATTTTATCAATGAATTTATATCAATAGATGATTGGCTTATTTCAATAATATTCATATTATTACCCACCAGTTACCGGTGGAAAAAACGCAATTTCATCACCACATCGAATAATATGATGATAATCTACTAATGCATGATTTACCGCACATAATACGGGTTTTTCTTTTAAAGCTAATGCCCATTTGTCACCTCGTAAACTAAGTTGCTCTAAAAGTTGAGCTATCGACATTTGATCTACCATTAATTCCAAAGATTCAATGCCTAACAACTCTCTAATTTGTGCAAAAAAATAAATTTTATTCATACTTTTATTGTTCTATTTTGTTTAAATTATATTCACCTGATTTACCACCAACTTTATTTAATAATTTAACTTGATTGATAATCATATCTTTCTGACTAGCTTTGCACATATCATATATAGTTAATGCAGCTACAGAAACAGCAACTAACGCTTCCATTTCCACGCCTGTTTGACCTGTTACCTTACAGATTGATTCAATTTTTACACTATGATTTTCAAATAGAGGTTCAATGTTAACCTCAATTTTACTAAGTAGTAATGGATGACAAAGTGGTATTAACTCCCAAGTCCGTTTTGCAGCTTGAATTCCGGCAATTCGAGCTGTCGCAAACACATCACCTTTATGATGTTTTCCTTCAATAATCATATTAAATGTTTCTGCATTCATTAATACTATTGATTCAGCCCTAGCCTCTCGATGGGTTATCTGTTTTTCTGAAACATCCACCATATGAGCATCACCACGTTGATTAATATGTGAAAATGACGCTGACATTTTTAAACACCCTTAAACATTATATTTTAATTTATCACTCAAGATAACAAATTTTGTTTATTGATACTACTAGCGTCTACATAAAGTTTTGAATATTTAATTTTGAAATAATTAATCTGCGTAATTTTTGCGAGTTAAATAAAATCTGCGTACAATAGCAATTTTTATAACTGTAATAGTGATTGTTAATGCTGATAGCCCATGTAGCCTTACCAGTGCCTCTCTATCAACTGTTTGATTACACACTTACTACGCAAGCTGAAATTGGTATGCGAGTTAAAGTGCCATTTGGTAAACGAGAAATGATTGGAATCATCGTTAAGATTGATCAGCAAACAACTTTTGATATCGAAAATTTAAAACCTATTATAGAAATTATTGATACAAAAAACCTCTTTCCTCAACCAGTTTGGCAATTATTAAATTGGGCAACCAGTTATTATCACTTCCCTATTGGTGAAGTAATATTTCATGCTATGCCGATCCTATTAAGACAAGGTCGCCCAGCTATCAAAGATGGCATAAAACATTGGCAATTAACACCAAAAGGGCAACAAATTGATTTAAACCTACTATCACGAACACCAAAACAGAAATTATTAATATCTTCACTCAGAAACAACTGTTTGAATGAAAGTGAATTTAATTCTAATATCTATCAAGAATTACAGAAAAAACAACTTATTGAGATTGTTTATCGTCAACCTGATAAAATTTGTTGGCATACAAATTATTCAACGAACAAAGCACCGATCCAATTAAATCATGAACAATTAAATGCAATCACAACTATTAATAAACAAAACAAACAATTTGGTGTATTTTTGCTTGATGGTATAACAGGTTCTGGTAAGACGGAAGTTTATCTAAATATCATTTCTGATGTTTTAGCGCAAGGGAAACAAGCTTTAGTATTAGTACCTGAAATTGGTTTAACACCACAAACTATCAAACGTTTTAAACAACGTTTTAATGCACCAATTGATATTTTACATTCAAACCTTACCGATAAGGAACGTTTTGAAGTTTGGTTAAGAAGTAAAGCTGGTGACAATGCTATCGTCGTAGGTACACGATCAGCACTTTTTACTCCATTTCAAGATTTAGGTATCATTATTATTGATGAAGAACATGATAGTTCCTACAAACAACAAGAAGGCTGGCGTTACAATGCCAGAGATTTAGCAATTATCCGAGCTAAAATTGAAAATATACCTATAGTTTTAGGTTCGGCGACCCCTTCTCTTGAAACCATTAATAATGCCCAAAGCCATAAGTATCAGCAAATTAAGCTTACACAACGGGCTGGCAATGCCAGATTAGCCAAACAATCTATTTTAGATATTCGTGGCATGGTTCTGGCTTCTGGACTTTCCCAGCCATTAATTGCCCAGATAAAAGAACATTTAGATAATAATAATCAAGTTATGTTGTTTCTTAATCGTAGGGGATTTGCGCCATTAATCATTTGTCATGATTGCGGTTGGATTGCCGAGTGCCCACGCTGTGATCGACCTTATACCTTTCATAAAAAACAAAATAGACTAATTTGTCATTATTGTGATACACCTAGAGACATTCCCCAACAATGTCCTAAATGTGGTTCAACGCAATTATTACCTATTGGATTTGGAACAGAACAACTTGAAAAACAACTCAATATATTATTTCCGAATATAAAAATCACTCGTATTGATCGCGATACAATAACCAAAAAAGAGGCATTAAACACTTATTTACATGACATCCAAGAAGGCGGTGCTCATATTTTAGTTGGTACGCAAATTCTGGCTAAAGGACATCATTTTCCCGATGTTACATTAGTTGGAATAGTGGATGTTGATGGAGCTCTATTTTCAAGTGATTTTAGAGCCACAGAAAGATTTGCACAAATATATACCCAGGTGTCAGGACGAGCTGGTCGGGAAGCAAAAGCTGGTGAGGTTATTCTACAAACCTATCATCCAGAACATCCATTATTGAATATATTACTAACTCAAGGTTATCAAGCATTTGCCAAACAAACCTTACAAGAACGCAAGCAAACATTATTACCTCCATTTAGCTATCAAGTGTTAATTCGTGCCGCTGATCGTAATAACCAGCAAGCACCAAAATTTTTACAGCGTATTCATGATTGGCTAAAAGCGAATTATGATCAAAATTTATGGCAACTTGGCCCTATGCCTGCAAGCCAACCGAAAAAAGCGGGCTATAATCGTTGGCAATTACTCTTGCAACATAGCAACCGACAATTATTACAGCAAATATTAGATAATCTTCTTATGAATATCACTCAGTGGAACGAAGCATCAAAAGTAAGATGGAATATTGATGTTGATCCAATTGATAATTAAATAACTCTTCCAACAGGCAATTTGTTGGAAGAGACTAAATTTATAATGTAATTTTTCCTATATTTTTATCAAGTGTTGCTTGACCAATACCTGAAACCTCTTTTAACTGCTCTATAGAAATAAAAGGACCAAATTTTTCTCGATATTCAATAATCTTCTGAGCTTTACTCATACCAATACCAACTAACTCTTTAGTTAATTCTTCAGCTGTTGCCGTGTTAATATTAACTTGAGCAACTTGTTTTTCTACCGCTGTAGTAGTTTCTGATTTTGATTCTGCAAAACAGATAGTTGGAAAAAAGATGCTTGAGAATAAAAAACATAATATTGTAAAAATTTTCATTTGATTAACTCCAAAATAATTATGCAACTAAACTTGCAAGTTAACTATCTCACTAAGTTAATAAAATGAATTTTACTTATAATAGAAATGCGAAAAGCCACCTAAGTGGCTTTGCTTTAATTACAGCTAATAGAAATTTATTTCGATCTCAATCACATATTAGCATCAGGCATTATTTCAATTTTTGATTTAGAACGAATATCATCGCGAAGATAATAATAAGTATCAGCAGCAAATAATGGTAATAATTCTGATGAAATATCTTGATACTCAGTTGGAGTATTTACTTTAGTTAATGCAACAATATAAGCTGTATTATTTTCTAATAGTTTTGCTCCATAAACCATAGATTTAACACCTTTAATCGGTTGCTCTAAATTAAATACCATATCGACAACTTGTTTATCTAAATCGGTTGAGTCTCTTTTTAACTCATACCTTTGACTTAATCGAATTTTATCTGATTTGCCAGTAGTATTTAATTCAGTTAATAGATTTTCAACATTAGATTTAAAACGATTATCGGATATATCTTTAGTTAACTGTTGTTTAATGCTATCTTTAACTTCATCAAACGGCGCTATCCCTTCAGGACGATTATCAATAACTTGAATAACAAAATCATAACTACCATGTTTTCTTTCAATTGGAATTAAGTCAGATATTTTATGAGTTAACTGACCATCAGCTATCATTTCTTCACTAAAGACTAAATCGCTTATTTCAGGATGGTTCATGATTGAAAAAGGATCTTGATAAGTTGTCCAACCAGTAGTATTAACAGTAAGTCCTGTTTTCTCGGCTAATTCTTCAAGAGATTTCGGTGATTCACTTAATGCAACTTTAATTTTATCTTCAATTGCATTAAATTCATTTTGTATTTTTTGATTAGCTATATTTGCTTCAATCCTATCTCTGACTAAATTAAAAGCCATGCTTTGCGCTGGTTTCTCACCATCTAACTTTATTATCGCAAATCCATCATCTGTAGGTATTGGTGTTGAAATTTGGTTAATTTTTTTTAATTTTGCTTTTTTAAATAACTCAGGTAAAGAATTATCTTCAGAAAACCAACCTAATGAACCATTTTTACCATAAGGTGAAATATCATTATTTGCATTAAGCATTTGTGCAATTTGTTCAAAATTAGCACCTGTAGCTAATTCTTTAGTAATTTTATAAGCTTGTGCTTTATCTGTTACAAAAATGACGCTAAAAGCTTTTTGTGCAGGATAACTATAGTCACGGATATTCTTATTATATTCCGCTTTAATTTCATCTTCATTGACTTTAACTGCTCTAGCTATAAGGTCTTTAGAATTATAAATATATTTAATTTTTACACGTTCTTTCTTGTGAAAATTATTTTTGTGCTCATCATAATATTTTTGTTCATCAGCTTCAGAAATATTTATATCTTTATTATCATCGATTGATGAATCAATTACCGTCGCATAAACATTTCTCGTTTGATTTTTTAATAATCCAATTTCGGAATCAGATGGTAAAACAAAACTCGATTGAACTAAAGCATCAATAACTTGTTGTTGTTGTAATGATGTTTTCAATATTTCGGCATAACTATCAGGAGTGAAACCATTTTCAGCTAGTAAATCTAAATAGTTCTGATTATCAAATTTACCGTCTATAAAGAAAACTCTTTGTTGTTTAATATAGTTTTTTATATTCTCGTTACTGATAGCAGTATTAATGTTGTGAGCAAACTGATAAGCTAAATAATTATCTATTTGCTGAGATAAAATATTTCGACGCAACATTTTGATAAGAGAAGCATCGCCAGAAGCGTTTGCAATCGCCTGTTTTGCTTGCTCTTCAAATCCTGCTCGGCTGATACCTTCACCATCAACTTTAGCAATGTATAACTGCTCATCATTGGCGCTATTACTACTACCACCAAAACCAAAAAATCCAACGCCGGTAAAAATAAAACATAAAATAATGATTGCAAAGATTATTTTAACAACAACACTGTTTGCTGCTGTTCTAATTGTTTCCATCATAACTGGCTATTCTCCATACACCTGAATTTGAATTTCGCAAGTATAGCATATTTGCTAAAATAGGCTATTATTCAATTAAAAGTCGATAAAAAAAGTCAACACACGGTTGACTTTTTATTTATCTCACTTCAAAAATTTAGCTAACACATTTATACTTTTTTAGTAGTTCTACTAGATTTTGCGCTAGCTTTTTTGGTTTTCGCTTTTCCTGTTACAGGCTCAATACCAAATGGATTATTTTGTAAGGCGATAGTTAATACTTCATCAATCCATTTTACTGGTTTAATCTCAATTTCAGATTTCACATTATCTGGAATATCTTCAAGATCTTTAACGTTATCAATAGGAATCAATGCTGTTTTAATACCACCTCTATGAGCGGCTAATAACTTTTCTTTTAATCCACCAATTGGTAATACTTCACCTCGTAAGGTTATTTCACCGGTCATCGCGACATCAGAACGAACTGGATTACCGGTTAAAGTTGATACCAACGAGGTACACATCGCAATACCAGCACTTGGACCATCTTTAGGCGTAGCTCCATCAGGAACATGCACATGTATATCACGCTTTTCATAAAAGTCGTTATTGATACCAAGTTTTTCAGCTCTCGAACGAACAACAGTCAATGCAGTTTGAATCGATTCTTGCATCACATCACCAAGAGAGCCGGTATAAGTTAATTTCCCCTTACCAACAACACTTACCGATTCTATTGTCAATAAATCGCCGCCGACTTCCGTCCATGCTAAACCAGTAACTTGACCAATTCGATTTTCACTTTCTGATTTGCCATAATCAAAACGTTGTACACCCAAAAAGTCTTTTAGATTGTCTTGATTAATATTCACTTTACGTAATTTACTATTTAAAGCTAATTGTTTAACCACTTTACGACAGATTTTAGCTATTTCTCTTTCTAAACTTCGCACGCCAGCTTCACGAGTATAATAGCGAATAATACCAATAATAGCGGAGTCATCAATATCTATTTCTTTGGCTTTTAAACCACTGTTAGCAATCTGTTTAGAGATTAAATGTTGCTTAGCTATATTTAGTTTTTCATCTTCAGTATAACCAGACAGTCGAATGACTTCCATTCTATCAAGTAATGGGGCTGGGATATTCATTGAATTAGCTGTTGCCACAAACATTACGTCAGATAAATCATAGTCTACTTCTAAATAATGATCATTAAATGCATTATTTTGTTCAGGATCAAGCACTTCAAGCAATGCAGAAGCTGGATCACCTCGCATATCAGAAGCCATTTTGTCAATTTCATCTAACAAAAATAGGGGATTTTTAACCCCAACTTTAACCATACGTTGGATTAATTTACCCGGCATGGATCCGATATAAGTTCTTCTATGACCACGAATCTCTGCTTCATCACGAACACCGCCTAGAGCCATACGCACATATTGTCGTCCAGTTGCTTTGGCAATAGATTGGCCTAATGACGTTTTACCGACACCAGGAGGGCCTACTAAGCACAAAATTGGACCTTTTACTTTATTAACACGCCCCTGTACGGCTAAATATTCCAATATTCGATCTTTTACACGCTCAAGCCCATAATGATCTTTATCTAATACTTTTTGTGCTGCTTGGATATCTTTTTTTACTTTACTACGTTTATGCCAAGGCAACTGTAGCATCCAGTCGATATAACCTCTAACAACAGTCGCTTCAGCTGACATGGCCGGCATCATTTTAAGTTTATTCAGTTCTGATAGCGTTTTTTCCTTGGCCTCTTGAGGCATTTTTGCCTTAGAAATTTTTAAGTTTAACTCTTCAAATTCATCAGGTTTATTATCTATATCACCTAACTCTTTATGGATTGCTTTAATTTGCTCATTCAGATAATACTCTTTTTGAGCCTTTTCCATTTGTTGCTTGACTCGTTGACGAATATTTTTTTCTACTTGTAACAAATCGATTTCAGCTTCCATTAATGAAATAAGTAATTCAAAACGTTTTTCTAAATCCGCCGTAACCAAAATATCTTGTTTTTGTTCAACTTTTATAAACAAGGTTGCGGCAATGGAATCAGCAAGTTGTGATGGTTCTTTTATAAGATGAATAGAATCAACAACTTCTTGTGTTACTTTTTTATTAAGTTTGGCATAATCATCAAAGTTTGACAGTAGTACCCTTGTCATTGCTTGATTGATCTTATCTGTTTTCTTCGACTCTTTTAATGGTTTGATATTGGCTATTAAAAAATCATCTTCTTTTCGTTCAACAATATCAACAATTTTAGCTCGAGTAACCCCTTCAACCAGTACTTTCACTGTACCATCTGGTAATTGAAGTAACTGTAAGACATTAGCTACGGTACCTACTTCATATAAATCTTCAACATTTGGTTCATCTTGGGAAGGATGCTTTTGCGTAACAAGGAAAACTTGCTTATCCATTTCCATTGCACTTTCTAAGCAACGAATTGATTTATTTCGACCAACAAAGAGAGGAATCACCATATGAGGAAATACAACAACATCACGTAATGGTAAAATAGGCATAATCATTTGTTTAGTTTGTTTTGTCTTCATTTTATTCTCTCGGTAGTACAAACTTATCTGTCTTATATTGGGGCCATTTAAAGATATTCAAGCTTTTCCTTTGACGTTTTAAATACGTAAGCACAACTAAAGCACCTACGTATTTTAGGCTGCTGAACATTAACTGTAACTAATCTGCTTAAAAAATTTATTATTTTACCTATTAAGCCGACAATTCTGCATTTTCACTATAAATTAATTTAGGTGATTGCAACTGATCAACCGTTTCTTTATCAACAAGTACTTTTTTTACATTATCCATTGATGGTAAATCATACATTGTATCTAACAATATATTTTCCACAATTGAACGTAATCCTCTAGCACCTGTTTTACGTTTCATCGCTTTTATGGCAATTGCCTCTAAAGCCTCTTTCGTGAACTCTAGTTCTACACCATCTAATTCCAATAATGCATTAAACTGTTTAGTTAAGGCATTTTTAGGCTCTGTCAATATATTGACTAAAGCATCTTTATCTAGTTCCGATAAAGTACCAATGACAGGTAGTCTACCAATAAATTCTGGAATTAAACCGAATTTGACCAAATCTTCTGCCTCAATCTGAGCTAGTAATTCAGACTCTGTTGCTTTATTTTTGCTACTTTTTACATCTGCGCCAAAACCAATACCAGTATTAGTAGAAACTCGATTTTCAATAACTTTATCTAAGCCACTAAACGCACCACCACAAATAAAAAGAATCTTCGAGGTATCAACTTGTAAAAATTCTTGTTGCGGATGCTTACGTCCACCTTTAGGAGGAACCGATGCCACTGTACCTTCAATTATTTTTAATAATGCTTGTTGTACCCCTTCACCTGATACATCTCGTGTGATAGATGGATTATCTGATTTTCTTGAGATTTTATCTATTTCATCAACATAGATAATTCCTCGTTGGGCCTTTTCTACATCATAATCACAACTTTGCAATAATTTTTGAATAATATTTTCAACATCTTCGCCAACATAACCTGCTTCGGTTAAAGTTGTTGCGTCCGCCATAGCAAAAGGAACATCTAAAAAGCGCGCTAATGTTTCAGCTAATAGTGTTTTACCACTACCAGTTGGACCGATTAATAAAATATTACTTTTACCTAACTCTACATCACTACGAATAGAATAACTACGCAAGCGTTTATAATGATTATAAACAGCCACAGATAATACTTTCTTTGCTCGTTCTTGACCAATGACATATTCATTAAGATGATCACGTATTTCATGAGGAGTTGGCAATGGTTTACTTATGAATTCTTCATGAGATAGAAAATTTTTACTCTCTTCTTTTAAAATATCATTACACAAACCAATACATTCATTACAAATATAAATAGATGATGGCCCAGCAATTAGTTTACGGACTTCATGCTCACTTTTGCCACAAAAAGTACAATAGAGTAATTTTTCTGAGTTTTCTTTATCCACTTTTACCACCTATTTAATATTTAAGAACGCTTATTGTATATGGCATCAACTAATCCATATTCAACCGCTCTTTCAGCTGACATGAAATTATCTCGATCTGTATCTTTTTCAATCACACTTATATCCTGCCCAGTATGCATTGACAAGATATTATTTAATCGACTTTTAACTTGCAAAATTTCTTGGGCATGAATTTGAATATCGGATGCTTGACCTTGAAAACCACCCAAAGGTTGATGAATCATAACACGAGCATTCGGTAGACAGTAACGTTTACCTTTAGTTCCAGCAGTCAAAAGTAGAGAGCCCATTGAACATGCTTGTCCTAAACAGATAGTACTAACATCTGGTTTAATAAACTGCATCGTGTCATATATAGCCATACCAGCAGTTACAACTCCACCTGGAGAGTTAATATATAAATGAATATCTTTTTCAGGATTTTCTGCTTCAAGAAAAAGCATTTGAGCTATTATTAGATTCGCCATATTATCTTCGACTTGTCCAGTCAAAAATATAATTCTTTCTTTTAATAGTCGTGAGTAAATGTCATAAGCTCTTTCTCCTCGAGAGCTTTGCTCAACAACCATTGGAATCACACTCATGCATGGTTCTAAAGGCATTTTCATCTCCTAATTAAACAAAATAGCCCAAACAGTTAATCCTTATTTGGGCTTTATAAAAAATTTTTTAATTAAATAAAATAACAAATTGCTTATGCAACTTGCTGATTCATTAATTCAGAAAACGAATAGGTTTTCTCTGTTACTTTAGCACTAGCTAATAATAAATCAACTACTTGATCTTCTAGTGCAACTGAACGGATATTATCCATTGCTTTCTTATCTTTACGGTAATAATCTACTACTTCTTTTGGATCTTCATAAGCTGTTGCAATTTCATCAATCAACGATTGAACTTTAGCATCATCAGCTTGTAATTTATTGCTTTCAATAATTTCACTAAATAGCAATCCAACTAATACTCTACGTTTAGCTTCTGCTTCAAATAACTCTTTAGGAAGATCCATTGCTTGTTTAGCATTACCACCAAAACGAGTAACCGCTTGTTGACGTAACACATCAACTTCACGATCAACTAAAGCGGCAGGAACTTCAGTATCGTTATTTTTAACTAAACCATCAATAGCTTGTGATTTAATTTTATTACGAATTGTAGCATTAAGTTCACGTAACATATTTTTGCGTACTTCTGCACGTAAACTTTCAACAGTTCCATCAGCAATACCAAATCTTTTAACCACATCTTCAGTAAGTTCTGGAAGTTCAAGCTCTTCAACTTTCTTAAGTGTAGCAGCAAATACCGCAGGCTTACCTTTTAAGTTTTCAGCATGATAATCTTCTGGGAAAGTTACATTGATATCAAATTGATCACCAGCTTTATGACCAATAATTGCATCTTCAAAACCAGGAATCATACGACCTTGTCCTAAAACAAGAGCAAAATCATCAGCTTTACCACCTTCAAATTCATTACCGTCAACTTTACCTAAAAAGTCGAGAGTAACACGGTTTTGTTCTTTAGCTTCTTGTTCAACAACTTTCCAAGAACCTTGTTGTTTACGCAAAGTTTCAATCATTGTTTCCACATCTGCATCCACAACTTCGGCAACTGGTTTTTCAACTTCGATTTTATCTAAATCTTTAATTTTGATTTCTGGATAAACTTCAAACTCAACGGTAAAAGTATAATCTTCACCATCTTTATATTCTGTTGGAGTATATACTGGTGCACCAGCTGGGTTTAATTTTTCTTGAATGATAGCATCGATAAAATTACGTTGCATTAAATCGCTTAAAGCATCTTGTAAAATAGAAGCACCATAGCGTTGCTCAACAATTTTTAAAGGAACCTTGCCTTTACGAAAACCATCAATACGAACTTTTTTAGCAGTATTTAAAAGTTCTTTATTAACCGCTTTGGTGATATCTTCTGATTTAATAGTAATTGATAAACGACGACCTAAACCTTGTGTTGTTTCTACCGAAACTTGCATCTTTATACCTCGAAATTATTAAATATACTCGCTCATAATCATATTATAAACAATAATTGAGCTAATTAATTTTACAAAATAGGAAAGCATTATACCGACCGTAATCGACTACGTCGAGATATTTAACAGCTTCTTCTCAAGTGCTTTCAAACGTTTATTCATTTCATCAATATGTAATACTAATGAAGCTGTTTTACGCCATACTTTATTTTGTTGTAATGGGATTCCCGATGAATATACTCCAGGTTCGGTAATTGGGCGCATTACCATTCCCATTCCTGTTACTGTAACTTGATCGCAAATTTCCATATGTCCATTAATGACGCTTGCACCACCAATTAAACAATGACGACCAATAGTTAAACTTCCAGCCATGATTACCCCCCCAGCAACAGCGGTATGATCACCGATAATATCGTTATGAGCTATTTGACATTGATTATCAATGATGACACCATTGCCTATAACAGTATCATCTAGAGCACCACGATCTATAGTTGTTGAGGCGCCAATTTCAACATTATTACCTATTACAACTCGGCCTAGTTGAGGAATTTTTATCCATTTACCTTTATCATTAGCATAACCAAACCCATCAGCACCGATTACAGTTCCTGATTGGATTAAGCAATTTTCACCAACAACACAGTTATGATATATAGATATATTAGACCATAGCCTAGTGCCAGCTCCGATAATTGTATCCTTGCCAATAAAGCAACCGGCACCAATAATACAATCATCACCAAGAACAACACCACTTTCGATAACGGCATTGGCACCAATAGCAACATTGTTACCTAGTTGTGCTGTTGAATCAATAACGGCTGAATCCGCGATATCTCTAGCAGGCAAAGGAGTGGTATCCAAAATTTGGGCTAATTTTGCATAACATAAATAAGGATCTTTTACGATTAAAGCAGCCCCACTCCAATATTTAAGACTATCTTCAGTCATGACAACAGCTGATGCATCACAGCTAGATAAATTATTTTGGAATTTCTTATCGGACAAAAAAGTTATTTGACCTTGCTTTGCACTTGTCATTGATGCCACACCAGTGATGATTAATTCACCATCACCGTATAAGGTAGCACCTAACTGTTCAGCTAATTGCTCTAAACGAAAAGCAAACATTAATTTTTAACCTTTTCCAAAACTTTATTTGTAATATCAACTGCATCTGAAGCCGATAAAGTTGCTTCTGCTTTTAATATTAAATCATATTTTTCTTCTTCAACTATTTTTTTAACAGCTTCTTGAATTTTAGTTAATAATTTACTGGCTTCTTCTGTTTCTCGTTTACGATAATCATTTGAGAAAGCTTTTGCTTTATTTTCAAAATCAGAAATAGTTTTATTTAATTTTGTTTTTTCAGAAGAAGATAAAGTTAAACCATCTTTCTTTAAACGCGCTGCCGCATCATTAGCTTTCTTCTCTTCTTGTTGTAATGTTTTCGCTCTAGCTTCGAATTCTTTATCTAAAGCTTTTCCAACCGTTTCTCGTTGGGGCATTTGTTGTAACACTGACATAACATCAATAACACCAATTTTAATTTCGGCATTTGCTGCGCCAGTAAAAAGTAATACAACACTAAGACCAAGAACAGATATAATTTTTTTCACTTTATTCACCTATATATTTTAGTTATTCACAACTTGGCATTACCATGTTGAACCTATATTAAATTGAAACTGTTGTGCTGAATCACCATCATATTTCTTAAATGGTTGTGCATAAGAAAATACCAATGGACCTAATGGAGACATCCATTGAACAGCAAGACCAGCTGACATTCTAATATCCGATGGGGAACTATAATCAGGAATATTTTTTCCTTTTAGATCCCATTCCGTATCCCAAACAGTACCTGCATCAAAAAATACTGATGTTCTAATACTATCAGCATATTTTTCACTGGCAAATGGTGTCGGAACAACCAATTCTGTGCTGGCAAATGCTAACGCATTACCCCCGACAGCATCTTTAGATTTTTCACATCCCGATGTATCATTTAGAGTTCGACAACCATCTTTGTTAAAATATACTGCTTTAGGACCAACAGTATTTGATTTAAAACCACGTAAAACAGTTGAACCACCAGCATAGAAGTTTTCATAAAATGGTAACTCTTTGCCACCAAATCCACCACCATAGCCTAATCGACCACGAGCTAAGAACACCCAATTATGATCCCCGTCAATTGGATAGTAATAAGATGCATCAGTAACCATTTTATAGTATCGATTATCAAAGACTGGCGCTGTCGCTTTTAAATTTGCTGTTACTTTTAGACCATCAGTTGGGAAGTATCCGCGATCTAATGAATTATATGTCCAATAAGCACTTAATAATATATCGTTGGTATCATATGAAAAAGATTTATCTTTATTTTTCATATTTTCACCCATAGAGTTAAAATAACGCCACATATTATACTGAGCACTCATATCAGTTAATTTATGGTTAGCGTATTCTGTACCAAATCGGAGGAAATTATTTTCGCTTATCGGAAAACCTAAATTAGCTGTCGCACCCCAAGTTTTACTTGAATATTCTGACTCTTCATCATCGCTATCAGTTTTATAAGTATTGTAATAAACACTACCGCCTAAACTGACACCATCAACCGTAAAATATGGGTCAACAATCGATATTGATGCTGTTTTATCATTGCTAGTAGTATTAATATCAAAAGAAACACTATTACCAGTACCTAACCAGTTATCTTGAGAAATACCAGCATTAAAACTAACACCACTATCTGATCCAACACCAACTCCAAATTTAATACTACCCGTATTTCGTTCAGAAACTTTATAAATGATATCAACTTGATCATCGACTCCCGGAACACGTTCAGTGTTGGCTTCGACAGTATCAAAAAATCCAAGTCGATTTAAACGATCTTTACCTAGTTCAACCAATCCATTGCTTAACCATGAACCTTCCATTTGACGAAGCTCACGACGAACAACACTTTCACTAGTAACCGTATTTCCAACAATCTTGATATTACGGACATAGAAACGTTGACCAACATCAACTAGTACTATTAATTTAACAGTATGCGACGCATCATCCATTTCTGGTTGAATAGATACTTGTGGGTAAGCATAACCAAAATTAGCTAATAAACGTTTAACATTATCTTCAATATCAGTAATTTTTTTACCACTGTAAAGGTCGCCAACAGTCAGTTTTTCTTTGGCTATTCTGGTTACTGCTTCTTTATGACCAGCAAAGTTACCTTTAAAATCCAATTCGGATAATTTATATTGCTCACCTTCATGGATATTAATAGTTACATAGATACCTTTTTTATCTGGAGTTAAACTAACTTGTGTTGATTCAATATTAAAACGAGCATAACCTCGATTTAGATAAAAGCTTTGTAATTCATCTAAGTCAGATGCTAATTTTTGTTTTTGATATTTACGGTCTCCTAGCATATTCCACCACGGAACCTCGTCACGTAATGTAAAACGAGAAATCAGTTCTTCTGATGAAAAAGCTTTTGCACCTACAATATTGATTTGATCAATTAACGCCGATTTGCCTTCAGCAATAACTAATTTTAGATCAACACGATTACGAGACAATGGCGTAACTACAGCTTTAATTTGAGCATTATATTTACCTACACTGTAATAGAAGTCCTCTAAACCTTTTTCAACGCCTGAGAGCATGGTGCGATCTAATGCATCACCTTCTCGAATACCTGTACTATCTAAATTCTTTTTCAACATATCATCTTTAACAGATTTATTACCGGAAAAAGTAATGCTGGCAATAGTAGGACGCTCTTGCACATGTACAATTAGCCTATCGCCATCTCTTGATACGGTGATATCATCGAAATTACCACTTGAGTAGAGAGATTTAATAATACGACCTAAGTCAGCTTCATTTACATAATCACCAACTTGGATTGGCATTTCAAGCATGGCAGCACCAACAGTTACTCGCTGTAGGCCTTCAAACTTGATATCTTTAACTACAAAATCATCAACACAAAATGCATTGGAACTATATACTGCTGTAGTACTAAACAGCAAAGATGCTATAAGTAAGTTATTTATTTTCATCGTATATATTTATAACCTCATCCCATTACAATCGTAAAATATCATTAAATAGTGCAATTCCCATTATTACCATTAATAAAACAAATCCGATACGAAAAAAACGCTCTTGTGCTTTATTTGATAAGGCATTTCCTTTTATTCTTTCAAATAATAAAAAAAGCAACTGCCCGCCATCTAACATTGGTAATGGAACAAGATTGATTACACCTAAACTTATACTAATAAAAGCCAGAAAATATAAGTAAGGAGTAAAACCATAACTTGCTGTTTGCCCTGCGCTTTTTGCTATAGTTATTGGTCCTGATAAGTGTTTAAGGCCAATAACACCTGTTACTAATTGATAAAGAGATCGAACAGTTAACTTGGTTGTTAATATAGTTTGTTCCATCGCCTTGCCAAATCCATTTAAAAAACTATACTGCCTAATTACTGAATCGGATGTCGGGTAAAATCCAGCAACACCCTCTCCATTTTTATTTATTTTGGGTGTTAAAGTTAGATTGATATCTTTACCATCACGATCCACTTTCAATACCATGATTTCAGCTTTTTTTATTGTATTAGTAAAATCAATCCAATTTGTATATAACTGATTATTATAACTGATAATTTTATCTCCAACTTGCAAACCCGCTTGCTCTGCAGCTGAATCAGTCACAATTTTACTTACAATTGGATAAATTTCCAACTGTTTAGGTATAAAACCAAAAGCTCTTATAGCAGAATCTTTCTCTATATCAAAATACCAATGACTAATATTAACATTTTTAGTCACTTCTTCTGGTGTTTTATCGCCATTTGAACTATCTATATAGGTAACATTAATATTCTGATTTCCTAAAGCGGTAATCAATGCAATATTTACATCATTCCAACTATCAATTTTTGCATTATCTATCATCTTTAACTCTGAATCAGCTGGAATATTTAAGGTTGCAGCCGGGGTTAAAGGTATAACATTTTTTACTATAACAGGGTACTCTACGACTCCCATCAAAAAGATAATCCAATAGATAAACACGGCTAAAACAAAATTGGCAAATGGGCCAGCGAAAATAATTGCTGCTCTTTGCCACAATTTCTTTTTGTCATAAGCAAATTTTTCAAAATTAGGCGCTAGTTCACTAGCTCGACTATCAAGCATTCTAACATAGCCACCTAGTGGAATCATAGCAATAACTAATTCAGTTCCACTTGAAAACTTACGCGCCCATATTTTTTTACCAAAACCAATCGAAAAACATTCTACCTGGACCTTACATAACCTAGCCACATAAAAATGCCCAAACTCATGTGCAGTGACTAATATACTGATAGTAATAATAAATAACAACAGTGACCAGAGCAAAATCAATAACCTTTTAAAGTAAATATAAAGATAGTGCCGCAAACATCGGAACTGCCGCAGTTAAACTATCAATCCGATCTAAAATGCCACCGTGTCCAGGTATTAAATTACCACTATCTTTAATACCAGCTTCTCTTTTGAACATACTTTCAGTCAAATCGCCCAATACTGAAACCAAAATAGCCAATAAAGAGCTCAACATAAAGGCAGTGAAACTCAATTGAAAATAGCCAGTTAAATAAACAAATATACTAATTAAAATAGCAGAGCCAACCCCACCTAAAAAGCCTTCTATCGTTTTACCGGGTGATACTTTTGCTGCTAATTTGCGTTTACCTAACGCTCTACCAACAAAATATGCACCAGTATCGGTGGCCCATACTACCACAAATACATATAGCAACCAAACAGCACCGGTATAAGTATTTAATGTATAATTAATTGATCGCAGTTCAATCATACTGATAAAGAAAGGAACCAGTGTAAAAAATGCAAATAATAACTTAATAACTAAAGAGTTAGACCAGTATTTTGCTGATTTTGGATAACCAATTACCAGCAATAACGCAACTAACCACCAAATAATCGATAAACAAATTATATAATTGAATAATCTATATTTTATTAATTCTGTATTTGGAATTAAGTAAACTAAACTTAATAACATTACAACAAAAAATGTAAAAACAATTTTATTTAATGGTTTAGTGATAGCGAGAAAATTAGTCCATTCCCATGCAGCCATTCCACAAACAGCGATCATTAGATAAGAAAATATTGATAATGGTGCAAAAAACAAAGCAATAATTACCAGTGGAATAAGTATTAGTGCAGTTAAAATACGGTGAATTAACATTAAAGTTCCTCATTTTGAACACCGCCGAAACGTCGTTCTCTAGTATTAAATACATTTATCGCTTCATCAAAGGATATTGAATTAAAGTCAGGCCATAGTGTGTCGGTAAAATAGAGTTCAGCATAGGCACTTTGCCATAATAAAAAGTTACTCATTCGATATTCACCACCAGTACGTATAACTAATTCAACTTCAGGCAAATCACTCATGCTAATAGTTGATGCAAAACTATCCTCATTAATATCTTCAATTTTCATTTTTCCTTGCAAAACCTCAGTTGCCATTTTTTGTGCTGATTGTACAATATCCCAGCGACCACCATAATTAGCCGCAATATTGAGAACCAAGCCGGTATTATTTTGTGTTAAACATTGAGCATCAATAATCAGTTTTTGAAGATGTTCATTAAACTTTGAGATATCACCAATAATATTTAAACGGACGTTATGTTTATTTAAACTTTTAATTTCTCGATTTAATGCATAAATAAAAAGTGATATTAATGCTGAAACTTCATTAGATGGCCGCTTCCAATTTTCACTACTAAAAGCATATAAAGTCAGTACTTTGATATTTAGTTTTGCAGCATGAGTAACAATTTTACGAACCGCTTTTAAACCAGCTCGATGGCCAATCGCCCTTAATTGATTACGTTGTTGAGCCCAACGACCATTACCATCCATTATAATAGCGACATGATTCGGAATGTATCTTTGTTGTGTCATTTAATATCTCGTAATATCTCAATCATTTTAATTACAATTTCGATAATCAACGGGTACCATAAACCACAATTGTTTTGCCATGTGCTGAAATCAAATGTTGGTCTTCAAGCATTTTTAAAATTCTGCCTACTGTTTCACGTGAACAACCAACTATTTGACCAATTTCCTGACGTGTAATTTTAATTTGCATACCGTCAGGATGAGTCATTGCATCTGGTTGTTTAGTTAAGTTCAATAAGGTTTGTGCAATTCGTCCAGCAACATCTAAAAAAGCTAAGTTGCTCACTTTTTCTGATGTAACTTGTAATCGACTCGCCATTTGGCTAGCGAGTCGCATTAAAATATCGGGATTAACTTGTACAAGCTGTTTAAATTTTTTATAGGAGATTTCAGCTACTTCACAACTTGTTTTCGCTTTAACCCAAGCACTACGCTCCGTGCCCTCTTCGAAAAGACCTAATTCACCTAGAAATTGATTTTGATTTAAATAAGACAAAATCATTTCATTACCTTCATCATCTTTAATTAATACAGCAACAGATCCTTTCAAAATGTAATAGAGGGTTTCGGCTCTTTCTCCTTGATGAATAAGGGTACTTTTAGCTGGATATTTATGAATATGGCAATGAGATAAAAACCATTCTAATGTTGTATCTGATTGCTGTTTACCAATCATTATTCCGTCCTCTCCATTCAATTACTACAATTACACTATAACAAAGTTACACAATAAATCATATACTCAATAAAACGATTTTAATCATTATTTTATAATTTTGATATCGATTGTTTCATGTAATTCAGACCAAAAAATTGCCGCAGTTCCATTAATTAAATGAAGTTTAACCTCGTTAACTTTATCTACAAGTGTTTTTTCTTGCAGGCCATAATCAGTACCTTCTCGAAGTACATAAGATTCAATAAGATTATTTAATGTTTGAGGTTCAAGTTGTTGCCAAGAAATAATCATGAGTGTAGTTATCAATTTGACTATATTAATTATTGTAGCAATTTAATGCTGAGAAGTGCACAATTAAATATTATATTAACCAAAACTTTTAGCAATTGAGTTTGAATTAAGTTCATTTAATCAAAAAAAAACCACCCAAAAGAGTGGTTTTTATTAATCTCATAACTAATGAATAATTAGTTTGCTGTAACTTGAAGTTTGAAGCCTTGAATACCAGCTTTAGTACCAGCAATACTATATACTGAGTTATGTTTTGCTCCAGTTAAAGCAACATTGCCTCCTGCTGCGTTAACCGCACCTAAAGCAATTGAATCATTATTATTAGCAGCAGTTACAGAATACACACCTGCAGTAACTTTTTCTGAAGAATCTACATTACCAGTTGTGTCGTTAGAAGGACCTGAAAGATTCCATGTAAAGCTATATGAAGCAGTAATTATTCTATCGTTAGCACCTGGTACAGAAGTAGCTGTTGTATCACCTTTCACTTTTTGCCAAACAACAGCAGCTAAGCGATCGCCATAGCGTGGAGTTGATTTTTGAGCCCACACATCATCTGTAATGCCTTCTGGTTTTGACAAACTAGCTAAATTTACAGTCATATCAAGTGCACCAGTTGTGTCATATTTGAAAATACCCAATTTTGTACTTTCTTTAGAAACGATTGGTCCCACTGGGTTATCAGGATCTGTATCACCAGGACCAGTATCGTCGGTTGGTTTGTCATTGTCACCAATTTCTGGTTTTACTTCAGGAGTTTTATTACTCCAAATATCAGCAATGTCTAACCATTGGTTTGTATTTGGGTTACCAAATGTAGTTTTCTCTTGAAGTTGTAAACCAACTTTCACCGCACCGGCCATATCTTCAGGGATTTGGAAATATATGTGACCTCTTTCACCATCATTGGAGAATTTAATATCAAGAGCAGTGTTCACTTTGACCCAGTTTGTACCATCATTAATCCATACTTTTAGTGTATCTTTTACTACACCATTTTCATCTAGATCGCCATCTAAATCTCTTAATTCATAAAAGACGTGAATAAAATCACCAACTTCTGCTTTTCTATCAGGGCCTCCAGCAGTTACACCTGCTTCGTCTGCTGAAATACGAACAGTCACTTGTCGTTCTTCTTTACTTTTGTCAGAATAAATAACAGGTGCATTACCTAGTATTTCTTTGCTTGTTGTACTTTTTAAATCTACTGCATAGGCACTACTAGCTGCATAACCAGCTAAGAACAAGCCTAACGCGACTTTTTTGATTGTTAGATTTTTCATGTTTAACTTCCTATTTTCTTTGATAAATTAACATGTTGTATTTATATAAATACACCATTTTTTTGGTGTTCCCTTTTAAATTATCAACGATAAATCGCGACAATTAAAAACTCTTCTAATTTTAATAAGCAGTAACTTGTAATAAAAAGCCTTGGTCACCAGCACATGCTTTTTCAGAAATAGAGACTTGTTGCCAATTCACATACTCAGGTGCACCATCAACTTTTTCAATACTAGTACCTATAAACGCGTAGCTATCTTCACCATCGCTGTTACTGCCATTTATTTTCGATTTAATTCCTCGAATCTTATAATGTGCATTTCTACCCATACTTACGTTGAACCATGGTCCATTTCGATAATCCGGATTAGTATAATCATTTTTTATATGTGTCATCTTATCACCTGGACATGCACTATCATTTGATCCAACAAGTGACCAGACAACAAATGGATCTTGAATTACTTCTCCTGCCATATCATAAGCGACTACATAATAATCACTGTGAACTTTCCATTCTTTCGGACCATTTGGATTAAATACTAGATAAGAACTATTATCACTGGTTGCGACTAATACATTACCTTCACTTCGATAGACCTCAAGCTTACCTGCTTGTCCTCCATTGAAGTAAACAACAGCATGGTTCAAAGATTGACCATATTTATTTAACTTAGCTACAAAATCAACTGTACCTGTGATATTTGAAGCAACATCAATGGCATAGGTATCACCAATTACTTCTATATCCTTAGCAGTCGCAGCATTACTAGATACTTTTTGTCCCATCTTAACTTTTTCGAATGATTTAACGATGACACAAGGATCTGAAGTTGGACAAGATTTCACTTTTCCAGAAGTTCCATCAATTAAATTAATTTGTTTACCATTACTAGTTGCTATCCACAAATTGGTAACAGAAGCTTCAAACGTATTGGAAATACTATCCATTAAGATATCATCACTAAATCCATTATAATCAGTCAAACTTCGGCTTCCTACTCCATCTTTTGGCATGATCAATGTTGCCATTACCGTAACCGCATCTAAACCATTAGCTGGATTTTGAATAGGATCTGCACTTGGTTTACCAAGTTTATCAATAGCCCAAACCCCCACTTTGCGTAGTTCAGTATTAGGTAGAACCTCAAATGAGACACTATTAGATGTTGCTGATTTTCCTTTACCATCAGTTACAGTCACCGATAAAGAATAAATACCATTGGTGCTAACTGGTTGACGTTGACCGTTTTTATCAAGATACCTTGGCGCAACTATTTTCCAATTATCAATACTCGCTGGTGGGTTAAGCCATGAAGAGGCAGTACAAGTTCCCGTTGCAGAACATAAGAAACCGCCACCATTATCAATATCTTGCATATTACCAGACCATTCTAATTGTGATAGACCTTTAGCATTATGCAAACCTATAGTAATATTAGATGTTGACCCTTCAATTAATTGAACAGATTCTAACCCTAAATCCACAGTCATTCGTTTTTCTTTATATTCAAGAACAATATAGTTGTTACGATCAACTAAATCATATCGACTGCCTTTTAAAGAGCGAGCTGATTGTACCATGTCTGGATCTAATTGATCTTTTAATGGCGTACCAATTCGATAATTCATGGTTAATTCTGCTGTAGTAGCTTTTTTGTTATCTTGCCCTCGTTTATGTTGCGCTTTTATCGTGAATAGAGGGACAGGAGTATAATCCAAGCCAACAGTTATCGCTCGAGGATCTTTTTGTAAGTTATCTTTACCAAATAATGCAACTTTATCACCAAAGTATTGTTCATACATTAATGAACCACCTAAATGTGGATATTGCGGCAAATAACCTTGAAAACGAATATCAAAACCTTTAGCTGCTCTCTCTAAATAATCATCAAAATCTTTGGATTCTTTCCAATCCGATAATGGGTGATAATAGTTGACCGCAAATTTCATGTAATCACTCCATGCTTCGGCACCAATACCTAAACGGTTATGATCTCGTTGAAAGTCGTGATCCCAAAACACATTATAACCGAGTAACCATTTTTTATCGGCAACATCCCAACGTTGACCAATACCAATATTACCTATGCGGCGATTATGTTCATATTCTTGAAATGAAACCTGACTAAATATCAACATATCCTCGGTGTCAATCCAAGGGCTAAATAATTTTAAATTAACGTTATTAAATTGGCCTTTATCACTCAAATCAAACTGTAACTGAGCTGTACCAAAACGACCTAAGAAATCCTGTGCTGCATTACGAACTGGATCAACAACTTGCGTCTTAACGCCATTACGAACATAACTTTCAGCGTAATTTTTACCTTTGTCTTTCAAACGACCTGATATACCGCCGTTATCAGATGAAGTAAGTTGCTTCCAGTCTTGAGTAGCGAGAGTCTGTAATGTAGAAGCGACTTGCGTGGCTAAAGCATCTTTATCTTTTTTTACATCGTAATTATCATCAGAACTTAGTTTTGGTAAATTCGGATGTTGATCCTTTTTATCATTACTAACTTTTATAGCAGGTAATAAAGGAGAGTTTTCTGGCAAAATTAAACGGTCACCAACATCAACAACATCTTTCTTGTCAAATCGACCAGCGTTCATCGCTCTTAGCTCTGAAATCGAAATACTACTTAATAGCGCAATCTGATATAGACTACGCTGTTGATTATTTATCATTTCTCGAGCTTTAGTGCCGTTCTTTAATTCAATTATCTTATTACTATCAACTGCGTTTGATGCTGTCTCCGAGTCTGTAGCATAAACAGGCTGCAAAGACAACGTTGCAATTACGAAAGCTGAGATAATTTTTAAATTAAGACTCTTTGTCATCTTAATTATTCCTTATATTCCTCTGACAATATTACAATGTTTTTTTATGTTTTTTAGCATTACTGTATTGTCATTAATAGTTGTGATTATTTATTACTTTTAATTAAATTTATATATTATTAAATCACTTTTACAAAATTAATATTTCTTTACAAAAAGATTAAATTTATAGGAATTTTATTACAAAAAAGTCATTTATCAAAATATTTTATTCTTTTTTTTGATTTTTTTTGTAAAGATTAATTTTATCCTTATTTTTCATTAGGTTATATTTGGAGGTTTTTTAGGATAAATTAGCTTTTTTATTACTTTGTTGAAAAATATAGTTTTTTACTAATAAAAAATTAATCAACGCGTTCAAATTTCAAACTAATTAAATAGATTGGTTTCAATAAATAAATCTGAAATTACTACTTCAGATTTATTTATTATAATCTTGTCATAATTTTTAGCAATATTAAATAACTGCTATTGTTCTTCATTATAAATTTCAAGATTTTCAGATTCTTTAATTGGCAAAGATATTTTAGTTTCTGCTCTATTATTCTCTAATTGATTAAAATAATTATCATCAACATCTTCTGTAATATAGTTGCCAGTAAATACAGAACATTCTAAATGGTGAATTTTGGGATTTTGTTCTCTAATAGAATCAATTAAATCAGAGAGATCTTGAAATATTAATTTATCAGCTCCGATTTCTTTTGCAATCTCATCTACTGATCGATTATAAGCAATTAGCTCACTAGCAACAGGCATATCGATACCATAAACATTAGGATATCTAATTTCTGGTGCAGCCGAAGCTAAATAAACTTTTTTAGCGCCAACAGAACGAACCATTTCAAGAATTTTTTCAGACGTCGTCCCTCGGACAATAGAATCATCAACAAGAAGTACATTTTTACCTTCAAACTCAATACGGTTAGCATTAAGTTTTCTTCTTACTGAAAGTTTTCTAGCATTTTGTCCAGGCATAATGAAGGTACGCCCTACATAACGATTTTTAACAAAGCCTTGTCTATAAGGTTTATCTAAAATACGAGCAATTTCAAGAGCTGCATCACAGGATGTTTCTGGAATAGGGATAACGACATCAATATCAATACCTTTCCACTCTCTAGCTATTTTTTGTCCTAGTTTTTGCCCCATTAATATCCGAGACTGATAAACAGATACACCATTCATGAATGAATCAGGTCGAGCAAAATAAACATACTCAAAAATACATGGGTAATATTGCGGATTATCAGAACACTGTTTAGAATAAAGCTGGCCATCTTGAGTAATATAAATAGCTTCACCTGGCTCTACATCTCGCATAAATTCAAAATCGAGGATATCTAAAGCGACACTTTCAGAGGCAACCATATATTCTGTTTTTTGATCATCAATAACTTTTTTACCAATAACCAATGGTCGGATACCAAATGGGTCACGAAAAGCAACCAGCCCATGACCAATAATCATTGCGACACAAGCATAAGCTCCTTTAATAATTTGATGAACTTGATGGACAGCACTAAAGATATTATCTGCAGTTAACGGATAAGTCGGAAATTTATCCAACTCACTAGCAAAAATGTTAAGTAATACTTCTGAATCTGAGCTAGTATTTATGTGACGTCTCGCTAATTCAAACACCTTATCTCGTAACTGATCAGTATTAGTTAAATTACCATTATGAGCCAATGCTATGCCATATGGCGAATTTACATAGAAAGGTTGAGCTTCTGAAGGGCTTGAACTACCAGCGGTTGGATAACGAATATGACCTATACCTAGATTACCTTGTAAACGTTGCATATGATGTTCTTGAAATACATCTTTTACCAAACCATTTGCTTTACGTAAACGAAAGCGATTTTGTTCATCAATGGTTACAATCCCAGCTGCATCTTGTCCACGATGTTGTAAAACAGTTAAAGCATCATAAATAGATTGATTAACAGTACTACATCCTACAATACCAACAACACCACACATACAATGATTACCTCAAACTTATTGAACTAAAAATGAAGACGACTGCTGTATAAAATCAAAAAACCAGCGAATGATAAAATGGAAATGCGGAATAAGTTGTGATTGCACCCAATATGGAGATTGAGATAATGGTGTAAAGGTATCAACAAAAAAAAGCACTGCTGCAACAACTAAAATACCTCTTAATACCCCAAAACAAATTCCCAATACTCGATCGGTACTTGATAGTCCTGTTTTTTGGACTAATTGACCTATAATATAAGAGACGATTGCACAAACAATTAATGTCGAAATAAAAAGTATCGCAATAGCAACTGCAATCCGAATGACATCACTATCAAAATAAGTCAAATAACTAGTAATGTACATATAAAAACGACTGGCAATAAAGAACGCTAGCACCCAACTAATTAAAGATAGCGCTTCTTTGACAAAACCTCTAATAATACTAATCAGTGCAGATAAAAGAATCACACCGATAATCGTAAAATCAACCCAATTCATCATAATAACTCACAATTTTATATTAATATTTTTTAATCTTTATACATCATAAAATGGTTGTTAATTAGTAATAATTACACCTTTTAACTTAGTTAAATTATTTAAATTACTAATCAACTGTTCAGCTTGTTCTCTTTTCGCATAAGGACCCACTTGTAATTTTATTAGTTGATTTGGTCCAGAATTATTTGGTATCACTCTAACGTTATAGTTATTCAGCCTTAATAAGGCAACTAGTTCCTCAATTTTTTTCTTATTTTTTAATGCACCAAGCTGAATCATATAGGGTTTATCAGTTTGTTCAGAAGATGTCGTTATTTGAGGATTAAAACTCTCATCAATAATATCAGGTGAAGCTAAAGGGCTAGGATATTGATCTGAATCAGGTGTATAAGAAGATTCATTTTTCACTGCAAAATCTTGATTTTGTTCATCTATTACACCTGATTGTAATATAGGAACTGTTGAAGTTTGCGAATTAGATTTATCCGTGATTATATTTGGAGCAATAATAGCAATTATTAACAAAAATGTAGCAAAACCAATAAGTTGATTTCTAATTTTATTTGAGCCACATTTAATTTTCTTTTGATTATTATCCATGTTCACATTTGCCTAGTTGCCTACAGTATCCAAAACGGCAGAAACGGTATGAAATGAGCCACAAATGACAATAATATCATCTTCTTTTGCTTCTTGCATAGCCTTTTGATATGCTTCATACACCGAATCAAACGTTGCAATGTTCGCTACATTTTCTTCTTGTAAAAACTGCTTTAATATATCAGCATTGCATCCCCGTTCACCATAAAGTGAAGCACAATACCACTGATCAGCATTAAATATAGATAAAGTACTTTTAATATCTTTATCCTTAAGCATTCCTATCACAAATCTCACTTTTCCAACTTTTGATTGTTGTTGTTTTAATAACTCAATTTGCTTGACTAAATAACTAGCCGCATGAGGGTTATGCGCAACATCAACGATTACAGTTGGTGATGATTGGATGATTTGAAAACGTCCTATCAAGCTAGTTTTTTCAAGAGCACTGTCTATTTGTTTTTGAGTAATAGAAAATGGTGAATAACTAAGGGCTGCAATTGCTGTTGCAGCATTAGCTAGAGGTACATGTGGAATCGGAAGATTTTTATACTGCTTTATCGAAGAATGAAATTGCCAGAATAATTTATCAATTTGTTGATAAGACCAATCTTTGTTTACAGCAAAGATAGGACAATTTATAGCATGGGCAACGTCTAAAATGGAAGATGGTATTTCAGGTTCGCCAACTACAGCGATGCTTTTAGGTTTAAAAATACCCGCTTTTTCTTGCCCAATGCTTTCTCGGGTATTGCCAAGATATTCAACATGATCGATACCGATTGTCGTTATAATTGCAATATCAGCATCAACAATATTGGTGGCATCTAACCTACCACCTAGCCCCACTTCTAAAATAACGATATCTAGTTGAGCTTGCTTAAATTGATATAAAGCCGCCAGTGTTGCATATTCGAAATAGGTTAATGAAACATCGCCTCTGGCCTTTTCAATCGCAGCAAATGCCTTAACAGTATCTGATGGGGTTGACTCTTGATTATTGATTCTAACTCGCTCAGTAAAACGTAATAAATGTGGAGAACTGTAAACACCAACACGCTTATTAGCAGCAAGTAAAATCATTTCTAGCGTACGACAAGTTGTCCCTTTGCCATTAGTGCCTGCTACAGTGAAAATATAAGGTGCTGGTTGTAATAAATCTAATCGCTCAGCGACTGATTTTACCCTTTCCAGCCCTAATTCAATGCTTGAAGGGTGTAACTGTTCCAAATAACAAAGCCATGTCTCAAGATCTGACATGGCATCAGGGATTTTATTTTGCATGATCAATTAAATTGTTTCATCATTAACGACATTATCAAAAGGGTTAGGAAGTTTCATTAACTTAGCCAATAAACCAGCAATTTTTGGTCGCATATCTCGACGATGAATAATCATATCAATTGCGCCTTTTTCAAGTAAAAACTCACTACGTTGGAATCCTTCTGGCAATGTTTCACGTACAGTTTGTTGTATTACTCTAGGGCCAGCAAAACCAATTAATGCTTTAGGCTCTGCAATATTAATATCGCCTAGCATAGCTAAACTTGCAGATACACCGCCCATTGTTGGATCGGTCATTACTGAAATGTATGGTAATCCTTCATCTTGCATTTTAGCTAAAATAGCACTCGTTTTTGCCATTTGCATTAATGAGAATAGTGCTTCTTGCATACGAGCACCACCACTGGTTGAAAAACAAATTAGTGGGCATTTATCTGCAATTGCTTGTTCAGCAGCACGAGTAAATAAAGCGCCAACCACCGATGACATTGATCCACCAATAAAAGCAAATTCAAAACAAGCTACGACAACCGGAATGCCTAGTAGTGTTCCTTTCATAACGACCATAGCTTCTTTTTCGTGAGTTTCTTTTTGTGCCGCAGTTAAACGATCTTTATATTTTTTAGTATCTTTGAATCTTAAAATATCTTTCGGAGCAAGTTCTGCACCAATTTCGACATCAGATCCTTCATCTAAGAAACGATATAAGCGAACTCGGGCAGGAATATGCATGTGGTGATCACATTTCGGACAGACCTCTAAGTTTCGGTCAAGTTCAGCTTGATAAATGACCTGCTCACAATTGCTACATTTAGTCCAAACACCACCTGGAATATTCGCCTTTTTATGATCTGACGATATATTATTTTTACTCAGAATTTTTTCAATCCAGCTCATTATGATTCTCTCATTCGGTACTCTATAATTAACGACGTATTGTATAATACTTTGCAATAATTCTTAATACTTGTTTTTGCTTTTATATCAATTTATCCGCAATTCAATAAAATTTTTGATATTACTTAAAAATAATATACAACCAAACTTTAAAAAAGTTCAGACAAAACAAAAATAATCATCAAAATTAATTTTTAACTATAACATTTAACAATAAAACTATATTTAATATGACCACAAAAAATTATTGGTATATAATTAAAGAATAATTGTTTTTCATTTTTTCAGAAATAAGGGGTTATAGATGGACAAGGAAAAATCAGCCGCACCATCATTTCAAGATGTTCTTGAATACATTCGTTTGTCACGTCGTTTAAACAAATTAAAACGCGAAATCTCAGATAACGAGAAGAAAATTCGTGACAACCAAAAGCGCGTATTATTACTTGAAAATTTAAGTGATTATATTAAACCTGATATGACTTACGAAGAGCTTCAAGCTATTATTGCCAACATGAAGAGCGATTACGATGATCGTGTTGATGATTACATCATCAAAAATGCTGAAATTTCTAAGGAACGTCGTGACATCAGTAAAAAAATGCGTGGTTACCGTTCTAATTAATTTCTTTTCAAATAATACCCTTTTTAAAAAGGGTATTATTTTCTGGTTACTAACCTCCAGCAAGTTTAACTTTAAATCCTTTATCTTCTATTAGTGATTTTAATAGATCGCGTTTATCACCTTGAATCTCAATTTTTCCATCCTTAACCGAACCGCCACAACCACAACGTTTTTTAAGATCGACGGCTAATTGCTGTAATTGGCCATCATCTAAGTCAAAACCATCAATCACACAAACACCCTTTCCTTTTCGGCCCGATGTCTGACGTGAAATACGAATAATACCATCACCTTTAGGACGAGGCTTAGTGGCTTTTTCAGGTGTTATTCGACCATGCTCAGTTGAATAAACAATTGGATTATCTGACATACTAATTGCTCTTAGATGAATCAAGTGTTGATAAAATAGTTTGTAATGCTTTGCTTGGATCATCCGCTTGCGTTATAGGACGACCTATGACTAAATAATCTGCACCAGCTGCTTGCGCTCGTTGTGGAGTCATAATTCGTCGCTGATCATCAGGTGTAGAACCGGCCGGACGGATACCTGGTGTAACCAATTTAAAATCACTACCAAGTCGCGTTCTAAAGCTCTGTACTTCTTTAGCTGAACAAACTACACCATCAAGTCCGCAGTTTTTGGCCAATAATGCTAAACGAGTTGCTTGTTCTAATGGCGATACATCAATACCAATTTCTTTAAGATCTGAAGATTCCATACTCGTTAGTACAGTGACCGCAATTAATAAAGGTGCATCTTTTCCATATTGGTAAAGGGCATCTTTTGCCGCCTCCATCATACGAATCCCACCACTGGCGTGAACATTTGTCATCCAGACACCTAACTCAGCAGCAGCAGCTACCGCTTTGGCTACCGTATTAGGAATATCATGAAATTTGAGATCTAAAAAAATATCGAAACCTTTTTGTTGTATCTGTTTAATAAAATCAGGACCAGCATGAGTAAATAATTCTTTACCGATTTTAAGGCGACAATCTTTAGGTTCAACTTTATCAATAAAATTCCATGCGGACTTTGTATCAGAAAAATCAACAGCAACAATAATTGGAGATGACATAACTTAGTTATTCCTTTTAATTATAAATTTTTAACTATTCTTTTTAATAAATTCACTTAAATCAGCATAGAATATACGAGCACTTTCTTTATAACCTTGTAATGTTTGATGTACTAAATCTGGACGAGCAAGGCCTCGCCTACGCCAATCTTTAATAGAATGAGGGCCGCCCATTGCCAGTTGCCAATCCCAAAATAGCGTTTTCTCTGACTTAGCAACTTGTTTTTGGATACTCATTACTTTAGCAAAAGACTTTGGAAAATTCTTTTCATTTAACATTGTATCTGGTGGCGTCATTAATAATATTACCGAATTTGGTGAGGATTTGCGAATTTGACGAATATTTTTCACCAAGTTTTTACGATAAGCATTCGCATCTAAAGTTTCATCAAAACTTTCATTTGTACCATATTCAAGAATAATCAAATCACTTTTTGATGCCGATAATTCATTTAACCAGTTAGGGCCCCACTTCTGCCATATTGTCTGTTTGGCACCATTAGTTGCAATCGAAGAGACAACAACGCCAGATTGTTGGTAACGAGTTAACCATATACCACCTATTTCAATATCGTTAGTTGCTTTGATAGAAAAAGGTGCTTTAGTGATAAAAGATATTGTCTGCCAGACATTACTTTTGGATGAATAGCTAATATCTATTTTTTTATCATTAGCATCATAAATATTCAACAAATTAGGACTATTTTTTAAAACTTTAACGGTTAATTGTACTCGCCAATTTTTGTTGCCTGCATTTTTAGGTATCAGCTGTATAGTCGCTACATCTTTGGTTGGCTTAGCAATAAATCCTCCCATCGGGAAATCTAAATTACTTAATGTACGGCTACTTAATACATTCCAGTTTTTTACTTTCCAACTTACCCCTGCATGGCTTTGACCTTTTATCGCAACCGGAGTGACCCAGCCAATCCCTGCATTACCATATTTTTGTTGCATCAAAGTTCGAAATTCACCAGTAAAAAAATCTGCTGCAGAGTGAGAATCGCCAAGTTGAGTGATATTCACTACTTGATTACTATTTGTATTTTTGGACAATGAGTTTAATCGTTGGATAAATTGTTTGCTATTGGGATCGCCAAAGTCAACAATACCGGATAGTGCACTTGTTCTACTTTCAGCGACACTGCAACCAACAGAAACAGTGACAATCATTACAGTAAGAATATACTTTAAAAGTTTAATCACTATCATTGTCCTCTAATTGTTTAAAAATGATTTTTTCCATAATAGCCGTGGCTAAAATTTTCTGGCCGGTGGTGGTAAAATGGACGCCATCATCAACCCTTACTTTTATTTTTCCTTTATCGGATTCAACAAAACTTGTAAAATTCTCATAAGTACAACCTAATAACTGATTAGTAGTTAAAAAATGTTGTTGTACTTTTTCTATTTCAGATTGATACAACATATTTAAATACACCATGCCTTCATTGAGTTTCGGTTTACGCATACAAGGAGCTGCTAGCCAAAGGACTTGTACATCATGCTCATAAGCACTATTTAAAATAGCAGCTATACGCAAACGGTATTCTTCTTCCCATATAGGTGATTTGAATTTAACGTATTTAGGGTATCCTTTTAAGGGAAAATCCCACGGGTCATTAGGCCCCAGAAATACCACAAGTAATTTAATAGAAGGATCGGTAATTAAGTTATCACTAATTGTTTTTGGCCAATTAAAGGCTTTTGGGTAAGCAAGTCCCGTGCTTTGTTTACTAAGATCAATGCTTTCTATTTTATATTGTTTGAATAACATTTTTTTAACATATGGTGCAACGCCTTGCATTAATGAATCACCGGCAAAAAAGACCTTATCATTTTCGGTTAATACTATTGGTAATGGTTCATGAATTAATGGGATATCATGTTTTGGCACTTTAGGTGTTTCAATATCAGTTAATAAAGATGCTTGATTGTTTACTAGCTCATTTGGCTGATTTTTTGATTGAGTAACATCTTTATTATTAGGAATGGATTGATTATGTATTTGTTGTTTAGTCGTATTGTTTATTTTAACAACATCTGGTTGTGAAATAATTAGAACATCTTTAACCAAATGAATATTAACATCTTTTAAGTTATCATTCTGTTCAACGGTTGTTGTTTGAGATCCTAATAAAATTTCATCTATAGGTTCGTCAGAATCTTCTTTTATGAAGTCTTGAGTAACACTTTCTGAATTAAAAAGATCGGAATGATAAGTTTGTTGCCAATAGATTAAAATTGATCGGTGATAAATTGCAATTAATGCAATACCGGTAATAAATAATAGGAAAAAAATTTTTTTTGCAGAAAGCGTATCTTGCTTATCTAGTAAACAATCTGATTTTTTAAAATTGTTTTTAGTTCTCTTATTATTAAAACTATTATTTTTCAACACTTGATTTTGTGGCCTAATTTTTTTAGACGTATTTCTTCTATTTTTCGAAAATGTTTTTTTGTATGTCATTTTAATTTTTCATCATAATCAAAAATTAGCATAAATAAAATTTGGTACACCAGAAGGTGCTAAATAGATTGTTAGCCATAATATAAGGATAAAAAAGACTGGCAGGTAAATACTATTTATTTTACTAAATTGTAACGCACTCCAAGTAGGAATATTTTTACATATTGGATATATAAAAAATACGATACCTATACTTATAAATGCCCCGATATAATGTGAATCTACGGTAAAATTGTGGCATAAAGCATATAGGTAATCTAATGCATCAGTGAAGCTCTCACAACAGAAAAATAGCCAGGTAAAACAGACATAGTGCCAAGTTAATAATCGTGCAACAATTGGCGAACGTTGCGTTATCCATCCTCGACCTATACAACGGTCTAAAATATTAAGAAAGACAATGCCTATACCGTGACAAGCGCCCCAAATAATAAAATTAATCCCTGCTCCATGCCATAATCCAGACAGTAACATAGCTAACATCACATTAATTTGAGTGCGAACAAAACCACGACGACTACCACCTAAAGGAATATAAATATAATCTCTAATCCAATGAGATAAACTAATATGCCAGCGATCCCAAAACTCACGTAAATTAGAGGCTAAATAAGGAAAATTGAAGTTAATCGGCAGCCGGAAACCTAATAAAAGCGCAATTCCTGTCACTAAGTCAGTATAACCAGAAAAGTTAAGATAAATTTGCATAGCATAAGCATATAAGCCAACTAATAAATCAATAACGCTATATTCTAAAGGGTTTGAAAAAATTGGCGTTACCCAATTTTCACTAATTAATCCGCCCAGACAATAAACTTTTATGACGGCTAAAATAATTAATGTAAAAGCGCGAAAGGGTTCTAAAATATCTCTAGGTTGACTTACTGCTATTTGAGGTAGAAACGTTTTTGCTCGATTGATTGGACCGGCAATTAAACTGGGGAAAAAAGCTAAAAACAAAGCAAAATCCCAAAATCTCGCTACCGGTAATTCTCTTTTTTTAATTGATACTAAATAACTTACAGAATGGAAAGTATAAAATGAAATGCCTATTGGAATAAGAACCGTAACAACAGGTATTAAAATTGATAAGTTTAAATAATTACATAATGACTGTAACTCATACCGAAAAAAATCAAAATATTTAAATAATGCTAAATTGATGATTGCCGCAACCAATCCTAATATCAACCATCGCTTAGCATGATGTTTGGAACCAGCAATCATCACAGAAACAAAATATATCGCACAGGTATAAATAAAAAGGATAACAGCAAACTGCAAACTATAACTACTAACAATAAGATAACTTGAAATCAAAAGTAATATATTCTGAAATTTTGGTAATAATCTAAAAGCCCAATATATCGCAAAGAAACCCACAAAAATTAGACCAAATTCAATCGATAAATAACTCACTGCAATCCTTTCATCTGTAAATATACCGTTGACCAAAACTTTATTTCTATATTATTACTCTCTTAATTCTGCTGATAGCCAATTAGTTGTGATTGAGCTAAAACATTATAGATAATCAATTCCTTATTTAATCCAGTCACCGATAACAATAAATTCCTCGCTTGTAACCAAATTTGATACAACGAAGCTATTTCATTATTATTTTTTGTCGCAAGTAGCCTGACTAAAGGCACTTGATCGCGATTAACTATGTATCGACCTACTTTTTGTTTGGCTTTTAAGGCATCGCTTAACAATGCACAAAACCAAGTAATGTGCTCAAAAAAACCTTCATGATTAAAAGTTTTTGCTAATTGCCAAAAATTATTTTGCGGTAAGATTTCTAATAAATTTTCACAAAATGATTTTCTCTGCTGCCATTTTTTAGGTTGAAGTAATATTGCTGCATTTAGTGGCGCATTTTCGCTCAATAATAATGCAGTGGCAAGCTCATTATCGCTGTATAGGTGATTGTGTTGTTTTTTTAACCAATCAATGGATTGTTCTAATTTTGGAATAGGTAAAAAATAACTAAAACAACGACTGTGAATTGTGGGTAAAAATTGGCTATTATGCTCATCACTCAAAATAAAATAGGTATTTTCTGGCGGCTCTTCTAATGTTTTTAGCAATGCATTAGCTGCAGCTTCCGTCATTGAAGCCGCATGTTTGATCCAAATTATTTTATTGCCACCTTGCTGTGATTTTTCATAAACTTTAGTCGAAATACTACGTATTTGATCAATACCAATTGATTGTTTACCTTGCTCATGTGTAATTACGTAATAATCAGGATGATGCTGAGATAAAAACAACTGGCAATTATGACAATTACCACAAGGCTCTAATTGTTGTGAAGATTGACAAATTAATCGATTAACCAGTAGATTTATCAATTCTTCTTCACCACTTCCCTGAATATAATTAATTAACATGGCATGATGTGCCCGATTATTAACAATCGTATCAGCAAGTTGCTGAAAAGGTAATGCAAGCCAAGGATATTTATTAAAAATCATAAAACCAAAACCTAATTTATTAGCCATGAATTCAAAACAGTTTCAATTTGAGCTGTCACTTCTTCTATAGATTTATTGGCATCGATGGTAACAATAGTATTATCACGCTCAGCTAGTTGTAAATAACGCTGACGAATACGCTCAAAGAACGGTAATGATTGTTGTTCAATGCGATCAAGCTGCCCGCGAGATTTGGCCCGCATTAAACCGAGTTCTGGCACAATATCTAAGTACAAGGTTAAATCAGGTTTAAAATTACCCAAAACCTGAGCTTGTAATGTTTCAATAAAAACCTTATCGATCTGTCGCCCACCACCTTGATAAGCTTGAGTTGATAAATCATGCCGATCACCAATAACCCATTTCCCCATTTTTAATGCCGGTTTAATTACATTATCAACCAATTGTATACGAGCAGCATAAAGCATTAGCAATTCCGCTTTATCGGTTAGCGGTTCATTATCTAAACCATTTTTAATAATATTTCGTAATGCTTCTGCAATTGGAGTACCGCCAGGTTCGCGAGTAAATTGTAAATCAGCAATATGATGTTGTTTTAAAATACGTGCAACAGTATTGATGGCTGTTGTTTTGCCTGCACCTTCTAAACCTTCGATGACAATAAATTTACCTGTCATACAAAATTCCTAAATGATTGATAATGAATTGATGATTAATATTGAGTATTGTACGCTATTTTTAATAATTATTTTAGTTTAGCTAAAAATTAGCTATTAATGATATAGTAAAAATAAACTTTATTAAGAAGAGATGATAGAGATCTTATATGCCACAAAACTTTAAAAATTATAATCAAGATCTATTAAAAAAAGTTGTATTAAAGAAAAATATAACAGCAATAGTACAGCTTTCAGTGGCACTCTTGTTTATTCTTAATATTCTTTTTGCTTTGCGATTACACCAAAGAACTATTATCTTCCCTAAAATTGAATTTTCATTTTTTTCTGTAGCCATCATGCTTAGTTTTCTTCTCGCTTTTTCTAGAAAAAAAATGTTGAAAAAACCATTTTTAGAACGAATTAAACAGTACCTTGCACGTGCTTTTATGATTTTTTCTTTTAATCTCCTAATTTTTTTAGGTATACCAATAGATATTATTTATTTCTATCCTACTGAATCTAAAATTTATACCACTGAATATAAAATTACCGCACCAGGGCCAAGTAGAGGTAAACATGGGCATTGTAAAAATGGTTTAAAGATTCTTGATAAAGATAACAATTATTTCTTTTTTCTATGTATAAATTTAAATGACAAAATCAAATATGGTACTAAAGCTCAAGTAAGAGTTAAAGAAACACCAATAGGCTCATACTTAATTGATTATAAGTTATTTGTTACTAGCAAATAATTTACTAATTAATCACATTTGCAATATCATGTAAACCATTTCAACGCACTTTCTGCCTAGTGTTATTACCTTAAAAACCGATATTATGCAGGACTTTAATTTGACGATTTGAATCACTTAATGTTTATAATACAACATTAAACATTCAGCCCTAGAAACGTTAATTACATAATAATGTTACTCACATTGAGAAAGTTATGATTAAGAAGAATAATGATAATTATCCAGCAAATAAAGATTTAAATAATAACAATACTGGTACACAGTCCGAGATCACATCGTTACAGACAAAACAGCCGTTGTTTCTGTCAATCATTGATAAATTAACGCCTTTTTCCATGATTTGGGTTAGTTTGGTGTTGATGTATGGTGTTATCTGTATGTATACAAATAGAATGGGACAAGATGAGTTTTATCGTTTTATCTTTTTCTTACAAAGCCCAGTTGTTGTAGTGCTAAACTGTATTGCATTATCACTCGCTTTATTTCATTCAATAAACTGGTTTAGGTTAATGCCAAAGGTTATTTTTAAGCAAAATATTCATAAAAAGAAACAAGGATATTTACTTATTATTGGCTTATGGGGTGTAACCATTTTACTTTCATATTGCTTACTATTATTGATAATTAAATAAGTGGTATTTGATCAATGAAAAATCAAGAAACTCAACCAATACAGTCTGACTCAAAAGTGGCCAAAGGATTATTTGCTTTAGGTGGGCTTTGGGCAGCTATTTTCGCACCAGTGGTATTAATCATTGTTGCGTTTATCATTCCTTTTGGTGACGCAATAACGCGTTCATATATTTTAAAGTTAGCCAATACTGAATTAGGTAAATTATTTTTGTGCTTAATGATTTCGCTACCAATTTGGTGTGGATTGCAACAGATTCTAACTTTGTTACATCAATTTAATATCTATCCAAAGCGAGAAAAGCTACTTACGTATGGTTTAGCGTTAGCATGGACAGCTCATGCGATTTATATTTTATTTGTAAGATAAAACTAGAGTGATGTTTATTCATTGGCGTTATCGAGTTCACTTGTGATAACGCCATGTTTAATTGATTAATAATAAGTAATCTGCCGAACTATATTAGTTTGTTTGTTTTTTCTATTTTGTTTTGATTGTGTTGCACTCAGCCAATCATTTTTCTCATTAAAAGTTAAAAATTCAGTCATGTAATAAGTTGTATTTTTTCCAACTATTGAATAAGTCGATTGGATTGTATTTAATCGATTTTTATCATCATATTGGTAAGAAAAATCGCTTTCATTTTTAGTTTTATTACTATATTGCGCCGATACTTTTGCTAAATGGCGATTTTGATAACCAAACGCATAAATCGAAGCACCTTTTTGCTCTGTCCCTACTACTTGGCCATTAGCATCCAACTCTTTTAGCTGCCATTGCACATTTTTATTAATTAAACAATTGTTATTATCAAATTGATAACTATCATTCTCAATAAAGGTAAAATCGGGCGCTTGTTTTATCTGTTCAGAGGCAATAACTCTACCTTGTGTATCGATTTTGAATTGAGTGGTGCTCCTTGTTTCATCCTCAATATCCTCAATCACATTTTGCCAGCCAGATTCGTTTTTTTGTAGATGTTCAGAATAGAGTTTTTCATTATCACCGGAATAAAGATCGTAATGACTTTCTGTAATCAAACCATTTGGATCATAATTTAAACTATGTTTGACAATTGAACGTATCGTACCAGTATCTGATGTAATGGTTGAAGTTCTCACTTCTTGCTTAATCCCTTTAGCTGTTGAATCAATAAAGTCTAATATTTTAAAAATATAGTTATTTGCCTCTACTTTATTTTGTTCGGGATTATCTGAACACGTCAATGCCATTGCATTTATTGAGATAAATGATAAACATGAAACGGTTAAAAAATGGAATATATTTTTTTGCATAATGAACCTGTTAACTCGTTTACTAAACTAAATATTTAATAGTGGCTTATAGCTAAGCCACAAAGTTGTACATTTATTTTTTTCGCATTAATAATGCGTCTTCCCAATTAACCTTTTGTTCTTGTTTATGCTCTTGCTGAGCTTGTTGTTTTTCATCAGACTGTTCATCTTTTTCTACATTTTCAGGTGATCCTACTTTTTGAGCTTTTTCGATAATATCCGCATGAATTAACGTTTTAGTCGCTTTTCTCGGTGGTTTATCTAAAAATGATAGTAAAACTTTGGTGTACTCTGATTCTGGCGTATAAAACACTTTTTCTCGTGAACCTTGTTCAACAATTTTACCGTCTTTCATAACCACAATCTGATGACATATTGAATAGACTAACGCAAGATCATGGCTAATAAACAGATAGCTAAGATGATGTTTCTCTTGCAATGATTTAAGTAAATTAATTATCTGCTTTTGAATTGTATGATCTAAAGATGACGTTGGCTCATCTAAAATTAATAGTTCCGGCTGCAATATTAGAGCTCTAGCAATCGCTATTCTTTGCCGTTGTCCACCAGAAAACTCATTTGGATAACGAAAACGCATTTCAGGGTCCAAACCAACCTCTAGCATAATATCAATTACCGCTTGTTCTCGCTCAGCTTTAGTCAATTTTTTATGTGTCATTAGACCTTCACTGATAATTTGCTCAACATTAAAGCGCGGATTAAGTGATGAAAAGGGATCTTGAAATACAACCTGAATTCGGCTACGGAATGGTAATAACTTCTTACCAGATAAATTCTGGATAGGATGGCTATCAAATAGGATATCACCTTTTGATTTGATTAAACGTAAAATAGCCAGTGCGGTGGTACTTTTACCTGAGCCTGACTCCCCAACAATACCAACTGTCTCACCTTGATGTACCGCAAAACCAATATTATCAACAATTTTTTTCTTTTTGCTGCTAAATAATCGTTTTTGAGTGACGACCTCAACATTAAGATGATTCACATTCAGCAATATACCGGGAGTATCAGGTAAAGGAACCGGTTCACCACTAGGCTGAGAATTTAATAATGTTTGAGTATATTCATGCTGTGGACGCAAAAAGATACGTTGTTTATTATTGAATTCAACAATTTGGCCATCTCGCATTACCGCTACTTTATCTGCCAATTTTTTTACTATGCCCAAATTATGTGAAATAAATAACATGCTCATATTAAGCTCTTTTTTGAGCTCTTTGAGTAATTCAATAATCTGTCCCTGAACAGAAACATCTAAAGCAGTAGTTGGTTCATCAGCAATTAATAATTTTGGATGAGTTAAAATGGCCATGGCAATCATTACACGTTGCCTCTCACCGCCAGATAACTGATGAGGATAAGAAGCCAGTTTGCTTTTAGGATCTTTAATGCCAACCCGATCGAGATATTGTAAGATTTCACCTCGAGCCACATTACGTCGCATACCCCGATGTAAAGATAAGACTTCATAAAGTTGTTTTTCAACGGTATGCAATGGATTAAGTGATACCATTGGCTCTTGAAATATCATACTAATTTCATTACCGCGAATTTTACGCAATTCTTTTTCAGAGGCATGTAATAATGATTTATCTTCGAAAATAATATCTCCTGAAGGATAAATCACTCGCTCTTTTGATAACAGTCTTAATATTGACAGTGCTGTTACACTTTTACCAGAGCCTGACTCACCGACTAATGCCACTGTTTCTTGTTCATTAATATCAAAACTAATAGCGTCAACAACTTGATTTTGTGAATGCTGGCCTGTTTTAAAGGCAATACTTAAATCAATGATAGATAATAAAGGAGAACTCATTGATATACTCCTTTGTTTGGATCGAATGCATCTCTAATTGCTTCACCAATAAATATTAACAGTGACAATAAGATGGAAATAACTAAAAAAGAACTCATTCCTAACCAAGGCGCTTGCAAATTATTTTTGCCTTGTAGTAATAATCGCCCTAAAGATGGTGAATCAATTGGTAAACCAAAACCGAGAAAATCAAGTGCCGTTAGTGTTGAAATTGAACCACAAAGAATAAATGGTAAAAATGTTAATGTTGCCACCATCGCATTTGGTAGCATATGCCGTAACATAATTTTACTATCGCTTACTCCCATAGCTTTAGCGGCTCGAATATAATCGAAGTTACGGGTTCGGAAGAATTCTGCTCGAACAACACCGACCAATGCCATCCAACCAAATAACACCGTAATACCTAATAACCACCAAAAATTAAGCGGTAAGATACTGGCAAGTAAAATTATCACAAATAGCTCAGGTAAACCACTCCAAATCTCAATAAATCGTTGTCCTAATAGATCAACTTTTCCGCCATAATAACCTTGAATTGCGCCAATTAGCACGCCGATAATGGAGGTGAAAAAGGTAAGAAACAAGGCAAAAAACATTGAAACTCTAAAACCATAGGCAATGTTTGCTAAAACATCAAATCCAGCATCGGTGGTGCCAAGCAGATGGTTTTTTGATGGTGGTGTAGGGAACGTGCTGGTTGTATCATGAATCACAGTATTATGAGTATAACGAAATGGAGGCCAAAGTATCCAACCATCAGACTCAATCTTATTTTGTACCGCGGGATCTAAATAATTAGTTTGTGTTTGAAATTGCCCACCAAATTCAGTTTCCGGATAAAAATGGAATATTGGCGAATAATAGTTATTTTGATACTTGATAAATATTGGTCGATCATTAAATATAAAATCAGAAAATAGGCTGATTATAAATAATATTGAAAATAACCATAATGAATAATACCCACGTCGATTGCGTTTAAATCGTTGCCAACGTAGCTGATTAATTGAATAGTGCGTAGTCATCAGTTGCGAGCCTCAAAGTCAATACGTGGATCGATTATCATATAAGATAAATCTGATAAGAGTTTGGTAATAAGCCCAATCAATGTAAATATATACAATGAACCAAAAATAACTGGGTAATCACGCTGAATAATTGCTTCATAACCGAGAAGACCCAATCCATTAAGCGAAAAAATAGCTTCAATCAATACTGAACCGGTAAATAAAATGCCAACAAATGCAGCAGGAAAACCCGATACAATAAGCAAGGTCGCATTACGAAAAACATGCTTATACAGAATTTGCCTTTCACTTAACCCTTTCGCTCTGGCAGTGACAACATATTGTTTACGAATCTCATCTAAGAATGAGTTTTTGGTTAACATGGTTAGTGTGGCAAAACCACTTACTACCATAGCGATAGTCGGTAAGCAAATATGCCACGCATAATCTTTTACTTTGCCCCAAAAATCTAATTGTTCAAAATTATTAGAAATCAATCCGCGCAGCGGGAAAATATCCCAATAACTGCCACCTGCAAACAAAACAATTAATAATACGGCTAATAAAAAAGCAGGTATTGCATAACCAATGATAATTAACGTACTTGACCAAAAATCAAATCTTGAACCATCTTTAACCGCTTTACGAATCCCTAATGGGATTGAGATTAAATAAATGATTAATGTACTCCATAATCCCAATGAAATAGAAACAGGTAAACTTTTTGCAATTAAACTTAATACTGATTCACTTTTAAAAAAACTGTTACCAAAATCAAACTGGATATATTGCTTTAACGTATTGATGTAGCGTTCCCAAAGCGGTTTATCAAATCCATACTGTTTTTCAATCATTGCCACAATTTCTGGATCTAAACCGCGTGCACCACGATAATTTGATTCATTTTTTGGTTCGGTCAACTTAGCAGGGCTATTTTCACTGCCAGGCAGCAATACTTGCCCTGCTTGAGGGCCATTCTCTATCATAGCTAAAGCTTGATCGACGGGGCCACCTGGTGCAATTTGCACAATAAAAAAGTTGATAGTCAAAATGATTAATAAGGTTGGTATAATTAGCAATAATCGACGGATAAAATAATTCAACATATTAACGTACTCTATTCTTTGTCAAACTAGCTGCTTTGTTTGCATCATACCACCAGCTATCAATACCTATTGCATAAGTTGGCTGTATGGCTGGTTGCCCAAATTTGTTCCAATATGCATAATAAGTTTTGCTGTTATACCACATTGGAATCATCGGATATTCTTGAGTTAAAATACGATCGAGCGCTCGTCCCAGTGAAATTAACTCACTTTGATTACCTACATTTTTGATTATTTCAGCAATAATCGAATCAATTGCCTGATTATGTAATCCTGAACCATTATAAGAAGAATTTAAATATTCACTTCCCCAAAAAATTATTAAATCTGAGGATGGATAATCTATTGCATTATAATTACGTGGCATCATGTCATAATCACGCTCACGCATTCTGCGCGTCAATTGGGCATAATCTAATGAAGTTATTTTCATTGTAATCCCCAAACGGGCTAAATTTTGCTGAAATGGAATCGCATATTTAATATCATCACCTAGATAAGTCAACAATTCAAACGCAAAAGGTTGCTCAGTTTTAGCATTAATTAACTTACCATCTTTAATGATCCAACCCGCTTCTTCTAATAATTTAGCTGCAGTTAATAAGTTATTTCGGTTAGAACCTTGTCCATCACTTTTCGAAATAGTGTAGGCTTCATCAAAAGCTTGCTCGGGAATAATATCTTTATATGGTGTTAACCATTTAAGTTCTTGTTCACTAGGTTTACCTTTTGCAGCATAAATAGTATTTTCAAAAAAACTAAACGGTCTTTTATAACTATCATAATAAAAGGCGTGATTAAGCCATTCAAAATCAAAAGCTAAGGTTATTGCTTGACGAACTCTAACATCTCTAAAAAGATCTTTCTGCAAATTAAACGCTAACCATTTAGTATCTACAGCGGTTTCGACGTTTTTTTCTTGCTTTATGATATCCTTTGAATCAAAGTATTTTCCTTGATATTGAGTAAACCAGTTTTTCGGTTGCCCTTCACCTCGGAAATCGTATTCTCCAGCTTTAAACGCCTCTAAAGCTATACTCGTATCCATATAATAATCGATACGTTTTTCATCAAAATTATCTAAACCTTTATTAACAGGTAAATCTTTTGCCCAATAGTCAGGATTACGCTTATAAACTACATACTGCCCCATTTTATAATCACTAATATAATAAGGACCACTGCCAATAGGAGGAGTACTTAACGGCTCAGAAAAATTATGATCTTGCCAAAAATGTTTAGGAATAACACGCATACTACCGACAAAAGAAAGTAATTTTTCACGATCGGTTTCAGGCAATTCCACCCTAACCCGATAATCATCTATCGCTTTAACATTTATCCCTTTGTTATAAACTCGATATTGTGAAACACCTTCGGTCATAAATTTATGAAAAGTAAATTCCACGTCATATGCGGTTATTGGCTTACCATCCTGAAATCGTGCATTAGGATTAATCGAGACTTCTGCCCAACGATAACTATCAGAATAAGTAATTGAAGTTGCTATCAGTGGATAAAAGCTGGAAATATCATCGGCTGTTGAGGTAAAAAGAGAATCATATAACGAACCAGAATGGTGTTCAGGTGCGCCACGACTAGCAAAACGGTTAAAATTATCAAAGGTACCTATTTCATGTAGTTTGATAATCCCACCTTTAGGGGCATTGGGGTTCACATATTCTAGATGGTCAAAATTTTCAGGATATTTCGGATCACCCAATAACGAAAAAATGGTTTTATGGTAAATATGCTCGATAGGTTGGCTCGGTTCAATGCTGTCAATCGGCTGGGATTCAATGGTCTCAGTTGATGGGTTAGCTTCTACCGGTGTATCTGACAGCAAAGTGATATTTGGTTCTTCTTCGGCATAGACAGTCATTGAACAAAAGAATAATCCACTCAAACAGCTTGAGATGAATAACTTTTTGATATTTTTTTTTCTTTGACTAATCATCCTAATTTAGTTCCTGTTTTATCAACAATTTATCAAAATAAGATTTTACCCTATTGAGTATTAAAAATTTTTAAACGATTTAGAATACGCTAAATCACACACAGTAAGCTAACTATTTTGCCAAACTTCAATCGAATGAGCAAAACCTTATTAATAAACTTAATAATAAATGGCAATTATAACATTAATTGTTATCAATATTTGTTTTAGATATATTATTTTAAAGAAAGCAAATTTTTAACTAGATAAGAATAAATCGTCATGATTCATAATAAAAAAATTTTGAGGAACGGGGTTTTTTAGTATAAAAATTTAGCAATTTAATCAATATTCTTTTATTATTTTAGAATCATTAATGATACTAAGCTAAATATTCCAACCAGTTAATCATCTAAAATAAGGATATCCGTTTTAATGCTTGAATCATTCTACAAATATTGGGGAAAATGCCAACAAGGCGATCAGTCAGATAATTATCACCTTTTAGCCTACCACAATTTAGATGTTGCAGCTTGTGGATATCATATAGTAAAAAACAATTATTTTAATTCTGCAGAGCTATTTGAACAGATTGGTTTTTCATCAGATGAGACTGAAACAGCAGCCCTTTGGTTCGCCTATTTTTTAGCTTGGCATGATATTGGCAAATTCGCTAATGGATTTCAGCAATTATTCAAACACAATAATCCCAATCTCGTCGCCCCAGATCCAGCCAAAAGTTATTTAACTCGACATGATTCTCTTGGACACTGGTTATGGAAGAATTATTTAATGCAAGAATCAGAAATCCAATTAGAACATTACAATTATAATATTGACCAAATATATAATATCTGGTTATTAATCATGACCGGCCACCATGGCAAGCCGCCAATCTTAGATTGCCAAAGGCAACTTAGCATTTAATTCACAAGATAAACAAGCATCTTTAGATTATATTAAAGCAATTAATAAGTTGTTTATCGTAGATAATCGGTTAGCTGGCTACCACACTAGTTTTTTTGATAAAAAATTTCGCAAAATTCTCAGCAAATTAAGCTGGTTAATCGCAGCCATAACCGTTATTAGCGATTGGTTAGGTTCCAATGAGCAATTTTTCCCTTTTTGTTCAAAATCAATGGAGTTATCAGAGTATTGGGCAAACTATGCACTCGCTAATGCTGAAAAAGCCGTAGCAACTTTACCTAAAAGATCCTCCATTACTCCTTTTAATGGTATTAAAAACCTGTTTCCATTTATAGAAAAACCGACACCACTACAACAACAAACACTATCCTGCCAATTAACCAATATTGGACCTGAATTATTTATTATGGAGGATGTCACCGGTGCCGGTAAAACCGAAGCATCCATGATTTTGGCACATCGATTAATGGCTGCCGGGAAAGCACACGGTATTTACATCGGTATGCCTACTCAAGCAACCGCTAATGGTATCTATCAACGAACGGCAGAGGTCTACGGCCAATTGTATCAAGCCGACAGCCATCCATCACTGGTTTTGGCTCATGGTGCAAGTTACATGAATCCGACTTTTACTCAAACAATAATTAATTTAGATAATATTAGTCAGCAAAAATATCTCAACAATGATAATTCAGCCAGTAGCGAGTGCAATGAATGGTTTGTCGATACTCGTAAAAAGTCATTACTGGCGGAAGTTGGGGTTGGTACGTTGGATCAAGCTTTGATGGCTGTAATGCCATTTAAACATCAATCTTTGCGATTATTAGGGTTGCGTCATAAATTACTTATTTTAGATGAAGTTCATGCTTATGATAGTTATATGGTAAAACTATTAGAATCATTATTGCATAATCATGCATCGCAAGGTGGCAGTGCAATTATTCTTACTGCGACTTTACCATTTTTTCTGCGCGAAAAATTGCTTAACGCCTTCTATAGTGGATTAACATCAACACCATCATCTTTAACAGTTAATACAGATTTACCTTTTCCTTTATTTACTCAACTAAATCAAAAAAGCTTAGTCGAACAAGCAATAGAAACAAGAGATGAAGTAAAGCGACAAGTTAAGATTGACTGGATTGATAATATCAATTCCGGTATAGAAAAAATAAAGAGTACAATTGAGCAAGGAAAAATTATTTGTTGGATAAAAAATAGTGTGGCTGATGCCATTAGTTTATATCAACAAATACAACAAAATTTGCATCTTGATACTAAGCAAATTTTGCTATTTCATAGTCGTTTTGCTTATTGTGACCGTTTGGCTATCGAGCAAAAAACTATCGAATGGGCGGGGAAAACTTCAAATCATACAATTCGTACAGGTAAGGTTATTATTGCTACTCAAGTCATTGAGCAATCATTAGATCTTGATTTTGACGAAATGATTAGTGACATTGCACCTATTGATCTATTGATTCAACGTGCAGGACGTTTACAAAGGCATGTACGCGATAAACAAGGCAATATCAAACCATCTACAGAGCAAAATCGTCCCATTGATGATCGTAACAAACCAATATTGACCGTTTTTGCACCAACGTGGGATGATGATCCAAGCGAAGATTGGCTAGATAATCCAGAATTTCGCAATACTAAATATGTTTACGCTAATCATGCCTATTTATGGTTTACCCAACGAGTTTTACGTGAAAGAGGTGTTATAACAATGCCTGAAGATGCGAGACTACTTATAGAAGCTGTTTATCGCCATGATCTTGAACCACCAGAAGGTTTACAAGAAGCTTTTTATCAAGCACTAGGACAACAACTTGGCCAAAGCTCACAAGCTAAAAGTATCACATTAAATTTTAATAAATGCTATAGCCGTGAACAATTCAATGGTGAATGGGATAAGGAAATTGAAGTTTCTACCCGTTTATCAAAGGATAATGTTGATCTTTATTTAGCATATCAACATGAAGATAAAATTCTGCCTTACTCAAGTAGTAGTGAGTATGCTTGGGAACAAAGTCATCTTACAATTAGTGCATCTAAATGGGCTAGGGTTAAAAATGACATTCCACAACTTGATCAACAACATCTAGAAAAATTAAGACAACAAATACATAGATCTAATGCAATAATTGTTTTAATTAAGTTAGAAAAAGAATCTTCCTTTTATACTAAAGAATTAGGTTTTTATCTTAATTAATTTAATCCACATTTAAAAAGTAATAATTCTATCTTCTAATAAATTGATTAAAATTTAAACAAATAAAATCGGTAAAAAATGACGTCTGTATATTTCAATTATAAAACAATTAGTTATAATTAGAGTGTTCCCTATATACATAGGGATAAACCGTTCTTTTCTTTTTTTATTGTATTCTAATTCTTGTGTTCCCTATATACATAGGGATAAACCGTACCTTTGTTTTTTTGTTTAATTTCGACCATTGTGTTCCCTATATACATAGGGATAAACCGCGTCTTGCTAGTTCGGTTTGAGTGAGTTTTGCGTGTTCCCTATATACATAGGGATAAACCGCCCAATTAGGGCTTTTGGTGCCTCGGTTGGATGTGTTCCCTATACATATAGGGATAAACAAAGAGTTAGCAATTAGTTAGAATCAAATATTAATTAGCTTTGATTAACCAAAGCCAAAATATTTTGGATGGCTGTTTTAGCTTGATGGCTATTTTTCCAACATGATGATCCTGTTAGTAAAGCACCTTTGTTAAGAATTTCATCTAACGAGGCATTGCGTAATTTATCAAAAGAATCAAGTTGCATCTCTTCAAGTCTTTCAATAATTTTAGTGCCAACAAATTTTAATTCTAATAATTGTTGGCGTTCGGTTTCTGAAAAGGCCATTTTTTCTGTCCATTTTAAAAAATTGTTATGATGTTACTAATGCGAATTTAGTTTTTTCCATTTCCTGATTTTAGTTCTAAAGGATTTAAATGGTGCAACTGAATTAATGTGGATAAATCGTGCCACAGGCCACGCTGAAGGATAAGGCTTAGTCCAATTGCGAGCATCTTTAGTAAAAAGCGTATTATCATCTAATGACTCAATCCAGCTATTCCAAGTAGCTAGTTTCTGTTTAAATAATTGGATCAGTTCTTGTAATGAATCATCTTGATAAATTTTATAAAAATGTTGGTATAATTCACCTAACTGATTCCATTTGTATCCTTCCGCTGGCAATATAGGCGTTTGCCCAGCAAGTTCAGCATCATCCCAAGATTTAACAAGATCTAACCATCCTAATTGATAAGCAATCATCTGGGCTGGCGTTCGATCAACACCTTCAATTAATTTATCTTTTTCCGCTTCGGTTAATCCACTGAATTCATCAATAAATAGCTTAGCTGTTTTATTAATTTCATCTAATAGTTGTTGTTTATTGGCGTAATTCATATCTGATTACCTTTCATCTTTATATCATTTTAATCAATCATATCAATACTATAGCTTCAGGTCAAAAGACATATTTAATCTGCACCAATTTAGACCATTCGATCAAATAAAGTGCGTTATCTATTTTTATTCATATTGTTTATAAGCTAAAAATACCAATAGTCAACCTACAACGTAAACGTCTATGGCTAGTATAAAATATTGTATCTATAAGTTTATTAAATAAAAAACACAGTTCATCATCTATTTGGCATAACTTTTGCATTACCTTAAATAACAATAAATCACCACCAATTGTATGTTTAAAGAGGTATTACTATGTCAATAATGAGCAAATTAAATACATCCATTAAGTTAACTTGTCTAGCTGTTGGCTTATTCACGACTAATCTAATTTATGCGGCTGAAAATACCATTAAAATTGGTGTATTGCATTCACTTTCTGGCTCGATGGCAATTTCAGAAAGCACTTTGAAAGATACACTTTTAATGCTGGTAGATGAACAAAATAAAAAAGGTGGTGTGTTAGGTAAACAAATAGAAGCAGTGGTCGTCGATCCAGCATCAAATTGGAGTCTTTTTTCAGAAAAAGCACGAGAACTACTAGCAAAAGATAAAGTATCAGCGGTATTCGGCTGTTGGACATCGGTATCAAGAAAATCGGTATTACCTATCTTTGAAGAACTTAACGGTATTCTATTTTACCCAGTACAATATGAAGGAGAAGAATCCTCAAAAAATATCTTCTATACCGGCGCAGCACCAAATCAACAAGCCATTCCTGCTGTAGATTATTTGAAGAAAGAATTTAATATTGAACGTTGGGTTTTAGTGGGTACTGATTATGTTTATCCTAGAACGACTAACAAAATTTTAGAAACCTATCTTAAAGACCATTATGGTGTGAAAGATAGTGACATAATGATTAATTACACCCCATTTAGTCATTCTGATTGGCAATCTATTATTGCTGATATCAAAAAATTTGGCGCAACAGGTAAAAAGACAGCCGTGATATCAACCATCAATGGTGATGCCAATGTTCCTTTTTATAAAGAATTATCTAACCAAGGTATTACAGCAAACCAACTTCCGGTCATTGCTTTTTCTGTAGGTGAGGAAGAATTATCAGGTATTGATACGGCTCCATTAGTCGGTCATTTAGCAGCATGGAATTATTTCCAATCACTTGATACTGACTTAAACAGTGAATTTATAGATAACTGGCATAGCTTTGCTAAAAGTGATAAACGGGTAACAAATGACCCGATGGAAGCCACATATATTGGATTTAATATGTGGGTAAAAGCGGTAGAAAAAGCAGGTACCGATGATCCAACCGCAGTTCAAAATGCATTAATAGGTGTAACAGTACCTAATTTATCTGGTAGTTATGCAGTAATGATGCCAAACCATCATATTACTAAACCTATTATGATTGGAGAAATTCAAAACGATGGTCAATTTGAAGTGGTATATAAGTCAGCAGGTACTATTGTTGGTGATGAATGGTCAGATTATTTACCTAGTTCTAAATCAATGATTGCTGATTGGCGAGCACCATTAGCATGCGGTAAATATGATGTGAGTAAAAAAGTTTGCCTAAAAGATTAATCATTTGAAGCCAAAAAATTATGCATGGTGAGTTATATCTCACCACATCTCTGCAATAAAGATGAAAATACAAAACCGATCATTGGTTAATCAATATGACGAGCAGAAGCATAGGAATAAATAATGAAAAGAATAATATTGATTTGTCTGTTATGGATGATCGCCAATCTAGCAACAGCAGTACTACCAGAACATTTTGAGCAAAAACTAGCAAAAGGTTCACTAACTGAAAAACAACAATTAATCAGTGACATGATTAAGGAAAATAATGCAACAATACAGCCTCTTTTCAATGCATTAGTTGAGGGGAACTTATACTGGCTGGAGACCAATAGTACACTAGTTATAAAAAAGGATAATCAATTTGTTAATTGGAATAACAAGCAAGTACTGGATGTACCTAAAAATAAGTTTAAACGTATTGCGATTAACAATAATATTCGTCAATTAATTGCCGAATATCAACTTCAAATGAAGCTAAGTAGTAATACTATTCCAACAAGACGTATTGCAGCGAAAGAGCTTTTCGGACATATTCAATCACCATCACAAATGAATTTCATTGTTGAAAGGTTAGCTCAAGAACAAGATAGTGAAGTTAAACAGCGATTACTTGAAGCATTATCATTCGCAAAACTGACAAATTGCGATGAAAATGAATGTTTGGTTCTACTGACACAACTTAGTCAGGTGACTAACCCTATTTTTGTTCAGAAACTACAACAATTGACTACCACCAATGATTCACAAATAGTCAAAGATACGGCACAAAACCTACTTGATAAATTAACCCAAAAAAAAGCAATGTATGAAAAAACTGAACAAGTCTATTTTGGTATTAGTTTAGGTGCAGTACTCGTACTTGCTGCCATTGGACTCGCTATTACCTTTGGGGTTATGGGCGTGATTAATATGGCGCATGGTGAATTAATTATGATTGGCGCATATACCACATACGTGATGCAACAACTATTGCCTAACTATCCCGGCATAGCGTTAATTCTCTCTATCCCTGCTGCATTTTTTGTATGCGGTGCGGTAGGAATGTTAATAGAAATAAGCGTTATTAGATATCTATATGGTAGACCTCTCGAAACCTTATTAGCCACTTTTGGTATCAGTCTATTATTACAACAGTTATTCAGAACAATATTTTCACCGTTAAATAAAGCAATAATCACGCCGAGTTGGATGCAAGGTTCAATTCAGGTCAATGACTTTTTATCGCTCACGATTAATCGGCTATATGTTATTGGTTTTAGCTTAACCATTTTCATTATTTTGTTATTGATTATGAAAAAAACAGCTTTAGGACTTAATGTCAGAGCTATTTCGATGAATCCATTAATGGCAAGATGTTTAGGCGTTAAAGCCAGCTGGGTAAATGCGCTAACCTTTGGCCTTGGTTCCGGTATAGCTGGATTGGCAGGCGTTGCTCTTTCACAAATCACCAATGTTGGCCCAAATCTTGGTCAAAATTATATCATTGATTCATTCATGGTAGTGGTATTTGGTGGTGTTGGTAATTTATGGGGAACATTAATTGCTGGCTTAATTTTAGGGTTGGCCAATAAATTTTTAGAGCCAATTACTGGAGCCATGTTAGCTAAAATTGTGGTGCTGATTAGTTTAGTACTGTTTATTCAAAAACGACCTCGCGGTCTTTTCCCACAACGCGGTCGAGCTGTAGAGGGGTAAATATGTTAACAAAATATTTTAAACAAGATAATGGCGGTTATGTTCTATTTTGTCTAACTTTATTAGTCAGTTATTTAGTAATAGCTAATCTTTTTTTCCCAACTAATAGCCTATTTTATGTTGGTAATCAGACTATTATTTTAGTCAGTAAATATCTATGTTATGCCTTGCTTGCAATATCTGTTGATTTAGTTTGGGGATATTTAGGCATTTTAAGTTTAGGTCACGGTGCTTTTTTTGCACTGGGTGGCTATATGATGGGAATGTATTTGTCTGTACAGGGAGAAAATGGTTCGACCATTCTGCCTGATTTTGCCTCATTTATTAATTGGCAAAGTTTACCTTGGTATTGGCAAGGATCAGATAATTTTTTAATTACTTTGCTATTAATTATTCTAGTACCTGGATTATTAGCTTTTATATTCGGTTATATGACATTTCGTTCCCGTGTTTCTGGGGTTTACCTTTCAATAATTACACAAGCACTCACCTTTGCATTAATGCTAGCTTTTCAACGCAATGAGATGGGATTTGGGGGTGATAATGGTCTGACTAACTTTAAATATTTATTAGGTTTTTCAATCACCACTAACGGAATGCGGATAACATTATTACTTATCACGTTAATGGCTGTCATTATTAGTTATCTGATATGTTATCAATTAATCAAAAGTAAATTGGGTAAAGTAATTATTGCTATTCGAGATGCAGAACCACGCATTAGGTTTGTTGGATATCGAGTTGAAAATATCAAATTAGCTGTTTTTACGTTTTCAGCCGTATTAGCTGGTATTGCAGGAGCGTTATATGTGCCACAAGTAGGAATTATCACACCTATTGAATTTTTACCTTTAAATTCAATCGAAATTGTCGTTTGGGTTGCAGTCGGCGGACGAGCGACTTTATATGGCGCTATTGTTGGTGCATTTTTAGTTAATTATTGCAAATCACTTTTCACCGTATGGTTCCCTGACCAATGGCTATTTGCTTTAGGCCTTCTGTTTGTATTAGTTACTTTATTTCTTCCAAAAGGTATTGTTGGTTTAATCAATCTAACTATATCTAAAAAATACAAACTAAAACAATTGGAGGCAAATATATGAATAAAAAAAGTTTAAATAAAAAATTAAAATCTGCCTCTCCTTTGCTTAAAGACTTTGAAGCACTACCACAACCAGATTTGGATACCAATAAAGGTATTATTCTTTACTTGGAAGGCATTAATGTTAGTTTTGATAACTTTAAAGCGATTAATGATTTGAATCTTTATATTAAACAGGGTGAATTACGCTGCATTATTGGTCCTAATGGCGCAGGTAAAACGACAATGATGGATGTAATCACTGGTAAAACAAAACCACAAGCAGGCACAGCATGGTTTGGTCAAAAACTTAATTTATTAACTATGGATGAACCACAAATTTCCCAAGCCGGCATCGGTCGCAAATTTCAAAAACCGACTGTATTCGAAGCCTTAACAGTTAATGACAATTTAATGATAGCAAATGCCGGGAAAAAAACAGTTTGGCATACTCTTCGCCATCGAGTTAACAAGATAGAACAAGAACAAATAGATGAGATACTTCTGCTAATCGGTTTAATGGACATGCGTCATAAATATGCGGCTATTTTATCTCATGGACAAAAACAGTGGTTGGAATTAGGAATGTTATTAATGCAAAAACCTCAACTATTATTAGTTGATGAACCTGTTGCCGGAATGACAACTCAAGAAATGGATAAAACCGCAGAATTATTAAATTCGTTAGCGGGCAAACATTCGTTAATTGTTGTTGAACATGATATGGATTTCGTCAGACAAATTGCCAAAACTGTTTCAGTATTGCATCAAGGTTCAATATTGGCTGAAGGAAATATGGAACAAGTACAAAATAATCCTAAAGTAATTGAAGTCTATTTAGGACAATCTACTACTGGGAGGAACGTTAATGTTGCTTAAATTATCTAATGTCAATCAATTTTATGGACAAACGCACATTTTATGGGATATCGATCTGTGTTTAGCCAAAGGTAAATGTACATGTCTAATGGGACGTAATGGCGTTGGCAAAACTACTCTAGTACAGTCTATTATGGGAAATTTAAAGATAAAAAAAGGTAATATACAATTTAATGATACCGATATTACCCATAAATCTATCGAAACCCGCGCCTATATGGGAATAGGTTACGTTCCACAGGGTAGACAAATCTTTTCTCAACTAACTGTTGAAGAAAATCTACGTGTTGGTTTAGCTGCTAAAAGATCCCGCTCAGCCAAAATACCTGATTTAGTTTATTCGTTATTCCCTGTATTAAAAGAGATGAAAAACCGTCGTGGCGGCGATCTATCTGGAGGACAACAACAACAATTAGCGATTGGAAGAGCTTTAGTTATTGAACCATCATTATTAATTTTAGATGAGCCAACAGAAGGTATTCAACCCAATATTGTACATGATATAGGCGATATCATTAATCGACTCAATCATGAATTAGGTTTAACTGTATTGTTAGTTGAACAAAAATTGCCTTTTATTCAGATGGTTGCTGATGATTTTTATTTACTTGACCGAGGACGAAATATCGCTAATGGCGCCTTACAACAACTAACACCAGATTTAATAAAAAATTATTTAACGGTATGATTCAAAATAATACATCTCAAAAAAATGCTAATGGCTGGCTAGGTAAACTATCACTATCTTTTGCTAACCGTTTTGTAAATGGTGAACTACAGCGAACTGAGTTAGTTGATCGTCAACAACAAGGGCCTTTAACTATACAACGGCCATTCTATCCAGAAGGAAAACCTTGCCATATTTATTTACTCCATCCCCCAGGAGGGATTGTTGGAGGGGATAAACTTGAGCTGGATATTTTTTTAAATCAGGATAGCCATCTATTAATGACTATGCCCGGAGCAAGTAAATTTTATCGCAGTCACAGCAATATTGCACAGCTGAAACAAAAATTTACTTTAGCGCAAAATAGTATTATGGAATGGTTACCGCAAGAAAATATTTTTTTTAATGGTGCTAATGCTAATTTAACGACTGAATTTAATTTAACGTTAAATAGCCGATTACTTGGCTGGGAAACATTATGCTTTGGTCGACCGGTTATGCATGAAAAGTTTGTGCAAGGCAATATCAAAAGCCGTTTAACAATTAATTTACCGGATGAATTAGGTCTTGATGAGCACTTAAAAATTATTGAAGGTAATAGTGCTCCTATAGGTAATTACACATATAGTGCAACTTTATTTGCCTATCCGATTAATCTAGCCATTTTACAACAAGTGCAAAAAAGATTTGAAAATAGTAGGGTTCCAATCGGTGCAACTGCTTTGGGACAATTATTAACCGTTCGCATGCTAGCAAATGATAACCAAATTTGCCAACAATATTTACACCAATTATGGGCATTATTGCGCCCGTTAATTATCAATTCACCCGCATGTCCACCTCGAATTTGGGCAACCTAGCTTAATTATTATAAATACGATGAGAAAATAACGATGAAACTGACTCCGAGAGAAAAAGACAAATTATTACTGTTTACAGCAGCATTGGTCGCCGAAAGGCGAAAAGCGCGAGGGGTAAAATTAAATTATCCTGAATCAATAGCACTAATTAGCGCCGCAATTTTAGAAGGTGCTAGAGATGGTTTAACCGTCACTGAATTAATGAATCTAGGACGAAAAGTCTTAACGCGTAACGACGTAATGGAGGGAATTGCCGATATGATCCAAGATGTTCAGGTTGAAGCAACATTTCCTGATGGAACTAAATTAGTGACTGTTCATAATCCTATTATTTAAAAGGTAAATTATATGATTCCAGGCCAAGTGATTGTACAAGCAGGTAATATTGAATTAAATAAAAATCGCAAAACCATTCAAATAACGGTTGCTAATCATAGTGATAGACCTATTCAAATAGGCTCTCATTATCATTTTTTCGAGGTTAATCAAGCCTTAAAATTTGAGCGAGCCAAAAGTTATGGATTTCGCTTAGATATTGCCGCCGGTACAGCTGTACGGTTTGAGCCTGGGCAAAGCCGTACTGTAGTGTTAGTTGAACTAGCTGGTAAAAGGCAAGTGTATGGATTCCAAGGTGCTGTAATGGGTGCATTAGATAATAAAGGAATTGAAAATGAGTAATATTTCTAGACAAGCGTATGCAGAAATGTTTGGCCCAACCACAGGAGATAAAGTTCGCTTAGCCGATACCGATTTATGGATACAAGTTGAAAAAGATTTCACTACTTACGGCGAAGAAGTTAAATTTGGTGGTGGGAAAGTAATCCGTGATGGTATGGGACAAAGCCAATTATGTGCAGATTTGGTTGCCGATGTTGTAATAACCAATGCTTTAATCATTGATTATTGGGGAATTGTTAAAGCTGATATTGGTATTAAAAATGGACGTATTTTAGCTATTGGTAAAGCGGGAAATCCCGATATACAACCAGATATAACCATCGCTATTGGTGCTAGCACTGAAATTATTGCTGGCGAAAATAGCATTGTTACAGCAGGCGGAATTGACTCTCATATCCATTTCATTTGCCCACAACAAGCTGAAGAGGCTATATGTTCAGGAATAACTACATTTATAGGTGGTGGTACCGGCCCAGCAACGGGAACAAACGCAACCACGTGTACACCAGGTAAGTGGTATATCGAAAAAATGTTACAAGCTTGTGATAATTTACCTGTAAATGTTGGGTTATTAGCTAAAGGGAATTGCAGTGTTATTGAGCCATTAATCGAACAAGTCAATGCCGGAGCTATTGGCTTAAAATTACATGAAGATTGGGGCTCAACACCACAAGCAATAAGTAATTGCCTTGATGTAGCCGATAAGATGGATGTACAAGTAGCTATTCATACCGATACTTTAAATGAATCTGGCTTTGTAGAAGACACTCTCGCTGCCATTGGAGAGCGAACCATTCACACTTATCATACGGAAGGCGCAGGAGGCGGCCATGCCCCCGATATTATAAAAGCTTGTGGTTACGCTAATATTTTACCTTCCTCCACAAATCCTACTCGCCCTTATACTATCAATACTATTGATGAACATTTAGATATGTTGATGGTTTGTCATCACTTAGATGCTGGAATTGCAGAAGATGTTGCTTTTGCCGAATCAAGGATACGCAGAGAAACTATTGCTGCGGAAGACATATTACATGATTTAGGCGCATTTTCTATGATTTCATCAGACTCTCAGGCCATGGGACGAGTGGGAGAGGTTATCATAAGAACATGGCAAACTGCTCATAAAATGAAAACGCAACGAGGCCCATTATATCCAGATAATCAACAGAATGATAATTTTAGAGTTAAACGTTATCTAGCTAAATACACTATAAATCCAGCGATTACCCATGGTATAAGCCATGAAGTAGGTTCTATTGAAGTAGGAAAATTAGCCGATTTAGTCATTTGGCAACCTGCTTTTTTTGGCATAAAACCAAGTTTAATTATTAAAGCGGGAATGATTGCTTACGCCGAAATGGGTGATGTTAATGCATCAATTCCCACACCACAACCCGTACACTATCGCCCTATGTTTGCTAGCTTAGGAAAAGCAGGTTTTTTATCTAGAATGACATTTATTTCACAAACAGCTGCCGATTTAAATGTAGCAAAAAACTTGGGATTAAAAAGTTTGATTGGTGTGGCAAAAGATTGCCGTCAGATTAAAAAACAAGACATGATCCATAACTCATGGCAACCCAATATTGAAGTGGATGCCCAAACCTATGAAGTAAAGGCCGATAACAATCTATTGAGTTGTGAAGCTGCATCTATCTTACCAATGGCACAGAGATACTTTTTATTTTAATAAATTGAGAACATAACATCATGATAATTTTAACAAAGATACTTACTAAACCATTAACAAAAACACAATTACAGTCTGTCAAAGACCGTACTAAATTAGATATTGATAGCCGAATAAAAAGCCGCAGCAAAATAGTGCTTAATAGTGGTCAGGAAGCCGGTGTTATATTACCTAGAGGTTTATTAATTCGTGGTGGTGATTATCTTGCAACAGAGGATGAATCAATAATTATTGAAGTATTGGCTGCAAACGAAAATGTATCCACAGCCTACTGCAATGATAAATTGTTGTTAGCCAGAGCATGTTATCATTTAGGTAATCGTCATGTTCCATTACAAATTGCTACAGACTTTGTTCGTTATCAACATGATCATGTGTTGGATGAAATGCTAACACAATTAGGAATTAAAGTACTGGTTGAACAAGCTCCATTTGAACCGGAAGCTGGAGCTTATCAAAGTAGTGCTATTGGCCACCATCATCATTAAGATAAAAAACATGCTGCAATATTTACGTAACTTACAATTAGCCAGTGCAAATTTACCTGTTGGGGGATTCACCTATTCTCAAGGATTAGAATGGGCAGTTGAAGCCAAATGGGTAACTAATCAAATCGAAACCAAAGATTGGCTAATACAGCAAATGTATAGCACATTGCGCTTTTGTGACTTACCTATTTTGGCTCGACTACATCAATGTACTATTAACCAAGATGAACAAGGTTTTAGTTATTGGACTAGAAATTTACTATGTCAACGAGAAACAAGTGAATTAAGACTTGAAGAACAGCAACGAGGAAAAGCCTTTTTTCGATTCCTAGAAGGATTAGGGTTTATTCATCCATGGCAAAATTTATTAATACAGTCACAAGTTGCCGGATTTGCTTGGTATGGTGCGACAAATAAAATGTCGTTAGAAGATATACAAATAAGCTGGAGTTACAGTTGGCTCGAAAGCAACATTATGGCGGCAATCAAATTAGTACCTTTAGGACAGCAAGCAGGACAACAGCTGATTTATCAATTATCAACATTATTACCTTCAATTATTAAGCAAGCAAATGATGTTAAAGATGATGATATTGGCGCAGGATCGCCTTTAGTAGCTATTGCCAGTAGTTGTCACGAAACACAGTACTCAAGACTGTTTCGATCATAAATTAAGCTCATAAAATTATAGAAAAAAGAGAAGAGAATATGAATACCATTACGCATACACCGCTAAGAATTGGAGTTGGCGGACCGGTAGGATCAGGAAAAACGGCCCTACTTGAAATGCTATGTAAAACAATGCGCAACAAATATCAATTAGCCGTTGTCACTAACGACATTTATACAAAAGAAGATCAGCGAATATTAACCGATGCAAAAGCATTAGATCCCGAACGTATTGTTGGTGTTGAAACTGGTGGTTGCCCACATACAGCAATTCGCGAAGATGCATCAATGAATTTAGCTGCAGTTGAGGGATTAATGGAAATGTTTCCACATCTAGATATTATTTTTATCGAAAGTGGAGGAGACAATCTTAGTGCAACTTTTAGTCCTGAATTGGCTGATCTGACTATCTATGTCATTGATGTTGCTGAAGGAGAAAAAATTCCACGAAAAGGAGGTCCTGGTATAACTAAATCAGACTTTTTAGTCATTAATAAAATTGATCTCGCACCGTATGTCGGTGCTTCTTTAGCAGTGATGGAATCTGATACCAATAAAATGCGCATTGATAAACCATGGGCATTTACTAATTTACGGACGAAACAAGGATTAGATAAAGTCATTGAATTTATTGAAACCAATGGTTTATTTAAATAAGTTTATCACATTCCCAACATTATCCAGATAAATAATGTTGGGGAAGTTAAGAACCAAGCATAAACATTTAACCTAGCAATTAATAAGCTTAAATTAAATTGTTAATAACAAGTTAACGTAATTATTTTTCTTTATGTTGAAGACGCTTTAATTCTTCATCAATAAAATATTTCACTAAATTAGCATACAATTCTTTAATGATATCACCATCGAGACCTAACTCATCAGCCCAAAGCTTACGTTGCTCAAGCATACTATTAAAACGTTCTTTAGCTTGAACATCGATAGCATTTTTTTTGAACTGACTGGCTGCTTTAACATAGTCAAAACGAATTGCTAGTAATTGAATTACCAGATGATCAATATTATCAATTTCCGCGCGAATATCATTCATATCACGACATTCATTTGCTAAGACATTTGGATGGTATTGAAACATATAGTGTGGCCGATAATTGATAGTTTTACTATCTTAGCACTGTATAAATATTGCTAAAAGGATTTAAATTGCAGAATTTGGAATTGGTTGATCAAGGGAAACGAAACAACCCAATAAAAAACCTTATTAATACTATATTTTAACACAACCAATCGCACACCTAAACGTATACCTAAAACGAAAAGTGACCGCTAAAATTGGGTATTTTTCGTACTCACTTATTTTGGATTTAAAGTTGATTTTTCGCGGGTGTAAAAATCCGGTCAAAGAGGCATTACCCAAATTTGAGTGTTAAAGAAATTACCCCCTCCATTAAAATAAAATTTTATAAAAAACTATCCATACTATACATGATTTCTTATAAGCCTTATTGTATAAGGTTTGTGCTATGTATAGTCTACATTTTAACTCTGCATAACTCTACATTTTTACTGTACATAAAAACAACGAACCTTTTTCCTATAACTTAATTATTGTTATACTTTTTAAGCATAAAAAATAGTTGTATGTGAGGTCATTTTGGATATTAAAGTATTACGTTATTTTTTAGCTCTTGCTAGAGCGGAAAGTATCACTGCGGCTGCTGAGTATTTACATCTGACTCAGCCAACATTATCTCGTCAACTGGCTGAATTAGAGCAAGAATTGGGTAACACCTTATTTATTCGAGGCAGTCGTAAAATTACCTTAACCGATGAAGGTATGCGTTTACGCAAACGTGCTGAAGAAATTTTAGAATTAGTGCAAAAAACTGAATTAGAGTTTCAAACCTCAGCTGAGGAAATCAGTGGCAATATCTATATTGGTTGTGGTGAAACCCATGCCATGGGATTAATTGCTGAGGTTGTTAAGGCATTACAACACGACTATCCGCAAATTCATGTGCATATTTATAGTGGTGATGCTGATGAAGTAACAGAACGTCTCGATAAAGGCTTGCTCGATTTTGGATTATTAATTGGTGTGGAAAATATCAGCAAATATGAGTCGTTGCTATTGCCGGAAAAAGATACTTGGGGAGTGTTAATGCGTAAAGATAGTCCACTTGCACATCAAGATGTGATTAGACCTAGCGATTTATGGAACTTGCCACTTATTATCTCTAAACAGAAAGAAGTCGATAACCGAATTACGCGCTGGTTAAAACGTGATTTAGATAAACTCAATGTGATTGGCTCATATAACCTACTTTACAATGCCTCACTTATGGTTGAAAAAAACATGGGTTATGCATTAAGTATTGATAAGCTGATTAACACGACTGGTAATAGTCATCTTTGTTTTAAACCTTTAGAGCCACAATTAACGGTTGATATTCACTTAGTTTGGAAACGTTATCAAATTTTTTCAAAAGCAGCTGAAATCTGTTTACAGCGAATGAAACAGGCTTTTTCTCAATAAATTCCTCTGAATATAGAAGTGAGCAAAATGATCCTCCTATTTTGCTGGGCTTATTCTTATGACTTCTTTTTATTGATATTAATGACATTAAATACAGTTTATACCCATGCTTTTAAGGCATAAATAACCATAAAATATAAGTAATTTACATATATTTAGCTGCTATTTAGACTATGACCCATTCCACAACTATTCAATTCATTCGTCTTTAATATAATAATGGGATTAACCATGTCAGATAACACATTAAATTCCCCAAGTACGGCGTATTGGGGAGCAATATTTTCACTATTTATTGGAGTAACAAGTTTGATTGCCGCGGAATTTATTCTTGTTAGCTTATTAACCCCTATCGCACAAGATTTCAATATTACTGAAGGTCAAGCAGGCCAAAGCGTCACAATGGTGGGGATTTTTGCGGTAGTCACCAGTTTGGTTCTCGCACCCATGACCCAAAATATTAATCGTCGAGTAGTATTACTCACTTTTTCTATTTTATTAGTATTATCCAATTTGTTCGTTGCTGTTGCGCCTAATTATTTCATTATGCTGATTGGTCGAGCGCTATTAGGGATTTGTGTTGGTGGATTTTGGTCAATGGCATCTGCTGTAGTATTACAATTAGCGCCGAGTAAAGATATTCCTCGAGCATTAAGTATTGTCTATACCGGAGTGTCGGTTGCAACGATTATTTCACTGCCTCTTGCCAGTTATTTAGGTCATTTAATCGGTTGGCGTAATGTGTTTTTTATTGCTGCGGCGTTAAGTTTTATCGCACTAGTTTGGCAACGGCTTACCCTACCATCTTTACCGCCGCGTGAAAGCAGTAATTTTAAAAATATGTTTGCCCTATTTAAGCAAAATTGGTGTTTTCTTGGCATTATCGGTACAATTTTTAGTTATGGAGGCTATCACCTCTTTTTTACTTATCTGCGACCGTTTTTAGAGCACAATTTAGCACTACAAACCGGTCCATTAACCCTTATTTTATTGGTGTTTGGTATCGCTAATTGCATCGGAACCTTTGTTGCGGGTTTACTACTTGGCCGATTTTTTAGACCTGTGATGATCGCTATTCATTTAGTCTTAGCCGCTATAGCCATGCTCTTATTTATTAAATATAGGTTTTTAAGTTCTGATAATGTGACTATGGATACTACATTAGTGATTGCTTGGGGATTTGTGTTTGGATTTATCCCTGTTGGTTGGTCAACGTGGATCACTCGAACGCTTGCTGATAAAGCTGAATTGGTTGGTGGATTGTCGGTTGCCGCGATTCAACTTTCCATTGGTTTAGCAGCTGGTGTTGGTGGAATGACCTTTGACCAATTAGGGGTTAGTGGCATTTTTATCACGGCCACGATTATTAGTATTATAGGTGCCATCATTACCGCCTTGTGTTTTAGTTTATATAAAAAAGCAACAGGCAACCTTGCTTAATCAATCTTATATAGATAAAAAGGATCACAAATGAAAATCAAGTTTACGGCTTTAGTGTTTATGCTAACTTTTGTACAAACAACACTTGCGAACACGGCAGAAGTGGCTGTGCAACATTTTCCAAATCCATCAACAGTGAGTCAGGCATTACAACCTTTAGTCTCTGGCGAACCCCCTTCCTTTTGGAAGGATCATCCTAAAACTAATTCCGAATGGCATCAATGGGTTGATACGATTGCTGCCCAAACATTAAAAACACTTCCTATGTTAAAAGAACGAATGCAAGTCAGTGTTACAGCTACGCAGCTTGGTAATGTTAATGCCTTTATGGTCACACCTAAAACGATTGCACCATATAATCAAAATCGTATCTTATTACATTTTCATGGCGGTGGTTATGTGCTTAATCCAGGTGAGGCAGGTACCGCTGAAGCAATTATGATGGCGGAATATGGAAAAATCAACGTCATTTCAATTGATTATCGAATGGCACCAGACTTTCTGTTTCCAGCGGCCGTAGACGATGCACTAACAGCCTATCGCGAATTGCTTAAACAGTATCCTGCCGAGAATATTGGCGTATTTGGCACCTCAACTGGCGGTGGTATGACACTAGCCTTAATGCTAAATGCCAAAGCTCACGACCTACCTTTACCAGCGGCGATCGTTGTTGGCACGCCTTGGACCGATTTAAGTAAAACTGGTGATTCCTATTTTACGCATGAGGGGATTGATAATGTGCTCGTCAGTTATGACGGCTGGTTGGGAGACGCAGCCAAACTGTATGCTGGCGATCATGATCTTAAAGAGCCACTATTATCTCCCATTTATGGTGACGTGAATGATTTTCCACCAACGCTGTTAGTTACGGGAACGCGCGATCTATTTTTAAGTAACACAATCAGAATGCATTTGAAATTACGAGATGCCGGCGTGGCTGCTGATTTAGTGGTGCTAGAAGGCGTATCTCATGCCCAATATTTAATGGTTTCTGATGCGCCAGAAGCCCAGCGTTATTTTAATGAAGCAAGTCAGTTTTTTGATCAGTATCTAGCTAACTAATTCTCACTCTAGGCGATATCATCATGATAAATAGACATCCATTACGACAATTAAACTTGTTTATAACCGCATTTATTACACTTTTGATGAGTTTCTCGGCGTTTAGTCAAAAAACTGAAAGTGCAACATTAGCAAAAATAAAACTGACTATTGACGATCAGCAAGTGATTGTCAATTTGCTCGATACTCCTGCCAGTCATCAGCTACTGGCACTGCTACCTTTAACACTGACTTTTAGTGATTATGTTGGTGCCGAGAAGATCGCTTATCTGCCACAACGCTTAATTACTCAAGGTATGGCAAGTGCCGCTCATATTTCTGGGGATTTTACTTATTATGCACCTTGGGGGAATTTGGCTCTGTTTTATCAAGGTGTAGGTACTAATTCACAATTGTATACATTGGGTCATATTGAGTCTGGCCGAACCGTATTAGCAAATTTAAAACAGGATTTTGTGGCAACACTAAGTCGTGTGGAGTAAATTAAATAAGGCATTAAAATATAAAAAAGTGGATTTATAAAATAGTGGTAATATTATTACTTTTATCCGTTGCACTGGCAATCGCTTACCCAAGTTGGCGAGCAGCTATTTCGTACTGTTGAAACAAGTTTTGCTAAAATGGATAACGAACTTCAACAGATTGAACACTATCGAAATTGACCATCTGGCTTAGTGCGTATTAACTGTGGACTACAAGTGATTGAGACGCTACTACTCTCTAAATTAGCCCATTTTAAGGACAAATATCCTGATATTCAGTTTGAGTTTATTAGTAATAATCGTTTTGTTGATATTGTTGCAAAAGGATTTGATGTGGGTATTCGTTTTGGTAGTGGTGTTGCGGAAGATATGGTCGCTTTTTGCATTAGTCAACCTATGAAAATGGCGGTTGTAGCAACGGCTGATTATTTTCAAAAAAAGGATTTCCTAGCACGATACAAAAGTTAACACAACATCAAGGTATTGGTTATCATTTATCCAACGATCTTTGCCGCAAAAATGGGATTAGGGATTACTTATTTACCCGAAGAACTGATTGCAAAGGAACTGGTTAATGGTCAACTGATCCGCATTTTTAATGAGTATAGCTATACTTTTCCACCTTTATACCTCTACTATCCACATCGCAATATATCATCCGCATTAAGGGTTGTGGTGAATATGTTGAGGGTTTAAATTTAAATGTGAAGATTTAGAGGAGTGTTCAATTTTTAAGAAATAAAATTATAATCGTTATTAAGGGAAAGTTATGAAATATATTTTTCAAGCCCTGTTATAGGACACGAATAACTTAACTAACATGTTGAATAAAAATAAAAATTTAGTTAATGTTTTTTTCTGTATCCTGTTTGGTATCCGATTTAATACTAGATTTGGGATAATTGCAGTTGAACTCAGTTGAGTAAGGATTTCTTGAAAGTGTTTGTATATAAGGGTTTGATTGACTTCGGTAGAGTTGTGTAGATTTGTTAATGGTGCATGGTCGGGACTTGAAAAACGTCTTTTAAACCCTTTTGGGTAAATGATTTCTATTTTTTATATTTATTAGTGTACCCAAAAAATAAAAAGTAACCCCTAAAATTGGGTATTTTTAGTACTCTCTTATTTTTGATTTAAAGTTGATTTTTCGCAGATGTAAAAATCAGTCCAAAGAGACTGCACCCAAATTTGAGTGGTAAAGAAATTAACTACCCCCATTAAAATAAAATTTTATAAAAAACTGTCCATACTATACATAATTTTTTATAAACCTTATTGTATAAGGGTTTATGCTATGTATAGTCGGCATTTTAACTATACATAACTCTACATTCGAGCTGTACATAATTCAGTGATGTAAAAATTTATTACTAGATTAGCTAAATAATGGGCTATTTATTTTTTATGATTTTGATTATTCCAAGTCAACTATAATGTTATACTTAAGGGAATAAACTTCAATGCGGTTAAGTTGTATTTTCTATATCCAACATCTTTAGGAGATTATAATGAATAGAGAAACATTATTTAACTATGCCAAAAAACATTTTCATTCAGAACCTAATTATCTGTGGGAAAATTTACCTAATTATGCAGTATTGCGACATCATCAAGATGGTGATAAATGGTATGCTATTGTTATGAATGTATCTGGCTCAAAACTTGGTATAAAAGATGATAAAGAGATTGATATTCTGGATATTAAAGCAAGACCTGAACATATAGGATCTTTAAGGAAAAAAGAAGGTATTTTGCCAGCATATCATATGAATAAAGAACATTGGATCAGCATTATTCTTTCTGGACCTTTATCAGATAAAGAAATATTCGATTTACTTACCGAAAGTTATCACTTAACTTCAAAGTAATTTTAGCCTTAGCTTTAATATATTTGTTTATTTCCTTAAGTATCTATTTTGTATAATACAAAAAACCACCAATCAAGGCGGTTAGAATATTCATAAACAAAAAAGCAGGCTCATCTGCTTTAGGTAACCAATTTATACAGCTTATTATGATTTCTAACCTTGTTCATCTTCACCAAATTTTTGGATACAAAAATCAATAAAACATCTTAGTTTAGGTAAAACATGGCGATTAGATGCATAAAGAATATGCATGGGTCGGGTTGGTACATGATAATCAGGTAAAAGATGAACTAACAGTCCTTTTTCTATTGCTGGTGTCACCATTTCGGCTGATTGTAACATAATACCTAATCCAGCAATGGCAGCTGGTAATAGTGCATCACCACTGTCGGTCATGAATCGCCCTGATACAGGTACAGAAAAATGACCTTCAGCTCCCTCAAATTGCCAATGAGTTTGTAATGTTGTATGAGAAAAACCTAAACATTCGTGATATTTAAGATCTTTTGGTGAATTAATCGGTGGTGAGGATTTTAAATATAAAGGGGAAGCACACAAAATCAACTGGTAAGGTTTTAATTTTCTTGCAATTAATCCACTATCAGGTAATTCGCCAACTCTGAAAACTAAATCAAATCCTTCATCAATTAAATCAACAATACGATTAGTAAGTGATAAATCAATGGAAATTTCTGGATAAGTGCTTAAAAACTCGGGTAACTGAGGTGCTAATGCATGAGTGCCAAATGTTGTTGGTGCACTAATCTTAATTCGCCCTCGAGGTATGGCATTAATTTGTGCTGCAATCGCTTCTGACTCTTCAACTTCGGCAAGAATATTTTTGGCACGTTCATAAAATGCACGTCCTACTTCGGTTAAGCTCTGGTGACGAGTTGTTCTATTTAACAAACGAACATTTAGGTGTTCTTCAAGCATTCGGACATGTTTACCGACTAATTGTGGTGACATATTAAATACGTTCGCTGTAGCCGAAAATGAGCCTAATTCAACGGCTTTCACAAAAACAGACATAGAAGTTAATCTATCCATTAGAAACAATTTGTTTTTAAATATGAAATATAACTGAAATTTATCACTTTTTATTTCTATTGTATAGTTTTATCAATTCATTCATAAACAGGAGATAAAAATGAAAATTGCTATTATTGGAACAGGAAATATGGGGACAGGACTTGCAAATGTACTTGCCACAACAAATCATGATATTGTAATTGCAAGCAGAAACTCAGCAAAAGCTCAGACTCTCGCAAAAAATATAGGCGCTGAAAGCGGTTGTATTGAAACTGCGGTAAAATCAGCCGAAATGGTGATTTTAGCACTACCTTATCAAGCCGTAAAAGAGGTATTACTCTCTTGTGGTGATTTAACCGATAAAATATTAATTGATATAACTAACCCAGTTACGGAAGACTTTAAAGAGTTACTGATTGGTCATGTCACATCAGGCGCAGAAGAAATTCAAGCATTGGCACCAAAGGCGAAAATCGTAAAAGCATTTAATACTATCTTTGCTCAATTATTACCTACATCAGCACGAACAAAACAAACTTTGCAAGTTTTTATTGCTTCTGATGATGATAACGCGAAAACCGTTGTATCAAACATTGCTAATTCAATTGGATTTGAACCGATTGACGCTGGTTCTTTGTGTAATAGTCGTTTTATTGAACCTATTGGTGCAATGAATATTCATTTTGCCTTTTTCCTTGGGCAAGGACCAACTGTAGCCCCGATTTGGGTCAAAGCATAAATACGAAAATAACAGTCAATTTTGTTATTCAATTTATAATGAACAAAATGATATTAAAATTTATATTTCTGAATAATCATCATGTACGGTCTATATTTTAACTCTACATTCGTACTATACAAAAAACCGCCAATCAGGCGGTTAGAATACTCATAAACAAAAAAATTAAGTAGGCTCTTCTGCTTTAGGTAACCAGTCTTTACTAGCGTTTAAATTAAGTTCTAAATTAGTTTTATTTCCTGCTGTATAGCGCTTCTTTATGTATTGCTTGCCGTTCTCGTTCATTGCATAACTTAAAGATGTGCCGAATTGGGTAAGGGATAGGGGATTGCTTAACCCTGTGTTACGGATGTATTCGATATAAGCATGGTAAAAGTACTTTCTTGGATTAAATGGCATAATGCCAAGATTCCCTATTAATATACCGTTAGGGTTGTCTAACCCGTCAAAATAACTACAGAAATCGACTAAATGGTCCGATTCTCTTTTAATAGTCGTTGCTTCTTCTGATTGTTGCTGTTTGTGTAATCGTTCTTTGACATCATTAGGGTTAGAGAACTCATTAAGTAGCAGTCTAACAATTGAGGGTAGCTCTTGCTCTATTTTGCTAACCAAGTTTAAATCTCGCTCTTTTTCTGGTATAACCTCGCCAAAGTGAAATATTACTCTTCGCCTTGATATGCCCCCGTTGCGCTCATTAAATCGCATGGCTTCGTTGTTAATTACTAACACTACTGCTGGAATCTTGCAGGAATAGGGTTGCTTATGTTTAGGGTCAATTGCGACTTCATCACCGCCAGTAATCGCTTTTAATCCTGCGCCACTGCCCATGTAACGTGGTTGGTCGGGTAATATGACTAATGAGTAACCCACGATTAAGGCTCTGTCCCTTGCCTTTTCTAATGCGTCCATAGTGCCTATTACAGTATTGTTTTTACCTGATAACATCGTCGCAATTTCAGCAAAAACACTTTTACCGCGTTAATAATTGCCATTCAATCAAGCAACGCGTTTGTAATTCGATTCGGGCCATAGTAAGGGATTGCATAAATTGGGGAAGCTCTTGCGCGTTTATTGTTGGCATCTGCCCTTTTATAGGGCTTTCAAGCATCTTTTATCTTGGCTGCTGGGTTAGCATCAATCAAGCCTATATTCACCGCATAAAACATAACCTAATTGATACGTTGGCAAAGTCTTTTAATTGTTTCTAATTTACCATTAGCTCTTAGTGGCTCCATGGCCTTAATAAATTCTTTTGCTTTTCATTTAAAGATTGATTTATCACCAATATAAGGAAATAAATGTAACTCTAACGATTCCCACGTTCTTTTAAGGTGCTTTCAGTTACTCCTTTACCACTTTTAACTTTAAACCAATCAGCGGCTACCTTTTTAAAGGTGCTAGTAATTTCGTCATGCTTGCGTTGTTCTTGTTCTGCTTTGTGCTCTTGAGGATCTACACCTTACTTTATTAATTCTCGCGCTTCATCTCGTTGTTTTCGTGTTTGCTGTAGTGAAACCTCAGGATAACTACCGAAGCTAATTAATGCGCCCTTTTTGGTATACGGACGAGTATACTTAAAACGCCAGATTTTAGAATTATTCGATTTAACTAAGAGATACATACCACCGCCATCAAATAAAGAGTAATCTTTATCTCTTGGTTTGGCGGTTTTTATTTGGGTGTCTGTTAATGGATGTGTTTTCCTTCCCATAATTATTTAAGGTATACGATATATAGGTATATTGCATCTGTATACCTAAGCGTATACCTAAAAATTATGGTTGTAAATGTACCTTACTGATACTTAATGGGCAATGAAATAGACATTAAGGCTTGTTATTACTGGATTTGGTGTACTTTGTAGGGTTTAAAAGAATGTTACTGATTATTGAATTGGTGGAGCCAAGGGGGATCGAACCCCTGACCTCAACGCTGCCAGCGTTGCGCTCTCCCAGCTGAGCTATGGCCCCTAAAGGGATAAAAAACTGTGGCTAATAATATGCAACTAGTTAAAGGGTGTCAAATAATTTAATATTATTTGCTCAAAAAACAAGCTAACAAAGCTCTGTCAGTCTATGACAGAGCTTAAATGATTAACGTAAAATTGCGTTTTGATCCGCGCCTTCTGCTTCAACTTTTGGTGGCATAAAGTGTTCACGTTTCACACCTAATTTAAGCGACATATATGCTGCTACATAAATTGATGAAATTGTACCTAACACAATACCAACCCCTAATGTTTCAGAGAAACCTTTTAACATTGAACCACCGAAGATATATAAGATAATAACAACGGCTAACGTTGTGCCAGATGTCATTAAGGTTCGATGTAATGTTTGGGTTAACGAAATGTTGATAACATCATACGGCGACGCACGTCGTATTTTTCTAAAATTCTCACGAATTCGGTCGAATACAACGATAGTATCATTAAGAGAATAACCAATGATAGATAACATTGCTGCAATAATGGTTAAATCCAACTCACGATCAAAGAGTGATAAATAACCAGCGGTAATAACCACGTCATGCGCTAATGCTACAACAGCACCAGTACCAAATCGCCATTCAAATCGAAATGCAATATAGATTAAGATACAAATTAATGCGGCGCAGATCGCCAAAATACCATCTTGAGCTAATTCAGAACCAACCGTAGGACCAACGAATTCAACTCGCTTAATTTCAGCATTACTATCAATATCTTTATGTACTAAATTAGAGATTTTAGTACCTAATGCATTATCAATTGCAGATGATGCACTACTCTCATTTTGATTGGCGGTGGCTAATCGGATAATAATATCTTTACTGCTACCATAATACTGAACGACTGGCTCATGATAACCTGCATCACGTAAACTATTACGTAAATCATCAAGATTTACAGCTTTAGTTACTGTCAGTTCAACGGTGGTACCACCGGTAAAATCCTGTCCAAGATTAAAGCCTTTAACAAGAATAACCACAAATGAAACAACAACCAATAACATTGAGATAACAAAAGCAATAAAGCCAAATTTTAAAAAGTCGAGTACTCTTCGTCCATGATTTAGTTCTCTAACATCATGATTTTCTTTTTTATTAATAGTCACAATAAACCTCTAAATTGATAACTTATTGACGCGACGACCACCATAAATAAGATTGGCCAGAGCTCGAGTCCCTACGATCGAGGTAAACATCGATGTTACAATACCGATACCTAATGTAATGGCAAAGCCTTTGATAGAACCTGTACCTACTGCATAAAGAATAATCGCAGTTATCAATGTAGTAATATTGGCGTCAAAAATACTACTCCAAGCACCAGCATAACCTTCGTTAATTGCATGTTGGACACCTCGACCATTACTGAGCTCTTCTTTTATACGCTCATTAATTAAGACATTCGCATCGACCGCCATACCTACAGTTAGTACGATACCTGCAATCCCTGGCATACTTAATGTTGCTCCAGGTAATAAAGACATTGCACCAACAATTAAAATTAAGTTTGCAACTAATGCAAGACTAGCAAATACACCAAATAGACGATATACCACTAACATAAAGATTACCGAAATTAATAATCCCCATACACAAGATTCTAAACCTTGAGTGATATTTTCTTGCCCCATTGATGGCCCAACGGTACGTTCTTCGATTATTTGGATCGGCGCAATCAAGGCCCCTGCTCTTAATAGTAGTGATAAATTTCTAGCTTCATCAACACTACTAATCCCAGTTACTTGGAATCGGTCACTAAAAATACCTTGAATCGTTGCTACATTGATAACTCTCTCTTGTTTTTCAAGAATAGGTTTATCATTTTCATCACGTTTTCCAGTATCTTTATATTCAACAAATAATGTTGCCATTGCTTTTTTCAGATGTTTCTGCGTGAAATCAAGCATGGTTTTGCCACCAGCACTATCTAAGTTAATAGAAACTTCAGGTTGGCTATATTCATTTACTCTAAATGAAGAATCGGTAATATGATCACCCGTTAATACCACACGTTTATAAAGTAAGACCGGACGACCATTTTCCATATATTTTATTTCAGAACCATATGGAACACGCATTTCACCTTTTAAAATAGCTTCTAAATTAGTTGAACCATCTTCATTTACTTGTCTAAACTCGAGGGTTGCAGTTGCACCTAAAATTCGTTTAGCTAATGCAGTATCTTGAATACCAGGTAACTCAACAACAATACGATCAGATCCTTGACGTTGAACAATTGGTTCAGCAACACCTAATTGATTAACACGATTACGCAAAATGGTGGTATTTTGTTGTACAGCATCACTTTTAGCTTGTTGTAGGCGCTGTTGGCTAACACTAATAACGATGCTATTTTCACTTTGCGAAGTTAATTCATAATCTAGCAATCCATTAATTTTAGTAATGGCTTTGTTTCGATCTTCTGTATTATCGAATTGCATTAAGATTTGTTGATTACTACTTTTATTTAATGCTTTGTAATTTAGATTATTTTTATTGAACTCTGCTTTTAAATTTTCAATCGATTGTTCTGTCAATTTACTTAACGCAGTAGTCATATCGACTTCCATTAAGAAATGCACACCGCCACGCAAATCGAGCCCTAATTTCATGGGTTCGGCACCAATCATCGTTAACCATGATGGTGTTGCAGGCGCTAGATTTAGTGCAACAGTATAATCATCACCTAATTCTTGTGATATCAATTCCTTAGCTTTCAGCTGAGTATCATTATCACTTAAACGAATTAAAATAGATTTATTTTCATAAACCAGTGATTTAGGTTCAATTTGATTTTTCACCAAAAGTTGTTTGACTTTATCTTGCGTAGCAACATTAATTTCGGCACTATTTGAACCTGAAATTTGTATAGCGGGATCTTCACCATAAATATTTGGAAGAGCATAAAGTAGGCCGACGCAAATCACGACAACCAACATAATGTACTTCCACAAAGGATAGCGATTTAGCACGACATATTCTCTTGTGGGATTAGATAATTAATACAATGAATTATAATAGGAAAATCTATTATAATGATTTCATTGTTCCTTTTGGTAATACTGATGTGATAAAGTCACGTTTGATAACAACTTCAGTTGTATCATTTAACTCTAACACAATATAACCATTTTCATTAACTTTTGATACTCGACCAATAAGTCCACCATTAGTTAATACTTCATCACCTTTTGAAATAGAAGCCATTAACTCGCGATGTGCTTTAGCACGTTTTTGTTGTGGACGCATAATCATAAAATAGAAAAATAGTCCAAACACGACTAACATGATAGGTAAAAAATAAGGATTTGCTTCAGCACTAGCACCATCAGCTGCGTATGCATTAGAAATAAAAAAGTCCATATTGGTCCTCTTAATGTATATAAAAATATTAAAGTGCAGAATTATAACACAATAAATAAATCGATTATTAACTATTTCTTGCCAATATCTTTTAAGTCAACAACAAATATCGTTATTATTAACTATTTTATTCAATTAACTAAATAAATACAGTACCCACCAACAATGAACCAGCAAAAAATTAAGTCGTTAAATATTGTGCCATACTTACCAGGTTAAATAACCATTTAGGATAAACACCACATACCATGGTTAAAAATGCTGCGATAACAATATACAATTCACTCACTTTTATATCTCGCCACTTCAATTTAATAATAGAATTATTACTTGAGAAATCATCACGATTGATAGGCCTGATATAAAGATTGAGAATAAGTCTTGAGTAGAAATATAATCCTATGGTACTACCAATCACTACTGCAGCAATTAACCACCATAATTCAGCCGTAACCCCTAATAGAACTAAAAGAAAACGTCCCACAAAACCCGCAGTAAGTGGTGCTCCTGCTAGAGATAATAAACCGACTCCCATTGCTAAGGCTAAAATAGGTCGACGCCAAAATAATCCTGAAAGATCAATTTCCTTTTCATGATCCTGTAACTCATTGGAATGGGATTCTAAGCTGATCACGCCTAAAACACAGATGTTGGCAAAAATGTAGCCAATTAAATAAACACCTATTGTTTCTAAAGCGAGCACTTGATACTGCACGGCAATTAATGCCAGCAAAAGATAACCAAAATGAGCAATTGATGAATAAGCCAATAATCTTTTTAAGCTACTTTGCATTAATGCCGATAAATTTCCCCATAGAATTGAACAAAAGGCCATAATAACCAAAATAATACGGATTGTTTCATTATTCACTATTGGCGCTAATAAAAATAGTCTGGCAATAGCACAAAACACAGCAACTTTACCTACAGTTGATAGTAGTAATGAAACAACAGTCGGAGCCCCTTGATAAACGTCGGGTAACCAAAGTTGAAAAGGTACCAGCGAAAGTTTAAAACCAATACCAACTAACATTAAACAAATACCAATTAATAATAAAGTACTTGGATAAGTCATAGTTGATAATTGATAACTTAAACCACTAAATGTGAGCTCACCAGTAGTTGCATAATAGAAAGCAATTCCCATTAACAAAAATGAACTAGCAATGGCGGACAAAATCATATATTTAATCGCAGCTTCAAGCGCATGAGTTTGGATATATTGATAGCCGATTAAACCTATAAATGGAATTGAAAGCAACTCAATGCCAAGAAAGAATGACATTAAGTGGCTAGCATAAACTAAAGTTATTCCGCCTAACGCCATAAACAGTAAAATTAGATAGAATAATCCATGGTTGATTTTTTCTTGTACAAACCATCGATAAGCTAATGATGAAACCACAATTGAAATAATTAAAATTAAGCAGGTATAAAGTAATCCATAACCATCACAAGTAAATAATGCAGTAACATGACGTGCTTGCCATTCGTTATTGGTATCATACTGCTGAGTATCATCAACCTGAGGGAATGGTCCAACCATATCATTATTTTCCGCAACAGATTCGGTAACTTCTTCACTTGTTGAGGCGGTAGTTTCTTGCTCCGTAGGTACGGTATCAATAGCGACTGTTTGTTCTGTTGCAGATGTTGTTTCGGTATTCTCTGGTGGCGAAGAAACCGATATTTGCATATTATCACTACTAATATCTGATATTGCTTCGGTATTAAACGAAATTTTATACCCCAAAAATGCTGAGCCGATTAGTGCAAAAATTAATCCCGATATGGTTAAAGTAGCACATTTTTTAGTATCTATTTTAAAAATAAATAGTGCGATGAGCAAAATTATTATGGCAAAGCTCAATATAAATATTGGCAATAAAGCTATCATAAGTTATTACTCTCCCACTCGTTCGGTAATTATATATTGCAGTGTTTGGTTAACAATAGAATAAGACATATCTAAAACCATTTTTGGATATAATCCAATAAAAATTAATACAATAAGAACACTAGACAATAGAAAAATATCTTTTTTACTCAGCAAGTGTTTTGTAACCGTAATTTTATCAACTTCACCATAAAAAATAGGTTGCATGCGAATAATTAACGATATCGACAATAACAATAATCCAATTGTTAATAAAATAGTGTAATAAGGATATGAATTATAACTACCTAATAACATCATATAATTACCTATGAAGTTAGCTGTTCCGGGAATACCTAACACAGCTAACATAAAAAACAGAGTAAAAGAAGACAAATACTTTACTTGCTCTTTTAAGCCAATAAATTGGTTAATATTTCGAGTTAAATAGCATTCTGCTAATAAACCACTTATTATAAACATGCCAACAATAGCTAAATTAATCGCTATCATTTGAATAACAACACCTTGGAAAGCAATAACTGAGCCGCTAAAGATAATTGCCGTCACAAACCCCATTAAAGCAATATGGATATAAGCAATCAGTTTCTTAATATCGGTTTGATTAAAAGCAAGTAACGCGGTGTAAAATAGCGTGCATATAGCTAATACTAAAATAAACGGCATAATCGCTAACGAAGCATTAGGGAAAAGAGGTATTACAAAACGTAATAAACCAAATGCCGCCGTATTAACTAATAAACCACTGATCATCATCGAACCACTTGTTGAAGATTCGATATGTGCATCAATAAACCAATTATGAAAAGGAATTAAAGGAATACGTATAATAAAAGCGGCTAAAAAGCCTAGCATTAATAAAAATTCGGTATTACTTGAAATCGGTGTCTTAGTTAAAATTTGATAATCAAAAGTCCATTTTGCCGTTAGATTCCAGTTGATCAAAGCCAACGACACAATCGATATTAGCATTAGTAGGCTACTTATCTGAGTGTAAATTAAAAATTTACTAGCTCCATTAAAACGTAATTGAGAATTTAAATCGCGTCTGCCCCACAATGAAATTAAAAAATAAATTGGAATAGCTACCGCTTCCCAGAAGAAAAACATTAAAAACAGATCAGTAATTACGAATAACATCATAATGGCTGATGTCATAAATAATACACATAAATAAAACAATCCGACATTATTAAGATTTTCTTTACTAGAATAAACAATAACTAACAATACAATAAAGAGTGTTGAACTAATAACAATCAAAGATAAACCATCTAATACCAGATGAAAATGAATGCCAAGTAAAGGTATCCAATCAATATTAACTTCTTTAATCCAGTTTGGACTTTGTTCTAAAGCACTATTTGCATCTGCCCATAAAACAATTACCAAAATAAATGTGATTAATATGGTTGTAAGAGCAATCATCATTGGTAAACGTTGCCAACGCAACTGTATATCGGTTGAAGTCACGATTCTTTGTAAAAATACATGACAAAACCAACCAATAAATCCACCAATTACAGGTAAGAAAACAAGCCATAACAACATTAAGTTCACACCTTTATCAAATAAAAATCAATAACATTAATATAATAATGCTACCTATTACCATTGAAACCATATACCATCTTATTTGTCCATTTTCTAAACTGACAATATAGGCATTTATTTTCTTTATACCCCACATAATCCAATCATCCCATAAGGCTAGTGGATCCTTTTTCAATAAGTTTGCTAAATAAATATACGGTTTTACAAAAAAATTATTTAACAAATAGTCGAATCGCCAATCACTTTTACATAATTTTCCTAACGATTTGATCATCGGAGTATTAAGAATTTCATGAACTTCAGCATTCGGATGAGCATAAAGAATATATGCAATGACAAAACTTAATAGGGTTACTGCACACAATAATATTCTAAATGGGATTTGACCTTGTGTATCTAAATTGGCTAGTGGGATTATCCCTTGTATCGGTAATGGTAAGTAGATAAACAGTGCCGTAGTAAATATCAATAAAATAAAAATCGGATAATAATTTATTTTTCTGATTCTTATTATTTTTTCAATTTTAATTGAATGATGAAAAACTAAAAATATCAAACGCCAAATGCATAAACTCGACAATAAAATTCCTAATAAGCCAATAGTACCGGCCATTAAGCTATCTTGAACCATTAAACCCCAGATAATATCGCCTTTAATATAAAAAGATGCGGAGACCCACGGTAAGGCACTAAGTGATAACATGATGACTAAGAAAATTGCATATAAGACTCTATTAGACTTTAACAAGCCACCAAGTTTATTGATGTCCCGTTCACCTTGGCACTGTTTGATTAAAATTGCAGAAGCAAGAATGAGTAAAGTGCTAGTAACAGTATAATTAATCAAACAACTTAAGGATAAATTCCAGCTCTGTGTCGAAAATGCATAAAATAGATAACTTATTTGCGCTAAATTGATATAAGTTATAATCTGTTTTATATCATTTTGAACCAAAGCAATACTACTAGCAAAAATAACAGTTAAAGAAGCGAATAAAAGCATTATATAAAGCGTATCACTTGACATCATAAACAGATTACTTAGCCTTAGGACTAGATAAACACCAGCGAATATAACAGTAGATGATTGCAATAACGCGACAGCAGGCATCGGTGCTAGTGTTGTTTCTTTGAACCATGAATGCATTGGGAAAAGCGCTGATTTACTCATAGCGCCAAGGAATAACATCAACGTAATCCAAAAAATAATGTCTGAATCAACTGCTAAGTCATTATGTGCTTTTATTAAAATATCACTGATTTTTAATGTTTCTAAAGTCTGATAAAGTAAAAATATACCTATGATTAGAAAAATATCAGTTAAATGCATCATAACAAATGCTTTAACTGCTGCATAACTATTGCGAGTTTGTTTGTAGTAGATACCAATAAGTAAGTAAGTACTTATACTTACCCCTTCCCAACCAAGTAACATCACAAACAAATTATCAACAAGAACAACCGTTAACACACTTGCTATCAGTAAATTGCTATATGCATAAAAAGTGTAAATATCTTTCCTCGATTTTAAATAACAGGCAGCAAAAAAATAGATCAACAAACCAAAGAATGATATTAATACCAAGAATGTCAGTGATAAGCCATCTAGCGTTAAAGATATAGGAACATCAAAATCACCAACTGAAAACCAAGTCCATAAATTTCTTGTATAAACCAATGTCATATCTGGAACTGTATTGGTAGTAAAATCAATACAAGAAAATATTGTTATTAATCCAACAAGAAACATCGTACAAATCCCGATTAACATAACATTAATGGATTGTATTTGTCGCCCAAAACAGACTAATATCAAGAAAGATAGCAATGGAACAATGATAGTTAAATAAAGTAAATTCATCCTTTCATTTCACTCAATGAGTCAATATTAAAGTTTTTACGTCGATAAATTAATTTTACCAATAAAGCAAGCCCGACAGATATTTGAGCTAATACAGCCGTTACCGCTAATATAGCAAGCACCTCTCCATCGGATTGTTGCCAATAACTACTTGCGACAAAAAGTGCAGCGATGGCCCCATTATTCATGATGACAAGACTTAACAATAAGAAATAGAGATTACGTCTAATCATTACCCCTAAAAGTCCTATTACAAATAAGATTGAGGCAAAAATCAAACCATACATAAGTGGTATCACATTATTTCTCCGACAGCATTCGATGCATAAAATGATAAGATATAACTGCAGCGCCTAATAATAAAAACGCAGCTAACTCAGCCATTAATACATAAGCATAGATTGACATTTGGTGCATCAATTCATGCGATTCAGTGAATTGTGTATAGTCAGTACTTACTACGCCATAAATAAGAACAACTAATAAAATAAATGCTAAAACTAATGGCCCTAGCCAAATTTTAGGACTAATACCATGTTTACCATTTTCAACATTGTCACGACGTATTTCCAGCATTAAAGAAACAGCTCTAAACAGAATGACTGCTCCACTTATAAAAAAGAGAATATATAAAACAGCCGAAATATACGTTTCAAGGAGAATAAATATTAATGCTGATGCAAAAAGTGATATAGCCAGATATAAAATTGCTTTTTCTACTCGCCGACAAAAAATCACTTTTATACTTGCAACAACAGCAATTATCGATGCGATATAAAAAACAACGATCATTAATTCATCCAATACCTATTCATAATGCCACTAGTATATACTTAATTGACAACAATATACAGTTTACTAACCTAGTGTTAATGCAAAAAAGTCTTTCTAAATAGAATATTAACCTTTCATAATAGTCAGGATATTTATTTAGCAAATATAATAAAAACAATAGAAATAATAAAATCCATAAAATTTTATTATTTAAATTCAATACAACATTGTTATAAAGTATGTATTCTGAGCGATTAACCTATATTTATACCTTTTTCTTTAAATTGTCATTTTAATCATGCAGCTTAAAGGTACTTAGGCAAAATATAAACAAGTAGAGAATAGAATGAATAATCAATACTCATCAATGCGAAGCAACGTCAACATGTTAGGCACCCTATTGGGCGATGCAATTAAACGCGCAACAGGTAATGAAACTTTCGATTTAGTCGAAAAAATCCGTCAGTTATCCAAATCGGCGCAACAAGGAAATAAACAAGCGCATAACGAATTACTTAAGTTAATAGAGAATCTTAATGATCAAGATCTACTTCATGTTGCACGTGCATTTAACCAATTTTTAAATTTAGTTAACACTGCTGCAGAGTATTATGGTATTTCGCCTCATGGCGAAGCATCAAGCAGTCCTAAAAAAATGACTGAATTATTCAAATCACTTAAAAACTTAAATTTTGCCCCTCAGACTATTTCACAAGCGATTAATAATTTATCTATTGAGTTAGTACTTACTGCTCATCCAACGGAAATTAACCGCCGCACAATGATTAATACTTATACCGCAATTAATAGTTGCTTATCACAACTTGACCATAATGATTTAGCCGATTATGAAAAAGAACGGATTATGCGTCGTTTAAAACAGCTCGTTTGCCAAGCATGGTATACCGATGAAATTCGTAAAAAACGTCCTACTCCTCTTGATGAAGCTAAGTGGGGATTTTCGGTTATTGAAGATAGTTTATGGGAAGGTGTTCCTTTATTTTTACGTGAGTTCAATGACCAGCTAGTTGATTCCTTTAATGAAGAACTATCCGTTGAACATGTACCCGTTAAATTTACCTCATGGATGGGCGGAGATCGAGATGGCAACCCAAATGTGACAGCAAAGGTGACTGAAAAGGTCATGTTACAAGCCAGATTAAAAGCAATCGAATTATTTTTAGCTGATATTCAGATTTTAGTTCGTGAATTATCCATGACAGAATGTAGTCAATCGGTTATTGATTTATTAAACGAACAAAATAAAACAGCATCAGAGCCTTACCGAGCAGTAATGAAACAACTACGGTCTCGTTTAGTTAAAACTCATAGTTATATCGTTTCTCTATTAAACAATGAGCAAGTTTTAGCACCAGCCGATCTGTTGACTAAAAATGAACAATTATGGACACCACTTTATATCTGTTATGAATCTTTAATAGAGAATGGCATGTCAACTATTGCCCATGGGCCATTATTAGATACATTAAGACGTATTAAAAGCTTTGGGTTGCAATTAGTTCGATTAGATATTCGCCAAGATAGTTCTGTACACACAGAAGCATTAGACGCCTTAACTAAAGAACTTAATTTAGGTAGTTACGCCTCATGGACAGAAGAAGAAAAACAGGAATTTTTATTAGCTGAATTACAATCTAATCGACCATTACTTCCTTATAATTGGCAACCTGATGAAATGGTTCAAGAAGTATTAGATACCTGCCGAGTTATCAAAAAAGCTGGTGAGGAATCAATTGCTTCTTATGTAATTTCAATGGCCAAAGCACCTTCTGATATTTTGGCTGTTTATTTACTTCTAAAAAGTGTTGATTGCCAAAAAAATATTCCTGTTGCGCCTTTATTTGAAACCTTAGAAGATTTAAATAATGCTAAATCTGTTATGCAAAAACTTTTAGATATTCCTTGGTATCGTGAAAAGATCAATGGCAAACAGATGGTAATGATTGGCTATTCAGATTCAGCGAAAGATGCAGGATCGCTTGCTGCGTCATGGGCACAATATCGGTCACAAGAAGAACTAGTCAATTTATTTGAAAAATATAATATCAACTTAGTATTATTCCATGGTCGTGGTGGTTCAATTGGACGTGGTGGTGCACCAGCTCATGCGGCTTTACTTTCACAACCACCAGGATCACTTAAAGGTGGTTTACGTGTTACCGAACAAGGTGAGATGATTAGATTTAAGCTTGGTTTACCTGAGGTTGCACTTAGTAGTTTAATGCTTTATGCCTCAGCGATTTTACAAGCAAATTTACTTCCACCTCCAGAGCCTAAGCAAGTCTGGCGAGATATTATGGATGAAATGTCAGATTATTCTTGCCAATGCTATCGAAGCTATGTTCGAGAAAAAGCTGAATTTGTCGATTATTTTAGAGCCGTTACACCAGAAGCTGAACTAGGTAGATTACCATTAGGTTCTCGTCCACAAAAACGTCGAACAGGTGGGGGGATTGAGAGCCTACGAGCAATACCATGGATTTTTGCTTGGACACAAAACCGTTTAATGGTGCCATCATGGCTTGGTGCAGGTAGTGCACTTAGAGTTGTTATCAGTGAAGGCAAAAAAGAGCAATTGCAAGATATGTATCATAATTGGCCATTTTTTAATGCTCGTTTAGGAATGCTAGAAATGGTTTATGCCAAAGCAGCACCAAATATTCATGAATATTATGAACAACGTCTAGTTTCTTCTACATTATGGCCATTAGGTGATGAATTAAGAAATTTATTAACTGAAGATATCAATACTGTACTAACGATCACAGATGATATTAGCTTAATGGCAGACTTGCCATGGATTGCCGAATCAGTCGCATTGCGTAATACTTATATTGAACCTCTTAACTTATTGCAAGCCGAATTATTGAGTCGTTCTCGTAAAAATAATGATGAAAATAGTATCGTTGAACAAGGATTAATGATAACTATTTCAGGTATTGCAGCTGGAATGCGAAATTCAGGATAATAAAAAAGGGCTTATTCGCCCTTTTTATTTTGAGAAAGTTGTTCCAAATATGCTTTAGCATCTTCATCACCTTGCTCGCTAGCTTTGGTGAACCAATAGATAGCTAACTTGATATTTTGTTTAACATCCTGACCTTCAAGGTATTTAATAGCTAAATTATATTGAGCATCAACACTTCCTTGATTGGCGGCTTTATTATACCAATCTATAGCTTTTTTCTCGTCTTTAGGGACCCCACCACCAACATCATACATAACAGCAATATTATATTGGGCATCAGCATTACCACCCTCGGCTGCTTTAGTAAACCAATAAGCTGCTTGAGTATTATCTGGTCTTGTCCCCGAGCCTGTTGCATACATAATACCTAAATTATACATTGCCAATACATGGCCTCGTTCTGCGGCTTGCGTATAAAAATAAAGTGCTGCAACATAATCCTGAGTTAAACCATCACCATTTTGAGACATTAATCCTAAATAATATTGTGCTTCAGCATTATTATCTTTTGCAGCTTGACTAAACCAATCAGCAGCAATCATTCGATCTTTTTCTACATCATCACCAAAAAAGTACATAATACCCAAATTTAAATAGGCATCATAAATACCTTGATCACCGGCTTGAGTAAAATAATTAATCGCAGCAGAAATATCTTTAGCAACTCCCTCTCCATTTTTATACATTAACGCTAAATTATATTTAGCTAAAGCGTAATTCTGATCTGCAGCCAATTTAAAAAATTTAAATGCTTCAGATAAATTTACTTTGGTTCCTAATCCATTTTGATACATATAGGCTAAATTGTTTTGTGCCCTAGCTGATCCCTGTTCAGCAGCTTTATTAAACCAAAAAAAGGCTCTTAAATCATTAACTTCAACACCTAATCCTTGTTTATAAATGGTACCGAGAGTATATTGTGATTGCATATCACCCTTTTCAGCAGCAAGTAATAAAGAAGGTATTAGTGAACTAGGATCGCTCACTTTTAATTCCGTATCAGGCTGTGTTTTAGCTTCAATTGCCATTACTCCACAAGAGATAAATAACATCAAAGCCAATATAATTTGAAGTTTTTTCATAATTGTCTAAATGCCATAATATTGGCAATAATTATACATAATTGCCCTAAAAGGGAATAGTTTTGTTTTGCAATAAACGTTATCCATTACTTTCCCCATTAATTAGTTAAATATATTACAAACCAAGTTCGTGCCAAATTTCATCAACATGGGCTACCACCTTTTCATCTTTCGTAATAATGCTACCCCATTCTCGATTTGTTTCGCCCTGCCACTTATTTGTAGCATCCAATCCCATTTTAGATCCCAAACCAGACACTGGTGAAGCGAAGTCTAGATAATCAATTGGAGTATTATCAACAAAAGTAGTATCTCGGTGTGGATCCATTCTTGTTGAGATCGCCCACATAACATCTTTCCAATCCCTTGCGTTAATATCATCATCACAAATAATAATAAATTTTGTATACATAAATTGTCTTAAATAAGACCAAACGCCCATCATGACTCTTTTGGCATGTCCTGGGTATTGTTTTTTAATTGTGACAATAGCAATACGGTAAGAACATCCCTCTGGTGGAAGATAAAAATCAACAATTTCAGGAAATTGCTTTTGCAATATCGGAATAAACACTTCATTTAATGCTAATCCCATTACAGCTGGTTCATCTGGAGGCCTACCAGTATAAGTGGAATGATAAATTGCATCTTTGCGTCTAGTTAAATGAGTCACCGTAAACACGGCAAATTTTTCAACTTCATTATAATAACCAGTATGATCACCGTAAGGGCCTTCAGCAGCTAGTTCGTTGGGATTGATATAACCTTCGAGAATAATTTCAGCTGTCGCTGGCACTTCTAATTCATTTGATAATGACTTAACAACTTCAGTTCGACTATTTCGTAACAATCCTGCAAAAGCGTATTCTGATAATGTATCTGGTACCGGCGTAACGGCACTTAATATAGTTGCCGGATCTGCGCCTATTGCGATACTAACTGGAAAATTTTCATTTGGATGAGATTTTTGCCATTCAGCAAAATCAAGCGCGCCACCTCGATGCGATAACCAACGCATGATTAATTTATTTTTACCTAATAATTGTAAGCGATAAACGCCAATATTTTGACGCTCTTTATGAGGCCCTTTGGTTACTGTTAACCCCCAAGTTACAAGTGGAGCAACATCTCCTGGCCAGCAATGCATAATAGGTAATTGAGTTAAATCGACCTCATCATCTTTAAAAATTAATTCCTGACAAGGTGCTGAAGACCGATGCTTTACCGGCATATTGAGAACTTGTTTATATTTAGGCAAAACATTAAAAAACTGTCGAATACCTTTCGGTGGTTCAGGCTCTCGTAAAAAAGCGAGTAATTCGCCAATTTCTCGCAATTGCGTGGTATCTTCACGTCCCATCGCCATAGCGACTCGTTTAGCCGTACCGAAAAGATTACACAATACTGGAATTTTATAACCAACTGGATTTTCGAATAATAATGCCGGGCCTTGTGAACGTAATACACGATCAGCGATTTCTGTCATTTCAAGATAAGGATTAACGGGATAACTAATTCGTTTCAGTTCGCCTTGCTGCTCAAGGTAATCTAAAAAATTTCGAAAATTAGATAATGCCATTATTACTCCTTTCAACTCTAAATTACATTAATCAAATACAAGCTGATAAATATTAACTAATCTGCATCGAAGTTTTCACTATATATAGGAACTTCTTTGATCTGATTACACTCAACAATTTTAGGTAATAAAATTTGAAACTGTTGCTGATCAACTTCAGTAAATTTATTTTGATCTACTTGATAAAATAGATAATCCTCAGCTTTATTATCTGTTTGAATCGAAGCTAACCAGTAATTACGATCATCACTATTTTCATTGGCAAAAATTTTAATAATGCTATTTTCTCGTTTCTCAGGTTGATTATGTAATTTATAATCGATAATTTTTTCGGCAATTTGAGAATCATACTCATCAAAAATAATGTAGTCACCTTGATTTGCTTTACATTTTTTTATATTTATCTCAGCATAACTGTTTGACATTAGAAAGAATAAACTAAACAACAAAAAGATATATTGGTTAAATTTCATTTTTGGTCTCTTAAATTAATTTTCTCAATTGAACCAATTTTACCAATAGCCTCACAATTATTTGGTGATACAGTAAGATTGGCTGCACTATTTATAGTTAACCATTGATAAGATAAATGTTCTGTAAGCACTGGCGTTATCTCATCACAAAGAGGTAAATAAAACCAATGCTCTTTATTTATCTTTATTTCTGGTGCATACCGATATCTGAACTGAGGGAAAATTTCAAATTCAACCACATGTTTTGCATCAATTAATTTAAGATTTTTTCCATTAATATCTATACCGGTCTCTTCAAAAACTTCACGAATTGCCGCCTCCCTTGGCAATTCATTTTCTTCCAAACTACCTGTAACTGATTGCCAAAAATTAGGATCATCTTTACGTTGCAACATAAGAACACGCTGAGTGCTTTTACAATAAATAACAACTAAAACTGACTCAGGGTTCTTATACTTTTGCATATAAATACCGTTACTTTTGGCTCACTTCGATACCAAGTTCCTTTAACGCTGCTGGATTAGCTGGACTAGGTGCATCAGTTAACAAACATGTTGCTGCAGTTGTTTTTGGAAAAGCAATAACATCACGGATATTATCTGTTCCAGTTAATAGCATAGTTAATCTATCTAAGCCAAAGGCTAAACCTGCATGCGGTGGCGTACCATATTTTAGCGCATCAAGTAAGAAGCCAAATTTTTCACGCTGATCATCTTCATTAATACCTAAAATTGAGAATACGGCTTGTTGCATTTCACTTCGATGAATACGCACAGAACCACCACCGACTTCATAACCATTAATAACCATATCGTATGCATTAGCTACCGCATTTTCAGGGTTACTGATTAATTGCTCTGGAGTGAAATCCTTCGGTGATGTGAATGGATGATGCATAGCACTTAAGCCTTCGTCTGTTTCTTCAAACATAGGGAAATCAACAACCCAAAGTACTGCCCATTTATTTTCATCAGTTATACTTAAATCTTTACCGACTTTCAAACGTAAAGCCCCTAATGCATCACTAACAATTTTATAGCTATCTGCACCAAATAGTAAAATATCACCATCTTTAGCATCAGCACGATTCAATAAAGCTTCCATTTGAGATTCATTAAAGAATTTAGCTACTGGGCTTTGGACACCAGCTAAACCTTTGTTACGTTCATTAACTTTTATCCACGCCATACCTTTAGCGCCATATACCGAAATAAATTGCGTATAATCATCTAACTGTTTGCGCGTTAATTGTGCACCATTTGGTACGCAAAGCAGTGCAACGCGGCCTTTTGGATCATTCGCTGGCGTTGAAAATACTTTAAAATCGATATCTTTTACTAAATCAGCCACATCAATAATTTCCAGTGGGTTACGTAAATCTGGTTTATCACTACCAAATCGTCGCATTGCTTCAGCAAAAGTTAATATTGGAAAATTACCTAAATCGACATTTTTCACATGTAACCAAAGTTCACGAATCATTTTCTCCATTATTTCACGTACTTGTTCAGCACTCATAAAAGAGGTTTCGACATCAATTTGGGTAAATTCTGGTTGACGATCAGCGCGAAGATCTTCATCACGAAAACATTTAACTATTTGATAATAGCGATCAAAGCCTGACATCATTAGCAGCTGTTTAAATAACTGTGGCGATTGTGGCAATGCATAAAACTCACCATTATGAACACGACTTGGTACAAGATAATCTCGAGCCCCTTCAGGTGTTGCTTTGGTTAACATTGGTGTTTCGATATCTAAAAAGCCATGTTCATTCATGAAAGAGCGAACAAATGCGGTAATTTGGGCTCGAGTTTTGAAAATGGTAGACATTTCCGGGCGACGCAAATCAATATAACGATATTTTAAACGCTGCTCTTCACTGTTATTTTGATTAAAATCAAGAGGTAAGATATCACTACGATTAAAAATAATCAGCTCTGTGGCCAAAATTTCAACTTCACCCGTTGCCATATCTTTATTAACTTGACCGTCAGGTCTTGCTCTTACTTTCCCTTTAATTTGAATACAAAATTCATTACGTAATTCGCCAGCTAATTCGTGTGCTTGTGGGTAATCAGGATCAAAAAAAACTTGCACAATTCCTTCACGATCACGCATATCAATAAAAATCATTCCACCTAAATCTCGGCGTTTATTGACCCATCCACATAGTGTGACTTCTTGATTAATATAACTTGCGTTTAATTGTCCGCAATAAATTGTTCTCATTAAATATATCCTGTGTACAATTGTCAAAAATGATAATTATTATAGAGCAATTTATCGGGGGATAAAGACCATCTATAAAAATAATCCTTATTTAATTTATTTATACTCAGTTTATGATAATAATTTTAATTTATATAATCATTTGTAAATTTATTTAAATTCAATAAGATAATTAATCAAAATACATCTTTTATAAATAAATTTGAAAAATGATTAATTTAATAACTTGTCATATCTGATATTTATTAATAAGCTTTAGGATTATTTAAATATTATTTATTGGATATGAAAGCTTTAATTTCAATTGATTATACCAATGATTTCATTGCTGATGATGGAGCATTAACAACTGGCGCTGTGGGTCAACAAATTGAATCAGAAATGATAAATATAACTCAATCATTTATTAAAAATAATGAGTTTATCGTTTTTGCTATTGATGCTCATAATCCCTTAGATAAATACCATCCGGAAAATTCGCTATTTCCCCCTCACAATCTTGTTGGGACTGTTGGCCAACAATTATTTGGTAAATTACAGCAACTTTACCAACAACATCAATATTCAGACAATATCTACTGGATCAATAAACGTCACTACTCAGCATTTTGTGGTACGGATCTTGACCTCCGTTTACGCGAAAGACATATCACTGAAATCCATCTGATTGGCGTTTGTACTGATATTTGTATTTTACATACGGCTGTAGATGCCTATAACTTAGGTTATAAATTAGTTATTCATCAAAATGCTGTTGCAAGCTTTGATCCCATTGGCCATCAATGGGCTTTAAAGCATTTTCAAAATACCTTAGGAGCAACCGTAGTATAAGAAGTGCAGTGTAAAAATAGATAAAAAAATGAAGAAGGAGCAAGAATGGAAGTTTTACGAGACTATAAATTGCATTTAATTGCCTTTTTAGTAGTAATTATTTGTGAGCTTATCGGCAGACAAACTATATGGATTATTGCAGTTTATCCAATGCTATATGCAATGATTTTTGGTGGCATCATTAGCTTCCCAAAACTAAAAATATTAACCAACAAAAATATGCAAAATGCAAGTCTTGTGATGATGGTTACATTAATTCTACTTGTGGCAAAACTTGGCGTAGCTGTAGGCCCGAAAATTGATATGATTTTAGAAGATGCCAAGCTAGCCCTAATTTTTCAAGAATTAGGTCATTTTGCCGGAACCATTTTACTGGGCCTACCATTAGCAATGATATTAGGTATGAAACGAGAAGCCGTTGGGGCTACTTATTCGGTAGCTCGCGAACCTAATATCGCCATAGTTGCAGATAAATATGGTTTAGATTCACCCGAAGGTCGAGGTGTCATGGCTATGTATGTCTGCGGTACGCTTTATGGTGCGATTTGGATGAGTATTCTTGCCAGCTTAATAGCACAATTGAACATTTTACACCCATATGCGTTAGCAATGGGAGCTGGCGTAGGTAGTGGAAGTATGATGGCAGCCTCACTTGCACCAATAAGTGATTTATACCCTGACTTATCAGAAAACATTAATGCTTATGCTACCACAGCGAATTTAATGTCGGGAATGGTGGGCATGTATATTTACACACTATTTTCCTTGCCTTTCGCTTCTTTTATGTATAACACTTTAGACCGTTTCCGACGCAAGAAATAAGGATGTCATAATGAAGATTTTTGAGACGATTTTTGTATTTATTTTAGTCGCCATTATTATGGCAGCTGGTAACACCGTGGGATATAAAATTGATTTGATTTCATCGCTTGAAGCAGTAGCGATGCTAGTTATTATCTCTATTGTAGGACTGTTAATCAGTAAGTTACCTGGATTTAATAAATTACCGGTAATTTTATGGGTATCTGTGGTTGCAGCTATCATGTCAGCACCAATATTCCCATACCATCAAGAAATTGTTGCAATTACTGATCAAGTGTCATTACTTGCTGTTTGTACTCCTATACTTGCTTATGCAGGATTGGCTATCGGTAAAGATCTTGCACTATTTAAAAATATATCTTGGCGCATTATTCCCGTATCTTTAGCTGTTTTTTCTGGTACATTTATTTTTGCTGCTATAATTGCTCAAGTCACACTACACTGGGAAGGCGTTATCTAAATTTAGATAAGGATTTTATTTATGACAAAAGAAGAACTAAAGAAAAAAGTTTGCGATGCAATTGCAAATCGAAAAGCAGATATCAAGTCAATTGCCGAAGCAATTTGGTCAGAACCAGAGCTTGGTTACAAAGAACATAAAACCGCTAAAAAAGTAGAAGATGCTTTTGAAAAATTAGGTGTTCCTTTTAAAAATAAATTAGCCTTAACCGGGGTAAAAGGTCGTCTTAAAGGCGGTAAAGGTAGCAAATATAGTATAGCGGTTATTGGTGAGCTAGATGCTATCATCTGTGCCGACCACCCAGCTGCTGATGAAACATCAGGTGCAGCTCACTGCTGTGGACATAATGCCCAAATAGCCAACATGATGGCGGTTACCATGGGATTAATTGACTCAGGTGCAATGGAATTTTTAGCTGGTGATGTAGTACCATTTGCCGTTCCTGCAGAAGAATATGTTGAAATTACTTATCGAAATCGATTAATAGAAGAAGGTAAGATTAAATATATTGGTGGTAAACCAGAATTAATTTCACGTGGTGATTTTGATGATGTTGATATGGCATTACAAATACATTTAACCAGTGTACCTGCTGAACGCCAAGATGGTTTTATTGAGATCTCAACTACAAGCAATGGCTTTATTGGTAAACTAATAAAATATAAAGGTGAAGCATCCCATGCTGCCGCAGCTCCTCATGCTGGTGTAAATGCATTAAATGCAGCTATGATGGGAATGATGGGTGTACATGCTATCCGTGAAACATTTCAAGAAAAAGATTATATTCGTTTTCATCCAATTATTACCCAAGGTGGTGATTTAGTAAATGTTGTACCAAGCGATGTAAGAATGGAAAGTTATGTGCGAGCAGGTAATGTACCAGCCATGATTGATGCTAATGAAAGAATTAATCAAGCACTAAAGGCAGGAGCAATGGCTGTTGGTGCTACTTGTGAAATTAAAGATCTTCCAGGTTATCTGCCGTTAAATAATAATCCAACACTCAATGATTTTCTAAAACAAAATGCTGAAAATTTAATTGGTGAAGAAAATGTTTCAATTGCACCTCATATGACAGGAAGTACCGACACAGGTGATCTATCGCATATTATGCCAGTAAGTCACCCTTGGATTGGTTCGGTTAGAGGCGTGTTACATGGTAAAGATTACACCGTATTTGATGAAGATATGGCTTATATCCGCCCTGCACAAATGATGGCCTGTACCATTATTGATTTACTTTATGATGATGCTGAATCAGCTCAAACACTAATGGCAAACTACAAGCCACTTATGACAAAAGAAGAATATTTAACATTCCTATCTGGTTTTGATAAATAAAGTTAAAAACTTGGCACAATCATGTGCCAAGTTTTTGTTATACTATACAAATCATTATCAACAATAACTATCACTTCATATGTTAACGCTTTCTGATCAAGAATTGCTACGCTACGACCGACAAATCACTTTGCATGGATTCGATATCGACAAGCAGCAAATTTTAAAAAATAGTACAGCATTAATTATAGGATTAGGCGGGTTAGGTTGTGCTGCTGCCGTCTATTTAGCAGCATCAGGCATCGGTAAACTAACATTGATTGATTTTGACACAATATCAGCGTCGAATTTAAATAGGCAAATTTTATATACTCAACAATCAATAAATCAGTATAAGGTTGAAGTCGCAAAACAAGCATTATGTAATATTAATGCCGATATGATTATTGAAACAATTAATCAGAAACTGAGTGATAATGAGCTAATTTCCCTAATCAAACAACATGATATCGTTATTGATTGCACCGATAATTTAACTAGCCGTGAACAAATTAATCGCTGTTGTTTTATCGAAAAGAAACCATTAATTTCTGGTGCAGCAATCCGCATGGAAGGTTTACTCACTGTATTCAATTATCAAGAGAATCAACCATGCTATCAATGCTTAAGTCAATTATTTGGGCAAAACCAGCTGACGTGTATTGAAGCGGGCGTAATGGCTCCATTAGTTGGTATGTTCGGTTCAATGCAAGCTCTAGAGGCAATCAAAGTACTTACAAATTATGGAAAACCTTTAATTGGTCGAGTTCTAATGATTGATAGTATGACAATGGAATTTAACCAAGTCATATTTACTAAACAAACTAATTGTATTGTGTGTGGAAACCAACATGCTAAACAGGATTTAAAATGCAAATAAATCGCATCATTTTAGCACCAATGGAAGGGGTTCTTGATTATCATGTGCGGCAAATATTAACCGAAATCAATCAATTTGATTATTGTGTAACTGAATTTGTAAGAGTAACCCAGCATAAATTATCAAACCGAACTTTTTATCGACTATGTCCAGAACTTTATAATGAAGGAAAAACCTTATCAGGAACGCCAGTCCGAGTTCAACTATTAGGACAATCTCCTGAATGGATGGCAGAAAATGCCATTAGAGCGCTTGAACTAGGTTCTTATGGCATAGATATCAATTTTGGTTGTCCCGCTAAAACCGTTGTTGGCAGCCACGGTGGTGCTTATTTATTACAATATCCCGAACAAATATTGAAGATTGTAACGCAGGTTAGGACAGCAATTGGCTCTATCCCAACTTTATCGGTTAAAATTCGATTAGGTTGGGATGATAAATCTCACTGTTACGAAATAGCTGAAGCAATTGAACAAGCTGGAGCTAATGAAATTGTTATTCATGGACGAACAAAAATTGATGGATATAAAGCCGAGAAAATTGATTGGCCAACCATTGGTAAAATTAAGCAAAAATTAACCATTCCTGTTATTGCTAATGGTGAAATATTTTCTGCTGAAGATGCTAAAAATTGCATAACACAAAGTCATACAAATGACATTATGCTAGGTCGAGGAATACTTAATATTCCTAATTTAGCCAATACAATTCGTTTTAATCATTCACCATTAAATTGGCATCAAGTAATGCAATTACTACTTCGTTATGCAATGACATCAATCGAAGATGTTAAACCACTTTATCATTCGGCTAGGATAAAGCAGTGGTTAGCTTATTTAAGGCAATATTACCCACAAGCATCAATATTATTACCTGAAATCAGGCAACTAAAATCACAAAATGATATCTGCGAATTCCTGAACAACCACTTAGCTAATTAGAGGTAATCTAATCGATTTTATTGTCTCTAATTCGTGTCTTATTAAAATGATATTGAGTAGTGATATTAAGAATTATACAAATTAATGAACTAAGTAATAACAACAAAAACAATTTATGAATACTATTAAAAATAGCACTAAATGAATCAACATAATATTTTGATGGATTATTATCAATAAGGCTAAAGACAATAAAAATCACCGATAAAATAAAAATACTTGATATTGATATGCTTTTAACAAGTTTTCCATATCGAATTTTATCAGAGAAAATCTTAAAATTCCGCTTACTTATGATAAGACCTAGCAATACAGCAAACAAATAAATAGTAGCTAAATAATTATGTAATGTACCAGAAAATAAAGCTGTAAAAGCGTTACTTTCCAAAATATAACCTTTCAATAATATAAAACAGCTAAAAGTAGAAAAAACAATATAATGAATTTGTGAGAGATTCTTTTCAGTTAAACGAAACTTGTTTTGACTTTTAACAAAATAACCTTTTGAGAATTCAATTAAATAATATAACAGCAAAGCTTCAAGTAAATATCGGATAATAGCAAAAGTTATGCTAAGAAATATTTGCCCGAACGGCGATAGAGTTTGCAAGTGAATGTTAGTATTTATCGAAATAAAATAAGCTATAACTGAATAAATCGACATTAAAATGATTAATGAAATGACATTAATTCTATTAACTATATTAATATGAGCTGAATACAGAAATAACGTTAAAATACCAAACGTCCATAGAATTTCAACCAAACAAACATCTAAAAGAATTCGCAAAAAGAATGATGAATTCAAAAAAAGATGCCAGAATAGACCTTGTGGCAATAAAATATCTGTTTGTAAAAATAAAACCAATATAGTCAATAATATGCTTATTAAAAAATAGACTAAACTGCCTATTAGCGACAATTGGAAGAAGGACCCGTTTTCCATTTCTATTTAATTTCCTAATTATCAATGTTTTTATTTATTGATAATAACTCGTCATTCAACTCTTTTTGAATAACTGGTTTTAATTAGCAGGTAAAAATAATTTATTCAATTCGTTTAATAAAATGCTTTATTTTAAACCCCATTAAAGCCAGTGATCCGAAATAGATGCCAATACCAACTATAACCAACAACAATAGACGACCAATTCTGGTTAACATTGAGCCAGTAGACCAATCAGGTAATAACTGAGCACCAAACCATAAAGTCAAAGACATCAATACAACAGCAATAATTACCTTGATTAAAAATCGATACCAGCCAGGTTGAGGTTGATAAAGATTCTTTTTACGTAATTGCCAAAATAATAAACCGGCATTAAAACAAGCAGCAAGGCCAATTGATAATGAAAGCCCTGCATGTTGTAATGGCCCAATAAATGCCAAATTCATTAACTGAGTTAATATCAAAGTGACAATGGCTATTTTAACTGGTGTTTTAATATCTTGTCTGGAATAAAACGCAGGAGCTAATACTTTAATTAAAATCAGCCCGAGTAAACCAATTGAATACGCAATTAAAGCACGTTGAGTCATTAATGTATCATTCAAAGTAAATTGCCCATACTCGAAGAGTGTTGAAACTAATGGTTTAGAAATTACACCTAATGCGACAGTACTTGGTAATGCTAGTAAAAAACAGAGACGAAGGCCCCAATCTAATAATTCAGAATATTGCTGTTGGTCACCTTTAGCAAAACTTTTAGCTAAAGATGGCAATAAAATAGTACCTAGTGCCACACCGAGCACACCGGCAGGAAACTCCATAAGTCGGTCAGCATAATACATCCAAGAAACAGAACCCGAAATTAAGAATGATGCAAATATCGTATTAATGATCAACGATATTTGACCAACCGAAACACCTAAAATAGCAGGACCCATCTGTTTTAACACTCGCCAAACACCACTATCTCTAAAGCTAATCAGAGGTAAAACTAACATACCAATCTTTTTTAAATATGGTAGCTGATAAAGCAGTTGTAAAACACCACCAATAACGACCGAAACAGCGAGTGCAAGTACTGGCGGATTAAAATAAGGTGTTAAAAATAATGTACAAACTATCATACTTAAATTAAGTAAAGTTGGCACAAAAGCAGGAACAGAAAAACGATTCCAGGTATTAAGTATGGCACCAACTAATGATGCGAGTGAGATAAAAAAGATATAGGGAAATGTTATTCTCAACATTACAGTAGCAAGCTCAAACTTTTCAGTTGAATCTTGCATAAATCCGGGTGCAGTTAACATTATTATAAAAGGTGCGGTTATAACACCAATTAAGGTAACAATAGCTAATACTAGCGTTAGTATCCCTGCAACATAGGCCACAAAAGTACGTGATGCCTCAATACCTTGCTGATTTTTATATTCAGCTAAAATCGGTACAAACGCCTGTGAAAAGGCACCTTCGGCAAATATACGACGAAGCAAATTTGGTAATTTGAAAGCAACAAAAAAGGCATCAGTTGCCATCCCCGCACCAAAAAAGCGGGCAATAATCGCATCACGAACAAAGCCTAAAACTCGTGAAACCATTGTCATTGAGCTGACTGTAGCTAAAGATTTTAAAAGATTCATATATAATTTATGTACAAAGTACATAGCTAAAAACGATTAATTAGGTATAGTCTACAAACTATTGTTCTAAATCACCACGATTTTTTAATAAGCAATATTTTTGGGCGCTACCGTCAGAGAATACTGACGGTAAATAAACTAACGATCTTTTAGAGGAGTAAATGACATAAGTTGTCCAATGTTTTTATAGGCTGGACGTATAATTCGACGATCATCAAAATTGAGTTCTTCAATGCGATGAGCACACCAACCAACAATTCGCGACATAGCAAATAGAGGGGTATAAACTTCTTTAGGTAAACCAATCATGTCGTAAACAAACCCTGAGTAAAAATCGACATTGGCACAAACTTGTTTTTTGGTTCTGGCATTTTTACGATTCACCACCGCATGAATAGCTCGTTCTTCTAATAAATTTAAGAAGTTATACTCTTTTTCACGGCCTTTTTCTTGAGCTAATTTATATGCCATCTCTTTTAGTAACATTGCCCGTGGATCTGATACCGTATAAACAGCATGACCAATACCATAAATTAGCCCTTTTTGATCAAAGACCTCTTTATTTAAAATACGTTGTAAATAAGCATCAATTTCATTCACATCAGTCCAATTTTTAATCTCATCAGCAAGATGTTTAAGCATTTTTCCTACTTGTAAATTTGCTCCGCCATGTAATGGGCCTTTCAATGAACCAATCCCAGCGGCAATCGATGAGTAAGTATCAGTACCCGTTGAACTTGTTACCCGAACGGTAAATGTCGAGTTATTACCACCACCATGCTCAGCATGAATAATCATCGCTAAATCAAGTACTCGTACATCTAACTCTGTATATCCTCCTGACCCTTTCATCATATAAAGAAAATTTTCCGCAATTGAAAAATCCTCATGAGGATGGCGAATATGTAAGGATTTACCTTTAGCGCTATGACTTAACATATTATAAGCATATGCAATAATAGCTGGAAATTTAGCAATCAGATCTATGGATTGACGCATTAAATTATCACGAGAAGTATCATCTGGCAGTGAATCATAAGTATACATTTCTAGAACAGTTCTAGCCAAAATGTTCATTACATCGTGCCCTTCAAGCTCCATAATTGCAATCTTGGTTTGCTTTTCTAATGCCATTGATTCACAGAGTAAACGTGAGAAATCACGTAATTCTTCTTTATCGGGCAAAGAACCAGATAAGAGTAAATAAATAGTCTCTTCGAAACCTGTACGTTGTTCTTTTTGTGCATTATGTACTAATTCTTCAATATCGATACCACGATACAATAATTTACCCGCAATGGGTTTCAATGAACCATCATCTAAGCGTTCATAACCTAGTACATCGCCAATTTTAGTTAATCCTACTAAAACCCCAGTATGATCGGCATTACGCAATCCACGTTTTACATTAAATTGTTCAAATAGCTGTGATTCAATTTTGCTCGTGTTTTTAATCGTTTCCGATAATTTATAAACCAAAAACTTTTCTTTCATTAATCACCTCCCTTTTGAACTATAATTTATCAATTACTGCTTGAGTAAATTGGGTTGTTGATAATGATTGCCCATTGTGCATAAAGCGCGCTAAATCTGCAGTTGCTTTGCCTGATTGAAATAAGCTTTCCATGGCATTAGTAATTAGTTGTCCAGCTTCATGCCATCCTAAATATTCAAACATCATCACGCCAGATAATAAGAGTGATGACGGATTAGCTTGATTTTGACCAGCTATATCAGGGGCAGTTCCGTGAGTTGCCTCAAAGATAGCATGTCCGGTTAAATAGTTAATATTAGCGCCCGGCGCAATACCTATTCCTCCAACCATTGCAGCCAGCTGATCGGAAACATAATCACCATTAAGGTTTAATGTTGCAACAACCGAATAATCTTCTGGTTTTAATAAGGTATTTTGTAAGAATGCATCACAAATAACATCTTTTATAATTAATCTACCGGCTGATTTAGCGGTTTGTAATGCTTGATCAGCTGCAGCATTACCCTCGGTTTTTTGAATTTTGCCATATTGATTCATGGTGAACACAGCGTCAGAAAATTCTCTTTCCGCAAGTTCATAGCCCCATTGCTTAAATCCACCTTCAGTAAACTTCATAATATTACCTTTATGAACTAGAGTAACCGACGGTAATTTATGTTGTAGTGCATAGTTAATAGCAGATCGAATTAAACGTTCCGATCCTTCAATTGAAACAGGTTTAACACCAAAAGCCGAGGTATTAGGAAAGCGTACTTTGCTCACGTGCATTTGTTCAGATAAAAAATGATAAAACTTTTCAGCTTCAGCTGTACCTTGTTGCCATTCAATCCCGGCATAAATATCCTCGGTATTTTCACGGAAAATCGTCATACTGACCTTTTCAGGATGCTTTAATGGTGATTCTACTCCTTTAAACCAGCGCACAGGACGTAAACAGACATAAAGATCTAATTCTTGACGTAACGCAACATTAAGTGAACGGATCCCACCACCAACAGGTGTCATTAATGGCCCTTTAATACCAACAAGATAATGTTTAAAAGCATTCATGGTATCTTCTGGAAGCCATGTACCATTTAGGTTGTATGACTTTTCGCCAGCAAGTACTTCTTTCCATTGAATACTACGCTTACCTTGATAAGCTTTTTCAATAGCTTTATCAAAAATTGTTTGAGCAGCCTGCCAAATCTCTTTGCCAACACCATCACCTTCAATAAAAGGAATAGCTGGATGATTTGGGACGACTAATTGTCCATTTTCAATTGAAACGTGCTGATTCATATTGTCTCTTCCTCTTATCTGTTACTTAAATTCTTCTTTTAACTTATTTAATGCACTACCCGCTTTAAACCATTCAATTTGTGCGTGATTGTAAGTATGTGCAACAGCAAACGATTCTATGCTACCATCATGATGATGAAGGGTTAATGTTAGATTTTTACCTGGAGCAAAATCACTAAGTCCAGTAATGCTGATTTGGTCATCTTCTTGAATTTTGTCGTAATCATCCTTATTAACAAAAGTTAGCGCTAACATACCTTGTTTTTTCAGATTCGTTTCATGGATACGAGCGAAAGATTTAACGACAATTGCTTTGACATTCAAAAAACGAGGCTCCATTGCAGCATGCTCGCGAGATGACCCTTCACCATAATTCTCTTCGGCTACTACTATCGACCCCATTCCTTGCGCTTTTAATTGACGAGCCAAAGCAGGTACTTCAATATAATCACCAGATTGAGTGTCTAATACACTATTAGTTTTTTGGTTGAAGGCATTAACGGCACCAATTAACATATTATTCGAAATATTATCTAGATGGCCGCGGAATTTTAACCACTTACCAGCCATTGAAATATGGTCCGTGGTACATTTACCTGTTGCTTTAATCAGCAGTGGTTGGGAAAGAATATCTTTACCATCCCATGGGGAAAAAGGTACAAGCTGTTGTAAACGTTCAGAATGCGGATCAATATTTACTTCAACCAAACTACCATCAGCAATTGGCTTAATATATCCGGCATCATCGACAGCAAATCCTCGTTTTGGTAACTCATCACCGATAGGTTCTGGCAGCTTAACTTTTTCACCTTTATCATTAACTAATTCATCTGTTATTGGATTAAAACTTAATTTACCCGCAATCGATAATGCAACAACAATTTCGGGCGAACACACAAATGCATAAGTGTTTGGACTACCATCATTTCGTTTAGCAAAATTACGATTAAACGAAGTAACTATCGAATTTTTGTGCTCATCGGCAACATCATCACGACGCCATTGGCCTATACAAGGACCACACGCATTAGCCATAATAGCTGCACCGGCTTGTTCAAAACACTGCAAAATACCATCACGTTTAGAAGTATATTTAACTTGTTCTGAACCAGGATTAATAATTAGTTTTGCATTTACTTTTAAGCCTAATTTATTGGCACTATCGATTACAGAAGCGGCTCGCATCATGTCTTCATATGAAGAGTTAGTACATGAACCAATAAGACCTACCTCCATATTATCAGGATAATCATGTTGTTGAACTGCGTTTGCTAGCTGTGAAATTGGATAAGCTAAGTCAGGTGTAAATGGACCATTTATATAAGGCTCTAACGTCGACAAATCAATTTCGATAACTTGATCATAATAGCTTTCTGGGTCATCTAAAACGGCTGCATCAGGATTAAAACAAGAGATTAATGTATTAGCTAAATCAACCACCTCTTGACGACCGGTCATGGTTAGATAATCAGCTGATTTTTGGCTATAAGGAAATATTGAGGTGGTCGCTCCTACTTCAGCCCCCATATTACAAATCGTAGCTTTACCAGTAGCAGATAACGACTCAGTACCCTCTCCAAAATATTCAATGATTGAATTGGTGCCACCTTTGACGGTTAATATTCCTGCCAGTTTTAATATGACATCTTTGGGTGAGGCCCAACCTGATAATTTTCCAATTAATTTTACACCGATGATTTTCGGCATTTTCAATTCCCATGGCATGCCGGCCATAACATCAACCGCATCGGCCCCACCAACACCAATAGCAATCATCGATAAACCACCAGCATTTGGTGTGTGTGAATCAGTACCAATCATCATTCCGCCCGGAAAGGCATAATTTTCAAGTACCACTTGATGAATAATTCCGGCATCAGGTTTCCAGAATCCAATACCATATTTGTTCGATACATCACGTAAAAATTGATAAACTTCATGGTTATTACTTTCAGCAATAATCAGATCATCATGTGCATTTTTATAGGCTTGTATCAGATGATCACAGTGGACTGTTGATGGAACTGCAACTCGTTTACGTCCAGAATTCATCAGTTGTAATAGCGCCATTTGTGCAGTTGCATCTTGCATTGCAACTCGATCAGGTGAAAAATTTACGTAATCCTCTCCCCTTTTATAAGCTTTCAGCTCTTCATCTTCGGCAAGATGAGTATAGAGAATTTTTTCCGTCAATGTTAATGGTTTTCCAATTTTCTGGCGGATAACATCAATTTTTTGTGGATAACTTTGATAAATACCTTTTATTAAATCAATATCGAAAACCATAATTAAGCTCCCATTGCTGATATTATAATATCCTTTAAAGCTCTATTCACAAGCACAATAATTGAATATTTATTCTATTTTTTTGATTAATTATTCATATAATATAGCATTGTTTTTATTTTATGCAATCCTAACGTAATTGCTACTATAAATATTATTAGCAGTAATTAGTTTAGACTTGTTAACTAGTACAAATTCTATACTAGCGGAATATTAAATATTATGCACATTAAAGAAAATTCAAAATTAGCAAATTGTATAAGTAAAAATAATGTGAAAATTTTGAGGAGAGGGGTTTTTTAACATTAATCTCATTATTCAAATTAGTTGGTCAGAATTATTTAATCAGTCGTTAAAAGATAAGAATAATTAAAAAAGGGAATACTATTCCCTTTTTAATGTATTAAAATCTAATTTAGTTCTGACAAATATTTATCAACAATTATAATTTATAACTAGCAGTTAATAAGAAAGCTCGAGGCGTGCCCGGCATACTACTTGATCGCCAATACTCTTTACCCAATAAATTAGTTACCGCTAAGGTTACATCAACAGATCGTGTTTGATAACCAACTGCCGCATTCCATGTTCCATAACCAGCACGTTTAACCAGATTTTTATCATCGTTATACATCGAGCCTTTATAATTAAATTCTACTTCGGTAAACCAATTTTCGTAAGGTAAATAACGAACACCAATATGACCACTATGTTTAGCAGTGTTAGATAAATATTTACCTTTATTATCAGGTGTTTTTTTATCTTTATGAACTTTAGCCTGTTGATAACCAATGCCACTATTGAGATACCAATTTTTACTCAATTGTCCTATTGCACTTAATTCTATACCTTGGCTTCGATCACTACCTCTAACCTGCCAATTATAAGGGTCATTGACGGCATCTGGTTGATAACGAACATTATACAGTTCAAGGTCATAGAGGGCGATTTGAGAAGATAGCTTATCATTAAACCAATCGCTCTTAATTCCGACTTCATACTGGCGCGAATATTGAGGTTTGTCATCATAAACCGTCTTAGAGTCAGTAGCAATGGTAATCAGGCCTCGTCCCCCATAAGGTGCAAAATTTTTACTATAAGAAGCATAAAAACTTTGTGACGCTATTGGTTGCCAAATTAATCCTACCCGTGGACTTAAAGAGTGACCATCATAAGAACGACTTTGTTGATTTAATTTATTATCCGAAGCAAATTCATACTTATCATAACGTAATCCTGCAAGTAATTTCCATTGTTCAGTAAAACTAATGAGATCTTGCCAATATAATCCTTTAGATGTAGCTTTATGATTTGTCTTAGTACTTAATTTATTGTAACGAGGCTTTTTAGAGTTCCAGTGAGGATGAAACGGATCAATCGCTTCTGGATATTCACTAGTTAAAGCTAATCTAGGTTGTCGTTTTTCAATATTATATTCAATTCCGATTAGCATATCATGATCAATACTTGCTGTATTAAATTTACCCGCTAAATCAAGCGTATTACTATAGGTTTTGTTTGAGGTTTCTTGCCATGCTCGACGGAATTTCAATTTACCTTGGTAGTTACAAGAGGTATTTCTGCTAGTTTTCCCATTCAGATCACAATAAGTACCCGCATAAAGATGGTCAAAATTTTGATCAGCTTTACGATACATATTAGTTAATTTGATAGACCAATCATGATTGAATTGATATCCCATTACCGAACGTAATGAATTAAAATTATCTTTGACATAGTCATCTGGATGCGCATAAGCGGTTTTGATCGAAACACCTTTAGGTAATTCATAATAAGCTGGAGCCCGATCTGGTTTACGCCATAATTTATCATTAGTATATTGCACTAACCAATTAAAGCCTTCCAAATTATCATACAATAAACTTGGAGAAATCATTGTATCTCGTTGTTTGATACCTTTACGAAAACTTTTATCCGATTGATGATCAATAGTCATTCTTACCGCAAGCTTATCATGTAAAACATGATTAATATCTACCATTCCACCATATTTATCCCAAGATCCACCACGTATACTTAATGTCGTTGGTGAATCAAAGTTGGCTTGTTTACTGATCATATTTATTATTCCGCCACCAGAACCTCGACCGTAGAGTACCGATGCAGGCCCTTTTAATACTTCGATTCGCTCAATATTAGCGGTACTTTGTCTAACCTGTCCGCTTGCACGAACACCATCTCGGTAAATATCACCAGAACTTGCGGAAAAGCCTCTAATTTTTATGCCTTCATCCCGCATATCATAGGTTGCATCTACTCCAGGCAATTTATTGACAATAACACTTAGGTCGTTTTGTCCATAAATTTTCTCTTGTTCAAGATTAACCGAATTGATCGTTTGTGGTATATCCTTAATATCAAAGGATGTTTTAGTTGCTGTTGATGATTTTTTTATGCGCTGATCATTATTATCCTTAATAGTTGCGACAACTTTCATAGTTTCAATTTCATTATCATCATTAACTTTTTCTTGGGCGTTAACTATAAAAGCTGATGAGCCCAATATACAAGGTAAGACTAATTGATTAACTAATTTCATTATTTTTCCTATTATTTGCAGTGTTATCTAATTAATTTCAAAATAACAACAAATAATGATAATGATTATTATTTACCTTTACAAATTATTTTATATTTTTTAACCAATTAAAAATGGTTATCAACTCATATATTATTGAAATTGTTTTATATTATTAGAAAATTTAATTAATTTTAGTTAGGGTTCAATTTACTAGTTAAAGCAAGTTTTAGAAATGATAAAAATTGAATAAACGATAATGGAAATAATTCACACAAATTTACCGAACGCCAGCGTTCTCATCGCTTCATCTATTGATTTTACTTGAGTTGCTTTTCTAGTGATGGAGAAGAAGTGGTGGGTCGTGAGCTAGATTATTCGACACATCCTGTGTCTCACCCTTTCAGGGCCAACACGTTGTGTTGTTCAAATTCGTTCCTGACGAATTTGTCGAACGCTAACGTTCTCATCGTTTTATCTATTAATTTTATTTGAGTTGCTTTTTATAGTGATGCAAAGAAGTGGTGGGTCGTGAGCGATTCGAACGCTCGACAAACGGATTAAAAGTCCGCTGCTCTACCGACTGAGCTAACAACCCATTTTGATAAGATAACTTCTGTGAAATTACTTTATGTTTCAAGCAATTTCGGGTTGCTATAATACTTATAATTGTAAAAGCACGCAACCCTTTTATTGCTATTTTTATTCGATAGCTGGTTATTTATACACTTTGTTACAACGATGCTAGCTTTTTATTTGCTTGCTCAACCGCATTTTTGTCTTTAGCGTATTTATTTATTACTTGTTGAAAAACAGCTTTAGCATTCTTTTTATCACCTTTATCAAGTAAGATAACACCTACTTTATAAAGACTATCTGCAGCTTTTGGTGACGCAGGGAAATCTTTCACTACTGTTGCATAATAGAATGAAGCATCATCTTTTTGGCCTTTCTTATAACAAAGTTGACCAAGCCAATAGTTAACATTCGCACGATAGTTGGTCTTTGGATAAGCTTTTAAGAAACTTTGAAAGGCAACAATAGCATTATCGGTTTGCTTGTCATCATTTATAAATTGCATAACAAAATTATAATCAGCTTTATCATCTCCTGATGTCGTCCATCCAGATAGGTTTGAAGACGATTGCTCAGAACTTACAGCCGAATCAGAACTACTTTCTTGTGAGCCTGTATTGGAATTATTTGCTGAGAAACCTGTACCATTAGCTATTTCTTGCAAAATCATTTTTTGACGTTCAATAGTTTGATTAAGTTGGTATCTTGTTTCTTCTAATTGGCCACGAAGTGTATCTAAATCAGATTGTAGATCACTAATTTTTTGTTGATTCTGAATGATTAACTGCCCTTGAGCTTGTATTGTTCTATCAACATCAGAACTACCAGCAGCACAACCATAACCAGCAAACAAAAGAAATAAGGACAATGTGATTATTTTTTTATACATATTATATAAACTCAACGTGAACATTGGAAATAAAAAACGGCTGATGATTCAGCCGTCATTAGATGGGATTAGTATCCAGCGTAAGTAACTACTGCACGACGGTTTTTAGCATAAGCTGCTTCGTTGTGACCTAATACTGCTGGTTTTTCTTTACCATAAGAAACGATTGATAGTTGTTCACCAGAAACACCATTACCTTGTAGGTAAGATTTAACTGCTGACGCACGACGTTCACCTAAAGCGATATTATATTCTGGTGTACCACGCTCATCGGCATGACCTTCAATAATAACATTTAAGTTAGTTGAACGAATAAATACAGCATGTGCATTTAATAATGTTTCATATTCTGCTTTAACATTGTATTTATCATAATCAAAATAAACAGTGTTAATTTGTTGTAGTTTTTGAAGTTGCTCTAAAGCTTCTTTTGATAAAGTGCCGTTACCACCTGCAGTGCTGCTGCTGTTTGATGAACATGCTGTCACAGCGATTAATGGTAAAGCAACCGCAGCTACTTTAAGAAATTTAGAAAATTGCATTGTATTAACTCCTTTTTTTAAATAAATTTACTTATTTTTATACATCTAACCGACTTAACAGTAACACTTGTTACTAACTAGAAAGATTAGATGTATATATTATAACGACCTTCACATTTACACAATTTTAATAATGTTATTATTGCCCAAAAATTAGTCGTTCTTATAAATAAGGTGACCACGAAGGGAATTTCACTTGCCCATCTGTCGCTGGTAACCTTGCTTTAAAATTACCATCAGTAGAAACAAGATTCAAAATTGTACCTAAACCTTGTGAAGAACTGTAGATAATCATAGTACCATTTGGAGCAATACTCGGTGTTTCATCTAGAAAAGTATCGGTTAATCGTTGATATGTATTAGTTTCTACATCATATCGAGTAATATGTTGCTCACCATTATTAGTAGAAATAACAGCAATAAACTTGCCATCTGGAGATACGCGAGCATTTTGATTTTGGGTATTATCCCAAGTTACCCGTTGCGATGCTCCACTACTAATATTAATTGAATAAAGTTGCGGACGTCCTGCCTGGTCAGAGGTATAAACTATGGTTTGATTATCTGGCATCCAAGAAGGTTCTGTATCGTTACTACGTCCAGATGTAATTTGGGTAATCTTTTTAGAACTCAAATTCATCATATATAAATTTAAACTCCCACCTTTTGATAAAGCAAAAGCTAATTTACTACCATCAGGCGAAAATGCTGGTGCGCCGTTATGTTGTGGAAATGAAGCAATAGTTTGAACTGCGCCACTGTCTAACGTCTTTAAGACTAAAGCAGAACGACCACTTTCAAAAGTTACGTAAGCTAACTTTTTACCATCAGGAGACCAGGTTGGTGACATTAGTGGCTCTTTAGAACGATGCACAGTAATTTGATCATAACCATCGTAATCTGATACACGCAATTCATGGGTATAAGGTCCTTTATTGTTTTTTACCACATAAGCAATACGTGTTCTAAATGCACCTTTAATACCGGTTAATGCTTCAAAGATTTCATCACTTGCTGTATGAGAAGCATAACGTAACCAGCGTTTTTCTATAGAAAATTGATTTTCTGCTAATACTGAACCAGGGCGATCAACAGTATCAACTAGTTGATAAGTTATAAGATATTTTCCTGATACATCAGGTTGAATTGATCCCACTACAACAGCAGAAATACCCATATTACTCCAAACACTAGGATTAACTTCCGATGCAGTAGTTGGCTTTTGTGGCATTGCTGCCACATCAATAGGATTAAATTTACCACTATTACGTAAATCGGATGCAACAATATTATCTACAAATTGGGGAGGTTCTCCGCTACCAGTCCATTTAAATGGTACGATAGCAATTGGCTTTGCTGAACTGACACCATCAGTAATTACAATTCTAACTTCAGCTGTAGCCATCATTGTTGATAATAAAACAAAACAAGCTATCAAAAAGCGAGAAGCAAATTTGATCATCTTAAATTCCTTAATCAAAGCGAAATACACTAGGTTAAAATAGACTTAACCCCATATAAAGAAAAGTAAAAGTATTTTAAAATTAAACTGTTACAGTTAATTTATAACAGATACTATGCTTTAAAAAATAGTTAATTTTACAGCGAGAAAGATAGCCGATATTGTGTAACAAGTCCATAGCCTTTTGAGTAAAAAAGATTTTTTTAATTTATACTATTATATTCTTTTTAAATCCATAAATAAATTGTTTATTATCTATACTATTTAGAAATAAACTAAGTTAAAAGTGGTTAATAAGTATTTTATATAATTTATAACTAAAAAGAGTTGAATTTACATTACTATTCAATAAGTAAAAAATTATTAGGAAAGAAAAATATAAGTAATTTTTATCTATTATTTTTGGCAGTTTTCACAATAAAAAGTGTTACGTTGTCCTATTCTATTAGACTTAATATTAGATTGGCAAATTAAGCATTGCTCACCTTCTCGGCCATATACTTGGAGGTTTTGAACAAAATACCCCGGCTTACCATCAGATTGAACAAAATCTTTAAGGGTCGTCCCGCCTTGTTCTATAGATTTCGTAAGTACCAGCTTGATTGCTGTGACTAATCGTTCACATTCGACTAATGTTAAGCTACTAACTTTTCGATTTGGATTAATTTTTGCCAAAAACAATGATTCTGAAGCATAAATATTACCAACACCGACAACAATATGATTATCCATAATCCAACTTTTAATTGGTATTTTTCGATTATTAGCTTTTTCAAATAAATAATTAGCTGAAAAATCATCTGTTAGTGGTTCTGGTCCCAATTGCTTCAATTGAGGTAATTCTTCAATAGAGTGAGTCCATAGCCATGATCCAAAACGTCTTGGATCTGTATATCTTAATCTCACTCCATTCACTAATACTAAATCGACATGATCATGTTTAGCCGGTGGTTGATTTGTCTCTAATATCCGTAAACTACCAGACATTCCCAAATGAATGACAATCCAATCATCAGTCAATTGTAATAACAGATATTTGGCACGCCTTTTAACATCTACTATCACTTGCCCTTGAGTATTGTTAATTGTTTCATCTATGGGCCAACGAAGCTTTGGATTTCGGACAATAATCTGCTCAATAGTTTGGCCTTTTAAATAAGGTAAAATACCTCGTCGACTCGTCTCAACTTCAGGTAATTCAGGCATATAATAACCTCATTTAATTATTTAACAAATCTGTCACCCAACTTGGTGCTTGTTGATTAGATGCAGCTTGAGGACTACCCGAACATAAACTTTGAGGGTTGATTGTCCATGCAGGTAAACTACGTACACCACCGTCATTACACTGCCATTGACCATTACTATCAATAGGAACCATAAATATATTTTGCGGTACGGGAAGTTGTAACCTTTTTGGTGGATTATTTTGTAAGTATTCACTATATATTTTTAAGGCACCCGTTGCCCCCGTTAATTTCATCGGAGAATGATCATCAAGACCTATCCAAACTACCGCAACATTTTTACCATCAATTCCAGTAAACCAGCTATCGCGGGAATCATTACTGGTCCCTGTTTTCGCTGCTAAATTAAATGATCCATATTTCGCTTTTAGTGAACGCGATGTTCCCGATTCAACTACTTGTTGCATCGCATAAGTCGTCAAATAAGCTGATTGTTGAGAAACAGCTTGAATTTGTTGTGGATAATTTTGATAAACAAGTTCACCCTTGTCGGATAAAACATATCTTAAAATTGTTAATGGTGCCCGTTGACCATTATTAGTAATAGTTTGGAACATCTGTGCGGTTTCTAAAGGAGTTAACTCTAGAGCACCCAATAATCTTGATGGTAAATTCGGAATACGATCTTCAGATACCCCCAATGCTTGTAAAGTATTCTTGGTTGCATCTAAACCTAATCCCATCCCTAAATTAACGGTAGGGACATTAAGCGAAAGGGCTAACGCATCAATTAACATTACTTTATCGCGAAACTTGCGGTCAAAATTCTTTGGTTGCCAATAACTACCATTATCCAACTTTATTGATAATGGACTGTCATCAAGCCAACTATTAAGCTGATAACGCCCCGGTTGGCCTAATGCGGTTAAGTAAGTCGATGGTTTTGCAAGTGAACCAATTGCTCGTCTTGTTAGCCACGCGCGGTTATAACCAGGATAACGAGGCTCAGCACTACCAATAATAGCACGAATTTCACCTGTTTCACGGCTGACAATGACCATTGCCGTTTGTAAATCTTTATTCGTCGATTTGCGTAAATTTTCAATTTCATTGGTTACAGATTGTTCAGCTGCAGCTTGAGCAACCGGATCAAAGGTGGTGAAAATTTTCATACCGGAAAGGTGATCCGCTTTATCACCTAACTGTTTTCTCAGCTCGCTACGCACAACTTGCATAAATGCAGGTTGTGGAGATATTACCCCCCCTTTTGGTAAAACGGAAAGAGGACGTTGACTGAGTAAGTTGAATAACTCCTCATCAATAATCCCTTGTTGTTCAGCAAGCTTTAAGACAACATTACGACGCTCAATCACTTGTTGTGGTTGAGTCCAAGGATTATAGTATGAAGCACCTTTTACCATCCCCACTAATACAGCTTGTTGATCTAATGTCAATTCATTAACTGGGCGTCCAAAGTAATAAAGACTGGCTAATGGAAAGCCATGGATCTCTTCACTACCAGCTTGCCCTAGATAAACCTCATTGAGGTAAAGTTCTAAAATACGTTCTTTACTATAACGAGCATCTAAAATTATAGCCATATATGCTTCACGTATTTTACGGCTTAAGCTTCTTTCATTAGTCAAAAAAAGGTTTTTAACTGTTTGTTGGGTTAATGTGCTACCACCTTCGGTTCGGCCGGTGGTTAAATTGACAAAAATAGCCCGTCCAATTGAATATAAACTTACACCATGATGGTCATAAAAACGTTTATCTTCAGTTGCAATTAAGGTTTTTATTAACGAATCAGAAAACTCTTTTAACGGGACAAAAAGTCGTTGTTCACCGTTAGGTGAATGCATCATAGTTATTAATTTAGGATCTATTTTAAGTAAGCCAAAGTCACGACCAGTATCTAAATTAGATATACGATCAATTCTGTTATCATAAAAAGTAATTCTGACTCGAAAAGCTTGCTCTTCACCATCAGGGAAAGTAAATGGTCGTCGATAAATTTCTACAGCATCGTTTTGGACAATAAATTCACCAGGACGAGTTGCTTTACTATCTTGTTGACGATATTGTGCACCTTTTAACAGCGTAACAACATCACTCAGGCTATAATCACTATCAGGTTCAAGATCTACAATTTGCCCATACACAGCAGCCGGTAATTCCCAGACATTACCATCGATGCGTTCTTTAATTTGTTGATCTAAATAAATTCCATAAACAACAGTTACTGCAACAAATATAAGAAATAACTTAAATAGTAACCACCAGACACGGCGCCACCATGATTTGTTATTTTTCTTCGAAATTTTTTTAGTAGATGTCTTTTTCGTTGTTTTTTTCAAACTGCACCTGATATTTATGTTAAATAAAACTGTCTTATGATAGCACAACTTTTTTCTGATGCATTGGCCTTCTTTCACATAAGAATTTTTAGTTTAAATAATGGATTTGAAGACAAAAATCAGTTAAAAACTAAGTTTAGGTTTAATATTTTTAACTTTTTCAATAAATGCTTTCTTAGATTTACCTGTTAAACCTTCATTAATTGGCAAACTAGCAGTTAATGGATTAACTGGTTTGTTATTGATATGTAATTCAAAATGTAAATGAGGTCCTGTCGAACGCCCTGTATTACCTGACAAACCAATTTTATCGCCTTGTTTAACTTGTTGTCCTGGTTTTACTAAAATTTTATCCAGATGCATATAAGCTGTCATATATTGCCTACCATGTCGAATAGCAACATAGTTACCAGCAGAACCACTATATTTTGCGATAACAACCTCACCATTACCAACAGATAAAACAGGTGTTCCTCGAGATACAGCAAAATCAACACCATTATGTGCTGTAACAATACCTGTGACTGGATTTACCCGACGTGGATTAAATCCTGATGATACGCGAGCTTGTTTAGCCAAAGGATAACGGAAAAAACTTTGAGATAAACTACTTGCATTAATATCATAGTATTTACCATCATCAGCCAAAATAGCGTAATAATCTTTAGTTCCATTTTTAATCCGAACACCAAGAAGTTTGCTATTAGATAATCTTTTACCATGCATTTCACGTGACAAATATACAGCAAATTTATCTCCGACTTTTAAACGGCGAAAATCCAATCGCCATTGCAAGGCGCGAGTAATAATACCGATTTCATTGCTTGTCAAACCGGCTTTACGTGCATCAGCTACAAAACTCGTTTTAAGATCACCAGTAATGACAACATTTTCGGATGTACCTTCCATAGTTTCAGAACTTTCTATAAATTTATTACCTGACTTTTCAAAAATACGAACGTTATTGCTCGATATTGTCCAATTGAAAGTTAATAAATTATGGTTGTCATCAGTTGTCCAACTTACTTGCTGGCCAATTCTTAAATTGGCCAGCTGTTTAAATTTACTTGTTAACTGTAAAATGTCATTTTTATTAACATTATAACGAAATAAAATATCGTGTAATGTATCTCCACGTGCAATGGTGTATTGTACAGTATTATCTTTTTCTTCAGAGATATCATCTAATTCATCTTTAGCTATAGCATCTTCTGGAACATCGGATGATTCGGTAACATTTTCCGATTTTGATTTATCACCAACCATATCTATTCGACCATCACCAATAACAACTGATGATGTTGACGTATCTGTCACTGTGGTTTGCGCTTGTGAATTTAACGGAACATATACTGTACGATCTAGATTTAAAGGACGCCACAATATAGTTACTAAAATCACAACAACAAGGACGCCTAATATTGAAAAATAAGGAATCTTCAACTTATTTTTTTCAATATCAGGGGATTTAATCTGCTGTACCAAAATTAACCTTAACTATCTATTATCTAAATTATTTTTTATCTAAACAATCCAACAGTTCTTGTGTCAATGCAAATAAAAAGTGTGAATATGAATCTTTTGTTATAGGGATACCAGTCCCTAATGGATTTAACTCACCAATTCGAACATCCGTACCATTCACTATCTTTTTAATTATTGCAGGGCTAAACTGTGGCTCTCTAAAAACACAGACCGCTTGATGTTCAGCTAATTCTTTTTGAATTGCATAAACTGTTTGAACGCCAGGCTGTACTGCTGGATTTATGGTAAAACTTCCTAGATTCTTTAATCCGAAATGCGATTCAAAATAACCATAAGCATCATGAAACACAAAATAGCCTCTATTTTGGACGTTAATTAGTTTTTTTGCAATATTTTGTTCCGTTTCTGATAAATTTGTAATGAACTCTTCTAGATTTGCACCAAGTATTGCTGCTTTATTGGGGTATAAGTCGATCAGTTTAGCATGAATTGATTTAGCAATGATTTTAGCAATTTTAGGTGAAAGCCAAATATGTTCATCATATTCACCATGATGATGATGATCACTATCAATGTGCATATCATTATCATGATGTTTATCTTCTTGATGGCTTGTACGAAGTAAAGTTTCAATTTCAGCGATATCCATTAATTCTATTTGTTTCTGTTGATCAATATTTTTTAAGACAGTTGGCATAAAAGTTTCCATATCCTCACCAACCCAAATTATTAAGTCTGCATTCTTGATTTTAATTAAATCAGAAGGTTTCAATGAATAAGTGTGTGGTGAAGCGCCATCAGGTAATAATATATCAGTATCTATTACACCGGATGCGATTGCTTCGGTAATAAATCCAATAGGTCTTACTGAAGAAATTATTGTCGCATTGGCATTAACTATTAGCGCCCAAATAGATAAAAAAACCAATAAAAAAAAACGGATAGACTTTATAATAGTGTTAGTTAAATTTTTCACATTATCATCCAATATTAATAAAATATGATGGAATAAACCAGAATAATTGTTATAATATAACATAACATATTGACCAGCAAGGACTAATAATATCATGACGCATTTAATGTCACTTGATAATATTTCCGTTGAAATAAATAACCAAAAAATATTATATGATATTTCATTAACGGTTAATTTAAATCAAATTATTACAGTATTAGGACCAAACGGTGCTGGTAAATCAACGCTTATCAAAGTTATCTTAGGTTTAATTAAACCAACTACAGGTAGCATTAAGCGTACATCTGATTTAACCATTGGCTATGTCCCTCAATCCATAAATTTAAATCCAACTTTACCAATTACTGTAAAACGTTTTATGCGATTAAATAAACAGTTAAGTCAAATAGATATTCATAAAACATTATCATTAGTTAAGGCTGAATATTTGATAGATCGATCCATGCATCAACTATCAGGTGGTGAACTGCAGCGAGTTCTTTTAGCACAAGCATTAGCCAAACGCCCAAAGTTACTCATTCTTGATGAACCGACACAAGGCGTTGATGTTAATGGGCAGGTACTGTTATATGATTTAATTATTGATGCAAAAAACGAGTTTAACTGTGGTGTATTAATGGTCTCACATGATCTACATCTAGTCATGGCAAAAACTGATGAGGTAATTTGTTTAAACCACCATATTTGTTGTTCAGGAACACCAGCTAGTATTTCAAATGATCCTGAGTTTATTTCGCTTTTTGGACAACATGGTGCATCACAAATTGCTTTATATAAACACCATCACAATCATGACCATGATTTTTGCCAGCATCACCATAATCAAAAATTTATATTACCTGACCAACGAGGAAAAAAATAATGATAGAGTTACTGTTACCCTCTTTACTGGCAGGATTAAGTTTAACCTGTTTGACAGGACCTTTAGGTACATTTGTTGTTTGGCGAAGAATGTCCTATTTTGGCGATACATTATCTCACGCCGCATTATTAGGGGTAGCTTTTGGTTTTCTTTTAAATATCAATCTATTTTATGCCATTATTTTAGTAACATTGATATTAGCAATTGGATTATTATGGTTAGAATCTCAAAAGCAACTTCCTGTTGATACTTTACTGGGTATTTTAGCTCATAGTGCTCTTTCATTGGGTTTAGTTGTAATAAGTTTAATGAATAACATACGCATTGATTTAATGGGCTATCTATTTGGTGATCTTTTATCTATAACAATGTTTGATGTTTACCAAATAATCATCTGTGTAGTAATAATTGGACTATTGCTAGTGTGGCGGTGGAATCATTTTTTATTTATTACAGTTAGTGAAGAATTAGCATTTAGTCATGGAATTAATGTACCACTAACAAAATTTATTCTAACCATATTATTAGCATTAACGATAGGTATTGCTATGAAATTTGTTGGTGCTTTGATTATTACAGCACTGTTAATCATTCCAGCAGCTACTGCAAAATACTTTGCTAAAAATCCTGAATCAATGGCAATTATTGCGATATTAATTGGCATGTTCTCAATCATTGGTGGGATATTATTTTCATTAGTTTATGATACGCCTACAGGTCCTTCTGTTGTATTAAGCAATACTTGCATATTTTTTATATCACTATTTATTTCTAAATTATTTTTGAGTAAAAAAAATTAAAATGTTTGCAAAAATATAAAATTTATTGCGAGAAGCTACGTATTTTTCTATCTATTATTTATAACAATTTTTAATTACCAATAAGCTAACAAGAATTTCCATGTTATTGATGATAAGATTATGTCTCTCGCTATTATTTTTACTAGAGCCTCTATTGGTATACAAGCACCTCAAATTAACGTCGAAGTACATATTAGTAATGGTTTACCGGGCTTCGTGCTTGTTGGTTTACCAGAAGCAACAGTAAAAGAGTCTAAAGACCGTGTTAGAAGTGCTATTATCAATAGTGGTTTTACATTTCCTTCAAAAAAAATAACCGTTAATCTATCCCCTGCAGATCTACCCAAAGAAGGGAGTCGTTTTGATTTACCTATAGCTATTGCTATTCTTGCAGCAACAGAACAGATACCAATGGATCACCTTGCCAAATATGAGTTTTTAGGTGAATTAGCTCTTTCCGGTGAAATTAAGGCTGTGAAAGGGGCGATTCCTGCAGCTATATCATCGAAAAAAAATAATCGTACTTTAATTATTTCAGCTGAAAATCAATCTGAAATATCGTTAATACATCAAAATAATACATTAATTACACATAATTTACTGGAATTGTGTCAATATTTATATAATGAAATTAACTTACATGCAGTCGAATATAGACAGTATCAAGAAGAGAATGATCAACTCGCTAGTCTACAAGATATAATTGGTCAGGAACATGCTAAAAGAGCGTTAGAAATTGCTGCAGCCGGTGGACATAATCTATTATTAATAGGACCACCAGGGACAGGTAAAACCATGTTAGCAACACGATTAACATCATTATTACCACAATTATCAGATGATGAGGCTCTTGAAAGTGCTGCTATTGCAAGTCTTGTTAACTCAAATGGTTCAATACAGAATTGGCGAACAAGACCATTTAGATCACCACATCACAGTGCATCGATTGCGGCGCTAGTAGGAGGTGGCTCAATTCCCAGACCTGGCGAAATTTCATTAGCACATAATGGAGTTTTATTTTTAGATGAATTACCTGAGTTTAACCGTAAAGTTTTAGATGCGTTAAGAGAACCTATTGAGTCAGGAGAAATCGTTATATCAAGAGCTAATGCAAAAATAAAATTTCCAGCTAGGTTTCAACTCATAGCTGCAATGAATCCAAGTCCCACAGGTCATTATCAAGGCACTCATAACAGAACAACACCACAGCAAATAATACGTTATTTAAATAGGCTATCTGGGCCATTTTTAGATCGGTTTGATATTTCTATTGAAGTACCATTACTACCAAGGGGTACATTAAGCCAAAAGGCTACAGCAACAGAAACAACAGAAAAAGTAAAGAAAAGAGTGATTGATACAAGAAAGATTCAAATGCTAAGAAATAACAAATTAAATAGTCAATTATCACCAAAAGAGATTCAAACACATTGCCTACTAAGTGATGAAGACAATAATTATTTGGAGCAGGCTTTAATCAAGTTAGGTCTCTCTGCTAGAGCGTGGCATCGGATATTAAAAGTATCACGTACTATTGCTGACTTAGACTGTTCAAAAAACATAGAACGAAAACACATTTCAGAAGCTCTGAGTTATCGTTCTATGGATAGATTATTAATTCAGCTGCACAAAAATATTGGCTAAAACATTAATCATCACTATCGACAAAATCATCACTTACATCAACTTGAGGTTTTCCTCCTGATAATGTGTGAAAACGTTTTGGTTTATTAATTTTAGAAAGGTACTTTATCCACGCTTTTTCATAATCAGTAGATGGCTCTTTTTTCCCTTTACAAACCGCAACAAAAGATTTTTCTTCTGAAGTGGCTGGCTTTTTAACTTCTGTATCAAGATCTCTAAAAGCACAACCATATTTTTCTAAGATCTGAGCTTCTTTTATAGTAAAATCACCATGACGAGAAAAACCCCTTGGATAATTCTTATTATCAAAAAAACGTTGTTGACTTACAAAACTCTCAGCCATGTTATATCCTCTAGATTATAAATATTGTTGGGCGGGAATTATAATTGACAAAGTAAATCTGTAAACAAAATTTTTTTATTTACGTAAATAAATTTGAATAAGTGATTAAATTTAGAGCAAAACATCTTTTTTTATGGCAGGGGCGGAGAGTCTCGAACTCCCAACACCCGGTTTTGGAGACCGGTGCTCTACCAATTGAACTACGCCCCTAGAAAAGGTGGCGGAACGGACGGGGCTCGAACCCGCGACCCCCTGCGTGACAGGCAGGTATTCTAACCAACTGAACTACCGCTCCACCGTATTTGGTATGTATATATAAAATTTAAAAGTCTGGCGGCACCCTACTCTCACATGGGTAATACCCACACTACCATCGGCACTACGGCGTTTCACTTCTGAGTTCGGCATGGGGTCAGGTGGGACCACCGCGCTATTACCGCCAGACATATCCTGTCTTCTCTTTCTTCAACTAATGCATATTATCTCATATTCGCACTAATCGCTCAATCCGGAACAAACTGTTTGATTATCTATTAATCTATCTATCTTCGCGTACCCAAAACAACTCCGAGTTGTAAGGTTAAGACTCTCGGTTCATTAGTATCAGTTAGCTCAATGTATCACTACACTTACACACCTGA
>NZ_JACFPE010000020.1:0-213 GCF_016102185.1 Gilliamella sp. W8126 | reverse complement strand
AATGAATAGAAAGATAAAGCTCTTTAACAATTAGGAACAAGCTGAAAGAAACGAGTTCTCGTTTTTATCGCAAGCTGATGTATGAGAATATGTTGGATTGAGATAAGAAAGAGAAAAAAGCGTAATTGAAACCAAGACAACTGTGAGTTGTAAGGTTAAGAAATTAAGCGTACACGGTGGATGCCTAGGCAATCAGAGGCGATGAAGGACGTG
>NZ_JACFPE010000019.1:0-249 GCF_016102185.1 Gilliamella sp. W8126 | reverse complement strand
AAGTGTAGTGATACATTGAGCTAACTGATACTAATGAACCGAGAGTCTTAACCTTACAACTCGGAGTTGTTTTGGATACGCGAAGTTAGAGATAGATTAATAGATAATCGAACAGTTTGTTCCAGATTGAGCGATTGATGTAGATATGAGATAATGTGCATTAATTGAAGAAAGAGAAGACAGGATATGTCTGGCGGTAATAGCGCGGTGGTCCCACCTGACCCCATGCCGAACTCAGAAGTGAAACGC